>NZ_FNSQ01000005.1:2111384-2815179 GCF_900105205.1 Microbacterium hydrocarbonoxydans | reverse complement strand
AGCATGAACGGCGTGTTCCACGGCGTGATGAGACCGGCGACGCCGATCGGCTTGCGGTTGACGTAGTTCATCTGCTTGCCCGGCACCTTGAAGGCGTCGTCGGACTGCGCGACGATCAGGTCGGCGAAGAAGCGGAAGTTCTCGGCCGCACGGCGGGCCTGACCCAGCGCCTGCGTGATCGGCAGGCCGGAGTCGTACGACTCGAGCTCGGCGAGGCGGGCATCCCGTGACTCGACGAGGTCGGCGATCCGGTGCAGCACGCGTGAGCGCTCGCGAGGGAGCATCCGCGGCCACGGCCCTTCGTCGAACGCACGCTTGGCGGCGGCGACGGCGAGCTCGATGTCGGCCTTCTTGCCCGCGGCTGCGGTCGTGTAGGTCTTGTTCGTCACCGGATCGAGCACATCGAACGTGTCGCCGTCGACCGAGTCGACGAACGCGCCGTCGATGTAGTGCTGGATGTGATCGGGCAGGTCTGCGGGGATGCGGGAATCGGTCATGACTCGTCTCCTGAGTTGTGGTGAGAGCGGGTGTGGAGCGCGTCGAGGAAGGCATCCCTCGTGCGCAGGCGGTGGTTGCGGGCGGCGAGCTCGATCTCGAGCGGATCGGCACCCGCCCTGATGAGCTCGAGGATCTGGGTGTGCTCCTCGACGGAGTGCTGCGCGCGGCCAGGCACGTACGCGAACGTCGAATCGCGGATGCCGGACAGGCGGGCCCATCCGCGGTGCACGAGGTCGAGCAGGTGCGGGTTGGGGCAGGGCTCGAAGAGCAGAGAGTGGAACTGGCGGTTGAGCTCGGTGAAGGCGTGCGCGTCGAGGTGGCCGAGCATCTGCGTCATCCGCTCGTTGACGGCCTCGGCGGCAGCCAGCGCCTCGTCGTCGAGCAGCGGTGCCGACAGTGCGGTCGCCGCTCCCTCGACGAGTCCGAGCGTCTGCATGGTGTGCGCGTACTCGCTCTCGTCGACGAGCGTGACGCGAGCGCCGACGTTGCGCTCGAAGGTCACAAGTCCTTCGGCCTCGAGGCGCCGGATGGCTTCGCGCACCGGGACGACGCTCATGCCGAGCTCATCGGCGAGGGAACCCAGGACGAGTCGGTAGCCGGGACCGAAGGTGTGTGCCGAGATGCGTGAGCGGATCCAGGCGTATGCCCGTTCGGACTTGCTGGAGCTCGCGACCGTCGTCATGAGCCGGCACCGGTCCCTGTCGCCGACTCGTACTTCTCGCGCCACGCCGCGTTCAGGGGGAAGAGTCCGTCGACCGGGTGCCCTGCGGCGACCTGCTCGGCGATCCAGGCATCCTCGACCTCCTGGGCGAGAGCGGCGTCGGCGACCTCCTCGGCCAGAGCCGGAGGGATGACGATCACACCGTCTCCGTCGCCGACGATGATGTCGCCCGGCTGCACGGTCGCCCCGCCGCACGAGATCGTGACGTCGACATCCCACGGCACGTGCTTGCGCCCGAGGACCGAGGGGTGAGCGCCCTGCGAGAAGACGGGGAGTCCGATCTCGGCGACCGCGTCGAAGTCGCGCACGCCGCCGTCGGTCACGACGGCCGCCGCACCGCGAGCCCGGGCCCGCAGGGCGAGGATGTCGCCGAGGGTGCCGGTGGTCGCGTCGCCGCGGGCCTCGATCACGATGACCTCGCCCTCCTCGACGGCGTCGAAGGCGCGCTTCTGGGCGTTGTAGCCGCCGCCGTGAGAGGCGAACAGGTCCTCGCGGAAGGGCACGAAGCGCAGCGTCTTGGCGGTGCCGACGATCTTGCTGCCCGGGATGTTCGCCGCGACCCCGTCGACGAAGCAGGAGTGGTGCCCGCGCTTGCGCAGCTGGGCGGAGAGGCCGGCGGTCGGCGCCTCGAGGAGCTTCGCGCGCAGTTCGGGGGAGAGGGCGGGCGTGGTCGTCTCGGGTGGGAGGCCGGCCTCTTCGCGGGATCCCCAGGCCTCCGTGCGCTGCAGGTCGTCGACTGCGGGGAGAGACCCGAGCTCGGCGTCGAAGGGCACGTCGCCCTGGGTGACGGTGGTGACGAGCCGGCCGGAGGACGGTGCGCCGTCGGCATCCGGAGCATCCACCTCGATCTCGACCACGTCGCCGGGGACGATGACGGACGATCCTGCGGGGGTGCCCGTCAGTATCACGTCGCCGGGTTCGAGCGTGAAATGCTGCGAGAGGTCCGCCACGAGCTGGGCGAGCGGGAAGATCAGCCCTGCGGTCGTGTCGTCCTGCCGCAGCTCGCCGTTGACCCAGGCGCGGACTCGCAGTGCTGCCGGGTCGACGGTCCTGGCGTCGATGAGCTCGGGGCCGAGCGGGGTGTAGCCGTCGCCGCCCTTGGAGCGGACGTTGGACCCCTTGTCGTTCGCGCGGAGGTCGTAGAGGCCGAGGTCGTTCGACGCAGTGACCCAGCCGACGTGGTTCCAGGCGTCGCCGAGTGAGACGCGGCGGGCCGGGGCGCCGATCACGAGGGCGATCTCGCCCTCGAAGGCGAGCAGCTCGGTGCCGGCCGGCCGCTCGACGGTGCCGCCCGAGACGCCGACCGAACTCGCCGGCTTGAAGAAGTAGGAGGGAGCTGCGGGTCGACGCCCGCGCTGATCGGCGCGGGAGGCGTAGCTCAGGTGGATCGCGATGATCTTGCCGGGGCGGGTCATGGATGCCGTCACGGGGCGCCTCCTCGCGCTGTGGATCGACGCCTTGTGCGTCGTATTCGAAATCATATATCATCGTGTCACCCCTCGGCAAGCAACTCGACACCCCTCGTACGCGAGCCGTGACAATGCGGTCACAATCAAAGGAGACACCCCATGAGCGGGCAGTCACAGGCTGGGTTCACGCCCACCGGAACCATCGCGACAGCGGCCGATCGGCGCCGCGTCGTCTTCGCGACAGTCGTCGGCACCACGGTCGAGTGGTACGACTTCTTCATCTACGCCACGGCCGTCGGCCTGGTGTTCGGGCAGCTCTTCTTCGAGCCGCTCGGTGCGAACAGCGCCCTCATCGCGTTCGCCACCGTCGGCGTGAGCTTCCTCTTCCGCCCCCTCGGGGCATTCCTCGCCGGCCACTTCGGAGACAAGCTCGGACGCAAGGCCGTGCTCATGTGGACGCTCATCCTGATGGGCGCGGCGACCGCCCTCATCGGAGTCCTGCCGACGTACCAGGCGATCGGCATCGCGGCACCGGTCCTCCTCGTGCTGCTGCGCATCCTGCAGGGCATCTCGGCCGGTGGCGAGTGGGGTGGCGCGGTGCTGATGGCCGTCGAGCACGCCCCGAAGGCGAAGCGCGGGATCTTCGGCGCCTCCCCGCAGATCGGTGTGCCGCTCGGCCTGCTGCTCGCCTCCGGCGTGATGGCACTCATGACCGCGATCGCTCCGGGAGACCAGTTCCTGCAGTGGGGCTGGCGGGTGCCGTTCCTGCTCAGCGTCGTCCTGATCCTCGTGGGCTACTACGTGCGACGCAAGGTGGAGGAGAGCCCGGTGTTCATCGAGCTCGCCGAGCGCAAGGAGAAGGCGAGCATGCCGATCGTGCAGCTCTTCCGCAAGCACCTCCTGCTCGTGATCGTGGCCGCCCTCGTCTTCGCGGGCAACAACGCGGTCGGGTACATGACGACCGGTGGATACATCCAGGGCTACGCCACCAACCCCGAAGGCCCGATCGGCCTCGAACGCGGACCCGTGCTGTGGGCTGTCACCGGCTCTGCCGTCACCTGGCTCATCACGACGCTCATCGCCGGCTGGCTGTCCGACCGCATCGGCCGGCGCACCACGTACATCATCGGCTGGGTGATGCAGCTCGTCGGGGTCTTCACGCTGTTCCCGCTGGTCAACACCGGCCAGGTCGGCCTGCTGTTCGCCGGCCTTGCGATCCTGACGATCGGCCTGGGCTTCACGTACGGGCCGCAGGCGGCGCTGTACACCGAGCTGTTCCCGGCCAGCATCCGCTTCTCGGGCGTCTCGATCTCGTACGCGATCGGAGCGATCGCCGGTGGCGCCTTCGCCCCGACCATCGCGACCGCCATCGTGCAGGCGACCGGTTCGACGCAGGCGGTCACCTGGTACCTCGCCGGCATGACGGTGCTCGGTCTCGTCGCGACGCTGCTGCTGCGCGACCGCTCCGGCATCCCACTGGGACCGGACCACGAGGAGGAGCAGTCCGTGAGCCCGATCCGGGGTCTCGCCAGGGCCTGATCTCGCTCAGACGTCCACAATTCAGCATCGACGATGGTGCAGGCGATGCGTCGCTCCGGTTCTTTCGGGGGCGACGCATCTGCCGTCTCTCATTCATGCTGAATTGTGAACGACGTCAGCCGTCGAGGGCGTCGCGGATCGCGGATGCCGAACGCTGCAACCTCGCGGCGATCTCGGCGTCCTCGAGGTCGGTCGCGACGTGCACGACGGCGATCGCCGCCGGTCGCTGCCCGCGGAGCACGAGGGGCACCGCCACCGACTGCACGGTGGGGATGACCTCGTCGTGACTCGTCGCATATCCGCGGGTGCGGGCGCGCTCGACCTCGTCACGGAGGGTCTGCTCGATGCCGGTCGGCCATTCCGACGGCCTCAGCTGCGCGAGGATGGCCTTGCCCGGCGCGCCGACAGTGACGGGGTGACGGGCACCGGGCCGCTGCGCGACACTCGCGATGGCGTGGCGCGGTTCGATGCTGGCGAGCGTGATGCAGTCGTCGCCGTCGAGGACGCCCAGGAAGCAGGTCATCCCGAGCTCGTTCGCGATGGCGGTGAGCTCGGGCAGCGCCTCGGCCTGCAGGTCGTGGGCGACGCCAGCGGCGAGGGCCGCCATGCGAGCGCCGAGCGTCACGGAGCCTGACGCGTCCCGTCCGACGAGGCGGTGGTCCTCGAGTGTGCGCAGGAGCCGGTAGGCGACCGAGCGATGCACCTCGAGCCGGGCGGCGATCTCGTCGATCGTGAGGGGGACACGCGCGTCGGCGAGGACCTCGAGGATCCGGATGCCGCGGCTGAGAGTCTGCGAGGCCGGTGTGCCCTCTGGCATGCGTGCGCTCCCTTGCGTTCCGAGACGGGCGTCTCTAAGCTTTGTTCAATAGTAGAACGTCGTGTTCGAATATAGAACACGAGATCTACGGACGCAAGACCCGACAGAAACGTCCGGAAGGAATCGACGACGATGCAGTTCCACCACCACGGCTACGTGTCCGGAGACCCGCGCGTGAAGGATGCCGCCGGCATCGGCGCAGAGCGCCCGGACGACGTACCGGATCAGATCGACGTGCTGATCGTCGGTTCGGGACCGGCCGGGATGCTGCTCGCGGCGCAGATGTCGCAGTACCCCGATGTCTCCACGCGCATCATCGAGAAGCGCGACGGCCGGCTGGTCCTCGGTCAGGCCGACGGCATCCAGCCGCGCAGCGTCGAGACCTTCCAGGCCTTCGGGTTCGCCGAGCGCATCATCGCGGAGGCGTACAACATCGGCTGGATGAACTTCTGGGGCCCGAACCCCGACAGGCCAGACGAGATCGTCCGCACCTCGCGCACGGCCGACTACGCCTACGACATCTGCGAGTTCCCGCACCTGATCGTCAATCAGGCGCGCGTGCTCGACTATTTCGCCGAAGCAGCCGCGAACGGCCCAGGGCGCATCGCTCCCGACTACGGCATCGAGTTCGCAGGTCTCACCGTGCACGACGACGGCGAGTACCCGGTCGAGGTCTCGCTGCGGTATGTCGCCGGGGAGCGCGCCGGCGAGGAGCGCACCGTGCGCGCCCGGTACGTCGTGGGTTGCGACGGAGCGCGCAGCGGCGTGCGCCAGGCGATCGGACGCACCCACGTCGGTGGCAGCGCCGCGCACGCGTGGGGCGTCATGGACGTGCTGGTCAACACCGACTTCCCGGACTGGCGCACCAAGTGCGCGATCAACTCCGAGGCCGGCAACATCCTGCACATCCCGCGTGAAGGCGGATATCTCAGCCGGATGTACATCGACCTCGGTGAGGTCGCCGAGGACGACGACCATCGCGTCAGGCAGACGCCGATCGAGGAGATCATCCGCAAGGCGAACGCGATCCTCAGCCCGTACACGCTCGACGTCAAGGAAGTCGCCTGGCACAGCGTCTACGAGGTCGGACACCGCGTCACCGACGGCTTCGACGACGTGATCGACGGATCGGGTCGCACGCCGCACGTGTTCCTCACGGGCGATGCCTGCCACACCCACAGCGCCAAGGCGGGGCAGGGCATGAACGTGTCGATGCAGGACGGCTTCAACCTCGGGTGGAAGCTCGGCTCCGTGCTCACCGGGCGCGCGCCGGAGACCCTCCTCGCGACGTACGGGGCCGAGCGTCGCCCTGTCGCGCAGCAGCTGATCGACTTCGACCGCGAGTGGTCGACCCTCATGGCGCGCAAGCCCTCGGAGATCACCGACCCCACGGACCTCGCGACGTACTATCTCGCGACAGCGGAGTTCCCGTCGGGCTTCATGACGCAGTACACGGCGTCGATGATCACCGGCTCGGACGCGCATCAGGCGCTCGCCGCAGGATTCCCGCTCGGCAAGCGCTTCAAGTCGGCCGAGGTCGTGCGTGTCGGCGACGGGAACGCCGTGCACCTCGGACACCACGCCAAGGCCGATGGGCGTTGGCGCGTGTACGCCTTCGCGGGTCGCGATGCGGCGACGCTCGACGCGTGGGCCGAGTCGGCCGCTCCGGTGTTCGCCCGGTTCACGCCGGCGGATGCGGACGCGGATGCCGTCTTCGACGTGAAGGCCGTCTATCAGCAGCCGTACGAGGAGATCGAGGTCACCTCAGCGCCCGAGCTCTTCCAGCCGAAGACGGGTCCCCTGGGGCTCACCGACTGGGAGAAGGTCTACGCCGCAGGTCCGTCGAAGTGGACCGAGACCGACATCTTCGAGGCGCGGGAGCTGTCCCGCGACGGTGTCGTCGTCGTGGTGCGCCCCGATCAGTACGTCGCCGCGGTCCTGCCGCTCGACGCGACGGAGGAGCTGGCGGCGTTCTTCGACGGAGCACTGCTGCCGGCATCCTGAATCCGTCTGGTGAGCGCGTCTCGCTCTTCCGCCCGTTCGGGAGGAGAAAGCCCTGTGGGGAGGAGGGATTCGAGCCGTCGCTCCTCCCGAGGGGAGTTCTCCTTCGTAACGGGTGTGGATGCGGCGGCCGCGCTCGGGCCCGCGTGAGATGCGAGGTGCTGTGGCTCTGGCGGGTGTCGGAGGCTCCGCGTACTCTGAGGGCCGACGGGCGAGGGAGCCCCGACAGGAGGAGTGCATGATGGACTGGAAGATCGAGCTGATCTTCGTCCCGGTCTCGGATGTCGACCGGTCGAAGGAGTTCTACACGAAGATCGGGTTCAATCCCGATCACGATCAGGTGCCGTACGAGGGTCTGCGATTCGTGCAGATGACCCCGCCGGGGTCCGCCTGCTCGATCGCCTTCGGCACGGGGCTGGAGATCCCGCTCGAACCGGGGCAGCAGAAGACGATCCAGGTCGTGGTTCCGAACGCCGACGATGCCAAGGCTCACCTTGAGGCCCTCGGTGTGACGACGAAGGGTGTCGAAGACCTCGGCTGGGGCCGGTTCGTCTGGTTCGACGACCCCGACGGCAACACCTGGACGCTGCAGGAGCTCCCGGACTACAGCGCACAGGCCTGACCTGCGCTGAGGGACACAGGTGTCCGGCGCGCGTCACTCCAGACGGAAGGCGCCGCCGGACACCTCGATACCCGCCGTCAGGAGTTCACGCGGATGATCTCCTGCTGGTACGGCGCGATCACGTCGCCGGAGATGCGCAGGTCGAGCAGCAGGAACCGCCGCGAGGCCGGATCCTCCTGGGTCCACGCAGCGAGGCGATCGAGGTCCGCGAGGGTCTTCACGGCCACGCCCTCCGCGCCCACGGCAGCGCCGAACGCTGCGAAGTCGACCTCGGGGATCCGCATCGGGCCCTCGGCGAGTCCCTTGAGACCGTAGAGGTTCACCTCGGCGCCGTACGCGGCGTCGTTCCAGATCACGGCGATGCCCCGGCCCTGCGCGGCACGCACCGCGGACTCGAGGTCGGCGATCGCCATGAGCCCACCGCCGTCTCCCGAGGTGAGCACGACGGTCGAGTCGCGGCGGGCCAGAGCCGCGCCGACGACGCTCGGCCACCCCTGCCCGATCGACTGGAACGCTGTGCCGACCATCATCATGCGATCGGGTGCCTCGACCGGCCAGTACATGTTCGCCCAGCCGATGAAGTGCCCGCCGTCCGAGACGACGACCCGGTCGCTGGGGAGGAGCTCGGCGATGCGTCGCGCGGCCGACCGCGGGTCCAGCCGGCCGTCCGCGGCGAGCTCGTCGCCCTCGTCGTAGGCGCGTGCGGCGGCGACGTCGACGCTCTCACGCCATGCCCGGGGCACAGCTTCGGATGCCGCGGCCGACACGCCGGGTGCATCCGCCGTCGCCTCGGCGTGGCGAGCGTCAGGTCCGAAGCCGTGCCCGTCGAGGCGGGCGTCGAGGCGGGCGACCAGGGCCTCGGCCGCGACACGGGCGTCCGCGCGGACGAACCCGCCGACGTGCGGGTGGGTGGCGGCCGGGGCGATGTCGATCTGGAACACGCGGGTCCCCGGCGCGAACAGCTCGCCGAAGCGCATCGTGAACTGGTTCAGGGACGCCCCGAACACGACCGCGACATCCGCGGTGTGGACCAGGTCCATGGCACCGTCCGCGCCGAAGCCGCCCGTGACGCCGAGGTCGTACTGCGTCTCGGGGAAGACCCCGCGGCCGAGAGCCGACGAGGCCGTCAGCGCACCGGTCAGCTCCGCGAGACGACCGAGGGCATCACCGGCGCCCGCCAGCCAGGCACCGCGTCCTGCGAGCAGGAAGGGGCGGGATGCTCCGCGCAGCGCGGCGGCGATGTCGTCCAGCATCC
Organism: Microbacterium hydrocarbonoxydans; assembly: GCF_900105205.1. NCBI lineage: Bacteria > Bacillati > Actinomycetota > Actinomycetes > Micrococcales > Microbacteriaceae > Microbacterium > Microbacterium hydrocarbonoxydans. Next base: position 2,806,317 of record NZ_FNSQ01000005.1, on the reverse strand, counting down.
CCTCGGCGAACTCGCCGCGGGGAGCGAGCGGTGCAGGGATGCGGGGCGCGGGCGCCTCCGGCACCGGGCCGGCCTCGCGCGAGGCCACGTCGTAGGGGATCGCCAGTACGACGGGCACGCGGTAGGTCAGTGCGTGCCCGATCGCGATGACGGTGGTGGCTGCGGCATCCGCGTGCCCGACGGTATAGGTGCGGGCACCGACCGCCGAGGCCAGGGCGATCTGGTCGACGTCCCACGGCCGTGGACCAGAAGTCGGCTCGTCGCCGACGACGAGCACGAGCGGCACGTGCGCCTGCACGGCCTCGGCGAGTGCGGTGAGGGTGTTCGTGAAGCCGGCCCCGTACGTCGAGGTGCCGGCGGCGATGCGACCGGACGCGCGGAAGTGCGCGTCGGCGGCGACCACCGCGCCCTGCTCATGGCGGACGGCGGTGAAGACGGCATCCGTCTGGGTTTCGATCGCGTCGAGGAAGTAGGCGTTGCCGTTGCCCATCACGCCGAAGACGGCGTCGATGTGCTGGGCGAGGGTGAGAGCGACGTGCGCGGAGACGGTGGGCATGCGAGAGCCTTTCGAGACAGGGACGGAGATCGTGCGCATTCCGTATGTGTCTCGCTCCCGCGTCATCGCGAGGTGCTTCGTGCCTCTTTTTCAGGCACCGGCGTCAGAACGCCGGACGCGTCGATCCTATCGCGCCGACGGTGCAGGAGAATGAGGAGATGACGGATGCATCGATCGAGCGCGAGACGCTGACCTGGGACGGCTTCGGAGCGGCGACGAGGGACCTCGCCCGCCGGATCCTCGACAGCGGCTTCATGCCGGAGGTCGTGGTGGCCATCGCCCGCGGCGGTCTGCTGCCGGCCGGGGCCATCGCGTACGGCCTCGGCGCGAAGAACTGCGGCGCGATCAACGTCGAGTTCTACACCGGCATCGGCACGGTGCTGGATGCTCCCGAGGTGCTGCCGCCCGAGCTCGACATGGCCTATCTGGACGGCCGTCGGGTGCTGCTCGTCGACGATGTCGCGGACTCAGGGCGCACCCTCGCACTCGCCGTGCAGCTGCTCGAGGACAAGGGCGCCGAGGTGCGCTCCGTCACGATCTACACGAAACCGTCGACCATCATCCAGCCGGATTACGCCTGGAAGGACACCGACCTCTGGATCGACTTCCCGTGGTCGTTCCAGGGCACGGTCCGCGAAGAGGACCTCGGACTGACGCCCACCGCCTGAAGCAGGCTGGATCGCGCGTGCGCGCTCACCCGCGCAGGAGCGCGCGCAGGGTCTGGATGGTGTCGGCCTCCGCCAGGGTCTTGTCGGGGCGGTAGCCCTTCACCCGGGCGAAACGCAGGGCGATACCACCGGGGTAGCGCGGGGAGCGCTGCACACCGTCGATCGCGATCTCGACCACGAAGTGCGGGCGCAGGAAGACCGTGCTCTGGGTGCGCCTCGTCTCGAGGGGCGGGAACTGCTCGGTCTGCCACCGCAGCAGTTCGTCGCTCAGCCCCTTGAAGGTCTTGCCGACCATGACCAGTCCGCCCGGTTCGCCGAACTCCCCGCTCGGGTCGAGCGCTCCGAGGTGCAGGTTCGACAGCCATCCCGCTCGTCGCCCAGACCCCCATTCCGCTGCGAGCACGACCAGATCGAAGGTCAGCACGGGCTTGACCTTCACCCAGGACTTGCCGCGTCGCCCTGCGGCGTACGCAGCATCGACCCCCTTGACGACGACTCCCTCGTGGCCGGCGATCAGTGCCTCGCGCGACAGCCGCTCGGCCGCCTCGGGGTCGTCGGTGACGATGCCGGGCATCCGCCATTCGCCCACTACGCGCTCGAGTTCCGCGAGGCGGGTGGAGAGCGGCTCGTCGAGCAGATCGCGTCCGTCGACGTGCAGGACGTCGAAGAACCAGGGACGCAGCACGAGGTCGCGCGAGACGTCGGCGCCGAACCGCGACATCGTCTCCTGGAACGGGCGAGGCCCTCCGTCTTCGTCGAGGGACAGGGTCTCGCCGTCGAGGATCAGGTCGTGGGCGGGGAGGCCGCGCACGATCTCGACGATCTCGGGCACGCGGTGCGTGATGTCGGCCAGGCTCCGCGTGTACACCCCGACCTCGTCGCCGTGGCGGTGCACCTGGATGCGCGCGCCGTCGAGCTTGTACTCGACCGACGCGCGGCCGGTGATCTCGAGCGCGGCGGTGGGAGTCGCGGCCGTCGAGGCCAGCATCGGCAGCACCGGTCGGCCGACCACGAGCCCGACGTCGTCGAGGTCGGCTTCGGTGCCCGTCAGTGCGAGCACGGCCGTCTCGCCCAGGTCACCGGACAGCATCGCCGCTCGCCTGACCGCAGCCGGAGCGCGACCGGAGGCGCGAGCGATCGCATCCTGCAGCACACCACCGAGGGCGCCGGTGCGGAGTTCGCCGAGCATCGCCCGCGCGAGCAGATCCCACTCGGTGGCCGTGGCGCGGGTGGCCAGCGAGACCAGCGTGGCGGTGCGCGCACCCGCAGAGCCGGAGCCGGATGCCTGGGCGAGCGATCCGAACGCCTGGTCGACATCGTCGATCGACAGTGTCGGAGTGTCGGAGTGCGTGACGTCCAGTGCGCCGATGCCGCGCCATCCGACGCCGAGTCTGCCCTGACGCGGTGTGGCGAGGAGGATCCCCACCACCGTCGGCAGCTCGTCGGCATCCGCGTTCGAGAGGAGCTGCGCGAGTGCCTCGATCTTGGCGAGGCGCGAGGAGGTCGCCGTGACGGCGTCGGCGGTGGAGACGAGCTCCGAGAGCATCATGCGTGCAGTCTGTCACCGGCATCCGACATCGGCGACGCCCTTGCGTCGAGCCGCATCCCGCCGCTAGTGACCGTGCGATCCCTCGCTCAGTGCCCGCGGAACTCCGGTGTCCGCTTCTCCTGGAAAGCGGCGAAGCCCTCGCGGTAGTCGTCGGTGTCGCAGAGCGCCGCCTGCGCAGCGTTCTCGATGTCGAGGGAGTCCCAGAGCGCCAGTCGCTCGTCGCGGATGCGCGCCACCAGCTGCTTGCTCGCGAGGAACGCGGCGGTCGCGCCGCGCGCCGCCTTCGCCGCGGCATCCGTCGTCGCCTGCACGACCTCCTCGTCGGGCAGCGCGCGGGAGAAGAGCCCGGCGGCGACCGCCTCCGCGCCGGTCATCAATCGCCCCGTGTAGATGAGGTCGAGAGTGCGGTGCGCGCCGAGGCGGTCGACGAAGAGCGCGTGCCCTCCCGAGTCGAGAGTGGCGCCGAGAGCGGCGAACGGCGAGCCGATCTTGGCGGATTCCGCGACGTACACCACGTCCGTCGCGATGAGCAGCCCAAGGCCGACGCCCAGGCAGGCGCCGTGCGCCACCGCGAAGGTCGGAGCGGGGAATCGCGACATCCGCTGCAGGAGCGGCGTCACGAGTCCGCCGAGGTAACCCATCACGTCATCGTCGCGGGGGTCGACCGTCGAGATGTCGCGGCCGGCGCAGAAGGCTCGTCCTTCACCGCGCAGCACGAGTGCCCGCACCCCGGCGGCCTCCGCCTCGTCGTAGGCGCGACCGAGGTCTCGCAGCGCCTGTTCGTCGAGGGCGTTCAGTCTCGCGGGGGCGTTGAGCACGACCGTCGCGACGTCGCCGTCGAGCGTGAGATCGATCATCGGATGCTCCTCAGACGTCGTAGTCGACCACGACGCGGTCGCTGGTTGGGTGGGATTGGCAGGTCAGCACGTATCCGCGCTCGAGCTCGTCGGGTTCGAGCGCGTAGTTCTCGGTCATCGTCACGCTGCCCTCGATCACCCGGGCCCTGCACGTGCCGCACACGCCTCCCGCGCACGCGAACGGGGCGTCCGGCCGCACGCGCAGTGCCGCGTTGAGCACCGACTCCCGGGCATCGACAGGGCTCTCCACGGTGGAGGAGACCCCGTCGAGGTTCACCTCGATGCGGATCGTCTTCTCGCCGGCGCGCACGGTCACGGGGCGCGCGGCATGCTTCGGCTCGTCTCCGGTCGTGAAGAGCTCGAACCGCACATGCTCCTTCGGCACGCCGACATCGCCCAGCACCGTGCGACACAGGTCGACCAGCGAGAGGGGGCCGCACAGGAACCATTCGTCCACATCCGCCGGGTCGATCAGCACCCGCAGGATCGTCCGCAGCTTCTCCTCGTCGATCCGACCGGACAGCACCGGGGCGGTGCGCTGCTCGCGGGAGAGCACGTGGTGCAGCGTGAGGCGCGTCGGATACCGGTCCTTCAGATCCGCGAGATCCTCGAGGAACATCACGTCCAGCGTCGAGCGGTTCGTGTAGAGGAGCGTGAAGCGCGAGGTGTCCGACCGCGTGAGGACGGTGTGGGCGAGCGCCATGAGCGGCGTGATCCCCGAACCCGCGGCGATGCCGACGACATGGCGCCGGTCGAGGTCGGACAGTGCGGAGGTGAATGTGCCCTGCGGGCTCATCACGTCGATCTCGAAACCCGGATGCAGTGCGGTCTGCGCCCATGTCGAGAAGAGTCCGCCCTCGTCGCGCTTGACCGCCACGCTCAGTCGGGTGGGAAGGCCCGCAGCGACCTGCGCGGGGCTGCGGTGCTCGGGCGCGCGGCACAGCGAGTACGACCGGCGCACCTCGGTGCCGTCGAGTGTGGTGCGCAGAGCCACGTACTGGCCAGGCAGATGGGCGTAGTCCTCGGCGAGCTCGGCCGGAACCGTGAAGGTCACCTCGACCGAATCCTCGGTGAGCGGGCGCACCTCCTCGACCGCGAGGGTGTGGAATCGGGCGCGCTTCGACGCGGATGACGCGGCGGGGGCTGGCACGGAAGCGGCGCGTCCCGGAGCACCCGTCGTCTTCGCGGGCGTGGCGAACAGCGACATCAGTGCACCTTGAAGTGATCGAAGGGCTCGAGGCAGGCGCGGCATTCGAACAGCGCCTTGCACGAGGTGGATCCGAAGCGCGAGACCTCGCGGGTGTCGAGGGAGCCGCACTGCGGGCAGCGCACGCTGATGCCGAGACGGATCGGCCCGGAAGAGAGCGACGCGCGTCCCGTCGGCGGGGCGATGCCGTACTCGGACAGCTTCCGCTTGCCGGCATCCGACATCCAGTCCGTCGTCCAAGCGGGGGAGAGCACGAGTCGCACGTCGACGTGCGCGTACCCCGCCGCGTTCAGCGCCAGGATGACATCATCGCGGATAGTGTCCATCGCCGGGCATCCGCTGTACGTGGGAGTGATGTCCACCCGCACCGCGTCGCCCTCGACGGAGACGTCACGGAGCACGCCGAGGTCCTCGATCGTGAGCACGGGAACCTCAGGGTCGGGCACCGACGCCGCGATCCGCCAGGCATCGGCAGGAGCGGATCGGCTCACCATGATGCCCCCGGATGCCGTCGTGCGAGGACCTGCATCTCTGCGAGCAGATGACCGAGCGACGTCGAATGCGCACCCCTCCTGCCGCCGGCCGAGGACGCCGCCACGGTGGGCTCGGCCAGCTCCGCCTCCGTGAGGACCGCGTCGACGACGGCGTCGAAGCCGTCGCGGAGCGACGACGGGCGCACGGCTGCAGCGCCGAGGCGGTCGATGAGCGGCTCGTCGCGGAACAGCTCGTCAACGTACGGCCAGACGTCGTCGAGCGCCCGGATCATCCGTCGCCGTGACTCGTCGGTGCCACCGGCGAGCCGCAGCACCCACTGCACGGCGTGGTCGCGGTGGTAGTCGACCTCCTTGAGCGACTTCTCCGCGATCGCGGCGAGGGTCGGCTCCGTGCTCGCCCGCAACGCGGAGTACAGCTCGAACATGAAGGTCGACGCCACGAACTGACGCGCGATCGTCTGTGCGAAGTCGCCGTTGGGCTGCTCGACGATCCAGGAGCTCCGGAACTCCGGCTCGTCGCGGAAGTAGGCGAGGTCGTCTTCGGAGCGGCCGTCGTAGCTGCCCGCGAAGTGGAGCAGCGAACGCGCGTGACCGAGCAGGTCGAGGGCGATGTTGCCGAGGGCCACGTCCTCCTCGAGCTCGGGAGCGCGCGAGATCCATGCGCCGAGCTGCTGGGACAGGATGAGCGCATCGTCACCCAGCCACAGGGCGTACTCGGCGATGTCCGCGGAGGCCGCAGCGGTGCCGGTTCCGGTGAGCTCCTCGCTCAGCCGGAGTTCATCGACGGAGACGTCGCCATGGACATCGCTCACAGGTGCGGCACCCCCTCGGAGGCCGTGTAGTAGACGGCGTGACGGTAGTTCTTGCCCGCCGGACTCTCGAAGTACGCGCCCTTGGCGTCGGGGTCGCTGGTCGTGATGGCATCGGCGGGGACGGCCCAGATCGACACGCCCTCGCCCCGACGGGTGTAGAGGTCGCGGGCGTTGCGGATCGCCATGTCGGCGTCCGGTGCGTGCAGCGAGCCGACGTGTACGTGGCTGAGGCCCCGATTGGCGCGGACGAAGACCTCCCAGAGCGGCCAGGGCTCGCGCTCGTCGGCGCCCGGCGTCGCCATCACGCGGCGACCTCCGTCTTCAGCGCCTGCTTCCGGGCGTACTCGGCGGCCGCCTCGCGCACCCAGGCTCCGTCTTCGTGAGCGGTGCGGCGTCGTTCGAGCCGTTCGGCGTTGCACGGGCCGTTGCCCCGCAGGACCTCGAAGAACTCGTCCCAGTCGATCTCGCCGATGACGTACTGCCCGGTCTCGTCGTCGAATCGGAGGTCGGGGTCGGGGAGCGTGACCCCCAGGATCTCGGCCTGGGGCACGAGCATCCCGACGAAGCGCTGGCGCAGCTCGTCGTTCGAGAAGCGTTTGATCTTCCACTTCATCGACTGCGCGGAGTTCGGGGACTGGTCGTCGGGCGGACCGAACATCGCAAGGCTCGGCCAGTACCAGCGGTCCACCGCATCCTGGGCCATCTTCCTCTGCTCATCGGTGCCCTGCATCAGCGACAGCAGGATCTCGAACCCCTGGCGCTGGTGGAACGACTCCTCCTTGCACACGCGCACCATCGCACGGCCGTATGGGCCGTAGGATGCCCGGCACAGCGGCACCTGGTTGCAGATCGCCGCGCCGTCGACGAGCCATCCGATTGCCCCCATGTCGGCCCAGGTCGGGGTGGGGTAGTTGAAGATCGAGGAGTACTTGGCCTTGCCGCTGATGAGCTGGTCCATCATCTCGTCGCGGGTGATGCCGAGGGTCTGCGCGGCGGAATAGAGGTAGAGCCCGTGACCGGCCTCGTCCTGCACCTTCGCCATCAGGATCGCCTTGCGCTTGAGGCTCGGGGCGCGGGTGATCCAGTTGCCCTCGGGCTGCATGCCGATGATCTCGGAATGGGCGTGCTGCGAGATCTGGCGGACGAGGGTGCGGCGGTAGGCCTCCGGCATCCAGTCGCGCGGTTCGATGCGCTGCTCGTTCGCGATGAGCTCGTCGAAGCGTCGCTCATCGTCCGACACCTCGCTGCCGGCGAGGGAGAGATCTGCGGGGCTGGTCATCATCGACTCCTCGGTTCGCGATCCGTCTTTACTGACCGCTCGTTAGGTAATTCTGACATGACGGTCGACGGCACGCAAGGCGAGCGGGATCTGCGGCGCGTCAGCGCGAGCGGGAGACCAGGTCCAGCAAAGCGCGTCCGTAGGCCTCTGAGGGATCCGGATGCTCGAAGCTCAGCGTCTCCCCGGCGATCTCGACCTCGACCACGAACGCGTCGCTCACGCGCGTCAGCGAGCGGAAGGTGCCGCGCAGCAGCTCGCGCAGCTGATCCTCGAGGGGGAGCCACACCGCGTCGGCGAGGGTGACCGCGTCGAGCGCCCACTCCGTCGTCCCGTTGAAGGCGAGATCGGTGCCGCTCGGCGTCTGACGGGCCTCGATGGTCATCGCGCTGACCGTGAAGACGTCGGCCTCCGCCTCGAGCTCGACGTCGTCGGGAAGATCCAGCTGGAACCGGTCGCCCTCGGCAGGATGCCACCCGAGTCCGGCATCACGCAGGGCCACGGCCAGTTCTCGGGTGATCATCGTTCCACGCTAGACGACGCAGCAGGGTGCGGGGCGATACGGCCCTGTGGACGGATCGGACCCCAGTGTCTGCCACCTCGGGCAGAGTGGGGGCATGACTTCTCCCGCCCCCGCCGATACACGCAGTGCCGCACTGGCAGCGCTGCGGGAACTCGTCGGTCGATCCGACGCCGATTTCCACGACGGTCAGTACGAGGCGATCGAAGCGCTCGTCGAACGCCGACGCCGCGCGCTGGTCGTGCAGCGCACCGGCTGGGGAAAGTCCGCCGTCTACTTCGTCGCCACACTGCTGCTGCGTCGACAGGGAGCAGGACCGACGGTGCTCGTCTCGCCGCTGCTGGCGCTGATGCGGGATCAGATCGCCGCCGCGGAGCGCGCAGGTGTGCGGGCCGTCGCGATCAACTCGACCAACGCGCACGAGTGGACCGAGGTGCTCGGGCGGCTCGACCGCGACGAGGTCGACGTGCTGCTCGTCTCGCCGGAGCGTCTGAACAATCCCGCCTTCCGGGAGCAGCAGCTGCCGGCTCTCGTCCGTCGGCTCGGCATGCTCGTGGTCGACGAGGCGCACTGCATCAGCGACTGGGGTCATGACTTCCGTCCCGACTACCGCCGACTCCGCGACCTCATCGACCAGATGCCGGCCGAGGTGCCGGTGCTCGCGACCACGGCGACGGCGAACAGCAGGGTGGTCGCGGACGTCGCCGAGCAGCTCGGCAGCGGTGCGGTCGATCGCGGGAGCGAGCAGGCAGAGGTGCTCACGATCCGCGGGCCTCTGGCTCGGACCTCGCTGCGCCTCGGCGTCCTGCGGCTGCGCGATTCGGCGAGCCGTCTGGCCTGGCTGCTCAGCCATATCGACGACCTGCCGGGCTCCGGCATCATCTACACGCTCACCGTCGCAGCGGCCGTCGACACGGCTCGACTGCTGCGCGAGCACGGGCACGAGGTCCGCGCCTACACGGGCCAGACCGACACGGACGAGCGCACGGAGAGCGAGGGGATGCTCAAGCGCAACGAGGTCAAGGCGCTCGTGGCGACGAGCGCGCTGGGGATGGGCTTCGACAAACCCGACCTCGGCTTCGTCCTGCACCTGGGTGCGCCCTCCTCGCCGGTGGCCTACTACCAGCAGGTGGGTCGTGCCGGTCGTGCGAGCGAGAGCGCCGATGTGCTCCTGCTGCCGGGGGTCGAGGACCGCGACATCTGGCACTACTTCGCGACCGCGTCCATGCCCGATCGTGAGCGCGCCGAGCGTGTCATCGCCGCTCTCGGGCCGGAGCCGATCTCGACGCCGGCGCTCGAGGCGATGGTCGACATCCGGCGCACCCCGCTCGAGCTCCTGCTGAAGGTGCTCGATGTCGACGGCGCGGTCCGCCGCGTGCAGGGCGGGTGGGTCTCGACCGGAGAGCCCTGGACCTATGACGCCGAGCGCTATGAGCGCATCGCTGCCGAACGCCGCGCCGAGCAGCAACACATGATCGATTACGAGCAGACCGACGGATGCCGGATGGAGTTCCTGCAGCGCACGCTGGATGACGACACGGCGGCCCCGTGCGGCCGGTGCGACAACTGCGCTGGGGTCTGGTTCCCGAGCGAGGTGGGGGCTTCCGCCACGACTCAGGCGGCGGCCTCCCTCGACCGCGTGGGTGTTCCGATCGAGCCGCGCAAGGCCTGGCCGACCGGCGCGGACCGGCTCGACGTCCCGGTCAAGGGTCGCATCCCGGCCGGCGAGCAGGCCGGCGAGGGCCGAGCGCTCGCCCGGCTCACCGACCTCGGATGGGGCGGAACCCTGCGTGAGCTCTTCGCAGCGGGCGCGCCCGACGCGGCCGTCTCGCCGCAGGTGCTCGCCGGCTGCGTGCGGGTGCTCGCCGACTGGGGATGGCAGCAGCGTCCGGTCGCGGTGATCGCGATGCCCTCGCGGTCGCATCCGCTGCTCGTCGACTCCCTCGCCAGGGGCATCGCCGAGATCGGACGACTGCCGTATCTCGGCGCGCTCGACCTCGTGAACGGCGGACCGACCGGTCAGCCGGGAGGCAACAGCGTGTTCCGTCTGGCCGGGCTGTGGGACAGGTTCAGCGCCGCACACCTCGACGTGCCCGCAGGGGCCGTGCTGCTGGTCGACGATCTGGCCGACAGCCGCTGGACGCTCACGGTCGCCGCGCGAACGCTCCGCGAGGCCGGCGCCACCGAGGTGCTCCCGTTCGCCCTCGCCCTGCGCGGCTGACGACGGCGCCCGGCTGAATCGTCACAGCTTCGGGGGCGGGGTGGCCTCCCGCGCCAGCATTCTCCGAGCTGCAGAGGCGAGCAGTGGGACGTCGGATCGAGCCGTCGTCATGACGATGGCGTGCGTCGAATCGAAGTAGCGGTGGGCGAGGTAGTCGCGCATGCCGGCGATCTCTGTCCACGGGATCTCCGGTTCCGTCGCGACCGCAGCCTCGCCGAGGTCCTTCACAGCTTCGCCGATCTCGATGAGCCGCGCTCGAATCGCATCGAAGACGATCTCGTCGTCGCTGTCGACTCGTTGCTCGTAGCGAGCGATCGCTTCGCAGGCGCGAACGATGTCGCGGAGCCGTTCGGACAGACGTCTGCTCACAGGGTGATGGCTTCGCGCTCGACACTCTCTGCGACCGCCGGTTTGAGGCCGTCGAAAGGTACGAGATCGACCGTTCGTCCGAGTATCCGCTCGGCCTCGTGCCTCATCCGCAGCAGATCGAACACGCCCACCGTCGGTGCGACGTCCACGGCCAGATCGATATCACTGGTCTCGGAGTCCTCGCCGCGTGCCACGCTGCCGAACAGGCGGATGCGCTGTGCCCCGAGCGGGACGAGGGTGCGTCGCAACTCGCTCGATCGAGCGATCACCCTGGCGCGCTCGCTCTCCTCATCCACAGGTCGCGAAGCGACCTCGATGACGAGACCCGCGGCCGAGATCAGTCTGTCGACCGCATCGAAGGACGGCTCACGCCGTCCGGTCTCATACTCGCTGATCACACTCTGAGGGGTGTTCGCAAGTCTCGCCAGAGTCGACTGCGTCAGCCCGCTCTGGCGACGGGCGTGACGGATCAGTTCGGCGGCACGACTCATGGTCCGATGATATCGCGAATAAGCGATATAGCACATCCGCGATATCGCTCAGCGCAGGTCGTACACCCGCTGGTACTTCCCCTCGCTGCGCGGGAGCGCCCCCGGCTCCTCGACGCGCACGTCGACGCTCGTGCCGATGTGCATCTTGATGCGATGAGTGAGGACGGCGGCCGCGGCATCGCACTCCTCGGCGCTCAACGACGGATGCCGTTCGATGCGCACCGTGAGCGTGTCGAGCTGCGCGACGTGGTGCAGCTCGAGCACGAAGTGCGGAGTCAGCGTCTCGATCCCCATCACGAGCTCCTCGATCTGCGTCGGGAACAGGTTCACACCGCGCAGGATGATCATGTCGTCGTTGCGCCCGGTGATCTTCTCCATGCGCCGCAGCGCCGGATACGTCGTCCCCGGCAGCAGGCGCGTGAGATCTCGCGTGCGATAGCGGATGACGGGGAACGCCTCCTTGGTGAGCGAGGTGAACACGAGCTCGCCGAGCTCGCCGTCCGGCAGCCGGTCGCCCGTGTCGGCGTCGATGACCTCAGGAAGGAAATGGTCCTCCCAGATGTGCGGTCCGTCCTTGGTCAGCACGCTCTCGCTGGCGACGCCGGGTCCCATCACCTCGCTGAGCCCGTAGATGTCCACCGCGTCGATGGCGAGCCGCCGTTCGATCTCGCGTCGCATCTCATTCGTCCACGGCTCGGCGCCCAGCACGGCGACTCGCAGGGAGGTGGTCGTCGGGTCGATCCCGGCAGCCTCCAACGCGTCCGCGATCGTGAGCAGGTAGCTCGGCGTGCAGAGGATCGCATCGGGGCGGAAGTCGGTGATGAGCTGCGCCTGGCGAGCCGTCTGGCCTCCGGAGACCGGGATGACCGTCGCGCCCAGGCGCTCGATCCCCGCGTGGGCCCCGAGACCGCCGGTGAACAGCCCGTAGCCGTAGGCATTGTGGACCTTCATTCCCGCGCGGATGCCCGCGGCGTGCAGCGACCGCGCGACGAGGTCGCTCCAGCGCCCCAAGTCGCCCTCGGTGTACCCCACCACGGTGGGGCGCCCGGTCGTCCCCGAGGACGCGTGGATGCGCCGCACATCGGCCATCGGCACCGCGAACATGCCGAACGGGTAAGTGTCGCGCAGGTCGGCCTTGGTCGTGAACGGCAACCGCTGCACGTCGTCGAGGGTGCGGATGTCGTCGGGACGAACACCGCGCTCGTCGAAGGTCCGCCTGTAGAGCGGCACGTTCTCGTAGGCGTGGTGTACGGTCCACTGCAGTCGCTGCAGCTGCAGTCGCCCGAGCGCATCGGGGGAGTGCAGCTCGGTCTCGACGCCGATCTCGGCGTGGATTCCCTTCATCGTCGACTCCTTCGTCGTGGTGGATCAGGCAGAGGTCAGCGGGGATGCGGTCGGTTCGTCGTGAGCGAGCGCCCGCGCACCTCCGCGACCACGTCGCCCGACTCGTCCGTCACCGTGACGTCGTAGAGGCCGTTGCGACCGCTGACCACACGACGGATCGCTCGTGCAGTGAGGCGCTGACCGACCGTCGTGGACTTCAGGAAGGCGATGTCGGCGCCGCCGGCGACGGTGACCCGCTCGTCCTCGTTGCAGGCGATCGCGAAGGCCGTGTCCGCCAGGGTGAACACGAGGCCGCCGTGTGTGATCGCGAAGCCGTTGAGCATGTCCTCGCGCACGGTCATCGAGACGACGGCCTCGCCGGGGGCATCGTGCTCGACCGTCATCCCGAGCATCGTCGAGGCCGCGTCGCGCTGCATCATCGGCCTCATGCGGGCACTGCCTCTGGCGTCGGCTCCTTGTTCACCAGAGTGAGCACGTCGTAGGTCGCGACGACCTCATCGCCCTGGTTGCGGATCACGGCATCCCAGCGCACCTCGCCGTACTCGTCGGTCTCGCGCGGCGTGATCTGCTTGGCGGTGAGCTCGACGCGGATCGTGTCGCCGGGGGAGACCGGCGTCAGGAACCTCAGGTTCTCGAGCCCGTAGTTCGCCAGCACCGGGCCGGGCTCCGGGTCGACGAAGAGGCCGGCAGCCCAGGACACGAGCAGATATCCGTGGGCGACGCGTCCGGGGAAGAACGGGTTCGCTGCCGCGGCATCCTCGTCCATGTGGGCGTAGAACGTGTCGCCGGTGAATCGCGCGAACGTCTCGATGTCGTCGAGCGTGACCTCGCGGGACACGGACACGATCTGGTCGCCGATCCGCAGCTCGGCGAGGGATTTGCGGAACGGATGCCGCCCGCCGGACTGCGATGCCGCCCCTGCGTGCCATACGCCGGTCAGCGCCGTGAGCATCTCCGGCGAGCCCTGCACCGCGGTGCGCTGCATGTGGTGCAGCACGGCCCGGATGCCGCCGAGCTCCTCGCCGCCGCCCGCGCGCCCCGGCCCACCGTGCACGAGGTTGGGGAGCGGCGATCCGTGCCCGGTCGAGGACCGGGCGTCGTCGCGGTCGAGCAGCAGCATGCGGCCGTTGAACGGGGCGATGCGGGTGGCGAGCTCGACGGCCTGGAGCGGATCGTGCGTGGCGATGCTGGTCACGAGCGAACCTCCTCCGCGTGCGACCAGTGCGGCGGCCTCGTCGATGCTCGTGTAGGTGACCAGAGACGAGACAGGACCGAAGGCCTCGATCGAGTGCACCGCGTCGGCCTGCGCGTCATCGAAGCGCAGGAGCACGGGAGAGACGAAGGCGCCGTCGGGGGACGGTCCTGTGCTGCCGTCGATCCGGCGCACCTCGGGAGCGTCCGTCGTGCCGACGACGATGCGTCCGCCGGCATCCTGCAGCCGGCCCACCTGGCGCAGTACCTCGTCGCGCTGAGTGGTCGATGCGAGAGGCCCCATCGTGACCCCCTCCGCACGGGGGTCCCCGAGCACGGTCTTCGTCGTGATGCGCGCCTGGACGGCGGCGATCACCGCATCCGCCGTGTTCTCGGGCACGATCGCACGGCGGATCGCCGTGCACTTCTGCCCTGCCTTCGTCGTCATCTCCGTGACGAGCTGGCGGACGTAGGCGTCGAACTCCGGCGTGCCCTCGACCGCGTCCGTGCCGAGCACCGAGGCGTTGATGGAATCGGTCTCCGCGGTGAACCGCACCCCGCCGGTCTGCACGACGGCATGCGCCTTCAGGCTCTCCGCCGTCGATGCGCTGCCGGTGAAGCCGACGATGTCGCCCAGGCGCAGGTTCTCGAACAGGTCGGGCACGCTGCCGCTGACAAGCTGCAGCGATCCCTCGGGGAGCAGCCCCGACTCGACCAGGATGCGCACCATCGCCTCGGCGACGTAGCCGGTGGGCGTCGCGGGCTTCACGAGAGTCGGCATGCCCGCGAGGAAGGCGGGGGCGAGCTTCTCGAGCGAGCCCCAGACGGGGAAGTTGAAGGCGTTGATCTGCACAGCGATGCCGGGCAGCGTCGTGTAGACGTGGCGGCCGAGGAACGAGCCGTCCTTCGACAGCGGCTCGACCGGGCCGTCGACGTGCACCCGGCTGTTCGGCAGCTCGCGCCGGCCCTTGCCCGAGTACGAGAAGAGGACGCCGATGCCGCCGTCGATGTCGACCCACGAGTCGGAGGTGGTCGCGCCCGTGCGCGCCGACAGTGCGTAGAGCTCGTCCTTGCGGGCGGTGAGCGCGAGGGCGAACTGCTTGAGGAGCACGGCGCGCTGGTGGAAGGTGAGCGCGGCCAAACTGCGGTGCCCCACGGTGCGACCGTACTCGAGCGCGCCGGCGAGGTCGAGGCCGTCGGTGGAGACCCGCGTGATCACCTCGCCGGTGGATGCGTCACGGACCTCGGATGCTCGAGCGTCGGACGACGGGGTCCACCACTCGCCCTGCACATAGCTCGCCAGATACTCGGTCATCTCTCCTCGTTCCATACGTAGAAACCTTCGCCGCTCTTGCGGCCGAGCCTGCCCTCCGCGACCATTCGCCGCAGCAGCGGCGGCGGGGCGAAGCGCTCCCCGAGCGTGCGCTCCAGCTCCTCAGCGATACCCAGCCGCACATCGAGCCCCACCACGTCGGTCGTGCGCAGCGGACCCGTCGGATGCCGGTACCCCAGGGTCATCGCCGCATCGATGTCCTCGGCCGAGGCGACGCCCTCCTCGAGCATGCGGATCGCCTCGAGACCGAGCATCACCCCGAGGCGGGACGACGCGAAGCCGGGGGAGTCCCGCACGACGATCGGAGTCTTGCCGAGAGCGCGCACCCAGTCCTGTGCACGGGCGGTGGTGTCGGCACCGGTCGAGGACCCGTGCACGATCTCGACCAGCGCCGACGCCGGCACCGGATTGAAGAAGTGCAGACCGAGGAAGCGGTCAGGGAGCACACGGGCGGCGGCGAGGTCGTCGATGGAGATCGAGGAGGTATTGCTCGCCAGGACCGCTGTCGGGTCCATCGCGGCCTCGGCACGTCCGAGTGCCTCCTCCTTGAGCTGCCGGTCCTCCGGCACGGCCTCCACCACGAGGGCGGCGTCGGAGAACCCGGCGATGTCGATGCCGGTGGTGAGCCGATCGGCGATCCGGTTCGCATCGAGCGACGGGTCGCGTTCGACGGAACGACGGATGCTCTCCTCGATGCGGTGTCTGGCGGCGTCTGCGCTCGCTGCATCGCGTTCGACGACGATGACCTTCGAACCCGCCAGGAGGAATGCGTGGGCGATGCCCGCGCCCATGCGGCCGCCGCCGAGGATCCCGACCGTCTCGGGACCGGTCGTCTGGGGACTCATCGGCTCTTCCTCTCGAGGAATGCGGTCATGCGACGGTGCTTCTCCGGCGAGTCGAAGAGCTCCGCCTGCAGTTCGAGCTCGACGGCGGGGTGCTGGGCCCTGGGCGTCCGCAGTGCGCGTTTGGTCTGCTGGGTGGCTAACGGGTCGTTCGCGGCGATGCGGTCGGCGATGCCGTGCGCTGCGGCCAGCAGCTCGTCGGCCGGATGCAGGGACGACACGAGGCCCCACTGCAGCGCCTCCTCCGCGTCGAGCGACCGGCCGGTGAGCAGCAGTTCGCTCGCCCTGGCCTCGCCGACGATCTCGGGCAGCCGCCAGGTCGCACCGGCGGCGGCGATGATGCCGAGTCCCGTCTCGGGGTTCCCGATGCGCAGCGAGGACGTGGCGATGCGGATGTCGGCGGCGTAGGCGAGCTCCGCTCCGCCGCCCAGCGCGTACCCGTCGATCGCCGCGATCACGGGCATGGGCAGTTCGTGGATGCGGATGAAAGCCATCGCGTTGATGCCCTTCCTGGCATCCTCCGCCGTGCGCTCGCGGAGCTGCGCGATGTCTGCGCCCGCCGCGAAGACGCCGGCGGATCCGGTGAGGATCAGCGTGCGAGGTGTCGCCTCGAGCGCCGCGCAGAGCTCGTGCAGCGCATCGATGGTCTCCTGGTCGATCGCGTTGCGCTTCTCGGGGCGATCCAGCGTGGCGGTGACGCGATCGCCGCGTTCCTCGATGCGGAGGGTCACGCGAGACGCTCCACGATCATCGCGGTGCCCTGCCCGACCCCGACGCACATGGTCGCGAGACCGTAGCGCGCACCCTCGCGCTCGAGCCGCCCGAGCAGTGTGACGATCAGCCTCGATCCGCTGGAGCCCAGCGGGTGCCCGAGGGCGATCGCCCCGCCGTCGGCGTTGACAATCGCGGGATCGAGTCCCAGGCGTCGGATGCAGGCGAGGGATTGCGACGCGAACGCCTCGTTCAGCTCGACCGCGCCGAGATCGGCGACCTCCAGTCCTGCCTTCGCGAGGGCCTTCTGCGTGGCGGGGACGGGGCCCAGCCCCATGATCTCTGGCGCGAGCGCGGCGGTCGCGGAGGCGACGATCCGGGCTCGAGGGCGAAGGCCGTGGCGCCGGACAGCCTCGGCGCTCGCGACGACGATCGCCGAGGCGCCGTCGTTCAGGGAGCTGGAGTTGCCGGCGGTGACGATGTCGCCCCCGGCGACCACCGGGCGCAGCGCCCGCAACGCCTCGCTGGTGGTGTCGCGTCGCGGCCCCTCGTCCGTGTCGACGATCCCACGCGGCGTCGGCACGCCGACGATCTCGGGGGCGAATCGACCGGCGTCGATCGCGGCGATGGCACGCAGATGGCTCGTCAGCGCGAACTCGTCGGCATCCGCTCGGCTGATGCCGTCGAGGCGCGCGACCTCCTCTGCGGTCTCCGGCATCGAGAACGTGGCCTTGTCGCGTGCAGCCAGCCGTGGATTCGTGAAGCGCCAGCCGATGGAGGTGTCGAATGCGGCACCGGGCTTCGCCCAGGCGCGGTCGGGCTTGGCCTGCACCCACGGGGCGCGGGTCATCGACTCGACTCCGCCGGCGACGACGAGGTCGGCATCGCCGCTGCGCACTGCGGACGACGCGAGGGCGATCGCCGACATCCCCGAGGCGCAGAGGCGGTTCACGGTGAGCCCTGGCACCGAATCGGGGAGTCCTGCGAGCAGCACCGCCATCCGGGCGACGTTGCGGTTGTCCTCACCCGCCTGGTTCGCGGCACCGAGGACGACCTCGTCGATCGCGTCGGAGGGGATGCCGGAGCGGCGGACGGTCTCGCCCACCACGAGAGCGGCGAGATCGTCTGGACGCACGGAGGCGAGAGCGCCGCCATAACGCCCGACGGGGGTGCGGACGCCATCGACGAGATAGGCCTCGGACATCGTCATCCTCTCGATCGCCCACGCTGGCGGTATTTTCAGACCGATCGGTCAGGAATACGATCTCAGATCGGCGGATGAATGGCAACTCGCCGCGGGGTGACAGACTTGGCCCCATGGCGCACCCCGGATCAGAGGCGTCGGCCCCCAGGCGCGGCCGGCCCGGTTACGACCGCGAGCAGGTGCTCGCGGTCGCGGTGAAGGTCTTCAACGAACAGGGGTACGACGCGACGAGCGTCGCTGATCTCAGTGCGACGCTGGGGCTCACGAAGTCCGCGCTGTACCACCACTTCGAGTCGAAGTCGGCGATCCTCGAGCTCGCGCTGAGCGACGCCCTCGACGCCCTCGAGGCCGTGGTGGACGAGGCGACGGCCCGGCATCCGCTCGCCTCAGACCGCCTGCGGTCGATCATCCGCGGCGCGGTCCGCGTGCTCACCGAGAAGCTTCCCTCCGTCACCCTGCTGCTGCGGGTCAGAGGCAACGGCGACGTCGAGTCGGCTGCTCTGGTGCGCCGTCGCGCCTTCGATCAGAGGGTGACGGCGATCGTGGCGGAGGCGCAGTCGGAGGGGCTCATCCGTGGCGATGTCGACGCCGCGGTCGCGACGAGGCTCATCTTCGGCATGATCAACTCCGTCGTCGAGTGGTATCGCCCGGGGGGACCGGTCGATCCAGACGAGCTCGGGGAGGACATCCTCCGGGTGACGCTCGACGGGCTGCAGTCGCGCTGACTCTCAGTCCTCGGCGGGCGCGACGCGCGGCGGCCATGTCGTGGCACCGAGCTCCCGCGAGATGTTGCGCGCGGTCTCGCGGAGGGCGTTGAGCACCGCGTCGGGTGCGGGGCCCTGCGATGTCGGCATCACGACGGCGACGGCCGCGACGATGTCGTTCGAGGCATCCGACACGGGCGCCGCGATCGACGATTCCCCGAGCACCGCCTCGTCGACCTCCGAGGCGCTGCCGCGCTCGGCGATCGACGGCAGCTCGAGGGTGAGTCGGGCGACATCCGTGATGGTGTCGCCGGTGAGGCTGCGCAGCGGCTGCTCGAAGACCGTCCGCTGGAAGCCGAGGTCGTGGGCGAGCAGCACCTTGCCCAGTGCTGACGCGTGGGCGGGGATCGCGACCCCGGTCTCGAGCATCTGCTGGCTGTCGTCGGGTCGCAGGTCGTGGTGGATCACCAGTACCTCATGGAAGTGCGGGGCACCCAGGCGCACGGCGAGGTCGGTCCGCCGCGCGAGCTCCTGTGTCCATCGCATCGCCCGCGCCCTCACGTCGAGCGTGTCGAGGTAGACGTTGCTGAGCCGGAGCAGGGTCGGGCCGAGCATGTATCGCTGTCCCCCGCGTTCCTTGGCCACCAGACCGTGCGCGCGGAGCGACTTCACGATCCCGTGCACGGTCGACGGCGGCAGGCTCAGTGCCAGCGCGAGATCCGTGATGCCGAGGTGGCGGGCTCCCTGCAGCAGCTCGAGCACTTTGGCGGCACGATCGATGGCCTGGATCATCGGCGCCTCCTCCCTCCGGCTCGTCGGTGAACCGGATCCTCGTGGCGGTCGTCAGGTCGACCTTGACAACTCGATCGCACCCGAGCATATTCGACATTGACGAATAACTTTCCGATATTGCGAAAGATCGCCGCCGTAGAGATCAAGGGAGATCGAACGATGAAGAAGCTCATCAACAACCCCGCCGACGTGCTTGTAGAGTCGCTGCGGGGCGTCGCACTCGCGCATCCCGAGCTGTCCGTCGACCTGGACAACCACGTGATCACGCGCGCGACGCCGAAGGCGCAGGGCAAGGTCGCGGTGGTCTCCGGAGGGGGATCCGGTCACGAACCCCTGCACGGCGGCTACGTCGGCGTCGGCATGCTCGACGCCGCCGTCGCCGGTGAGGTCTTCACCTCGCCCACTCCGGATCGCGTGCAGGTCGCGACGAAGGCCGTCGATCGTGGTGCGGGGGTCCTCCACATCGTCAAGAACTACACCGGCGACGTGCTGAACTTCGAGATGGCCGCAGAGCTCGCCGCTATGGAGGGCATCGAGGTCGGCACCGTGATCGTCGACGACGACGTCGCCGTGCAGGACTCGCTGTACACCGCAGGCCGCCGTGGAGTCGGCCTCACGGTGCTGCTCGAGAAGCTGGTGGGCGCAGCCGCGGAGGAGGGGCAGGACCTCGCCGCGGTGGTCGAACTGGCGAAGCGGATCAACGGCCAGGGGCGCTCGATGGGCATGGCGCTCACGAGCTGCACCGTGCCTGCGGCGGGGAAGCCCACCTTCGACCTCCCGGACGACCAGATGGAGATCGGCATCGGCATTCACGGCGAGCCCGGTCGGCACCGTGAGCCGCTCGCGCCCGCGGCGGACATCGCCCGCCAGCTCGTCGAGCCGATCCTCGCCGACCTCGACGTCGCCGGACCCGCGATCGTGATGCTCAACGGCATGGGCGGATCGCCGCTGATCGAGCTCTACCTGATGTACGGCGAGGTCGCGGCGCTGCTGGAGAAGGCGGGCGTGCAGATCGCGCGCAACCTGGTGGGCGACTACATCACCTCGCTCGACATGGCCGGGTGCTCACTGACGGTGCTGAAGGCCGACGATGAGCTCCTGCGACTGTGGGATGCTCCGGTGAACACGCCTGGTCTGCGGTGGGGCGCGTGATGGCGGCGCTCGACACGGCTGCAGTCGCGGACTGGATCCGCCGGTTCCGCGACGTGATCGCGGAGAAGCGCGACTGGCTCACAGAGCTCGACTCGGCGATCGGCGACGCGGACCACGGGGCGAACATGGCACGCGGGATGGATGCCGTCGTGGCGAAGCTCGACGTCGGCGTCCCCGGCACGGTCGATGAGCTGCTGAAGACGGTCGGGATGACCCTCGTGAGCTCGGTCGGCGGCGCGAGCGGACCGCTCTACGGCACGCTGTTCCTTCGGATGGGGATGACGGCAGGGCCGGTCGCAGAACTCGACGGCGCAGGACTCGCCGCGGCGCTGCGGGCGGGTCTGGAGGGCATCGTCGCGCGGGGCAAGGCGGAAGCGGGGGACAAGACGATGTTCGACGCGATGGCGCCGGCCGTCGACGCGTTCGATGCCGCCCTCGCCGGCGGCTCCGATGTCGGGGCGGCCTCGGCGGCTGCTGCGGAGGCGGCAGCTGCGGGTCGTGATGCGACGGAGCCGCTCGTCGCCCGCAAGGGGCGCGCGAGCTACCTCGGTGAGCGCAGCGCTGGTCACCTCGATCCCGGTGCTGCATCGACCACGCTGCTGTTCGAGACACTCGCCGCGGCGTCGGCGGACTGACGCCGATGATCGGCATCGTCGCCGTCTCCCACAGCGCACGACTCGGGGAGGCGGCAGTGGAGCTTGCCCTGCAGATGGTGCAGGGCGGGGGAGTCCACGTGCGGGTGGCTGCGGGTGCGGGAACGGATGCCGACGGCACCCCCATCCTCGGAACGGACGCCGTCGCGGTGGCATCGGCGATCGACGAGCTGGCCGACGAGTGCGACGGAGTGCTGGTGCTGATGGACCTCGGCTCCGCCGTGCTGAGCGCCGAGCTCGCGCTGGAGCTGCGCATGAGCGATGTCCCTGTTCGGCTCGCCCCCGCTCCCTTCGTCGAGGGGCTGCTCGCCGCGGTCGTCTCTGCGGGAGCGGGCGGAACCCTCGACGACGTCGCCCGAGAGGCCATGGCAGCGCTCGGGGCGAAGACCGGGCATCTCGACGAGTCCGGTGCTCCGGATGCTGCGGCTCCCGAGGCGCCGCCTGAGCCGCTGGCCGCCGGTGCGCACCGTCGCGTCGTGACCGTTCGCAATCCCCTCGGCATCCACGCGCGGCCGGCAGCGCTCATCGCCGAAGCGTCGAGCGGAGCCGAGGTGCGACTGCGGAAACTTCCCGACGGCCCTGAGGCGGCGGCGGCGAGCCTCTCGCGGCTGCTCATCCTCGGGGCGAGGCAGGGCGACGAGATCGAGCTGTCGGCATCGGGGGCGGATGCGGAGGCGGCCCTCGACCGGCTGGCCACGCTGTTCGCCGACGGATTCGGCGAGGGGGATGCGCCTGCCGTGCCGACCGAGCGTGCGGTCGACGAGTCGCAGAAGCCCGTGCCCAATGTGTCGGCCGCTCCCCTCCCTGCCGGCACCGTGCTGCACGGGCGCGGTGTCAGTGCGGGACGTGTGGCCGCGACAGCGGTGCTGCTCGCCGCAGCGCTGCCGGAACCGGACCCCGACGTGGTGATCGACCCGGCCGACCGGGCGGGCGAGGTCTCCGCGATCGAGTGGGCGGCGGTGGCGGTCGCCGACCAGCTGCGCTCTCGCACGGCGCAGGCCACGGGTGACGCGCGGGCGATCCTGGACGCCTCCCGCCTGCTCGCCTCTGATCCCGAGCTCGTCGCCGATGCGTCGGCCCTCGTGCGCTCGAAAGGGCG
Source organism: Microbacterium hydrocarbonoxydans (assembly GCF_900105205.1). Lineage (NCBI taxonomy): Bacteria > Bacillati > Actinomycetota > Actinomycetes > Micrococcales > Microbacteriaceae > Microbacterium > Microbacterium hydrocarbonoxydans. Next base: position 2,784,272 of record NZ_FNSQ01000005.1, on the reverse strand, counting down.
CAGCGCGGCACGCGCGGTCTGGGAGACCGCCGTGGCGCATGAGCGGTCGCTGCGGGCGCTCGGCGGGCGGATGGCCGAGCGGACGGCGGACATCCGTGACGTCAGAGACCGCCTGATCGCCGAGATCCTCGAGGTCGACCTGCCGGGAGTCCCCGAGCGCGACGAGCCGTTCGTGCTGGTGGCGACCGATCTCGCACCCGCCGACACGGCAGCCCTCGGCGGCGGGAACTGCGTGGCGCTGGTGACCGAGCAGGGCGGGCCCACCTCTCACACGGCGATCATCGCGCGCTCCCTCGGCATCCCCGCGGTGGTCGGAGCGGACCGGGCGACGGGCATCGCGGCAGGGACCGTGGTCCTCGTCGACGGCGACCGGGGAACCGTGGAGGTCGAGCCGGATGCGGGGCGGGTCGAGGCGGCGCGTGCCGCCGCGGTCGTGGTCCCGTTCGACGGGGAGGGGAGATTGGCCGACGGCACACCGGTGGCCCTGCTGGCGAACGTCGGCGGTGCCGCGGATGCCGCGACCGCTGCCGACGCCCGAGCCGAGGGCATCGGGCTGTTCCGCACGGAGTTCTGCTTCCTCGACAGGGTCGACGCGCCCTCCGTCGACGAGCAGGTCGAGGCGTACCGCGGTGTCCTCGCGGCCTTCCCCGGTCGCAGGGTCGTGGTGCGCACACTCGACGCGGGGAGCGACAAGCCGCTGCCGTTCGCGAACGCGGACGACGAGGACAACCCGGCACTCGGCGTCCGCGGGCTCCGCGTCGCGCGGCGCTCTCCCGGACTGCTCGACGACCAGCTGCGTGCGCTCGCGCTCGCCGCCGAGGCGGAGTCCGCCCTGGTGGAGGTCATGGCACCGATGGTGGCGACGGTCGAGGAGGCGCGCGTCTTCGCCGATCAGGCGAGGGCAGCGGGTCTCGAACGCGTCGGCGTCATGATCGAGACGCCGTCCGCGGCGCTGCTCGCGTCCGAGATGCTCGAGGTCGTGGACTTCGTGAGCGTGGGCACCAACGACCTCGCGCAGTACACGCTCGCCGCGGATCGCCTGCTCGGCGAGCTGGGCGAGCTGAACGATCCGTGGCAGCCGGCGGTGCTGCGTCTGATCGGTGCGGCGGGTGCCGCTGGGCGCGTCTGGAGCCTGCCCGTGGGCGTCTGCGGTGAGGCGGCGGCCGATCCGGCTCTCGCGCCCGTCCTGATCGGCTTGGGTGTCTCGTCGCTGTCGATGACGCCCCGAGCGCTCGGACGGGTCGCCGCCGCGCTGGCCGAGGTGACGGCGGAGCAGTGCCTGACGGCGGCAGAGGCCGTGCTGAAAGCGGCGACCGCTGCGGAGGCGCGGTCTGCTGCGGCTGAGGTGCTCGGGTCCGAGAGCGTCAGCGGGCCGGTCGCGTGAACGACCGGCCCGCTGTCCGGATGTGTCGGAGACCGCTCAGGCGTGCAGGTCGACGCCCTTCGTCTCCTTGACCATCGACACTCCGATGAGGGAGATGATCGCAGCGACCGCGATGTAGACGCCGATGGTCCAGGCCGCCTGGAACTGGTTCATCAGAGTCTCGGCGATCATCGGCGCGAATGCTCCACCGAGGATCGCCCCGAGGGCATAGCCGATCGAGACACCCGAGTACCGGACGTTGGCGGGGAACATCTCGGCGTAGAGGGCTGCCTGCGGGCCGTAGGAGAGACCGAGCGCGAACGTCATGACGAACAGGGCCACGAAGTACCAGAGGATGTTCGCCGTGTCGATCAGGAACCACATCGGCACCGCCCAGACCGCGAGCGCAATGTAGCCGATCTGGAACGTGCGGACCCGCCCGAGGCGATCGGAGAGGTGACCGCCCCAGAGCGTGAACACGAGCCACCCGAAGGACGCGAGTGTCGTTGCCAGAAGCACGGGAGGGCGTTCCATGCCGAGCGCGGTGACGGCGTATGTGGCGAAGAACGCGATGAGCAGGTAGCCGGCGGCGTTGTTGCCGATGAAGATGAGCGCGGTGAGCACGACCTGCTTGGTGTTCTTGCGGAACAGGCGGCCGAGCGGTGCCGAGGCCTCCTGACGGCGACGGCGGAGGTCTTCGAAGACGGGACTCTCGTCGACCGCGCGCCTGATCACGTAGCCGACGGCGATCAGAACGATGGACATCAGGAACGGGATCCGCCAGCCCCACTCGAGGAACGCCTCCGGCGACATCGAGCTCGTCAGGATCCACAGGGTGGCCGTCGCGAGGATCATGCCGATCGGAACTCCGATCTGCGGGAAGGCGCCGAAGAGCCCGCGACGGTTCGTCGGCGCATGCTCGACGGCCATCAGCGCGGCGCCGCCCCATTCACCACCGGCAGAGAACCCCTGCAGGATCCGGAGCACGATGAGCAGGATGGGCGCGGCGACGCCGATCGCCGCGTATGTGGGGAGCACTCCGATGAGCGAGGTCGAGAGCCCCATCATCACGAGAGTGAACACCAGCATCTTCTTGCGCCCCAGCTTGTCGCCGAGGTGTCCCGCGATGATGGCGCCGAGGGGGCGGAAGAGGAACGAGATTCCGATCGTGGCGAAGGACAGCACCTGCGCGAATCCCTTGTTCTCCTCGGCGATCGGAGCGAGGAACAGGGGAGCGAGGACGAGGCCGGCGGCCTGTGCGTAGATGAAGAAGTCGTACCACTCGATCGAGGTGCCCACGAGAGTGCTGGCGAGGACTCGCCGTTCCTCGGCGGGCATCCGGGCGGTCGAGGTGCGAGGGGATACTGCTGACGTCATGCGAACTCCATCGTTCTGCAGTCGGGGGAAGAGCGACACCGCGTCGCCCCTGGACTACTTACCGAATGATCGGTCAGTAAAGGCCGATGGTAGCGCACCGCCGCCGATCGACTCCAGTGCCGAGGCGGCCTCAGACCCGACCGAACGCTCGCAGCGGATGCTCGATGAGCTCAGTGACCCGGCGGAGGAAGCTCGCGGCGTACCCGCCGTCGCACACCCGGTGGTCGAACACGAGCGAGAGCTGGGCGATGCGCCGCGGCACCACCTGGCCGTCGACGACCCACGCCCGCTCGATGATCCGCCCGATGCCGAGGATCGCGACGTCGGGGTGGTTGATGATCGCCGCCGACCCGTCGACGCCGAGACCGCCGTAGTTGTTGAGGGTGAAGGTCGAACCGCGCAGGCGCTCCGGCGGCATCGTTCCCGCCCTGGCGGTCGCGCTCAGCTCACGCAGAGCGGTGTCGAGCTGCAGGATGCTCAGCTCGTGAGCCCGCGGGATCACGGGGACCATGAGTCCCCGTGAGGTGTCGGCGGCGATGCCGAGATTGACCCCGTCGAACGAGAGCAGCTCCGCGGCGTCGTCGCTCAGGCGGGACGCCAGTACGGGGTGCTCCTCGAGCGCGAGCAGTACGAAGCGAGCGATCACGGCCGTCACCGAGGGGGCGGAGCCGCCCGCCGGAGCCATCTGCGTCCGGAGGTTCCAGAGCTCGGTAGCGTCGACATCGACCCAGACGGTCGCCTCGGGGATCTCCGAGCGGCTGCGGGTCAGCTTCGCGCTCACCGTGCGGCGCAGGGGCGACATCCGCTCGCGCGCGACGACAGCCAATCCGTCGACACGGGCGTCGGCTGCACTGGCGATGGGGTGAGCGAGGGGCCGGTCCACAGCGGCGTCGACGGCGGCGGCCAGGACGTCGGCACGCGTGACGGCGCCGTCGTGCCCGGTCGGCGTAAGGGCGTGCACGTCGACGCCGAGGTCGCGCGCCAGGCGCCGCACGAGCGGGGAGCGGACGGCGACACGTCGCCGTCCGTCGTTCGGCTCCACGTCACCGGGGGAGTGGTCGGCGGGAGACTGCGCGGCTGCGGTGTGCGAGGACCCGGTCGAGGGACCTGCCGGAGCTGCCACAGCTGCCGCAGCCCTCCCGGCGCGGGTGCGGCGACGGCCCGTGGTCGAGCGCTCCGAGGTGCCGTAGCCGATCAGGACGTTGCCTGATCCGGCGCGCTCCTCCTCGCGGTACGCCTCGTGCTCGACGGCATCCGCTTGCGCAGCACCCCGAGCGCTGCCTGATGCGCCGCCGGGCGCAGCTTCCGAAGCGTCACCGGGGGCGTCAGCGACCTCGAGCACGGGGGCGCCGACATCGATTGTCTCGCCGGGCTCGCCGTGCAGCGCCGTCACGACCCCTGCGAACGGGGAGGGAAGTTCCACCACGCTCTTGGCGGTCTCGACCTCGGCGATCGCCTGATCGGTGACGATCGTGTCGCCGACGGCCACGAGCCACTGCACGAGCCCCGCCTCGGTCAGGCCTTCGCCGAGGTCCGGCAGCCGGAACACCCTGCCGGTCAGCGCGGTCACGATTCGTCCTCCCAGTGCAGCGAGTCGATCGCGTCGAGCACGCGGTCGACGTCCGGCAGATACCAGTGCTCGAGCTTGGGCGGCGCGTAGGGCGTGTCGAATCCGGTCACGCGTCGCACCGGCGCCTCCAGGTACTCGAAGCAGCGCTCGAACACCCGCGTCTGGATCTCGGAGGCCACGCTCGCGTATCCCGGCGCTTCAGCGATCACCACGGCGCGCCCCGTCGCGCGCACCGCAGCCGTCACGGTGGCGTCGTCGAACGGCGACAGCGAGCGGATGTCGACGACCTGCACGCTGCGGCCCTCTGAAGCGGCGACCTCCGCCGCCTCGAGCGCGAGCGCCACCGAGGCGCCGTACGCGAGGAGCGTGACGTCTGTGCCGTCCCGGGCGATGCGAGCGGTGCCGATGTCGGCGGTGACCGAGGTGTCCACCTCGCCCTTGCTCCAGTAGAGCTTCTTGGGCTCGAGGAAGATCACCGGGTCGGGCGAGTCGATCGCCGCGCGCAGCAGCGAGTACGCATCCTGCGGCGTCGCCGGGCTGATGACCGTCAGCCCCGGCGTGTGCGCGTAGTACGCCTCGGAGGAGTCGCAGTGATGCTCGACGCCGCCGATGCCGCCGCCGAACGGGATGCGGATCACCAGCGGCATCCGCACGGCACCGCGCGTGCGATTTCCGAGCTTCGCGACGTGACTGACGATCTGCTCGAACGCGGGCAGCGCAAAGGCGTCGAACTGCAGCTCGACGACCGGCTTCATGCCGTTCATCGCCATGCCGACCGCGGTGCCCACGATGCCGGACTCGGCGAGCGGGGTGTCGAAGCAGCGGTCTTCGCCGAAGCGCGCGGTGAGCCCATCGGTGATGCGGAAGACGCCGCCGAGCGCACCCACGTCCTCGCCGAACACCACGACGGCAGGGTCCGACTCGATCGCGTCGGCGAGCGCGAGGTTCAGCGCCGCGGCCATGCTCAGGGTCGCCACCGAGCGCGAAGGGGAGTCCACGCGGGCGTCATCGTGGGCGATCGTCATCGTGCACCTCCTGCGGATTCGTGCGTCCGTTCGATCTCGCTGCGCAGCATCTGCCACTGCTCCTCGAGCTGAGGGGTGCGCGTCTGATGCACGAAGCGGAAGAGGTCCTCCGGGTCGAGATCCGAATCGGTGTTGAGGGCGTCGCGCATCGCCGTCGCGGTCACCTCGGCCTCGGCGGCGTAGTGCGACTCGAGTTCCGCCGTGAGCACGCCGGCCTGAGTGAGGTGTGCGCGCAGGCGCGTCAGCGGATCGCGGGCGACCCACGCCTGCACTTCCGCCCGCTCGCGGTAGCGCGTGTCGTCGTCGGCATTGGTGTGCGCCTGCATCCGATAGGTGTGCGCCTCGACGAGTGTCGGACCGCCGCCGGAACGGGCGTTCTCGATGGCACCGCCGAGCACGGCGAGCACCGCCGCGACGTCGTTGCCGTCGACGCGCTGCCCCGGCATCCCGTACCCGATCGCCTTGTGGGCCAACGAGGGCGCGGCGGTCTGGCGGCTGAGCGGCACGGAGATCGCGAACTCGTTGTTCTGGACGAAGAACACGACAGGCACATGGAAGACCGCCGCGAAGTTCATCGCCTCGTGGAAGTCGCCCTCGCTGGTCGCGCCGTCGCCGCACAGAGCGAGGACCACTGTCTGCTCCCCGCGCTGCTTCGCCGCGTACGCGAAGCCGACCGCGTGCAGGAGCTGTGTCGCGAGAGGAGTCGCCTGCGGGGCGACCTGGTGCGCACGAACGTCGTACCCGGAGTGCCAGTCGCCCTTGAGGAGCACCAGCGCCTCGGCCGGCGAGACGCCCCTCGCGATGACCGCGACCGAGTCGCGGTACGTCGGGAACAGCCAATCGCCGTCGGCGAGAGCGAGCGCGGCGCCGATCTGGCAGGCCTCCTGGCCGTGCGACGAGGGGTAGACCGCGAGGCGTCCCTGGCGCACGAGAGCGCTGGCCTGGTCGTTGATGCGCCGAGCTTGGACGAGGCCTCGGTAGGCCCGCAGGAGAGCGGCCTGATCAGGCAGCGCGAACTGCTCGTCTGCGACGGTCGCCCCGTCTGCGTCGATGAGCTGCACCGCCGCGTCGCGCGGGAGCAATGCCCGAGAATCCATCCGTCCGCCCTCTCTGCCGAACCTGATGAAGCCAGCTTGCCCCCGCCGCGACAGTCGTCCAAGAACTCTCGACGGATCCTGGACGTTTGAGCGCTAGTTGGCGTTCCTGCTGTCGAAGTGTCAGGATGCAGTGACGGGACGAAGGGGTGCCATGTTCACGCTGGACGACACGGATCACGCGATCCTCGACGAGCTCCGCCGCGATGCGCGGGCCTCGATGACGGCGATCGCGGAGGCGGTGCACATCTCCAGGGCAGGCGCGCATGCGCGCATCAAGCGCCTGACGGATGCCGGGGTCATCACCGGCTACACCGTGCGCACCGACCCCGTGCTGCTCGGCCACCACGCCAGCGCGTACGTCACCCTGGCGATCGAGCAGGCGACGTGGCAGGAGGTCAGCGCGCGACTGCGGCGGATCCCCGAGATCGAGCACATGGCGCTGGTCGGAGGGGACTTCGACGTGATCCTGCTCGTGCGGGCGAGTGACGCCCGTGACCTCCGCCGGATCGTGCTCGAGGACATCCAGGCGATCCCCTCGATCCGCTCCACGCGGACGACCCTCATCTTCGAGGACTTCACCCTCGTCTGACCCCGGGCGACCGCATCCCTTCGCACTCGGACATCTCCGGCGCGCTCCTCGACAAGTGCGGGGAGCCGGGGCATTCGACAATGAGACGAGCGCCAGTTCCCTGGCCTGCGTACCGCTCGAAGGAGAGTCCCGATGTCCGAATCCGCCGCATCCGCAGCCGCAGCGCTGCTCGACCGCATCCAGGCGCCGGAGGGCGCGGGACGAGAGATCCCGGATGCGGCGACTCGAGATGTCATCGGGCGAGCGCCGGCTCATGCCGTGGCTGATCTCGATGACGCGATCGCCCGAGCGAAGGCCGCACAGCCGGGGTGGGAGGCACTCGGACACGCACGGCGCAGCGAGCTGCTCCTCGCCGCCGCCGATGCGATCGACGCGAACGCCGAGGCGCTCGCACACCTGCTGTCTCGCGAGCAGGGCAAGCCGCTGAACGGCCCCAACGCCCGCTTCGAGCTGGGGGCGTGCTCGGCCTGGCTGCGCACGAACGCCGGCATCCAGCTCGACCCGCAGGTCCTGGTCGACGACGAGAGCCTGCACGCCGAGCTCGTCTACAAGGCCGCGGGCGTCGTGGGCGCGATCGGTCCGTGGAACTGGCCGCTGATGATCACGATCTGGCAGATCGGACCCTCTCTGCGGATGGGCAACACCGTGGTCGCCAAGCCGAGCGAGTACACGCCTCTCAGCGTGCTGGCGATGCTCGCAGTCATGAACGACGTGCTGCCCGACGACGTCCTGATCGGCATCTCCGGCGACCGCGAGGTGGGTGCTCGTCTCGCCTCGCACCCCGACATCGACAAGATCATGTTCACCGGGTCGACCGCCACCGGGCGGCGCATCATCGAAAGCTCGGCCGGCAACCTCGCGCGGCTCACCCTCGAGCTCGGCGGGAACGACGCGGGCATCGTCCTGCCTGGCACGGACGTCGCAGCGATCGCCCAGGATCTCTTCTGGGGTGCCTTCATCAACACGGGGCAGACCTGCGCGGCCATGAAGCGCCTCTACGTGCACGACTCCGTGTACGACGAGGTCGTCGACGCGCTGGCCGAGATCGCGGCATCCGTGCCCATGGGCAACGGTCTCGACGAGGACAACGTGCTGGGTCCGCTGCAGAACCGCGCCCAGTTCGACATCGTCTCCCGGCTGGTCGAGGAGGCGAAGGGGCGCGGCGCGCGCGTGGCTGCCGGAGGCGAGGCGGCCCCGGAGCTGGGTGAGCTCTTCTACCGCCCGACGATCATCGCTGACATCGACAACGACGCCGCCCTCGTGCAGGAGGAGCAGTTCGGCCCGGCGCTCCCGGTCATCCGATACAGCGACGTGGACGAGGCGTTCGGATTCGCCAACTCGGTCGACGTCGGCCTCGGGGCTTCCGTCTGGTCGAGCGATCCGGAGGCCGCACGCGAGGCGGCGACCCGGATGGAGTCCGGCACGGTGTGGATCAACTCGCACGGCGGATTGCACCCGATGGTGCCCTTCGGCGGGGTGAAGAGCTCGGGTTACGGCCTGGAGTTCGGCGTCGAGGGCCTCAAGTCCGTCGCCGTGACGCAGGTCGTGTCGGGCCCTGGGCGCAAGGCGCAGGCATGAAGTCGGCGATCGTCGTCGGCGCAGGGACCTCGGGTGCGATCGTCGCTCGACGACTGGCGGATGCCGGGGTCGCGGTCACGCTGATCGAAGCGGGCGGGTACGACTCGAACCCGGCGATCCATGACCCGTCGAGGGCGGGAGAGCTGTGGCACTCCGCCGACGACTGGGACTTCTTCACGGTGCCTCAGGAGCATGCGGACGGACGTCGACTGCACCTTCCTCGAGGCAAGGTCACCGGTGGATCGCACGCGCTGAACGCGATGATCTGGGTCCGCGGCGCCGCATCCGACTACGACCGGTGGGAGCGTGACGGTGCGACGGGGTGGGGGTGGAGCACCGTCGAGCCCGTGTTCGATGCCCTCGAACACGACGTGCTGCCCGTCACCGACGACTACGAGCTCTCACCCATCCAGGCATCGATCATCGATGCCGCGGTGGAGGAGGGACTGCCCCGCAATCCGAACTACAACGGCGGCACGCTCGACGGCGTCTCGCAGCAGCAGGTGACCATCCGAGACGGACGCCGCGTGAACACGTGGATGGTCTATGCCCAGCCCGTCGCCGAACGGCTCACGATCCTGACCGGTCGCGAGGTGCATTCAGTCATCGTCGAGGACGGTCGGGCGGTCGGAGTCCGGCTCGGAGAGGGAGAGGATGCCGAAGACGTCTTCGCCGACGAGATCGTGCTCTCGGCGGGCGCGATCGGATCGCCCGTGATCCTGCTGCGCTCCGGCATCGGCCCCGCCGAGGAGCTGGCTGCTCTCGGCATCCCCGTCATGCTCGATGCGCCGGGCGTCGGCAAGAACCTGCACGACCACCTGCTCTCTCCCGTGATCTTCACGACCGAGCGGCCGGTGGGACCGCCACAGCCCGGCGTCTCGGTGACGCAGACGCATCTGTTCTGGCGCAGTCGCGACGACCTCGCCGAGCCGGACACGCAGCCGATCCACTTCTCGGTGCCGATGTGGGGCGAGCTCGAGCCGCGCGGAGACGACGGCTTCACGCTGATGGCGGGCCTGGTGACGCCGCACAGTCGGGGCGCCCTCACGCTGTCGGGTCCTCGTCTCGCCGACCAGCCGCTCATCGACCTGGCGGCCCTCGAGGACGAGAGGGACGTCGCCTCGCTCGCCGCATCCGTCCGTCAATGCCGCCGGATCGGCGCGCAGCCGGCGCTCGCCGAGAAATGGGGCGCCACCGAGGTGTATCCAGGGCCCGACGTGCCGGATTCGGGCATCGAGGACTGGGTGCGCCGCACCGCCATCACGTACCACCACCAGGTCGGCACGTGCCGGATGGGATCGGATGCGGATGCCGTGGTCGATCCGCTGCTGCGCGTGCGCGGCCTGGCGGGGTTGAGCGTGATCGACGCCTCGGTGATCCCGACGGTGCCGACCGGTAACACCAACGCGCCGGCCGCGATGATCGGCGAGCTCGGCGCTCGCTTCCTGCTCGGCGGCTGAGGCGGGCGAGCGTCGCCGCGCGCCGTATCGCCGGTGGTTGGTCAAAAGCGCATCGCGTCCGCGGTGGGTGGTCAAAAGCGCATCCGAATCGCGCTGTAGGGGTGGATTATTGACCACTCACGTGCGCGGTGGCGGGGCCGCGCCGGTGGGGGCGGAGTCGGAGCCGGTGGTGCGGATGCGGGGTCGATAACGCACCGCATCCGCAGCGGGGTCAAAAGCGCTCCGCAACCGCGGTGCGGGGTCAAAAGCGCATCCGAATCACGCTGTAGGGGTGGATTATTGACCACTCACGTGCGCGGTGGCGGGGCCGCGCCGGTGGGGGCGGAGTCGGAGCCGGTGGTGCGGATGCGGGGTCGATAACGCACCGCATCCGCAGCGGGGTCAAAAGCGCTCCGCATCCGTGGTGGGTGGTCAAGAACGCATCCGAAACGCGCTCTATAGGTGCGTTACTGACCACCGCACCGGCCGGCGCATCGGCGGGCACCCGCGGGCACGGGCGGGCGCGGGCGGGCACGAGGTCAGCCCGCGGTGAAGACCTCGCGCCCGGCGAACCAGGTCGAGACCACCGCGGTGTGCACGATGTCTTCCGCCGGCCCGGCGATCGCATCGCGCGCGAGCACGACGAAGTCCGCGGACTTGCCAGGCGTCAGCGAGCCGGTCTCGCCTCCGACCCCCATCGCCGTCGCGGCGTTGATGGTGAAGACCTCCAGCGCCTCCTCAGCGGTGATCGCCTGCTCGGGCCAGAGCACGCCGGGCGCGCGGCCCAGCGGGTCGGCGCGCGTCACGAGTCCCTGCAGACCCTCCAGGGTGTTCGGCGACTCGCTCACCGGCCAGTCCGAACCGCCGGCGACCAGCGCGCCGGCGTCGAGCAGCGCACGGTTGGGCTGGGAATGCTCCGCGCGATCGCCCAACACCTCCGCGAGCGCCTCCGGGATCACTCCGGGGAACCAGATGAACGGCGAGATGTCGGCCGACACGTCCAGCGCCCGCAACCGAGGGATGTCGTCCTCGGCGAGGAACTGCCCGTGCGCGATCTGGATCGGGATGCCGTGGCCCTCGGCGCGGATGCGCTCCGCCACGTCGAGCACCAGCCGGGCCGATCCGTCGCCCGTGCAGTGCACCTTGGCGCCGAGTCCCCGCTCGGCCACCGCTTGCAGCCATCCGTGGAGCTCGTCGAAGCCCATCGTCGTCTCGCCGTGGAAGTGCGCACCGTGCACCGCATCGGCCACATACGGTTCGAGGAACGACGCCGTGCGTGCCGGCGGGACTCCGTCGAGGAAGATCTTCACGAAGTCGGGACGGTGGTGGGGCGTCCGATACTCTTCACCCCGGTCGAGGAGGGCAGCGCCGATCGGGTCGAATCCGAAGATCTCGTCGTTGATCAGCAGCGACGAGACCACCCAGGCGTTCAGCTCGCCCGTCCGATCGAGCGCCGCGAGAGCGGCGAGGATGTCGGTCGATACCCCCGCATCCTGGAACGTCGTGATGCCGAAGGAGTTCAGGATCTCCACCCCGCGGCGCGAGGCTGCGACGTGCTGCTCGGGGGTCAACCCTCCGCTGCGGTCATACGCCTCCTGCACCGGGATGCCGGCCGCCTCCAGCAGGACGCCCGTCGGGGTCCCATCGTCCGCATCCAGAAGGACCTCGCCATCGGCCGGGAGGTGACCGGTGGTGATCCCCGCCAGCTCGAGCGCTCGGGTGTTCGCCCACCGGTTGTGCCGGGAGTCCTCGACGAGGACCACAGGGCGCCCGCCCGCGGCCTCGTCGAGCAGCATCCGCGTCGCGGTGTTCGCCAGTGTCGGCAGCAGGGTCGTCGACACCGGACCGCCGACGATCCAGGCATCCTCCGGCAGGGTCTCCGCCTTCTCGCGAACGCGGTCGAGGATCGCCTCGAGCGGCAGCGACGCTGGAAGGAAGAGCTCGAACAGCTCGGTGCGGCCGGCCATCGCATGATGATTGTGCACGTCCACGAACCCCGGGTACACCGCCGCGGCGCCGACGTCCAGCATCCGCGTCTCTGGCCCTCGATGCGTCGAGACCTCGGCGAGCGTGCCGGTGGCGAGGATGCGCCCGTCGCGCACCGCGAACGCCTCGACGAGCGGGGTGCGGCGATCCGCGGTGCGGATCACCGAACCCGTCACGATCAGGTCGGCCGCCGTCATGTCAGAGCGCTCCGAAGTGGGCGGGCTCCAGACCGTCCGCGTGATGCGTGGTCGAGAGCAGGCGGCCGTGGGCGCCGAACGTGAAGTGCGTGGGCACCTCGCCCGACTCGTCGAGACCGAACAGCACACCGTGCGAGCGGATCGCGTTCACGTCGCGGTGATCGGCGATCGTGACGGATGCGCAGGGGATCACCTTCTCGCGCCACGCGAAGATGTAGATGCCGGGGCGCACCTCCCACACGCTGTTCTCGTCGGTGTCGGCGAGACCCCGCTCGGGACCGGCGAGGCACTGCCACGAGTACCAGCGTTCCGAGAGGTAGACGTGCTCATAGGCGTGCTCCTCGCTGTAGACCCACTCGACGCGACGGCCGATCAGGGTCGTCGTGGGTGCCGCCTCCGTGCCCGTGACGGATGCACCCTCGATGATGCTGGGGGCGAAGACGTGCTGCACGCGGGTGCGGCCCTGCTCCGGCGCGGGCAGGATCACCGAGATGATGGCGAGGGCCCTGCCATGGCGGAGATCGACGACCAGCGACACCGCTTCGTTCGGCAGGTAGTTGTGGTGGAACTGCACGAAGTACAGGTCGTCGTCGACCTCGAATGCCTCGTAATCGTCGGTGTCGGAGGCTGCCTCCGTCGGGTCCTCGGCACCGGGGCGGTAGTCCCAGGTGACCGTGGTGTCGGCGAAGCGGTGCGCGATGCGCGTGCCTCGGGCGTCGACCACGGTGATCTCACGACCGCTGAGAGCGGTCGAGTGCGGAGCCTTGTTGGCGTCGAAGCCGGGGGCGAGTCCTTCCAGCGGCAGCCAGGTGGAGGTGTCGGCGGGGTTCAGGGTCGTCATGTCTCTCCTTGAGTGTGGGTGGGCGAGCGTCAGCGGCTGCTGAAGCGCTCGAGGTCGGAGGCGAGGCCCTCGTACACGGCGGGTCGGGACCTCTTGAGGTATTCGCCGTAGACGATGCCGCCGATGAGGGCGACCACGAGCAGCAGCGGCATGAGGCGGATGGCGAGCTCCTCGGAGCCGGCCACGATGTTGAAGTTGACGATCGCCAGCACCGAGATCGCGGCGATGCCGAGGAATCCGATGCCGGGGGCGATGAACGTGCTCCACCAGCGGGGGTCGCGGTTCCGGCGGAAATGCACCACGATCGAGATCGCCGCCAGTCCCTGCAGGATCAGCACACTGAGGGTGCCGAAGCCCAGCATGGCGGGGACGAGGGTGAGGATGGGGTCCGCTCCTGCGATTGCGAAGATGATCGCGACGACGGCCGCGAACGAGGCCTGCACGATGCCCGCGAGCTGCGGTGCGCCGTTGCGTCGGGTGCGGGCCAGGGCCTGCGGGAGGATGCGCGAACGGCCGAGGGAGTAGAGGTACCGGGTCGCCGAGTTGTGGAAGGCGAGCATGGCGGCGAACAGGCTGACCAGCAGCAGGATCATCATCACCGTGGTGAGCGGCCCGCCGAGGTACTGCTGCGACAGGGAGAAGATCAGGTCGCCGGTCGGCAGGTGCTCGAGTGCGGTGGCCTGTGCCTGCGCGACACCGGTCGCGCTGACGACCGCCCAGGTGGTCACGCCGAGGATCACGCCGATCGCGATGATCGAGGTGTACGTCGCGCGCGGGATCGTGCGCAGCGGCTCCTTCGCCTCCTCGCTGAACAGTGCCGTGGCCTCGAAGCCCAGGAAGCCCGTCGCTGCCAGCAGCAGACCGATGGGCAGCGAGCCCGAGAAGACGGCCTCGGGGCTGAACGCGCCCAGGTCGTAGCCGGTCTGCACGAGCACGGAGACGTCGAAGACCACGAGCATCAGGACCTCGAGCACGAGGCAGACGCCGAGGATCTTGGAGCTGAAGTCGACCCCGACCCGCGCGAGGACGAAGCACACGACGATCGACAGCAGGCCCCAGATCAGCCAGTGCACGTCGAGCCCGGTCAGGTCGCGGATGATGTTCTGCATGAAGAAGCCGCTGGTGCCGATCGTGCCGACCACGAAGAAGTTGTAGCCGAGGGTCGCGATGAGTCCTGCGATCAACCCACCCGTGCGGCCCAGGCCCTTCACCACGAACGCGTAGAAGCCGCCCGCATTCACCAGCTGCTTCGACATCTGCGCGTAGCCGACGGCGAAGAGCAGCAGGATCGCGGCGACCAGGAAGAACGCCATCGGGGTGCCGCCGCCGTTGCCGAGGGCGATCGCGAGCGAGGCGACGACGACGATGCCGGTCAGCGGCGCGACGGCGGCGAGCACGAGGAAGACGATCCCGGCGACGCCCAGAGCGCCCGGGCGAAGAGAAGTGTGGTCCTGCTGCGTCGTGGACGCAGATGTCGGGTCTGCCACGTCGGCTCCTTTGCTCGGTGACGGCCGTGTCAGCACGGCATCGACGACGAGGGGTTCGTCGATACAGCGAGTCTGCTCGCGTCACCGGTGCGCTGCTTGACCCTGAGCGAAGGACGATGGTGCCAGCGTGCACAGCACGCCTGGCCCCGTTCTCGGCGGAGAGGTGGGGGAGCAGGATGACGAGGACGACACCGCCGTCCTCACAGTGCGCCACCGGGCGCGCGGCGCGGCGTCGCGGGCGGAGTCGCACGAAGACCATGGACCTGCAGCTGAACGGCACGACGGCGCTGATCACGGGCGCGGCCGGCGGGATAGGGCGGGCGACCGCGTGGGCGCTCGCCGCGGAGGGCGTGCGGGTGGCGCTGCTCGATCGGGACGGGCCTGCACTCGCCGAGACCGCCGAGGGCTGCGTGGATCCGGTGGTGCTGGTCGCGGACGTGACCGATGAGATCGAGGTGGCCGGCGCCGTCGACGCGGCGATCCGGGCGCTCGGCGGGCTGGACGCCGTCGTGTGCTGCGCCGGCGTGTCAGGGCCGGTCGGGGCGGGGATCGACGAGATCTCGGTCAACGAATGGAACGCGGTCTTCGCGGTCAACGTCACCGGCACGTTCCTCGTCGTCTCGCATGCGCTGCCCGCCCTGCGAGCGGCCGCAGCGGCATCCGTCGTCCTGATCGCGAGCGATTCGGCGTTCGTCGCCTCGGCCGGGATGGTGCCGTACTGCGCGTCGAAGGCTGCGCTCGTGCAGTTCGGCCGCGCGCTGTCCGTCGACCTGGCCGGAACCGGCGTGCGGGTCAACTCAGTCGCGCCGTCGATCGTGGACACCCCGATGAGCCGCGGCGACCTCGGGGCAGAGGCGTTCGCGGACCCCGCCTTCCCGGTGCAGACGGCGCAGGACATCGCTTCGCATGCGGTCTACCTCGTCTCCCCGCGCAGCAGGGCGATCAACGGGACGACCGTCCTCAGCGATTTCGGCTACTCGGCACGATCGGGGTTCCCGGCCTGACCGGGCGGTCCCGCATGCGGGCAGCGGCATCCAACAGCGTCATCACATCACATCACGAAGTCACGAAGTCACGAAGTCACGAAGTCACGAAGTCACGAAGTCACGAAGTCACGAAGTCACGAAGTCACGAAGTCACGAACAGGAGCAGGCATGGGAACCTCAGTGGGATCGACCGTCACGGGTCGCGTCGTCGTCATCACCGGCGGCGGCACCGGAATCGGAGCAGCGATCGCCGAGCGATACGCCGCCGAGGGCGCGCACGTGGTCGTCGTCGGGCGACGAGCAGAGCCGCTGCGGGCGGTCGAGGCGGCCGTCGGAGCGCATCCGATCATCGCCGACGCCGCCGACACGGAATCTGCGAAG
The DNA here is from genome assembly GCF_900105205.1 of Microbacterium hydrocarbonoxydans. NCBI lineage: Bacteria > Bacillati > Actinomycetota > Actinomycetes > Micrococcales > Microbacteriaceae > Microbacterium > Microbacterium hydrocarbonoxydans. Next base: position 2,768,356 of record NZ_FNSQ01000005.1, on the reverse strand, counting down.
GCGGCGGTCGCCGAGGTGCTCGCCACCTTCGGACGTCTCGACGTGCTGGTGGCGAATGCGGGGGGCCACGGATTCTCGCCGGTCGCGGAGACCGACGACGAGAGCTGGGAGGCGGCGATCCGCGCCAACCTCACCACAGCGTTCGTGATGGCGAGGGAGGCGCTCCCCGCGCTCATCGAGTCGAAGGGGCAGGTCGTGATCGTGTCATCGCTCGCCGGACTCTTCGCGGGGCCGTCGGTGGCCGGCTATACCGTGGGCAAGCACGCGCTGATCGGGCTGACCCGCACGCTCGCCCGTGACTACGGACGCCAGGGAGTGCGCGTCAACGCGATCTGCCCCGGCTGGGTGCAGACGCCGATGGCCGACGACGAGATGGACGAGTTCGCCACCCACGCGGGCCTCGAATCGCGGGAGGAGGCCTACGCCACCGTGACCGCCGACGTACCGCTGCGGAGGCCGGCGAGGCCCGCCGAGATCGCCTCGGTCGTCCGGTTCCTCGGTTCGGGGGAGTCGTCGTACGTCACAGGTGCGGTGATCGTCGCCGACGGAGGCTCGCACGTCGTGGATGTGCCGACCATCGCGTTCGATCACGCGGGGATGTAGCGAGGCGGTGGGGAGCGGGAGCATCGGGAGGGGATGCGCGGAAGGGATCCGCGGGTGCTCGAGTCGGACCCAGGGGTGACCCTCGGCTGTCGTCTCTCGGTCTTTCGCCCTCTCCTCTTTCGCCCTCTTGTTCCTTTCTTCTTGAGTCCTTCTGCCGGTCCTCTCCTTCCATGTCGACGAAGGTGCCGGCCGTCCTTTCCTCCTCGGCCCTTCTGCCCGTTCTCTTCTTTCGTCCTCTCGGGTCCTTCTGCCTGTCCTCTTCATCCTCCTTTCGGTCCGTCTGCCCGTCCTCTTCTTGCTCCCTCTTCGGTCCTTCTGCCCGTCCTCTTCTTGCTCCCTCTTCGGTCCTTCTGCCCGTCCTCTTCTTGCTCCCTCTTCGGTCCTTCTGCCCGTCCCCTTCTTGCTCCCTCTTCGGTCCGTCTGCCCGTCTTTCCCGCTCTTTCGCGCGCTATGCCGGGAGATCGGAATACGGGGTCTGATCTGGGGTTCTGGGGGGTGGTTTCGGGGGGCGAATGTCGGTGGGGTGGGGTTGACTGGCGGGTATGAACAGCACCGTGCAGCGTTTGGATCAGGTCATCAGTGACCTGTCCGGGGTGTTGTGTGATGACGTGTTGGCGGGGTTGTCAGACGCGGAGCGGGTCGAGGTGCTGCAGCGGGCGGGGGCGGCGTTTCGGCGGGCGGAAGCGGTGGTGGTGGAGACGCTCGCGACGGCGGATGCGGTGGGGTTCCCGCATGCGGTGGGCTGTCGGAACGCGACCGAGTTGCTGCAGCGGACGGTGCGGGTCGAGGTGCGCTCCGCGACCCGGGTGGGGACGACGGTGACGCGGGTGCGGCGGGAGTCGAGCCTGGTGTCGGGGGAGCGGCTCCCGGCCCGGTGGCCGCATATGCGGGAGGCCCTGTTGGACGGGGTGGTGGGGGTGGCGGGGTTTCTGGCGGCGACGGGTCCGATCGAGAAGGTCTGGGACCGGTTGACCACCGATCAGCGTCTCGCCGCGGACCTCGCCCTGGCCGGTGCTGCCCGCGGGCACGGTCTCGCCCCGGTCGATGACCCCGACGGTGACGACCCCGACGCGAGTGACGTGGATGACGCTGACGAGGCTGCGGATGCGGAGGAGGGCGTCGATGACGATGGTCCTGCGCCGACGACGGATGATCTGTCGAGTCTGGGGGAGGGTCTTGCGTCGATCTTCGATCCGGATGGGGAAGAGCCTAAGGATGAGGATGCGCGGCGTCGCCGGGGTGTGACGATCGGCCGGTTGAAGAACGGGTTGCACGCGATCCGCGGGTATCTCACCCCGGAGGTCGCCGCCCAGTTGCTGGTGATCATGGACGCGATCCTGAACCCCAAAGGCCCCGGGGCTCCGATGCCCGGGGTGTTCTTCACCCCCAGCGACACCAGCACTGCCACCAACACCGGTGACACCGGTGACACCAGCGACCCTGAGACGGCCGGCGACACCGGCGACACCGGCGCACACTTCAAGCCTGCGGATTCTGATTCTGATGGCTCTGCCAGCGATGGCAGCACGGATGACGTGAGCACGCCCGATCCCGAAGAGGATCCGTTCAATTCGGATCCGCGGAACGTGTTCGATGACCGCACGACGGAACAGAAACGCCATGACGCTCTCGCCGCTGCGCTCGCGATCGCCGCCCGCCACACGGACATGCCGACCCTGGGAGGGGCGGCACCGACCGTGGTCGTCACCGTCGACGCGACCGATCTTGCCACCGGGACCGGGTGGGCGACGATCGCCCGCACGGGCGCGCACCTGCCCGTCTCCGTCGCCGCACAAGCCGCATGTTCGGGGGCGATCCAGCGGGTCCTGTTCGATGAGGGCCGCATCATCGGGATCACCAGCACCGACCGGGTCTTCACCGTCCACCAACGCCGCGCGATCATCGCCCGCGACAAGGAATGCCTCATCCCCGGCTGTCACGTCCCCGCCTCGTGGTGTGAGATCCACCACGTCACCGAACACGCCCACGGTGGCCCCACCCACACCGACAACGGTGTCCCGTTGTGCTGGTGGCACCACCGCTCCCTGGGCACCTCCCTCTGGGAGATCCGCATGAACAACGGCCTCCCCCAAGTCAGAGGACCAGGATGGTGGGACCCCGCCCACCACTGGCGCACCCCACGACACAGCACACCAGCCGACTCGACGAGCCCCCCGGGCAACACCCGACAACACGGCCTCGTCGAACCGGGCAGCACCCCACCGGGCAACACCCGACAACACAACACCCCACCGGTCAGTAGCCCACCGGCCGTGGCGCTCCGTCGCACCGGGTGAACCTGCCGTGCAGCGACCCACCTGGCAGCGCACAAGCCGACTCAGCGAGCCCGCCGGGCAGCACCCCACCACACGGCACCGCCGAACCCGCGCTACCGACGATCCGAAAGCAATCGCTCCCGCGGCCTCACCGAATCGTGAGCTCGAACCCATCCGCTGTCGGCACGACGGCGATCTGAGTGAGGTCATCCACATGGAATGTCGGCTGGTGCGAGGTGGCGTGCGACCCCACTCCGATGACGCGCATGCCCGCAGCGTGGGCGGCCTGGATTCCCGCGCCGGAATCTTCGAACACGACGCAATCGGCGGGGTCGACACCCAGCAGCTCCGCGCCGAGGAGGAAGCCTTCGGGATCGGGCTTCGATGCCGAGACACTCTCAGCGGTGACCGTCAGCGACGGCACGGTCAGACCCGCCTGCCCCATGCGGGCATTCATCAAGGTCACATCCGCGGACGTCACGATCGCATGCGGGAAAGGAAGCAGCGCAGCCAGGAGCGCGTCGGCGCCGGCGATGGCGACGACACCGTCGACATCCTTGCTCTCGTTCGCCAGCATGACCGCGTTCTCCTCGAGGTTGATCCGATGATCGCGGTCGGGGAGCATGATCGCCATGCTCTGATGTCCCTGGCGACCGTGAACCACGCTCAACACCGTCTCCGGCGCGATCCCGTGCGGCTCGGCCCACGCCAACCACAACCGCTCCACGACGGCGGTCGAATCGACGAGGGTACCGTCCATATCGAGCAGGACGGCGCGGGCGGAGATGGTCTCGGTCATCCCCTCAGGCTACTGCGCGCTCCTGGACCGGTCCGCGCTCCTGGACCGCCCCGCACCGCCGGACCGGTCCGCGCTCCTGGACCGCCCCGCACCGCCGAGACAACGGACGCTCACCGTTCAGCCCCCGAGGTACGCGCGGTGCAGCAGCTGCGGATCCGCCTTCAGCGCCTCCGCCGTGCCGTGGAACGACACCTGCCCGCCCGCCACCACCACGGCATTCCGCGCGAGACTCAGGGCCAGCTGCGTGAACTGCTCGACGAGCAGCACACCCACTCCCGACTCCGCGATCGACTTCACGATCGGCATCAGCCGCATGAAGACGACCGGCGCGAGTCCGAGGGACATCTCGTCGATGAGCAGGATGCGGGGCTTCGCAGCGAACGCCCGTGCCAGCACGACCATCTGCTGCTCACCGCCCGACAGCAGCGCGGTCGGCGAGTCCATCCGCTTCTCCAGTTCGGGGAACTGCCCGACCGCGGCGTCGAGATCAGCGGGAGTGCGAGCCGTCAGCGAGATGTTCTCCCGCACCGTGAGGGAGGGGAACACCGCCCGACCCTGCTCGATGTGCACGATTCCCCTCCGCGCCCGCGACACCCGCGACAGCTTGTCGATCGGCTCGCCGTCGAGCAGCAGCGATCCCGCAGAGTGCGGCGTCACCCCCGACACCGACTCGATCAGGCTCGTCTTCCCCGCGCCGTTCGGGCCGACCAGGGCAAGCACCTCACCTCCGGTGACGGTCAGCGACACATCCGAGATCACCGGTCCGGCACCGCGGCTGACGGTTACGCCGTCCAGTACGAGTTCGCTCACTTCAGCAGCTCCGTCTCTCCCATGTATGCCTTCACCACATCCGGATCGGCGAGCACCTCCGCCTGCGGGCCCGACGCCAGCACACGACCGAAATCGAGCACGGTGAGCGTGGGGCAGACCGAGCGCACCAGGTCGAGATCGTGCTCGATGATGATGAGGGCGATGCCATACCGCTCGGGCAGTTCACGCAGCCGGGCCGCGAGGGCCAGATGCTCGTCGTGCGAGAGCCCGGCGGCGGGCTCATCGAGGATCAGCAGTCGAGGCCGAGCGATCACGTTCGCCGCCACTTCGACCAGCCTGCGGGTGCCGACATCCACGCTCGACAGACGCGACCGCGCGGGAGGGCATCCGAAGAAGTCCAGCACCTCGTCGATGTCGGCGGTGGCCAGCCGTCTTCTCGCGACGAAGCGCACGTACGCGCCGACCGTGAGAGCCGGGGGGACCCTGTCCTGCTGGAACGTCCGGCGCAGTCCGAGCCGCGCCCGACGCGTCGGCGACAGGCCGCCGAGGTCACGATCTCCCAGCAGCACACGACCGCCGTGCTTCGGGAGGAAACCGCTGATCGCATCGACGAACGTCGACTTGCCGGCACCGTTGGGGCCGATCAGGCCCATGATCGACGCGGCCGGCACCTGGAACGACACGTCGTCGAGAGCCTTCAGGGCACCGAACTGCACGGTCAGCCCTTCCACCGTGAGCACGGGGGCGCCGTCGAGAGCGCGTTCGTCGACGGTCGCGGTGGTCGTCGTCGTGATGGCTGCGGCCTGTGCATCGGCATCCGGGGGGAGCGCCGAGAGCTTCGCCGTCGCGGTCCTGCGGTCGGCGCGCTTCCAGATCAGGTTGCGGATGCTCTGGCCGAGGTTCGTCCCACTGGTCAGCGCCTGCACCCCGAGCACTCCGAACACCACGAACGCCCAATCCTGCGGCACACCCCAGCGCTTCAGCAGCTCCGGAACCAGCACCCAGAGGATGCCGCCGAGGATCGCCATGTCGATGAGGTGCGCGCCCGACATGATAGCCAGCACGTACAGCGCGAGGGACTGCAGCGGCGTGAAGCTCGACGCGAACGGCAGCTGCACCTGGCCGGCGAGCAGTCCACCGGCGATGCCGCCGAGGGCGGCGGAGACCGCGAAGGCCGTCAGCTTCGCCGTCTGGACGCTCTGCCCTGCCGCTGCGGTTCCGCGCTCGGAGAAGGCGACGGCCTTCCAGCTCGACCCGACTCGCCCGCGCTGCAGGAAGAAGACGCACAGACCGCACGCGGCGAGCACGACGATCGAGAGGAAGAAGAACTCACGGTCGTTGGAGAAGAGTCCAGGGCGCTCGACGGCGGTCCCGTCCGACGATCCGGGGAACTGGATCTGGACGAGCGTCACATCGGCCGCCGCGGCGAAACCCAGCGTGACGACGGCGAGGTTGACGCCGCGCAGGCGCAGGGCGGGAAGCCCGACGAGGATGCCGACGAACCCTGCCGCGATGCCCCGAGGATCAGCCACACGACGAACCCTCCTGGTGCCTGCATCACGTTGAGCAGCGACACGATCCACGCGCCGACGGCAGCGAAGGTGAGTTGGCACAGGGCGATCATCCCGGCGGAGCCGGTGACGATGCCCAGCCCCAGGATCGCGATCGAGGCGATGACCGCGCTGATCGCGAGGAAGACGAAGTATCCGGGGAGGGCGGCGCTCAGGACGGCACCGACCCCGATTCCCGCGGCGGCGACGGCGAATGGCCAGGACAGACGGAACCAGGGACGGTCAGCGAGCGGCATCCCACACCTCCTTGCGCTGCGTCCACAGGAGCAGGACGACGATGAACAGGAACGGGAGGAAGTTGCGCACGAGCGCGACTTCGTCGATCTGCGCGACGAGACCGCCGAGCACACCGAGGACGATGCCGCCCACGACCGCGAGGTCGAGGCGACGGAAGCCACCGAGCAGGGCTGCAGCCGCCGCGGGCACGATGAGCATCGCGAGGCTGGTCGCGTCGTTCGACTGCGACGGCGCCACAATGATGATCGCGAGCGCGCTGATCACGCCGGTGACGAACCAGACGGCGATGGACAGCGGACGCGAGCGGATGCCGAGCAGCTCGGCGGTGGTCGGCCGCTCGGAGAGGGCGCGCAGCTGCGTGCCGACCTTCGTGCGGCGCAGCACGATCCGCACCACGACCGCCGTGATGATCGCCATGACCACCGTCGCGACCGTCACCTGACTGATCACGACACCGCCGAACGAGAACGCGGGCCCGGCGATGATCGGCGTGAACGGCTGCGGCTTGTTGCCGAACAGGATGAACGACAGCGAGATCAGGAGCAGAAGCGGCCCCACCGTCATGGCCGACCTGGTCGTCGTCGAGGCCTCGGAGAGCCAGGTGGCCGCGATCCACCCGATCGCGGCCGAGAGCACACCGGCGACGAGCACTCCGAGCACCGACCCGAACCAGATCGGAAGACCCATTTCGCGCACGAACCACACGGCGCTGAAGGCACCGAACATCCCGGTCGCGGCCTGGGCGAAGTTGACGACCCGTACGAGGCGCGACATCAGGGTGAGGCACACGCCGAGGACCGCGTAGAGACCGCCGGCGGCGAGACCGGCGATGGCGCCTTGCAGCATGAGGCGTCCTTTCTGATCTGAGGGGGACCCGGACCGAGGGACCGGGGAGCAGCTCGCGGAGCTGCGGGGGAGGACCTGCCGCCGAGAATGCGCTCGGCGGCAGGCGTGTGGTGGGTTGAGGTGGGCTGCGGAGCGGCTACTCGCCGATGCGGAGCCAGTCCTCGGCGACCTTCTCCCAGGCGTTCGTGCCGGACTCGAGGATGATCGGCCAGCCCGCCGTGTTCTGCGTGCCGAAGGCGTAGGGCGTGCCGACCATGGGGTTCTCGATCGGCTCCATGCCGCGCAGCGCCTCCGTGACGGTCTCACGGGTGATGTCGCCGTCCATGCCCTCGAGGACCTCGATGAAGTACTTCGCCGCGAGGTAGCCGCCCTGGCTGAACGAGGTCAGCGGGATGTCGTTCTCCTCCATGAGCTCGCGCCAGTCCGCGTTGATCTCGTTGTCGTCGGTGAACGGGTAGAACTCGGCGGGGACGTAGATCCCGGCGCCGGCATCGTCGATCGCATCCGCGAAGTTCTCGCTGTAGACACTGGTCAGGTAGAGCCAGGTGACGTCATCCCACCCCTGCGCGTTGGCGGCCTTGACCTGTCCGATCGCATCGGGCTCGACCGGGTTGATCGCCAGAGCCTTGCAACCCTGCTCGCGGGCCTTGACGATGTAGGGCGTGTAGTCGGATGCGCCGTACGGCACGGTGTCGTCGACGTACTTCGGCTCCTTGCCGGTGATCTCGGTCCACTTGTCGATCGCGGCCTGGTAGGTCGGGCGCGTCGAGCCGGCGATCTCCAGCAGGATGCAGATGTCATCGAGTCCGAGCACCTCGGAGCCGTACTGCAGCGTCAGCGTCATGTCGTTGAACGGACCGACGTTCGCCGGCGAGATGTTGTCGCTCGCGAAGCATCCCGTATCGACGCCGATGCCGGGCATCGACAGGATGTCCTCCTGCTCGTAGTACTTCGCGTTGATCTCGCACTCGATGAGGCTGGCCGAGCCGACGAGCGCGACGGCCTCGTCGCTGCCGACCAGTTCGCGGGCGGATGCCGTGGCGGTCGCAGGGTCGCCCTTGTCGTCGAGCGTCTTGTACTCGATCGTGCGGCCGTCCAACCCTCCGGCCTCGTTGAAGGCGTCGAAGACGGCGGCGGCGGCCTGCGAGGCCTCGGGGAAGGTCGCCGGGCCGCTGATGGTGTTGACGGAGCCGACCACGATGGGGGCGCCTTCGCCCCCTGCGCCGCCGTCTCCGCCGGCACAGCCGGCCAGGGTGAGGGCCGCCACGGCGATGAGCGCCGCGGTGCCGGATACTCGCTTGTTCATGTGATTCCTGCCTCTCGAGTTCAGATGGTGCGTGTGGTGCAGTGCGGTCGTCGTCAGTCGCGCAGCGCGCGGTTGACGAGCTCGGTGTCGGTGAACTGCTCGAAGGCGACGACCTTGCCGTCCGCGAGCCTCCACACATGCGCGACCCTGGCGGCGAAGAACCGTCCGGTCCGTCGGTTGGTCCCCGAGTAGGTCCCGATCCCGACCACGACGTCGCCGCCGTCGACGATCTCGTCGATCGCGACGGTGTAGTCGTCCCAGTCCTCCTGGATGCGCGCGAAGACGTTCGCGGCCACGGCGTCGGGGCCGATGTAGGTGCCGGCGTAGGGGAAGCCTGCGGCCTCGGTCCACCGCACGTCGTCGGCGAACGGTGCCAGCATCCCGTCGAGATCGCCTCGGTCGTTGGCTGCGTAGTGCTGGGCGATGATCTCGGCGTTGGTCGTGGTGTCGGTCATGGTCTCCTCGTCCCCGTGGTCGCGGCGGGTCAGACGGGCTGGGCGTCGGGGTAGTCGACCGAGCCGAGCGGGTAGATGTGGCCACCGCCGCGGGAGTGCTCGGCGTCGCCGTCGCCGTTGAGACCGAGGAAGATCCCCGTGGTCATCAGCTGGTAGCCGAGGTCGTGCAGCCAGACGCTCGCGACGGCGATGCGGAACTCACGGAAGCAGAAGAGGTACAGGCCGTCGGCGAACTTCCAGACCGTCGAGAGGTCCATGTCGCCGTGTCCGCGCTGCACGCCTTCCAGGCACTGCCAGGCGTAGCGGGTGCTCGAGACGTAGACGTGCTCGTACAGGTGCTCCGGGCTGTACCGGTAGACGTTGCGCTTGCCGATGAGGTCGCGGCTCGGCCCCGGCACTTCGCCGGTCGGCTCGCCCGCGTCGGTCGTGGCCGCCCAGAACTCCTGGCCCACCTGAGGAGTGCCCTCGGTCGCCTCCGCCGCGATGCGCGACCGCACGACGGTGGCGCGATGCGTCGAGGTCGAGTACACGACCGTGATCGCCTCGCGCTCACGGCTCTCCAGCGGGATGTTCACGAACACGACGTCCTCGCGGACGGCCACCGCGTCATACGGGTCGGTTCCGGTGGTGCCGAATCCGGACCACGTGACGGCGACCGCATCGAAGGTCAGCGCGAGTGTCGAGCCGTCGTCGAGGGAGAGCGTCAGCGCCGTTCCCGACAGGGAGGCGTTCGGGAGTCGATACGTGTCGATTCCGGCGGCGAACTCGTCGTAGGTGCGCCATTCGTCGAGGGCGGGATCTGTCGAGGCGGGAGGAGTCATGAGGGTCCTGACATCGCATGCGGCGGAGCTGCGTCGCTCCGGGCACCGCGTCCTCGCGGTGTGCTTGCCTCATGCTCGGTCGCGCCGCACCGTCGGCTCAAGCGCTGCGGCCCCATCGCGCGCCGACAGTCAACCGGCGTGCCCTGCGGGGCAAGCCGGTGGTGCGCGGGTCAGTGCGCGGAGCGGTATTCGCTGGGGGAGATGCCGAAGGCGGACTTGAACGCCCGGCTGAAGTGCGCGGCGTCGACGAAGCCCCAGCGGGCCGCGACCGCGGCGACCGGACGGTCGGCCAGCATCGGATCGAGGAGGTCGCGTCGGCACTGCTCGAGGCGCCGCGTGCGGATCCAGGTCGACACCGTCACGCCCTGCTCCTGGAAGAGTCCGTGCAGATGGCGGGTCGAGATGAAATGCGCCGAGGCGATCGAGGCGGGGCCGAGGTCGGTCGACGCGAGGTTGCGGTCGATGTACGAGCGGATGCGCTGCACCAGCGCGCGATGCGGATCGGCGGAGACCTCGTCGAGGCCGAGCTCGCGGGTGAAGACCGTCGTGACCAGGTCGAGGGCGCTGTGCGCGAGTCGCGCCCCCGTGGTGCCGGCGAGCTGGTCGAGGTTGCCTGCCAACTGCGTGAGGTACGGGACGACCATGCCGCCGAGTCCGCCCTGGCCCGAGATCCGCACGGCGGTGAGCTGTCCGACCATGTCGGACGGGAGGCTGATCAGGTGCTTCGGGAACATCACGACCATGGTGCGGAAGTCGTCGTCGAAGACGAGCGAGTACGGACGGTCGGTGTCGTACACGGCCAGATCCCCGGGCTGGAGCACGGCTTCGCGGTCATCCTGGATCAGCAGACCGGTGCCAGCGAGCATCAGGCTGAGCTTGAAGAACGAGCGATCGCTGCGCGCGATCAGCTCCGGGGTGCGTTCGACGATGTGCGACGTCGCCCGCACCTCGTTCACATGCACCTCGTCGACCGAGGCGCCGCGGATCACGCCGCGGAAATGGTCGGGACCTGCCGTCGACACCTGCAAGGGCACGAAGGACTCCGACACGGCGGCGCGGAACTCGCTGATGTTGCGCGCGACGAGCGTGGATACCGATTCGGCAGGGGCAGCAGGTGCACCGTTCATGACTGATCACCTCGGGTGGTGGGAACGACGACGTTGTATACGATCCGTTCCGCGATGTTATCACCGCGCTGCCCGGAACGGTGCGGCTTCTATGATGTGCACGGAGGTCGGCCATGCGAGAGCTGCGAGAGAAGATCCTGAGGGTGCTGCGACAGCTGCGCGGACCCGAGACAGCCGATTCGGTCTTCGAAGCCACGGCACTCCTCGTCGGAGCCGCCTTTCTGCTGCTCGGCTTCCTCATCGGGCTGCCCTCCTTCTGGGGGCGGGAGATGGCGATCAGCGGTGCAGGATCGATCGGCGCCTTCGCGGCCTACGGTGGCGGCGGCACTGCAGTGCTCGCCTTCGTGATCGGACGGCTCGTGTCCCGGCCCGCCCACGTCGGGCCTGACGGCGTCCGCGACGGTTTCAGCGTTCCCGGGGATCGCCTGCGCTGGTACGACCTGGCGGCCATCGCCTTCGCCCATGCGGCGATCGCCTACCTGGGCTGGCTGGGGATCGCCGAGCTGCTGGAGCGCAGCTTCACCGATGCTCCCGTGTTCGCCTTCCCAGGCGCGGTCCTCGTGGCAGTGGCATTCGCTCTGACCGCGTACGTGACCTTCCTCAGTGCGATCGCCCTCAGCCCGCTGGTGCTGTCGCTCGTGCTGGCCGTGTTCCTCGTCGTCGGGGCCTTCGCAGCGATGCTCGCATCCAGCGACGTGCACTGGTGGCGCGACAACCTCTCGGCCCTCGGGATGAGCACGAACAGCGCCTCGGTCGCCTTCAACGTCACGCTGATCATCGCCGGCGTGCTCGTGACGACCATCGCCCGATACGCCACGGCCGGGCTGCCTGTCGATGACCCGGTCGATCGCCGCGGTCGATTCATCGTGCGCGGTGGACTGATCCTGTTGGGGATCTTTCTCGCCTGCGTCGGGCTCTTCCCGGTCGACGAGTTCTTCCTGCTCCACAACACCGTGGCCACCGGGATGACGGTCGTGTTCGGCGTCGTCGTGGTGGGCCTGCCGTGGTTCCTGCGCGCGATGCCCCGCGTGTTCGTCGCGTTCGGATGGGCGTACGTGCTGGTGATCGTCCTTCTGGCCGCGTTCTTCGCGGTGGGGTACTACAACCTGACGGCCGTCGAGCTGATCGTCGCCGTGCTGATCTTCAGCTGGATCATCGTGTTCCTGCGCACGGCGGGGTCCGTCGATCCCGCCCGTCGCCACGCATCGACAGGGCGCTGACGAGCGGCTGGCGGATCGTCACCGCAGCGGCGCTGTCGCGTCGGCCGTGCGTTGGAGAGCGTGGATCGAATGGGCATGACGGCGCTGAGCGACCCCCACGAACAGGCAATCCACCACGGCGAGCTGAGCGATCCTGCTGACCATCGCTCCGGCGCGCAGTCGGGGCTCGCGAGCGTGCGCGATCAGAACCTGATCGACGTCGGAGGCGAGGGTCGAGGAGCGCGCTCCGGTGATCCCGACCGTCGTCGCGGCCGCTGCCCGAGCGGTCTGGACGAAGTGCAGCGTCTCGCGGGTCGTTCCGGAGTGCGAGATCCCGATCGCCACGGTCTTCCTGGCGCCGAGTGAGGCGGCAGCGCTCGCCTCGTGCGCATCCGACAGCACGATGGCGGCATGCCCGATGCGCAGCAGCTTGCGCCCGAGATCGGCCGCCACCAGCCCGCTCGCGCCGATTCCGAAGAGGAGGATGCGGTCGGCGGAGTCGATCGCATCCACGGCGGCGGACAGTGCGTCGTAGTCGAGATTCGCGATCGTCTCCTCGATCGCCAGAAGCTCCAGGGACGCGACCTTGGCGGTGGCCTCGCGGAGGGTGTCTGCCGCGGAGATCTCGGCTCCGAAACCGGCGGATGCGGGGAACTGCGCGGACTCGCGGCCGAGCTCCGTCGCCAGCGCCATGCGAAGTGCCGCATAGCCCCCGACGCCGACCGCACGGCAGAAGCGGACCACGGAGGCGACCGACGTGGCGCAGGCGGCGGCGATCTCGGTGATCGTGCTGTCGACGACGATGGACGGGTCGTTCGTGATCGTGCGGGCGATGCGGGCGAGCGACGGCGGCAGCGTCTCGGCGGCAGAAGCGATCGTCGTCTGGATGCTCATGGCTCTCTCGCGTCGTGTCCGGATGGGGCGTCGGGTGTCACGTCGACCGGTGGTCTGGATAATTCTTTCACGCTCCAATCCGATTGCGTAGACTATTTCCATGCTTTCTGCACCGGCTCTTGTCGCCGTCGATCTCGGCAAGTCGCGCTGCCGTGCGGTGATCGCGGAGCTGGGTGGCGGGCCGGAGCACGGACTCCGCCGCGATCGCCGGCCGCTCTACGACGGCGTCGGTGCTCCCGGGCTGGCCGCAGCCGGGGGCGTGCAGGCCGCGCTCGATGCGATCCTCCCGCTGGTGGAGAACCTCACGGGCGGTGGCATCGGCGGCATCATGGTGGGCGCCGCGGGGGCGTGGGCGGCGCCGACCGCGGCATCCGAACTCGCCGAACGTCTCGCCGCGCTGCTGCGGGTGCCTGCGGCGGTGACCTCCGACGTCGTATCGGCGCACGCCGGAGCACTCGGCGGCATCGGCGGCGTGCTGCTCATCGCCGGCACGGGCGCCGCGGCCCTCGGCATCAGAGATGACTCGGCCGGCACCCGGCTCGTCGACGGATGGGGGCCGGAGGTCGGCGACTTCGGCAGCGGGTCGTGGCTCGGACGCGAGGCGCTGCGGGCGGTCCTGCGCGCCTCGGCGGGCCTGGGATCCGACACCGCACTCAGCGGGAAGGTCCGCGGCGTCGTGGGCGAGACCTCGGCGGTACCCGGCTGGCTCGCGCAGGACGGCTCGCTCCCACGTCGACTCGCGACTCTCGCGCCGATCGTGCTCGATGCGGCCGAGGCGGGCGACCCGGTCGCCGGCGAGATCGCTGCCGAGAGCATCCGGCTGCTCACCGCGTCCGCCGTCGCGGCGGCGCCTGATGCGGCCGCACCTGTACGCACACCTGATGCGCCCGTCCCTGATGCGCCCGCGGTCGCACTGCACGGCGGTCTGACGCAGCACGCCTGGTTCCGCTCTGGCCTGGAGAGCGCCCTGCGCGCCGCCGGACGCGCCGTGCTCATGCCCTCCGGCGATGCCCTCGACGGCGCTCTCCTGCTCGCCGAGCGCCGTGATCTTCCCCATGAAAGGTTCGTCCACCGTGCCGAATGAGAACGACAGACTGACCACGCTCCTCGATGTCCTCTCCACTCTGGGCACCGAGGCCTCGGCCACCGAGCGGGGCGACCTCGACCTGCTCGACACCGCGGAGCTGGTGCGCCGGATGAACGCCGAGGATCGCCTGGTGCCCGAGGCGGTCGCTGAGCGCAGCGCGGAGATCGCCGATGCGGTCGACGGCATCACCCCACGGCTGCGCGAGGGAGGCCGGCTGATCTACCTCGGCGCGGGCACGGCGGGCCGGATCGGTGTCCTGGATGCGAGCGAGTGCCCGCCGACGTTCGGCACCGACCCTTCGATGATCGTCGGTCTCATCGCCGGAGGCGAGACGGCGATCCGCTCCGCGGTCGAGAACGCCGAGGACGACGGGGATGCCGCCGCGGCGTCGCTGCGGGAGCTGGAGGTCGGCGAGGGTGACACGGTGGTCGGGATATCGGCGTCCGGGCGCACGCCCTACGTCGTCGGCGGACTCGAGTTCGCCCGCTCGGTCGGCGCCCTGACCGTGGCCATCGCCTCGAATACGGGGTCGGAGATCGGCCGGGTCGCGGACATCGCGATCGAGGTCGTCACGGGGCCGGAGTTCATCTCGGGGTCGACCAGGTTGAAGTCGGGGACAGCCCAGAAGCTGGTCGTCAACATGCTCACCACGCTGTCGATGATCAAGCTCGGCAAGACCCATCACGGGGTCATGGTCGACCTGCTCGCGACGAACGAGAAGCTGCGGGCCCGGTCGATCCGCACGGTGACCGAACTCACCGGGGCAGGCGTCGACGAGGCCGCGGCGACACTGGATGCCGCGGGCGGCTCGGTCAAGCTCGCGGTGCTGATGCTGTCGACGGGCGCGACGGCGGACGCCGCCGCCGTCGCGCTGCAGGATGCAGACGGCATCCTGCGCGTCGCGATCGCGAGCCTGTCGTGAGAGGCACGTTCGCCGCCTGCTTCCGCCACGGGATGCGGGATGACGCGGACGCGCCGACCATCGAGGCCGATCCGGACGTTCAGTGGTCGCAGCGGCACGACTCCCCGCCGCCGCAGCATCCGGCATCCGCGGAGACGTGCGCCTGAGAGGACTCGGGGACGTCCATCGCGGGGTTCTGGTCGAGGAAGCCGTACGGCTTGAACCAGAACCCGGCGTAGTCGACTGGCATGATCGGCCAGTCCTCCGGTCGCGGGATGTGAGTGAGGCCGAAGGTGTGCCACAGCACGATGTCCTCGCCGTCGAGCGATCGGTCTGCGGCGGAGTACTCCGGCAGGCCCGCACCGCCCTGATGCGCATTCGGATACCGGCCGGCCGGCCAGATCTGCCCCTGCTCGTGTCGGGTCGCCCACAGGTGCTTGGTCGCGAAGGCCGCGCGTGCGGCGACGGACGAGGCGGGGTCGGCCATGAGCAACGCGGTCGGCTCGGGGACCAGGTGGTACGCGGTCGGGCGTCCCACGCGGTTGGTGCGAGTGGTGCTCTGCACCTCCCAGGTGCGCGCCACGGATGAATCCGCGTCGCGCTGTGCGGAGTGCTCGGAGGCGAGCTGGGTCTCGGACCACGTGAAGGCATTGCCGAAGGGGTTCTCCGGTCCCATGGGGATGCGCTGCGCGTCGATCTCGAACAGGCGGTTCTGCTCGCCGTCGATCGCCACGTCGAGCCGCGCGCAGAACAGATGCTGGTGCACCGGGGCGAAGACGCCCGGCGCGAGCTCGGTGGCATGCTTCTGGCGCACGCCCGGCTCCCCGGCGCCGGCGAACACGATGCCGGTGGCCTTCGCGACGACCTCGATCGAGCCGTCGAGGTAGAAGTGCCAGTAGAAGCCGTAGTCGTAGTTGCCGATCGTCGAGAAGTACGAGATCACGAAGCGGCGGGAGCGGCGGACGTCCGAGCGTCCAGCGAGGTCGGTGTGCTTCCAGAGGATGCCGTAGTCCTCCTCGTGCATGCAGATCACGTTCGGGATGCGCACCGGGTGGCCGTGGTCGTCGGCCACGTAGCCGTCGAGGTAGCGGATGACGCCGAGGCAGTCGCATCCGAGCTCGAGGTGGTTGGCGTTCTTGCCGAGCAGGTACTCGCCGGCATCGAAGTAGCTGATCCAGAAGCGTCCAGGTGCCGTGTCGCCGTAGGGGACGACCATCTCGGGCACACTGGCCCTGCTCAGCACCGACCGGCCGTCGAAGGCGACGTCGTGCAGCACGAGTCCCTCTCTGGCGTTGAAGCCGACCCGCATCGACCAGTTCTCCCACTCGACGAGCGAGCCGGTGACGTCGAAGCTCGGACCCTGCGGCTGGGTGATCTCGATCGGCTTCAGCGACGTGCGTGCCGCGCCCTGTGACTCGGGGTAGTAGTTGCCGTGGCCGGCGGGGACGGGCACATCGCCCTCATCGTCGATGCGGATCACGCTGTTCGTCGTGAGGTCGATGTGCACGACGAGTCCCTCGACGGGGTGGGCCCAGGGCGAGTCGTCCTCGCTGTACTTGAGGAAGGTCAGCGAGCGGATGACGCGGCGCCCCACCTCGTCGGCCCGGCCGGTGTACCCGGGGGCGAGGGGGCCGCAGAAGGCGAGCGCCATGTGCTCCTCGAGACCGCGACGCCGCATGGCCGCCTGCCATTCGGGCGATGCCTTGGCGATCGCCTCGGCGCGCTCGTACTCCTCGAAGAGATACTGAGGCTGGCCGTAGGGCGGCGCGTCGGTGGGCACGCGCTCGGTGCGCAGGACCTCCGCGCGCGTGATCGAGACGACGACCTCGCTCGCCACACCCGTCGTGATGTCGAGCAGCGTGGCATCGACCCGGCGGTCGATCGGGGAGCCGGGGGTCCAGGCCGCGAGCTCCTGCTTGGTCGGCTCGTCAGGCAGCAGCATCGGCACGCGGACGGTCTCGCCGAGGAGCCCTGCCGCCTCGAGCACGGCACGGGCCGCGGCGATCTCGGCGCCGGTGAGGGGGTCGAGCGGATGCGGGGTGGCGATCCGATCGATCGTGACGGGCTGGGGGTGGGACATCGTCGTACCTCACTTTTTCGAGCGATCGCTCAATAAACGGATGGGTCGATGGTACGACGGCAGTACGAAGCGCGCAAGAGCACGTCCGGATGCGGTGTCGGCGTCGAGAGAGGGTCAGATGCGCCAGGGCGCGAGGATGCTGTCGAGCACCGCGAGGTGCGCGTCGGCATCCTGGGGCTCGGTGACCTCGACGACCTGCTGGCCGTAGGTGATCGAACGCAGCAGGGCCATCACGGCGGCGGTGGGCGTCGCCGGTGCCAGCTCGCCGTCGTCGATCGCCTGAGCGAGGGCTGCGCGGATGCTGTCCTGCCACGTCGCGAGCGTCGGCGCCCCGGCATCCGCTGTCGGGGCGAGGGTGGCGAGCCGCCCCCAGAAGCCGACCACCACGTGGGCCTCCGTGCGGGTGCGCTCGTCGACCGGAAGCACCTCGCGCATGAGGGCGTCGAGCAGGGCGAGGCCCCGGAGTCCTGCGGTCGCCTCGGCGATCCGCTGGTCGGTGCGACGGGTGACCTCGGCGGCCGCGGCGCGGATCACGTCATCGAAGCCGTCGAAGTAGTGCCAGAGTGATCCGGTCGCGACGCCCAGCTCCTTGGCGACGGCGCGGGACGACACGTTCTCATGCCCATCGCGAGCGGCGACGACGAGCAGCGCCTCGGCGATCTGCCGGCGGCGCTCATCGTGATCGACGACACGGGGCACGGGTCCATCCTGACGTATTCACATGGCTCTGGCTATTTTGAGCGGTTGATCAATATAATCCGAGGGTGGATCAGGTCCTCCCCGCAGCATCGTGGCTGATGGCGCTCGCCGCCGTCGTGTCAGCGGCGGCCTGCCTGGCCGCGTGGCGCGACGTGCCCTGGCAGGGGCGGCAGTCGGCGCTCGTCATGGCAGGGGCCATGGTCGCCCTCGCGGTCGTCGAGCGCGGCGCCGTCACCGCGCTGGCGCTCGGTCTCGTGCTCCTGCTATCGGCGATGCTGGGCACGGTCGGGGTGCGCGGCACTCCCGCGGCAGCCGCCTGCTGTCATCGAGCGCTCGCGTCGCTGGTCATGGCGATCTGCGCATTCGAGGGCGCCACGTCGGGCGGTGGGACAGCTGCGGGGACAGCTGCGAGGTCGGCTGCGGCGTCGGCTGCGGGGTCGGCTGCGCACGGTGGGCACGGCTCCCACGGCTTCTCGGGCGTCCTGTCCGTGCTGGCGATCATCGGTGTGGTCACCGTCGTCCTGTGGACGATCGTCTCCGAGTGGGATCTCGCCCCCGCGCATCGGCGGAGGGCCGCCCGAGTGCTCAGGGTCGAGTCCTGGGCGATGGCGGCTGGGGTCGGCGTGATGTGCCTGGGATGGTGACGCGCTGCTCGGGTAGCGTGGCGGCATGCCCCTCGCACTGATCACCGGCGCCGCGCGCGCCGACAGCATCGCGGCAGGAATCGTCCCACGGCTCCGGGCCGCGGGATGGACAGTCGTCACGAGCGATCTCGCCGACGCCGACATCCATGCCGACCTGTCGACGCACGACGGCCCGGACGCGCTCGTCGCCGAGACCAACCGCCGCCACGGCACGATCTCCGCGCTGATCCTCAGTCATGCGCATGACGTCGAGTCGGGCGTCCTCGACACCACCGCGGCCAGCTTCGACCGACACGTGGCCGTGAACGCGCGAGCGAGCCTGCTGCTGATCGCGGCCTTCGCCCGGCAGGCCGGGCCTGACGGCGGCGCGGTCGTCGCGCTCACGAGCGACCACGTCACCGGCAACCTCCCCTACGGCGCTTCGAAGGGCGCCCTGGATCGGATCGTCATCTCGGCGGCGCGTGAACTCGGTCCACGTCGGATCTCCGCGAACGTGCTCAACCCGGGTCCGATCGACACCGGATGGATGGACGACGAGACCCGACAGGCGCTCGCCGCCGCGACACCGCTCGGCCGACTCGGCACGCCCGCCGACGTCGCGGCCGCGGTCGAGTTCCTGGTCTCGGACGAAGGACGTTGGATCTCCGGACAGCTGCTCAAGACCGACGGGGCGTTCTCCGCGCAGTTCTAAGGGATGCGCAGTGCTGAGGGGATGCGCAGTTTTGAGGCGGAGCGCAGTTCTGAGGGGAGCGCAGTCCTGGGGGAGCGCAGCCTCAGTGCGCCCCGCCGAATTCGATCAGAGCGACGCCGAGGGCGATGAGCGCGACGCCGATGGCCATCAGCACGGAGAAGTGGTCCTTGAAGATCACGCGTCCGAGTACCGCGGTGATCGCCACACCGGCTGCGGCCCACACTCCGTAGGCGACGCCCACCGGCATCCCCAGGGCGAGGATGGTGCCGAGCAGTGTGAAGGCGGCGAGGTACCCGATCACGATGACGGGGATCCAGCGTCGGCGGCGCAGTCCTTCCGAGGCCCGCAGGCTCAGGGTCGCGGTGACCTCGCTCGCGATCGCCAGGGCGAGCAGCACCCAGGTCATGCCGCGGCCTCGGGGGAGCGTTCGCGGGGATGCGACCCGAGCTCGACCAGCAGGACGCCCACCACGATCGCCCCGATGCCGATGATCTGGACGGTGCCGAGGAACTCGCCGAAGAGCACCGTCCCCATCACGGCGGTGAGCACGACGCCGATGGCCGACCAGATTCCGTAGGCGACGCCCACCGGCATCCCGCGATCGAGCACGACGGACAGGAGCCACAGCGAGCCGGAGTAGCCGACCACCACTGGGATCAGCCAGAAGGGGTGGGCGAACCCCTCGGCGGCTCGCAGCGACAGCGTCGCCGTGACCTCCAGCGCGATCGCGATCAGCAGCGGAGGCCAGGCGGATCGGACGGTCGTCTCTGTCATCGGTTCCCTTTCGGTGGAGCCTGCGTCGGAGGGCAACGCATCCGGTCTTCGGACTGTTCCATCACGGCCCGATGAGTCGACGGAGGACGTCGGGATGCCGATTTCCGACCTCCCGCGGCGGACGCGTACCCTGGAGGCATCCCCCGAAGCTCACCCGGCAATCTCGCGCGCCGGCGACCTCGGCGCGCTCACACATGCAAGGACGCAGATGAACGTAACCGCCGCACCCCACGACGACTGGACGGCGAGAGAAGAGCTGGCAGAGCGGATGATCCCGCTCATCGGCGCGCTCAAGCGCGAACGTGACGTGGTCACCTCGCTCCATGGCCACCGGCTCCTGGGGCTCTCCGCGACCGGCATCGTCGAACTCCACGACAGGGTCGCGCAGCTCGGACACGGACAGCTCGCCGTCGACGAGACGCTCGCGGTCCTCGAAGCCGTGCACGCGCTCGCCCCCGGTGCGTCCTCGCTCGACCTCGCCCGTCTCGTCGAGGGGCACGCCGACAGCGACGAGCCGCTCGACGCCTACCTCGCCGACGTGCTCGCTCCGGCGGTCGGGGCGGTCGCGGCGACCCCCACCGACGTCGTCCTGTACGGGTTCGGGCGCATCGGGCGTCTGCTCGCTCGCATCCTGATCGCGCACAACGGGGGCGGCAGCGGTCTGCGTCTGCGTGCCATCGTCGTGCGGCGCGGGTCGGACAACGACCTCGTCAAGCGCGCCTCTCTCCTGCTGCGCGACTCGGTGCACGGGCGTTTCGCCGGCTCCGTCACGGTCGATGAGGAGGCGGAGCAGATCATCGCCAACGGCACCCGGATCCAGGTGATCTACTCCGACGACCCCTCCACCATCGACTACACCGCGTACGGGATCGCGGACGCGATCGTCGTCGACAACACCGGCCGCTGGCGCGACGAGGCGGGTCTCCGTCGTCACCTCGAAGCCACCGGCGTCGCCAGGGTGCTGCTCACGGCGCCGGGCAAGGGCGCGCTGAAGAACATCGTGCACGGCATCAACGACCGTGCGATCACGCCCGAGGACCGCATCATCACGGCCGCCTCGTGCACCACCAATGCGATCACGCCGGTCCTGAAGGCGGTGGACGAGGCCTACGGGATCGTGCGCGGCCACGTCGAGACCGTCCACTCGTTCACGAACGATCAGAACCTGATCGACAACTTCCACAGCGGCGACCGGCGAGGGCGCTCGGCGGTGCTGAACATGGTGATCACCGAGACCGGCGCCGCGAAGGCCGTCGCCAGGGCGCTTCCGGAGCTCGAGGGCAAGCTGACGGGATCCGCGATCCGGGTGCCCACGCCCGACGTGTCGCTGGCCGTGCTGCACCTGAGCCTCGAGCGCCCCGCGGTGCGGGACGAGCTGAACGACTACCTGCGCCGCGTCTCGCTGCACTCCAAACTCCGTCAGCAGATCGACTACGTCGAGAGTCCGGAGGTCGTGTCGACGGACTTCGTCGGATCCCACCGTGCCGGGATCGTCGACGGCCTCGCGACCATCGCGAACGACCGTGATGTCGTGCTCTACGTCTGGTACGACAACGAGTACGGCTACTCCTGCCAGGTCATCCGCGTGCTCGAGGTCATGGCGGGCTCGCATCCGGTCGTGCTGCCCGAGCGTCGTGAGGTGACGCTGCACGCCTGAGGGGGCGGCGCGACCGTCCGGCGGTCGGAGAACGCAGACGAACAGCGTGCGGGGCGGCGTGTCCTGGCCCGACGCGCCTGCGCGTCCGCTGGTCCGTCCGGATCGTCCGGCGCGTGTCGGTCGTACCCGGCATGATGAGGGCATGAAGACCGAGACCCTGCTGTCGGAGCGTCTGCGTTCGCACCGGCTCAGCGCTCCCGCACGCTCGGTGACGGAGGCGGCGGCCCACATGCTCGCGGTGCAGAGCCAGGACTTCACCGCGGGTAGGTGGGCGCTGGCCGCCCGGACTCGGGGCGAGCCGACCATGCAGGTCGTCGACCGCGCCTTCGGGCGAGGCGAGCTGGTGCGGTCGTGGACCATGCGCGGAACACTGCACGTCATCCCCGCGCGAGACCTGCGCTGGGTGATGTCGGTCACGGCAGAGCGCCAACGGCAGCAGGCGGCTGGCAGACGCCGCGACCTGGGCATCGACGCGCCTATGGTCGCCGCTGCGGTGCGCGCGGTGGAGCCCCGGCTGCGCGACGGTGGGCTGACCCGCGCCGAGCTGTTCGACGTGTTCGCCGGGATCGGCATCGAGCCCGGCGGTCAGCGCGGCATCCATCTGCTGAGCGAGCTCACGCTCGACGGTCTGATCTGTCAGGGGCCGGTGGTGGCGAAGCAGGGGATCGCACGCGAGCAGCGCTTCGTCCTCGTCGAGCAGCACATCCGCGAGCACGCCGAGCCGAGTGATCCGCTGGCCGAGCTCTTCGTCCGCTATATCGACGGTCACGGGCCGGCGGGGGTCGCGGACTTCGCCTGGTGGTCCGGCCTCACGCTCGGGCAGTCCCGCGAGGCGAGAGATCGCGCCATCGACAGGGTCGTCGAGGTCGATGAGGGGATGTTCGTCGCGGCATCGCGTCCCCGGCGGTCGACGAGGTCGCCCTCGGTGCTCGCGCTGGGCGCCTTCGACGAGTACTACATCTCCTACGCCGATCGCACGACGGTCTGCGCGCCAGAGCATCTCGCGCTCGTCGGCCCGGGCAAGAACGGCATGGTGCGCGCGACGATCGTCGCACACGGCCGGGTGATCGGATGCTGGACGCACGCGAGCGCCTCGCTCGGCGCCCCGGCGGAGTTGTTCGAGCAGGCTGCCGATGACGACGCGGTGCGCGCAGCACTGGCCCGGTTCGGGGGCTTCATCGGAGCGTGAGGCCCGCAGGCCGACTCACTCGCTGGCGTGACGTCCGAGGAAGTTGTAGACCTCGTTGTCGTCGACGCCCGGGAACGCGCCGCGGGGGAGCGGCGAGAACATGTGCGTGTGCACACGGGCGCTCGGCCAGGCCTTGCCGTTCCAGCGCTCGGTGAGGTCTGCGGACGGCCGGCGGCAGCACGCCTCGTCGGGGCAGGTCGACACGGCCCGGTCTGCCGTCTCGCGTCCGCGCCACCAGCGTGCGTCGTCGAACGGGACGCCCACCGTGATCGAGAACTCGCCGTCGGTGGATGCGCCGGTCTGCGTCGAGCACCAGAAGGTTCCGGACGGGGTGTCGGTGTATTGGTGGTGCTCATTGGTGCGGTTCTGCTGCGTGAAGGCGGCTCGCGCCTGGAACTTGCGGCAGACCCGCTGCCCCTCCACGGCTCCAGTGACATCCATCGGCAGCGGCAGGTCGTCGTTCTCGTAGACCCGTGTGATCGCCCCGGTGGCATCAACCCGGAGGAAGTGCAGCGACATCCCGAGGTGCTGCGTGAGCAGGTTCGTCATGCGCATCCCCGCGGCCTCGTGCGTCACGCCGAACGCGTCGCGGAAGTCCTCGACGGCGAGGTTGCGATCCTTCTTCGCCTGCTGCAGGAAGGCGACCGACGCCGTCTCGGGCATCAGGCATGACGCGGCGAAGTAGTTGATCTCCAGTCGCTGCTGAAGGAAGTCGGCGTAGTCGGTCGGCGGGGTGTGTCCGAGCAGCCGGTGCGCCATCGCCTGCAGGGCCATCGACCGCAGGCCGTGCCCGCCGGGGATGGACGCGGGAGGCAGGTAGATACGGCCGTTCTCGAGGTCGGTGACCGAGCGCGTGGAGTGCGGCAGGTCGTTGACGTAGATCAGCTCGAAACCGAGTTTCTCGGCCATGATGCTCACGGTGCGGTGGGTCAGCGCGCCCTGCACGTGCCCGGCCGAGCGGAGCTGCTTCTCGGCGAGCTTCTCGATGTCTCCGAGGTAGTTGTGCTGCGCGCGCATCCGCAGGCGCAGTTCGGTGTTCGCCCGTCTGGCTTCCTCGGGCGTGGCGATCGCCTCGCGCTCGCGACGCTGGAGCTCGCGGTGCAGGCCGAGCAGTGACTCGATCGTCTCGTCACTCATGCTCTTCGTGACCCGCACGGGGGCGATCCCGAGCTGGCGGAACACGGGGCTCTGCTGCGCGCGTTCCAGTTCGATCTCGAGAGCGGCACGCCGGTTCGGCGGCTCGCCGGAGATGAGGTCGGTCACCTCCGTGCCGGTGGCGTGGGCGATCGCCTGCAGCAGCGACAGTTTCGGCTCGCGCTTGCCGTTCTCGATCAAGCTCAGCTGCGACCCTGCCACGCCGACGAGCGCGCCGAGCTCGTCGAGGGTGAAGCCCTTCTCGAGGCGGTGGTGCCTGATCCGGTGCCCGAGGGTGGCGAGGTGGATGCCTGAGGTGACCATTCCTTGATCCTAGCGAAAGAACTCCAATTCTTATCGACCAGAATGACGGAAAGTGCGTCCACAACCGGAAGAAGATGGAGGTAACGCCCCCCACTTCAAAGGAGCAGCCATGGCGATCGCCGAAGTCTTCACCCCCCGAGCAGCATCCGTCGCATCCGTGCGCACGTTCGGGACGGCTCCGACGTATGACACCCCCGCCATGGCGGAGCTGGCAGCGTGGGTCGAGGAGATCGCCGCTCTCACGCAGCCCGCGTCGATCCACTGGGTCGACGGCTCGCGCGCCGAGAACGACTGGCTGCTGCGCGGCCTCGTCGACGAGGGCAAGCTCATCAAGCTGAACCCCGAGTGGCGTCCCGGGTCGTACCTCGCCCGCTCGCACCCCAGCGACGTCGCCCGCACCGAGGGGCGCACGTACATCTCGTCCGAGAACGAAGAGGATGCGGGCCCGACCAACAACTGGGCTCCGCCCTCCGAGATGCTCGCGAAGATGACCGAGATCTTCGAGGGCTCTATGCGCGGACGCACGATGTTCGTCGTGCCGTTCTCGATGGGCCCGGTCGGCGGCCCCCTCTCGCACATCGGCGTCCAGGTCACCGACAGTGCCTACGCGGTGGCATCCATCGGCATCATGACCAGGGTCGGCGATGCGGTCACCCGCCAGATCGCCGACGGTGCACCGTGGGTCAAGACCGTCCATTCGGTCGGTGCGCCCCTGGCCGCGGGCGAGCCCGACGTCGAGTGGCCGTGCAACGACGACAAATACATCGTCCACTTCCCCGAGACGCTCGAGGTGTACTCGTACGGCTCCGGATACGGCGGGAATGCGATCCTCGCCAAGAAGTGCTTCGCGCTGCGCATCGCCTCCGTCATCGCCCGCGACGAGGGCTGGCTCGCCGAGCACATGCTCCTGATCCGTGTGATCGACCCCGCAGGCAAGGCCTACCACGTGGCCGCAGCCTTCCCGTCGGCGTGCGGCAAGACGAACCTCGCCATGCTGCGGCCCACGATCCCTGGCTGGCGCGTCGAGACGCTCGGTGACGACATCGCGTGGATCCGTCCCGGCGAGGACGGCCGCCTCTGGGCGATCAACCCCGAGGCCGGCTTCTTCGGCGTCGCGCCCGGCACCGGCGAGTCGACGAACGTGACGGCCGTCGAGACCCTCTGGGGCAACACCATCTTCACCAACGTGGCACTGCGCCCGGACGGCGACGTGTGGTGGGAGGGGTTGACCGATCAGGCGCCCGCTCGCCTCACCGACTGGGAGGGCAACGACTGGACGCCGGATTCGGATCGGCCGGCCGCGCACCCCAACTCCCGCTTCACCGTGTCGGCCGCCCAGTGCCCGCAGATCGCCGAGGACTGGGAGGAGGCGGTGCCGCTCGACGTCATCCTCTTCGGCGGTCGTCGTGCGACCAACGTCCCGCTCGTCGTCGAGGCGACCGACTGGACGCACGGCGTCTTCCTCGGCTCGAACATCTCGTCCGAGCGCACGGCTGCGGCCGAGGGCACCGTCGGCGAGCTGCGTCGCGACCCGTTCGCGATGCTCCCGTTCTGCGGCTACAACATGGCGGACTACTTCGGACACTGGCTCAAGGTCGGTCGCACCCTGCGGTTCGACCGTGCTCCGCGCATCTTCCAGGTGAACTGGTTCCGCCGCGGCGCCGACGGCCGGTTCCTGTGGCCCGGGTTCGGTGACAACTCCCGCGTCGTCGACTGGATCATCCGCCGCATCTCCGGCGAGGTGTCCACCGTCGAGAGTCCCATCGGGCGCCTGCCGCACGTGGCCGACCTCAACCTCGACGGCATCGATGTGCCCGAGGCCGACCTCGAGGAGCTGTTCTCGGTCGACGCTGAGGCCTGGAAGACCGAGGCCGACCTCACCGAGGAGTTCTACGACACCTTCGGCGACAAGGTTCCGGCGGCGCTGCGAGCGGAGCTCGCCTCCCTGCGCTACCGGCTCGACAATGCCTGAGAAAGACAAGGCCTGACGCTGATCAGGCCTGACAGACCGGGCGCCGGTTCGGGGGAGCCGGCGCTCCAGGGCCCCTGGCCCACAGACCCGCGAGGGCGGGACGACGAAGACGTACCCATGGCTGAGTGGTCTCCGGCATCCCGCCCTCGCGTACTCCCTCGCGCACGTGCGGCGATCCTGCTCCGCATCGTCCCGTGCGGTCCCTCGCGCCTCGTCGCCGGTCTTCCGGCGGGACGATATGGTCGAAGGATCCGCGGGTCCGCGGTGGTGTCCGGGGGGATGTGCAGATGCGGCGTGGTCTGATCGGCGGGGGCGTGCTCGCCCTCCTGTGGTTCGTCTGCGGCTGGCTGCCGCACCTGCTGTACTCGCTCGGCGGGAGCATGGCGACGCTCTCCCAGCTCATTCCCTCGCCCATGATGCGCGGTGTCTTCGGGAGCCCGGTGCTGTGGGCCGCGATCGTGCAGGTGCTGATGGCGGTCGTGCTCGTCGGCGGATTCGCCACGCTCGCCACCTGGTTCGCGGCGGGCTCCGCCACAGGACTCGGCACCCGGCGAGCCGTCTTCGCGGCCGGTTGGCTCGCCGCGATCCTGACCGCGTTCGCGGTCGGCGCCGTCCTCGATCTCGGCGACTTCTTCTCCTGGGTCGGTACGTTCGGCGTCCGCGGTGCGATCGGCACCATGGGAGCCACCCCGCTCACCGCGTGGTGGGCGGTGCTCCTGGGGTGGATCCCGGCGCTCGTGCTCGTACTCGTCCCGCGGTCGTCGGGTGCGGATGGAGATGCGGATGCGGATGCGGCTGCGGGTGCGGTGCCTCCTCGCCCTCCTGTAGGCAGGGCTAACTACGCCGTCGCGGTCGTCGCGGCCGTCGCGCTCATCGCCCTCCCGTTCGCCGCGCTCGCCGGCGACTCGGCGACCCAGGCTCAGCTGCGCGACGAGCAGGCGACAGCGCAGCAGCAGGCAGACCCGGACGGGGCCGCGGCGCCGGACCCGTCGGCGTCCGGCGACCCTGTGCCCACCGCCGCGCCCTCCGAGGGGGACGCCATCGAGGGTGCGTGCACGTCCGCGAACACGACGATCCTGGCGCCGGCGCCCGATGGCGCCACTGGGCACCGCGGACAGGCACTGTCGCTCGTGAACGTGTCGGAAGAGGCCTGCGTCGTCGAAGGCTATCCGGACGTCGCCTACGGAGACCAGAACGGGCATCTGCTCGACGTGGCCGTCGAGCCAGGCCGCTCGTTCATGGCGGAGGACCCTGGCCCCTCGTCGATCACCCTGCAACCGGGGGAGGCCGCCTCGGCGGTCATCGGCTGGGACGCGAACTCGGTGCACGGGCAGCTCGCGGCGCGCAGTCTCTGGATCGCTGTGCGGCCCGGCGAGGAGCGGCTCTCCTGGGATGTATCGCTGGACATCATCTCCGGCTCGACCGTGCACGTGACGGCGTGGCACCCCGAGGTGCTGCCCGCAGGCTGACCGCGCGACCGGATGGTGCGGCCGAGCGCAGGCTGCCCGGCGGGCGAGCAGCTGGAGTCAGGCGAGCAGCTGGTGGCGGGCGAGGTCCCGGTACAGCGGCGTCGACTCCACGAGCTCCGCATGCGTGCCCTGACCCACGACCACGCCGTCCTCGAGCACCACGATGAGATCGCTGTCGACGACGGTGGAGAGGCGGTGCGCGATCACGATCAGAGTGCGGTCGGTCGAGACCGCGTCGATGGCCTCGCGCATCCGCTGCTCGTTCACGCCGTCGAGGGATGAGGTGGACTCGTCGAGCAGGAGGATGGGCGCATCCGTGAGCAGGGCCCGCGCGATCGCGAGACGCTGACGTTCACCGCCGGAAAGCATGACGCCGTCCTCTCCGACCGGGGCATCCAGGCCCAGCGGGTCGCGCTCGAGCACGTCGCCGAGGTTCACGGCTCGCAGCACCTGCTCGCAGTCGGCATCCGAGGCGTCGGGCGAGGCGAGGCGGAGGTTGTCGGCGAGAGTGCCGGCGAGGGTGGGCGCATCCTGTTCGACGTAGCCGAACTGCGCACGCAGCTCCTCGCGCCGATACGTGCGCGCGTCGTGCCCGTACAGGCGGATCGACCCGCCCGTCGGGTCGTAGAAACGCTCGACGAGGGAGAGGATCGTGCTCTTGCCTGCACCGCTGGGGCCGACCAGCGCCACTCGGGTGCCGCGCGGAACGGCGAACGAGACGCCGCGCAGGACCGCGCGCTCCGCCGCCCGTGTCGGGTCGCCAGCGGAGCTGGGTCCTGCGTCACCTGCTGTGTCCACGGTTGTGTCGAGGTGCGCGTCGGCGAGCAGGGTCTGCGCCTCCCTGGTCGCGGCGAGGCGCGCGGCCACCACGTTCTCGGGGTAGCGGAAGTGCACGTCGCGGAACTCGATCGCGGGTGCGGCGGGGTCGGCCTGCCCGCGGTCGATCGACGCCGCGACGGCGTCGTCGTCCTGGGTCTCGGTGGGGAGGTCGAGCACCTCCTGGATGCGCCCGAGAGCACCCAGCGCCTGATTCACGGAGGTGATCGCTCCGAATGTCGTCGCGAGCGGCATCACGAGCATGAAGAGGAACATGATGAAGGTGATCAGCGAGGCGATCGTGATCGCACCCGCTGCGACGCGGAACCCGCCGACACCCAGGACGACGAGGAGCGAGACCTGCAGGGCCACGCCTGCGATCGGGACCACGAGGGAGGAGATCTTGGCGATCCGGACGCCGATGCCGTACGCGTCCGAGGCGAGGGCCGACACCGTCTCGGTCTCCCGCTCCGTCGCCCCGGAGGCGCGGACCGTGCGGATCGAGCCCACGGCCCGCTCGACGCCGGAGGCCAGTTCGCCGACCTTCTCCTGCTGTGCGGTGGACGCGGTGCGGATACGACCGCTGAGCAGGGTGACGACGGTGACCGAGGCGCCGATCACGACCACGATGAGCAGCAGCAGCACCGGGTCGATCACGAGCATCGCGACGAGAGCGCCGAGGAAAAGGATGGCGCTGCCGACGGCATCCGCGAGTCCCTGCGTCAGCACGGCGTAGAGCAGCGTGGTGTCGGTTCCGACGCGCGACACCAGGTCGCCGGTCCGTCGGGCATCGAACTCGCTGATCGGGAGGTGCAGGATGCGGGCGATGAGCTTGCGACGGCTGGAGTACACCACTGCGGTCCCGGTGCGCTGCAGCAGGTAGTGCTGATAGCCGGAGATGACGGACGACACGACGACGAGGGCCACCAGCACCCAGACGAGGACGCCGAGGGCTCCGTCGGACTGCACGGCCTCGATGACCCGGCCGACGAGCAGCGGCTGGGCGAGGGAGGTCGCGGCGCCGAGCACGCTGAGGATCGCGACCACGATGAGGGTGCGCTTGTGCTCGAACAGGAAGGGGAGGAGCTGGCGGAAGGTGGCGCGCGGGCCGTCGTGCGGCGCGCCCCGTCCGCGTCGGCGTGACGTCGCCGTGCTGGACATGCGGGACCTCGTTCTGAAAGGGGTACTTCGACCGTACTTCGTGTGCGGACCGATTCTGTGGATGGGCTGTACGGCTCAGCGGCGGCCGAAGCGGCGGTGCACCGCCTGCTTCGTGACGCCGAGCGAGCTGGCGATGGCCTGCCAGGAGTATCCGAGGGTGCGGGCCCGGCGCACCTGGACCTCCTCGGCGCGCGCGAGTTCGCTGCGCAGGGCGGCGAGCCGGTGCAGCTCGGACAGGGGTTCGCCGCCCTCATCCTGGGCGATCGCGGTCTTCAGGGTCATGATGGCCTCCTGCGTCAATACTCGTTGACGCACCGCTGGATGTCAACTTATGTTGACGGCGGAATCGGCAGAGATGCGAGACTGGGCGGATGCTGGCTGCACCGAAACCCGTCCCCGGCGACCGCGTCGCCGTCCTGTCTCCCGCCTTCGCCGCGCCCGCGGTGGCTCCGGAGCTCCACGAGCAGGCGCTCCGCAGACTCCGCGAGCTCACGGGGCTCGTCCCCGTCGAGTACCCGACGACCCGGGTGCTCGATGCGAGTCCCGAGGCTCGCGCGGCCGACGTCAACGCGGCGTTCGCCGATCCGAGCATCCGCGCGATCCTGGCGACCATCGGCGGCGATGACCAGATCCTGGTGGTGCCGCATCTCGACGCGGCGCTCCCGCTCGCCGACCCGAAGCCGTTCCTGGGTTACAGCGACAACACCAACATCCTCAGCTGGCTCTGGGGTCTGGGCGTCCGCGGGTACTACGGCGGGTCCACGGCGGTGCACCTGGGACCAGGGCCCGCTGTCGACGATGTGCATCTGCGCTCGCTGCGCGCGGCGCTGCTCGAGGGCGGCACGGTCGAGATCACCGAACCCGGGGAGTCGGAGGACGTCGGCAGGCGCTGGGCCGACCCGCGTGCGCTCACGGAGTACGGCGACAGGGTGGCGACCGAGGACTGGACCTGGTCTGGTCCGCGAGTGCGGGTCGAGGGGCGGACCTGGGGTGGCTGCCTCGAGGTCATCGACCAGCTCGCCCTCGCCGACCGGCTGCCGACGGCGTACGACCTGCGCGGCGGCATCCTTCTGCTGGAGACGAGCGAGGAGCGTCCGTCCGCGAGCTGGGTGGCGCGCTGGGTGCGGGGCCTGGGGGAGCGGGGGATGCTCGACGCCGTCGCCGGGGTCGTCGTCGCGCGTCCGGCGGTGAGCGACTTCGAGTTCCTGCCGTCGGCGGCTGAGGCGGATGCGCTGCGGGCCGCGCAGCGCGATGCCGTGATCGAGACGGTGGCGCGCTACAACCCGGATGCCGTGGTGTGCGTCGGCGTCCCCTTCGGTCACACGCGCCCGCAGTGGATCGTGCCCTACGGCGGCACGATGGTGCTGGACGGGGCGACCCGCACCATCACCGCCGCCTACTGACTCGGGGTCGAATTCGCATCTCCCGCCGCCTGCGGGGTCGATTTCGCACCGTAAACCACCTGTAGCGGTGCGTTATTGACCCCGCACCGGACGTGCTCCGGCATCCAGACCCTGCGCCCGCGCACGGGATGCCACCCGGTGACGCGCGAATGGCCGCATCCCGGGCGGGGATACGGCCATTCGAAGGATGCGAGAAGGCGGTGCTCAGAGCTCCACGGCCGCTGCGACGCCGAGGTCGTCGTGGTAGTCGTTGTCCTTCGTCTCCTTCGACAGCAGCAGCGCGACGAACGTCAGCACGCCCATCGCCGACAGGTATAGACCCACGAGCCACGGGGCGCCGTCGCCGAGCTCCCAGAGCCACAGCGCGATGAGCGGAGCGACGGCCGCGCCGAGGATCGACGACACGTTGTACGAGATCGCCGAGCCGGTGTAGCGGACGTTCGTCGGGAACAGCTCAGGCAGCAGGGCTCCCATGGGGCCGAACGTGGCACCCATGAGCATGAATCCGAACACGAGGAACGCCTGCGCGAGGGCGCCGGTGAACTTCGGATCCATGGCGGGGAGCAGGAACGCGTTGAAGGTGAAGCCGAACACGATGATGAGGCCGGTCACCCAGAGCAGCAGCTTGCGACGTCCGATGGCATCGGCGATCGGACCGGAGAGCAGCGTGAAGATACCGAAGAACACGACGCCGACGATCTGCATGAGCACGAAGTCGGTGTAGCCGAACCCGAGGCCGGGGTAGAACTGGGCTGCGAAGGCCGCGGCGTCGAAGTCCTTGCCGGTCGCCTCGGCAGCCGCCTGTGCGGCCGCGGATGCTGTCTCGAGCGACGCGGGCTTCGTGCCGTAGGCGAGGGTGAAGTTCGTCATCAGGTAGAAGAGCACATAGGTCGCCAGCATGATGAACGTGCCGAGGATCAGCTGCTTCCAGTGGTGGCGGAACACTGTCGCGAGCGGCAGCTTGCGGATCGCGCCCTTCTTCTCCGCCTTCTTGAACGTGTCGGACTCGACGAGCTTGAGGCGCACCCACAGGCCGATGATGACCATGACGGCCGAGAACAGGAACGGGATGCGCCAGCCCCACGACAGGAACGCCTCGGACTTGAGGGCGGGGTTCTCTGCATGCGGCAGCAGCCAGTTGATGCCGAGGAAGAGGAAGTTGGCGATGATGAAGCCGAGCGGAGCGCCCAGCTGCGGGAACGTGCCGTACCAAGCGCGCTTGCCTGCGGGGGCGTTCTCGGTGGCGACCAGCGCGGCCCCCGACCACTCGCCGCCGAGTGCGAAGCCCTGCGCGAGTCGCATGATCAGCAGCAGGAGGGCAGCCCACCAGCCGATCTGCTGGAAGGTGGGGAGCAGACCGATGATGAACGTCGCGATGCCCATGGTGAGCAGCGAGGCGACCAGCGTCGCCTTGCGGCCGAACTTGTCACCGAAGTGGCCGAACACAACGGCGCCGATCGGGCGTGCCACCATGGCGGCCCCGAAGACGGCGAACGACGACAGGAGCGAGGTGGTGTCGTTGCCCGTGGGGAAGAACAGCACAGGGAACACGAGCACGGCGGCTGTCGCGTACGCGTAGAAGTCGTAGAACTCGATCGTCGTGCCGACGAGGCTCGCGGTGATGACGCGCGAGCGCGGATTCGCGGGCGCTGTGGTCGTACTCATACTGCTCCTTAGATCCGGGCCCGGTATACCAGGGCACCGGGAGATCCTACGCCTTCCTGAACGTTTGCTGGGTGCGTATGACGATGGCCGGGATCCCCGCGTGCGTAGAGTCGGAGCGGATGCGGGACCGCTGCGAGATCGGAGAGACCATGACGACACGGCTGTTGCTGCTCGCCGACACGCACGTCCCGGCGCGAGCCAGGCGCCTGCCGGATGCCGTGCTTCACGCGATCGATGACGCCGACATCGTCGTGCATGCAGGGGACTGGATCGACGTCGCGACCCTGGACCTGCTGGAGGTGCGGTCGAGGGTGCTGCACGGCGTCTACGGGAACAACGACGGCCCGGAGCTGCGCGAGCGTCTGCCCGAGGTCGCCCGTCTGAGCGTCGAAGAGGTCGAGGTCGCCGTGGTGCACGAGACCGGGCCCAAGCAACGGCGCGAGGAGCGGATGGACGCCGCGTTCCCCGGGGTTGACCTGCTCGTGTTCGGGCACTCCCACATCCCGTGGGACACCATCGCCCCGTCCGGCATGCGACTGCTCAACCCCGGCTCGCCCACCGACCGCCGACGTCAGCCGGTCTGCACGATGATGACGGTCACGATCGAGGGCGGACGGATCGACGCGACGCTGGTGCCGATCGGATGAGCGCGGCAGAGGTCCGCGCGGGCGACGACGGCGAGGCTCCCGGCGTGTACCGCGCCCCGATGCGGTCGCGGGACGACGGCGTGGCCGACGGAGCGGCCGTCGACCGGGCGCTCGCGATCGGGGTCTGCGGGGTGGGCGGCAGGCTCGACGGCGTACCGGACTCGATCGCGGATGCGCTCGCCGCCGTGGACGCGGCGCACGGCGAGCGGATGGCGCGCCGACTCGAGCGGTTCGCGGGGGTGCCCGAGGGCGCGTACGTCTGGACGCGCGACGCCGACGGACTGCTGTGGTTGGGGCGGATCGCCGGACCCTGGCGCTACGACGCGTCGGACGAGGCACGAGATGTCGATCTCGTGCACGTCCGTGACTGCGGATGGCTCGACAGTCCGGTCGACCCGTCCACGGTGCCGCCCGGCGTGCAGGAGTCGTTCGCACGCGGCGGCCGCAACTGGCAGAGCATCACCAGGGCCGACGCGGCTCGTCTCTCCGCAGCCGTCTGGGATTCTCGTCGGAATCCATAGCGAGACCCTTCACTCGGCCTGGCGCAGGGCGACGAGGATCTCGCCGTACCGACTGAGGAAGGCGCGCTCGTCGAGTCGCTTGCGGCGCAGCCATGACGTGACCTCGTCATTGCGCTTGCTCGCATTGCACGACCCGCATGCGGGCACCACGTTCTCGACCGTGTAGCGGCCACCTCGGGAGATCGGCATCACGCAGTCGCGCTGGAGTGCGACCTCACCCGCTCCGCAGTACGCGCATCCGCCCCAGGCCTCCTGCAGCGAGGCCCACTGCTCGGCGGTGAGGTCGTTGTCCACCCGCGCCAACCGCCCCTGACGCCGCTTCGCGTAGCGGGCGCGCGCAGCAGGCGTGGGTGTGGAGAACCTTCGACGCGGCACAAGCTCACGGTAGTGGGCGGATGCCTGTCGCCGGGCGCTATTCCTCCGTGTCCCCGAGTACCGCGCCCGACACGAAGTCGGCGGTCGGGACGAAGAGCTCCTCGAGCTCGAGCACCACGAGCCGGTTCGCCCCGGTCGTCGTCGCCGGGGCGGGCACGAACAGAGTGCGCTGCGGGCCGTTCCGCCAGTAGCGCCCCAGGAAGAATCCGTTGAGGAACGCGTAGCCCTTGCTCCAGGCTGATGTGTCCAGGAACAGGTCGGCGGGGGAGTCGAGATCGAACTCCGCGATCCACGCGGACGGGCCGCTGATCACGTCGTCGGACGAATCCGCGACGCGGGAACCGACCTCTGCAGCCAGCTCGGCGACGTCCAGCGGCGTCGAGCCCCAGCCCGTCAGCCGCACCCCGTCGAGCGAGGGAGTGCCGATCAGGCCCTTCTCCTCGCCTAGGCGATGGTCGTAGTTCACTCGACCCTGGTCCTCGACGAGGATGCTGAGCGTCCGTCCGTCGGGAACCCGCAGCGCGCGTTCATGGCGGGTCCGGGAGAGCGTGCCGACCGGCTGCCCGTCGACGCTCACCCACGCGTGGTCTCTGACCGGGTCGATGCGCAGCAGTCCGCCTCGACCCTCCGGCAGCATGACGTCGTAGCGCACCAGGGCGCTCAGGTGCTCCAGCTCGTCGAAGGTGACGGGTGCCGACGAGGAAGGGGCCGTTGCCGCAGCATCCGTCCAACTGCCCGCAGACGCGAGCGGCACCGAGAACGCGGGTGCCGCCACAGCGGGAGCGGGCAGCTCCTCGGGCACCGGCGCGTACTTCGCGATCACGTCGCGGAACGCGAAGAACTTCTCGGTCGGGTTACCCGCCTCGTCGAGAGGGGCGTCATAGTCGTACGAGGTGACGATCGGCAGGTAGCGGCCCTTGTGGTTGGCGCCGTTCGTGAGGCCGAAGTTCGTGCCGCCGTGGAACATGTAGATGTTGACCGAGGCCCCGGCG
This sequence comes from Microbacterium hydrocarbonoxydans, assembly GCF_900105205.1. Taxonomy (NCBI): domain Bacteria; kingdom Bacillati; phylum Actinomycetota; class Actinomycetes; order Micrococcales; family Microbacteriaceae; genus Microbacterium; species Microbacterium hydrocarbonoxydans. The sequence goes on along the minus strand of NZ_FNSQ01000005.1, from coordinate 2,733,250 downwards.
GCGAGCAGCTCGTCGAGATCCGAGGCCGCCTCAGCGACATCGGTGGTGTGGTGCACGCCGCCCCACCAGTCGAACCAGCCGTCCCAGAACTCCGAGCACATCAGAGGGCCGGTCGGCTGGTGCGCGCGCAGCGTCGCCAGGCGCTCGGCGCTGCGGGAGCCGAAGGAGCCGGTCTTGTGCAGCTCGGGGAGACTGCCGTCAGCGAGCATCCGGTCCGTCGGCTGATCGACGGTCGTGAGAGGAACGGTGATCCCCGCCTCCCTCGTGAGTGCGACGAGCGCCTCGAGGTAGGCCTTGTCGGAGCCGTAGGCGCCGTACTCGTTCTCGATCTGCACGAGGACGACCGGGCCGCCGCGGTCGATCTGCCGGGGAGTGACGATCTCGTACACGCGGCGGAGATAGGCGCTCACCTCGGCGAGGTAGGTGGGCTCGGAGGAGCGCAGTTCGCGCTCACCACGGGTGAGCCAGTTCGGCAGCCCGCCGTTGTGCCATTCCGCGCAGATGTACGGGCCCGGACGCACGATCGCATCCATGCCCTCGGCCTGGATCAGGTCGAGGAATCGGCCCAGGTCGTTCCACCCGCTCGCATCCCACTCGCCCCTGCGCGGCTCGTGCGCGTTCCAGGCGACGTAGGTCTCGATCGTGTTGAGCCCCATCAGGCGTGCTTTGCGGATGCGGTCCTGCCACTGGTCCGGGTGCACGCGGAAGTAGTGGATCGCGCCGGAGATCACCTGGTGGGGGAGCCCTGCGCGGAGGAAGTCTGTCTCGCCGATGGAGAAGGAGGTCACGATGAGGTGCTTTCGATGGGAGGGCCGGACGGGGAGCGGATCCCCGTCCGGCCCGGACGTGCGATTACTTGTTGACGGCGAAGCCCTGCGAGTTGCCGTATTCGACCAGGGCGTCCTGCCAGGTCGTCAGGCCCTCGTTCAGGTCGGTGCCGTTCTGGTACGACTGGCCGACGGTGTCGCCGAAGATGCTGTTGCCGTAGACCTGGTAGGGCAGGTAGTTCCAGCCCTCGACCACGTCGTCGGCCGCCGCAGCGAGCACCTCGTTGATCTTCTGGCCACCGAAGTACTCGGGGGCGTCGGCGAGGAACTCCTCGCTCGACAGCTCGGCGGTCGTCGACGGGAAGCCGCCGGACTCGAGGAAGGTCGAGATGCTCTCCTCCGAGTTGTTCAGCCACCACAGGAATCCGGCTGCGAGCTCCGGGTTCTTGCTCTGCGTGGTCACGGCCTGACCGCCGCCGCCGTTCTCGGCGGATGCAGGGGATCCGTCGTAGGTCGGCATCGGCGCGACGCGCCAGTCGCCGGCACCGTCGGGGGCGCCCGAGATCAGGTTGCCCGGCATCCAGGCTCCGATGACGAGGGTCGCGAGGCTGCCGTCGCCGAGAGCGCGGAACCACTCGTCGCTCCAGCTGGAGTAGGGGGCAAGGAGGTCCTCCTCGACGAGGCGGTTCCAGTTCTCGGTCCACTTCTTCGAGCCGTCGTCCTGCAGGTCGATCGTGACATCCGTGCCGGAGGTCTCGAAGGGCTTGCCGCCCGCCTGCCAGATCATCGAGGTCGCGAAGCCGGCGTCGCCCGTGTCGTTGGTGATGTAGGCGTCGGGGTTCGCGGCGTGGATCGCCTTCGCGGCCTCGTAGTACTCGTCCCAGGTGGTGGGCACGTCGACCCCGGCGGCGTCGAACACCGCCTTGTTGTAGAACAGCGCCATGGGGCCGGAGTCCTGGGGGAGGCCGTAGATGGCGTCGCCGTCGGTGACCGAGTTCCATGTCGAGGCGGTGTAGTCGTCCTCGAAGTCGGCGAAGCCGTACTGCGACAGGTCGACGAAGGCGTCGGTCAGGGCGAACTGCGGGAAGGCGTAGTACTCGACCTGCACGACGTCGGGTGCGCCGGAGCCGGCCTTGATGGCGTTCTGCAGTTTGGTGTACTCCTCGTTGTTGGTGCCCGCGTTGACCACGTTCACCTTCACGTTCGGGTACTCCTTCTCGAAGGCCTCGACCTGGGCCTCGGCGGAGGGGGTCCAGGACCAGTACGTGATCTCGCCGCCCTTCTCCAGAGCGGCCTCGATCGAGTCGAACGATCCGTCGCCGGCAGCGCCGCCGCCGGAGCCGGTGTCTCCGGTGCTGCAGCCGGCCAGCGCCAGTGCTGCCACGGTTCCGGCCGCGAGCACCGTGAGGGTGCGCCGTGCGGCGGGTGAGGGAAGGTGCTTCATTGCTGTGTCCTTTCGGGGGTGCGGTCCAGCGTCGGACCGACGGGCGGTGCGGAGGGGGATGCCGGGAACTACTGCTTGACGCTTCCGGCGGTGAGACCTGACTGCCAGAACCTCTGCAGCAGCAGGAAGGCGATGACGATCGGGATGATGGTGAGCAGCGACCCCATGATCACGAGGTTGTAGATCGGCTGCGATCCCGCGCCGATCGCCTGCGCGCTCCACTGGTTGAGCCCCACGGTGAGCGGGTACCAGTCGGGGTCGGACAGCATGATCAGCGGCAGGAAGTAGTTGTTCCAGGTGGCGACCACGGTGAACAGGGTGACCGTCACGATGCCGGGGGCGAGCAGCCGCATCGAGATCGTGAAGAACGTGCGGAACTCGCCGGCTCCGTCGATGCGTGCGGCCTCCAGCAGCTCGGTCGGCACGGACTCCGAGGCGAACACCCAGATCAGGTACAGACCGAACGGGCTGATCAGCGACGGGATGATCACGGCCCAGGGTGTATTGGTCAGCCCCAGCTCGCTGAAGAGCAGGAAGGTCGGCACGGCGAGCGCGGTGCCGGGCACGGCCACCGCGCCGAGGACGACGGCGAACACCGCGCGGCGCCCGGGGAAGCGGTACTTCGCCAGGCCGTAGCCGGCCATCGTCGCCAGCAGTGTCGCGCCGCCGGCGCCCACCACCACGTAGAGCAGCGTGTTGCCGAGCCAGCGCAGGAAGATGCCGTCCTGGTACGAGAAGGTCTCGACGAGGTTGTCGATGAACGCGAAGTCGTCCGAGAACCAGAGACCGAAGGAGCTGAACAGGCCCGACTGGGTCTTGGTCGAGCTGAACAGCAGCCAGACCAGCGGCACGAGCGTGTACAGCGCGTACACGACCATCACGATCAGCAGGATCTTGGACTTGCGCGGATTCATCGGGTCGTGGCGCTTCTGCGAGGGGCGGGCGAGGGGGAGTGCCATGTCAGCGCACCTCCGACTTCGAGCCGCGCAGTTGCACGACGTAGGCGATCACCGCGGTGATGACGCCCATGATGATGGCGATCGTGGCGGCGTAGTTGAACTGCTGACCTGCGAACGACAGGTTGTAGGCGTACATGTTCGGCGTGAAGTACGTCGTGATCACGTTCGGGGCCAGCGGGCGCAGGATGTTGGGCTCGTTGAAGAGCTGGAAGCTGCCGATGATCGAGAAGATCGTGGCGATCACGAGGGCACCGCGCACCGAGGGGATCTTGATCGAGAAGATCGTGCGCCAGGCCCCGGCGCCGTCGAGCGACGCCGCCTCGTACATGTCGGTGGGGATCGTCTTCAGCGAGGAGTAGAAGATCAGCATGTTGTAGCCGACGAACTGCCAGGTCACGATGTTGCCGATCGAGACGAGGATCCACTCGCGGGCGAACGGGGTGATGAGGTCGCTGCCGAGGAAGTCGTTGAAGTTCGAGGTGAGACCGAACTGGTCGCCGTAGATGTATCCCCACATGAGCACCGCGACGACCGCGGGCACCGCGTACGGCAGGAAGATGAGGATCCGGAAGAAGGATGCTCCGCGCAGCCGGGCGCTGTCCAGCGCGAGCGCCGCGGCGAGGGCGAGGGCGAGCATGATCGGCACCTGGACGACGAGGAAGAGCACGACGCGGCCGAACGCCTCCCAGAACTGCGGGTCGGTGAGCGCGCGGACGTAGTTGTCGAACCCGACGAACGCGGTGCCGCCGATCAGCTTCTCCTGGAAGAAGCTGAGGTAGAGCGCGTAGGCGAGCGGTGTCAGGAACACCAGCGCGAAGACGACCATGAACGGGCCGACGAAGGCCCATCCTCTCCAGTCGCGCTTCTCGTGCCGGCGGATGCCGTGGTCCGCCAGGGCGGTGGAATCTTGAGTCGTCATCGACGAGAACCTTCTTAGAGATCGAGCGCTCACGGCGCCGTGTGTCAACGTCAACATATTCGATGCGCTGCTAGTGTGTCAACGTCAACACATGAATGGATGATTGATCGTGACTTCGGAACAGCCGGCAGAGCCGCCGCAGCGACGGCGTGACCCCTCGATGGAGGACGTCGCCCGCGAGGCCGGCGTCTCCGGGCAGACCGTCTCGCGGGTCGTGAACGCGCGGGGCTATGTCGGAGCGGCGACCAGAGAGCGCGTCGAGGTCGCCATGCAGCGTCTCGGCTACCGGCCGAACAGCGCGGCGCGAGCACTGCGCTCCGGGCGCTTCCGTGCGATCGGCGTCATCATGTTCTCCTTCAGCTCCTACGGCAACCAGCGCACGCTCGACGCGATCGCCGTGCGCGCCTCGCAGATGGGCTACGCCCTCACGCTCATCCCGGTCGAGTCGAGCGCCCGCGACACCGTCGCCGGGGCGTTCCGGCGACTCGAGGAGCATGCGGTCGACGGCATCATCATCGTGATCGAGGCGCATCAGCTCGACGAGGCCGAGGTCGAGATCCCCGACGGATTGCCCGTCGTGCTGGTCGACTCGAACCGCGGCGCGGCGCATCCGTTCGTCGACACGGATCAGGCCCAGGGAGCGCGACTCGCGACCGAGCATCTGCTCGACCTCGGACACGAGACGGTCTGGCACGTCGCGGGACCTGCGAAGTCGTACTCCGCCGAGCGACGACGCGAGTCGTGGCGGCTGACGCTCGAGTCGCGCGGACTCGCCGCACCCGAGCCGCTGCAGGGGGACTGGTCCGCCGAGTCCGGATACCGTGCGGGTCTCCGCCTCCGCGAGGACGACAGCGTGACCGCGGTGTTCGCCGCCAACGATCAGATGGCGATCGGGGTGGTGCGGGCCTTCCGCGAGGCTGGGAAGGACATCCCCGGGGACGTCAGCGTGGTCGGGTTCGACGGACTGCCGGATGCCGCGCAGCTGTGGCCGCCGCTGACCACGGTGCAGCAGCATCCCGAGCGGGTCGGAGCCCTGGCGGTCGATGTGCTGCTGGTAGAGCTCGACGGCGGCGAGCGCGGTCAGACTCCGCTCGTGGGCACCGAGCTCATCGTGCGCGAGAGCACGGCGGCGCCGCGAGACGCCCGCTGACGGCGAGATGCGGGATCAGTCGCGGAGAGGGACCTCGTCGGTGTCCGTTCGCCGTCGCACCATGGACTCCGCCGGGATCCCTCGCGAGAACAGTATGGACAGCAGGCTGATGAGGATCAGACCGACGAAGGCGACCCGCAGCGAGGAGAGCTGCGACTCGCGGTAGATCTCTGCGAGCTCATCGGATTCCTCGTCCGTGAGGCCGGCTTCTGCCCCGAGCTGAGCGACATCCGCCGCGGGGATGACCGTGACGCCGCGGTCGGTCGCCGCACTGACGGTGGCCTGGACCTCGCTGGGCAGCTCGCTGACGGCCACCCCCGAGGCGAAGGACGTCGAGAGAGCTCCGATCAGGATCGACCCGATGAGCGCCGTGCCGAGTGACGACCCCAGGTTCTGGAAGACGCCCTGCAGACCGCCAGCCTCACTCGTGTCCTTCTCCTTCACGCTCGACATGTTCACGTTGCCGAGCTGGGAGGCCAGAAGGCCGAGGGCGCTGCCGGCGAAGAACATGCCGATCCCGAAGAGCACGCTGCGAAGGTCCTCGGTGACGGCGCCCAGCAGGAGGATGGCGCTGAGGACGAGGATCCCCTGTCCGACGCGCACGATGCGGCGCGGCGACCACTTCCGGGACAGCGCGGTCCCGACGATCGAGAACAGGATCAGGGCGACCGACAGCGGGAAGATCCTGATACCCGTCTCGAGAGCATCGAATCCCAGAGTCATCTGCAGGTACACCGGCACCATGAAGAAGAGACCGGCTGTCACGGCGTACTGCGCTCCGAGCACAGCGAGTCCGCTGCGCAGCGTCTTGATCGCGAAGAGGTCGGGCTGCATCAGAGGCGGTCGACCATCGCGCAGCAGCCGACGCTGCCACCCGATGAACAGCGTGATCAGGATGACGCCGAGTGCGATGCACCAGGTCGTCAGCGAGACGCCGAGCGGCGCTATCGGGACCCCGCCGATCTCCGGCGTGTTCAGGGGGACCACCCACCCCCAGGTCTTGCTCTGCAGCATGCCGAAGACGATCAGCACGAGGCCGGCCGACGACAGCAGGACGCTGCCGCTATCGAGTCGGATGTGCTGTCGCGGCGTCGAATCCGTGATGACTCTCGCGCAGAGCACGACCAGCAGCATGATCACGACCTCGGCGACGAAGACGAAGCGCCAGCTGGAGTAGGTCGTCACCGCACCGCCGATCAGCGGCCCCGCGGCGACCGCGGCACCGGAGACCGCGCCGATCACCGCGAACGCGGTGACGCGCTCGCGACCGCGGTAGTTGTCGGCGACGAGTGCGGCGATCGCGGGGATGACGAGCACGGCGCCCAACCCTTCGATGATCGACCATCCGAGGAACAGGAACCCCACCGTCGGGCTCAGCGCGGTGATCAACGACCCCGCGGCGTAGATGCACGAGCCGATCACGAAGGCGCGGCGGCGACCCCAGACGTCGCCGAGCTTCGCGCCGAAGAGCATGAACGCGGCCATGGTCAAGGTGAAGAAGGTGATCGCGGCCTGCATCGCGGTGACCGACGTGTCGAGCTCGACCACGACGGTGGAGATCGACACGTTCATGACCGTGCCGTCGAGCACCATCACGAACTGCGCGGCGCCGAGGACCAGGACGACGTTCCATCTCTTCATGACGACACCTCCGGGGGGTGCGATGCGACGCCCGCCGGCGCGGGTGCAGCGAGGGTCTCGTCCGGGGAGCGACGGGAGCCGCGCATGATGCGAGCCACCGCGGTGATGAGGAAGAGCTGTCCGGTGATCGCCTCCGCGACCGCGATCGTCTGGATGCCGGGGGAGGCCGGCACGATGTTGCCGTAGCCGGTGGTCGTGAGGGTCGTGAACGAGAAGAAGAGCTGTGTGGAGAGCGAATCGACGACGCCGTCGCCGAACGCCGGCGCGCCCGTCAGCAGCGCGGCCAGGTTGTAGACCAGCGTGAAGAACATCCCGACGAGGACGTAGGCGCTGATCGCGGCGAGCAGCGCCTCGGTGTCCAGACCGCGCCGCATCACCTGATGGCGGATGATGGCGACGGGAGCCACCAGGAAGGCCACGGTCGACGCCACGGACAGGGCGATGTCGAGCACCATCCCGGTCATCCCGAGCAGCGCCACGACGATCGCGGCGATGCCGGCGACGCCGAGTGCCACCCACGCGACCTGCTGAGCACGGGCGTGCACCTCGGTCACCCGGAGCACGGCAGCGACCGTCAGCAACTGGATGACGAAAGCGGTCGGGCTGGGGTCGGCGCTGTGCTGCGCGGCGCACAGCGCGTACGTCGCGACGAGAAGGGCGAGGACGACCCAGTACCCGCTGCGCCAGCCGGACGGGGTCGCGGCGACATGCGCTCCCCGCGGTCGGACCGGAGGATGCGTCGACGTGTCGGAACGCATGGCAGCGCTCACCGTTGTCCCCCGACGGGCCGACGCTCGGAGGCGAGCCGACCTGAAGCCAGGGCCTCGGTGAGAGCGAGGAAGTCGCTCTCGTTCTGATCGGCATAGACCGCGGCGAAGTCGGCGATCGCGTCGTCGAACGTCGTGCTCGCCCCGACGTAGCCCGCGATCTCGACGCGGTCGCCGCCGCGCGAGTGTGCGCGCGCGAGAGTCTCCCCGCAGACCTGCGCGTACAGGACCGCCCCGCGCGGGGTCATGCTCTCGGGGTCGATTCCCCCCTTTCCGTCCTGCAGCTGACGCAGATAGAAGTCGCGGTGCTGTCCATCGAGACCCACGATCGACTGCCACCCGAGGAAGATGTCGCTCGATGCCTGCATGAGGCGCTGGCCCCGGACGACTCGCTCCCCGTGGGTGTCGTACTCGCTCGCGCCGAGGAAGCGTTCGAGGACGGACGCCTGCGCCTCCTTGGCCTGCAGCAGCAGCGGGTCCCCGTCGTCACGACCGCTGAGCAGGATCACCCAGGCCCGCGTGCCCACGCTTCCCACACCGACGACCTTGCGCGCCATGTGGCGGTAACGGTACTCCGCGAGGGGATGCCGTCCGCCCAGGAGCGTCTCGCGATACTCCTCCAGCACCCGGCGCATGGTCTCGGCATCGTCGGCCGCAGAACCGGTGTCGTCCACGAGGTCCTCGATCGGCACGATGAGCGGCGGGGCGGCGGTGATGCGCAGTCGGCCGTCGACCAGCTCCACGAGCTTCCTGAACGCCCTCCGGCTGTCGCGCTTGCGCGCCTTCCGGATCGTGGCATCCAGGCGCTCAACCTCGGCGTCGCCCACGCGCAGGGATCGGTGCTGCTCGCGGACCACGCGCTGCGCCCGCTCCGCGTCGAGCCGGTCGTACCAGGCGTCGAGCACCGATGCCTTCGCCGCAGCCCTGATCGCGGAGCGATACCCGCGCGCGGCGGCCGTCACGCAGCCGCGCTCGTCCTCAGTGCTGAACCCGCGATACCTGCAGGCGACGGCGAAGCTCGCCGCGAGGCGCTTCACATCCCATTCGAACGGGCCGGGCAGGGTCTCGTCGAAATCGTTGATATCGAAGGTGAGGACTCGTTCCGGTGTGCGGTAGAGCCCGAAGTTCGACAGATGCGCGTCCCCGCACAGCTGCGTGATGATGCCGCTGTGGGCGTGGGAGGCGAGGTCCGCTGCCATGAGCAGGGCGGCGCCACGGTAGAAGGCGAGCGGCGACGCGGACATCCGCGCGTATCGCACCGGCGTGAGTTCCCGCACTCTCGATATCGACTGCTCCTCGAGCAGTGCGATCGGGTCCGACCGGTCAGGGCCCGGCGACCACTGCCCGAGCTGCGTCCGCGCAAGTCGTGCACGCGCGGCGCGCCCCGCCTCACGTCGAGCGGCGAAGGGATCCGCCTCCTGCGGTGACCGTGTCATGAGCTCGCCACGTCCAGAGGGGCGGGCGCCGGGCTCCCGCCATCCTGCTCCTCGACCGACGCCGCCCCGCTCGCGGCATCCGCAGCGCCGTCAGCCGCAGGGGGTCGCTCGACCAGCTCCAGCACGAGGACCGCCAGCAGGCTCAGCGCCAGAGTCCACAGCACGAGCGCGGGGCTGAGGGGGCGAACGAGCAGCACGACGGCGCCTCCCACGACCACGACGGCGGCTCTCAGGAGAGCCCGACGCGAATGCATCCACACGCCGAAGCGTCCGCTGCTGACTCCGCGTCGTTCCATCGTGGAGCGCAGCGACGCGGCACCCTCGTGGACCGCACCGCGAAGTCGACGGGGAACCGCGAACGGGCCGGCGAACCACCCGACGACGGCGGTGACGAGGGCGAGCACGAGCACCGCCACCGCCGTGTCCCGCATGGCGCCGACGACCAGTTCGTAGATCGATCCGCCGGCGTCGACGGGAATCCCGCTGCTGCGCAGCGCCGTGTCGAAGAACACCCGCCCGATGGCGAGTCCGGCGAGCACGATCAGCATCACGAGAGCGAGGGAGAGTGCTGCGCTGATCAGCGCGCGCGATCGCCGTCGTGCGGCGACGACCCCGGCGGCCAGGAGGAGGATCGCCACCCACGGCAGCCACAGCCCTGCCGCGACGATGAGCTCGTAGGCGAGTCGGATCGAGGCGAGCGAGTCGACCTGCGCGACGATGATCGTCCGATCGACGGCCGGGATCGACGCCGCGAAGCCGACGCCCTGGTCGAGGAGGGCCTGCTTGGCGGCGTCGATGATCGGGGCCAGCTGGATGCCGATCGTGTTGTCGGAGCCGAGCACGAGCGCCGCGTCGGGATCGTTGCGGAGAGCGGACACCACCTGCGAGTGGCTCACGCGGAGCGCGGTCGCCCACACATCCGCGAACGCCTCGGACTCCACGAAGCGCGCGACCACCGTGCCGATGAGCGACTGGAGTCCCTGTGCGGCGGGACCCTTGAGCAGTTCCAGCGCACGGGTCGCGGCGGGACCCGTGCCGAGCTCGATGACGCCGTCGATCACATCCGTGGTGAGGGCAGGGATGTCGACCTGTCCCTCGATCGCCTCGACGACCTGCGTGGTGACAGCGGACTGCACCGCAGGGTCGCTCGCGAGGACCGCGTAGCTCGCGACGAACCGGTCGGTGTCGGTGAGCTGCACATTGGCCCACGCGGCCACGAGGGCGACGGGGGCGATCAGCGTCCCCAGCACGATGAGCACGGTCGCCGAGAGTGCGCGTCCCCATCCGCGGGACCTGCGCGGTGACATGCCCGGCTCCGGCGAGCCGGCGGGCATATCCGCGGCGCCCCCGCTCCGGAGCGCGCTGTTCTCGGCCTCGAGCGCGGCCAGCCGCCGCTGGAGCTCCTGGACTGTGGATCGTGCCATGATCGTCTCCTCCTCAGAGCTTCGCGTTCTGCCGCGGGATGTGGACCTGCGTGATGACCAGCAGGATCGCCGCTGTGACCGGGATCGCCACCAGGGCGCCGAGCAGCCCGAGCAGAGCCCCGCCGATGAGCGCGCCGATGATCACGAGGGATCCGGGCACGGCGATCGCGCGGTTCATGATGCGCGGGGTGAGCAGATATGCCTCGAACTGCATGTAGATGAGATAGACCACCGCGAAGATCAGTGCCAGCAGCGGGTCCACGAACAGGGCGACGACCGTGGCGAAGATCCAGTACGTCACGGGTCCGATGAGGGGGATCAGGGTGATCAGGAAGGCGGCGAGGCCCATGAACGCCGGTGCGGGCAGTCCCAGCACCAGATGCAGCAGCGTGGCGAAGACGGCGTTGCACGCGGCGAGGATCACCATCCCGATGAGATAGCTGCCGACAGAGTCGGTGATCTGCTCGGTCAGCGTGCGGAGCCGCGGGCGGTCGCGGGCGGGAGCGAGCGAGTAGAAGGCCGACTTGATGGCAGAGAGTGAGGCGAGGAAGTAGAGGGTGAGGACCACCACGATGAGCATGCCCGAGATGGCGTTGCCCACGCCGAGTCCCACGGCGAGCACTCCGCCTCCGAGGGCGAGGAGGTTGCCGGGGTCGCCGAGGAAGGCGGCGAGATCGCTGAGCGCCGTGCCGAGGACATCCCCGACCTGAGATTCGAAGGCGGCGTACTCCTCGGAGGCCCGGAAGTCGGCGATGGTCGCGGGGACGGAACGCGTGAACTCGCCCAGCTGGACGAGCGCGGGCGGGATGATGAACCCGATCACCACGGCGAGGAAGACGAGGAAGCCGCCGGAGACGATCAGCAGACCGCGGGTCCGCGACACCCCGCGCGCTTCCATCCGACGGATGACGGGGTCGAGGCCGAGCGCGACGAAGATGGCGATGGCGATGTAGACGAGGATCGTCGCGACCGAGCTCACGGCGGCGCCGAGGACGAACGCGCCGAGTCCGCCGAGGACCAGCGCGAAGCCGAACAGCAGCGGGCGGGTGACGGTGATGCGGATGCTGCGGGCACGCTGCGCGCCTGAGGTCCGCCGCCGCTGAGGCGGAGGAGAGGATTCCTCGGGCAGACCGGTGTCGCTCACCGTGTCACTCTCCGGTGCGAGCGACGTGACCGCGTCACCCGTCGAGGGCGATATACCGCCGCGTCAGAGGAGACCGAGGTCCTGGGCGCGTGTGACGGCGGAGTTGCGGTTGGGCACGGCGAGCTTGCGGTAGATGTGCGCCATGTGCGTCTTGATGGTGTTGGGCGACACGTAGCAGCGGGCCGCGAGCTCGACGTTGGTCAGCCTCGTCGGCAGGTAGGCGAGGATCTCGAGCTCGCGGTCGGTGAGCTGCTCGGCCAGCTCGGGCGACGTCGGGCGGGCGTGCCGGAGCAGGCTCGCGCGTTCCAGCACCTCGGCGCGGAACGGAGTCGCCGTGCCGGGCAGGTCGGCGATCATGCGCATGACCTCGGGGCCGGCTCGCACGAAGGCCGCGACCAGATCGTGCTGCGACGCCAGCTCCAGTGCCCTGCGCAGGCCGTCCGCGCCCGCACCGGAGCCGCGCTCGCGGTTCTCGAGCCACGAGCGCAGGATGAGCTGCTCCACTCCCACGCGGGGCAGCGACTCCGCGGACTCGGCAGACGACCCGTCGAGAAGTGCCCGAGCGAGGTCAGGACGATCATGCGTCAGCGCGGCGGCGACCGCCTCGAACGCGAGCGGCGACCAGTGTCGAGAGGATGGGCGCGGCAGCGCGCGACCGGACGCGTGCGAGAGACGGAGCCCGCGGGCCTCCTCCGCGTCGAGCGCCGACGCGACGATCGGTGGCGGCGGCGGCGGCACAGGCGCCTCCGGATCTGCGCTCTCCTGGCCGATGAGGACCCTCTCGAGATGTGCGATCCACATGAGCTGGGTGCGGTGGTTCGCGGCGGCGCGCAGAGCGCCCTCGTCCAGGGCCGACGAGGCGGAGGCCGGCGTGCCCCGTTCGATGGCCACGAGTGCCGCGGCCAGGTAGGCGTCCGCCGGCGCCGGATGCGCGAGCAGGCGAGTCTCGGCGGCGAGGTCCAGCGCCTCCTCGGCGAGCCTCGCGGCGAGGCGCACGCGTCCAGCCCACGCCTCCAGCAGCGCGAGGGAGCCGAGCAGATGGATGCGGTACAGGCTGTACTGCGCCCCCGGCTCGGCGAGCGCCTCCTCGAATCGGCGTCGGGCGGCGAGGAGGTCGCCGGCGAGGAAGTGCGCGCGCCCCGCCGAGGTCAGCGCACTCGTGAGCAGCAGGTGCGGATGGGTCAGACCCAGCAGCTCGGGTGGACGGAGATCCGGATGCTCGCGAAGAGTCGTCGTCGCGGCATCCGCAGCCTGCAGTCCGACGCGCGGGTCGGGTCGGAATTGCACCCGCGCCGCGAGATACGTCTGCACGATCGCCGATCGGCCGGGGGTCGGACTGCGATCGTCCTGTTCCCTGAGCACGTCCTCGGCTCTGGCCGCGTCGCCGTTCATCATGAGCAGCATCCCGCGCAGGATCTCGACGTCCGGTCGGGCGGCCCGGAAGTCGGCAGGGAGCGCATCCAGCCATCGGCTCATCGACGCGGTGTCACTGCGCTCGAGCACCTCACGGCCGCGTCCTGAGATGACGGCCGCCGCCCGCTCCCACGATCCCGCGTCGAGCAGGTAGTCGATGGCGGCGGACGCGTCTCCCCTCGCGAGATGCCATTCGGCCGCAGCGGTGCGGATCTCCGTCGCCGCTGCGGGGGATTCGGCCCTGAGTCGGTAGCGCAGGAGCTCGCGGAACATCGGGTGGAAGCGGAACCATTCGCGATCCCGGTCGAGGGCGACGAGGAACATCGACTGTCGCTCGAGTTCCTCGAACAGCGCCGTGGCGTCATCGACCGGCGTCACCGACTCGACGAGCTCCGCGGACATCCGGTCGAGAGCGGACAGGCGGAGCAGCAGCGACCTGCGCTCGGGTGACTGCTGGGCGAGGGCCTGCTCGCTCAGGTACTCGGAGATGAGGCGATCGGTGCCGCGGAGATCGCTCGCGAACTGCTCGGGGTCCGCTTCGCTGCGCAGACCGAGACCGGTCAGCACGATGCCGGCCGCCCAGCCCTCCGTGCGTTCCAGGACTGCGCTCAGGGTGCGGGGACTGACCGGAGCGCCGGTGATCCGTTGGAGCAGCATCGCACTCGCGGCCTCGTCGAAGGCGAGGTCGCTCTGTCGCAGCTCGAGGAGCGAATGGCTCAGTCGATGCCGGCCCCAGCCGAGGCCGTAGTCGATGCGCGAGGAGAAGATGAGGTGAGTGTGAGCGGGAACGTTGTCGGCCAGCCACCAGAGGTCCGGCAGCAGTGACGAGCCGGCGAGATGGTGAAGATCGTCGAGGACGAGCACGACGGGACCATGCTCGCGGAACTCCTCGACGAGGGCGTCGAGGACAGGGCGGCCGAGGGCTCGCGCGTTGACCGCATGCGGTCGGCCGAGATCCCTCGACGGGTGGCCGAGCGGTGACGCCGCCCGCAGCAGATGGTCGAGGAGCCGGCGCGGATCGCTGTCCGTCGGCTCGAGCCCGATCCAGGCGATCCGCACGTCCGGGTGGGACGCGGCCCACTGCGACAGCAACACGGTCTTGCCGGAACCGGCGGGAGCGACGACCACGCTCAGAGGCGCGTTCAGCGACCGGTCGAGTCGACTGCGCAGTCGCGGACGCTCGACGGCATGTGCCGGCGGGGGAGGTATGGCGGTCATCGGCGGATCCGGTGTCAGTATGGCAGGACGCGCAGGCCTGATCTACAGCCGCATCAGATCATCCGCGGAGGATGAGGACGCCGGCGGCCGGCGCGTCCATCATGGGACGGTCGCGCTCACGCTGCTCGTGCATCCCAGGGAGGCTGCTGTCATGACCCGGGTCTTCGAAGTGCTGGTCCGCGGACGGATGAGCGCACAGCTCGCGCAGGCGCTGGACGGCTTCTCGGTGCGGGCGCGGTCGGACGGGCTGACGAGCATCGTCGGTCCCGTCGACGACCAGCCCCGCCTGCTCGGCCTCCTCGGGGCGTTCGACGACCTGCACATCGAGGTGGTGTCGGTGAATCCCGTCCCCGCCGCGGATGCCGGGTCACCCTGGCAGGGTGACGCGGACGTCACTGAGCCTGACTAGCTTCGGACCTGCTCCTCATCCTCCGATCGAAAGGGATCGCGCATGTCCATCTGGGATCTCGTGGCCTGGTTCTTCTGGTCCTTCGTCTTCATCTCCTACCTCATGGTCGTCTTCACGATCATCGGCGACATCTTCCGCGACAGCTCGCTGAACGGGTGGTTGAAGGCGGTGTGGGTCATCTTCCTCGTCTTCCTCCCGTTCCTCACGTCCCTCGTGTACCTCATCGCCCGCGGACAGGGGATGGCACAGCGGCGCGGCGAGCAGATCGCCGAACTGCATGCGGCTCAGACCGCCTACATCAGAGAGACCGCCGGATCGTCGTCGCCGGCGGACGACATCACGAAGGCCCGGGGGCTGCTCGATTCCGGTGTGATCACCTCCGCCGAATTCGAGACGCTCAAGGCGAAGGCGCTGGCCTCCTAGCCCGACCGCCGCTGCGGCACCGGCTCAGGCGACCGTCTCGGTCGTCGCGCCGGTGTTGCGGAGGAAGAGCAGCAGCCACGTGAAGATGATCAGGAAGGCGACGAGCTCGACGGCCGTGAGGGTGTAGTAGCCCGTGGCGAAGAACACGGCGAGCACGACGATGCACGCGACGAACACGTAGCCGAGGGTCAGGAAGACTTGGGGGGTCCCCGGCACCGTGCGGCGCAGGCCGATGACCATCACGATGAACACCACCACCATCCCCGTGGCGCACAGATTGTGCAGCGCGAGGAACCTGTCGACCGGGAAGAGCCCCACGCCGGCGAGCAGGACTCCCATGGCGGTCAGCTCGAGACGGACGATGCGACGACCCCGCACGGCTCCGGGCGAGTCCGCCGCGATCGACGCGGTTCCGAAGTGCGCCACTGTGGTCACGATGACGCCCGCGATGATCAGCGTGACGTTGAAGGTGAGAGCGGACACATCGTCGGTCACGCCGAGGCTGCTGAGGTGCAGTTTCCACCACTGCTCATCCGCTGCGCTCAGCATGCTCGCGAACGAGCCGACGACGAGGAACAGCATGAGCACCACCGAGAGGATCCCCTGGTTCATGCCCGCGGCCGAGAGAGCGACGAGGTAGGCGGTGCAGGCCATCGCGGCGCCGCTCAGCACGGCGCCGGCGACAGTGAAGACCTCGGCGCCCACGAAGCTGCGTTCCACGATCTCGGCGATGGCGATCCACCCCAGCAGCGCGATGATGCCGTGGGCGAGAGCCAGGGCTGCGACATCGAACCAGCGCATCCGCTGCGCGCCGCGGGCATCCGACGCGGGCTGGACGTGGACGAGCGAGCGCGCGGCCAGGAACACGACCATCGCGGTCATGGCGGAGCCGATGGCCGCGAACTGCCCGATCGAACCGGGGCCGGAGATCGGCAGCGTCCGTCCCCAGAAGGCCAGCAGCGAGATGCCTGAGGTGATGATCAGCGTGGTCGCACCGACGAGCAGCGCCGCGGACTCGCGAGATCCTGCGCTCGCGAGCGGATGGCGCAGCACCTCGGCGAGCGGCAGTCGGTCCGTCATGCGGCCCATCCTGACCCTCACCTCGGCGCGTCGCGTCACCCGAGAAGTGTGATGATCCCGAGTGCGCTTCGAGCCAAGCTGGAGTCACGCACGCACGGGAGGCTCGCAATGACAGATCTGACCATCGGCACTCTGACGGATGAAGCGGACGTGTCCGTCCACCTCGATGCACGACGATTCAACCGTCACACGTTCTGGTGCGGGCAGAGCGGCAGCGGTAAGACCTATGCCCTGGGCGTGGTTCTGGAGCAGCTCCTGCTCCGGACCGAACTGCCCATGCTGATCCTGGATCCGAATGCCGACTTCGTCCGGCTGGCCGAGGCGAGGCCGGGTTCGCCCTCCGCGCCTGCGGCCGCGATCGCCGCCAGCGACATCCGCGTGTTCCGCTCCGGTCATGGTCCAGGGGACAAGGTGCACGCCCGATACATCGACCTGTCGCCGGCCGCGAAGGCCGCGGTGCTGCAGATCGATCCGATCGCGGATGCCGAGGAGTACAACGCCCTTCTGCACTGGTCGGTGAGCACGACGGACTTCTCCGCCGTGGAGATGCTCAGAGAGTTCCGGGCGACGGGCGACCCGGCCCACATCCGCCTCGCCAATCGGATGGAGAACCTCCAGGTGCTCGAGTGGGATCTCTGGTCCAGGGGAGCCGGATCCGTCGTCGACGTGGTCGATGAGAGGCCGCGGGCGACTGTGCTGGATCTCGGCGGATTCGATCATCCGGCCGAGCCGAAGGTCGCGGCGCTCGCGGTGCTCGAGGCGCTGTGGGCGCAACGGGAGAGTCGGCGCCCGCTCCTCATCGTGATCGATGAGGCGCACAACATCTGCCCGCCCGATCCCCGGACCGCCGTCGAGAGAGCGGTCACCGAGCAGCTCGTGCAGATCGCGGCGGAGGGCCGCAAGTTCGGCCTCTGGCTGCTGCTGTCGACGCAGCGTCCGACCAAGATCCACCCCAACGTGCTCTCGCAGTGCGACAACCTCGGCCTGATGCGGGTCAACGCACCCCGCGACATCGCCGAGCTGGCCGACGTGTTCGGGTTCGTGGGAGAGGACGACATCCGCCGGGCGCAGGGTTTCGCGCAGGGCCAGGCGCTGTTCGCCGGTGGGTTCATCGCGCAGCCGACCTTCGCCCAGATGGGGGAGCGGTTGACCGAGGAGGCCGGCGCGGATGTGGTGGTGCCGCTGCGCAGCTGAAGGGAAAGAGGCGGCGCGTCAGCGCCAGATCGCCGCGATCCCGGCGTTGAGCGCGGTGAGGATGCCGACGAGCCAGAACATCGCGGCCGGCACTGCGCCCGACTTGCGCTGCTTCGACGTGCCGATCCCGAGCAGGGCGCCGATCGCCAGCAGCACGACGAGCTTGGTGCCGATCTTCGCGTAGTTCAGTTCCGCACCCTCCGGCAGACCCCAGGGAGCTGCCAGGGCGAGACCCGCGACGGCCGCGAGCGTCATGCCGATGCTCATCAGCCGGGTGAACTCGCGCTTCCCGCCGAAGGCCTGCACCGCCCAGGCGCCGAACAGCACGGCGAAGCCGATCAGGTGCACGAACAGGACGATGTGGCGCAGGGTCTCCATACCCTCACCGTAGGAGTGGGAGGTGTCAGGTCGCCAGCAAGGGCAGGCTGACCTCAGCCTCGCAGCTTGCGGATGACCAGGGCGGTGCGCAGCGCGGCATCCGCTGCCTCCGCACCCTTGTCCTCCTTCGAGCCCTCCAGGCCTGCGCGGTCAAGACCCTGCTTCTCGTCGTCGAGAGTGAGCACGCCGAACCCGACGGGCTTGCCCGCGTCGAGTGAGACCCGGGACAGCCCGTCGGTGGTCGCCGCCGACACGTACTCGAAGTGCGGGGTGCCACCGCGGATGATCACGCCGAGCGCGACGACGGCGTCGGCTCCACCGGCGAACGCCGCCTGGGCGGCCACGGCGAGCTCGAACGATCCGGGCACGCGGACGAGCCGGTGCGTGGCCCCCGCGTCATCCAGGATCCGCTGCGCGCCGGCGATCAGACCGTTCGAGATCGTCTCGTGCCAGGTGCCGGCGATGACGACGACGTCGAGCCCTCGTCCGTCGATCTTCTCGTGCTGGGGTGCTCCTGCGCCGCTCATGCGTCGTCCTTCCGTCCGTCGGCGAGAGCCTCTGCCAGCTCCGCCTCACCGATGATGTGACCCATCCGGTCACGCTTGGTCTCGAGGTACTGATGGTTGTTCGGTCCCACGCCGACGATCAGCGGCACCTGCTCGACCACGTCGAGGCCGAGGCTGCGCAGCTGGTTCACCTTGTCGGTGTTGTTGGTGAGCAGGCGCACCTTCGACACGCCCAGGTCCGCGAGGATGCCGGCGGCGGCGGCGTAGTCCCGAGCGTCGGCCGGCAGGCCGAGCGCGAGGTTGGCGTCGACCGTGTCGAGCCCCTCCTCCTGCAGGCTGTAGGCGCGCAGCTTGTTGATCAGCCCGATGCCGCGGCCCTCGTGCCCGCGCATGTAGACGACGACTCCGCCGTCGTGCTCGATCGCGTCGAGGGCGGCATCCAGCTGCGGGCCGCACTCGCACTTGAGCGATCCGAAGGCCTCCCCGGTCAGGCACTCCGAGTGCACCCGCACCAGAGCCGTCTCGCCGAGCTCGCCCGAGACGACGGCGATGTGGTCGGTGCCCGTGACCCTGTCCTTGTACGCGAGGAACCGGAACGAGCCGTGCGTGGTGGGCACGGTCGCATCCGCACGCAGGCTCACCCGTCGGTGGTGCACCGGCGCCGCTCCTGCGGGGTCGATCTCGTTCAGGTGGGCGATGAGCTGCTCGATCGTGATGACCGGCACGCCGTCACGGGCGCCGAGCTCGAGCAGCCCGGGGAGGCGCATCATGCTGCCGTCCTCGGCGACGACCTCGGCGATGGCTCCGACCGGGTGGAGTCCTGCCAGCTTCATCAGGTCGACAGCCGCCTCGGTGTGGCCGCTCCGCTCGCGCACGCCCCCGTCGACGGCGCGCAGCGGCAGCACGTGGCCGGGGCGGATGATGCTCGTCGCAGTGGACTCGGGGTTCGCCAGGACGTTGAGGGTGTGTGCGCGGTCGTGGGCGCTGATGCCGGTGGTCACGCCTTCCGCGGCGTCGACACTGACCGTGTAGGCGGTGGAGCGCGCGTCCTCCGAGGCCGCCACCATGGGCGGGAGGTTCAGGCTGTCGGCCAGGTCGGACGGCATCGGGGCGCAGATGAAGCCCGACGACCAGCGCACGGTCCACGCGACCCACTCCGGGGTGGCGAGCTCGGCGGAGAGCACGACGTCGCCTTCGTTCTCGCGGTTCTCGTCGTCCGCCACCAGCACGGGGCGTCCGGCGCGCAGGGCCTCGAGGGCCTCGGGGATGGGGGAAAGGCTCATCGCGAGCCTCCTTCCGGTGCTGCCCTGAACGCCAGGAGGCGCTCAACGTGACGGGCGAGGATGTCGGTCTCGAGGTTGACGCGGTCGCCGACCTCGCGGGAGCCGAGTGTGGTGGCGGCGAGCGTCTCGGGGATCAGCGAGACCTCGAGCCAGTGGGTCGTCGCGTCGGCGGCGCTGACGGCGCTCACTGTGAGCGAGGTGCCGTCGATCGAGATCGACCCCTTGTCGACCACGAGGGGGGCGAGGTCGTCGGGGAGCGAGACGCGCAGGACGCTCCACTGCTCGCCGGGGCGCACCTCGACGATGCTGCCCACTCCGTCGACGTGCCCCTGCACGATGTGTCCGCCGAGGCGCGCGCCGACCGGCATCGCCTTCTCGATGTTCACCCTGGTGCCGACGGATGCTCCGCCGAGAGCCGCGACGTCGAGGGTCTGCTTCATGACGTCGGCGTCGAAGCTGTCGGGGGTCGAGCCGACGACGGTGAGGCACACGCCCGAGACGGCGATCGACTCGCCGTGCACGGCGTCGGCCGCGGCCTTCGGCGCGCGCACGGTCAGACGCCACCCGTCGCCTGCGGGGGAGATCTCGGTGATCTCGCCGATCTCCTCGATGATTCCGGTGAACATCAGGCGTCTCCTTCTTCCGGGGCGGATGCGGGGCGAGCGATCGCGAGCAGATCGGCGCCGAGCGGCAGCCACTCCTCGACGGTCAGACGGCGGGCGGCGTCGATCGACCCGACGCCGATGTCTGTGAGTGCGGTGCGGTTTCCGCCGAGCAGCACCGGTGCGATGTAGGCGAGCACCCGGTCGGCGAGACCGGCGGCGATGAAGGCGCTCGCGAGTGTCGGTCCTCCCTCGACGAACACGCTCTGGATGCCGCGGGCGTGCAGGTCCGCCATGACCTCGTGCAGGTCGTGCGTGTCGAAGAGCAGGGGCGGATGCGGATGCCGGCGCACCGCGGCGTCGTCGGGCGTCGTCCGCGTGCCGATCACGACCGGGATCGGCTGATGCGCGTGGAGGGCGTCGCCGTCGCGAGCGGTCAGGGCGGGGTCATCGGAGAGGACGGTGCCGGTGCCGACGACGATCGCGTCGGCCTCTGCGCGCCGCCGATGGACGTCGGCCCGAGCCTCGGGTCCCGTGATCCACTGGCTGGTGCCGTCGGAGGCGGCCGCGCGTCCGTCGAGGGACTGCGCCCACTTCACTGTGACCTCGGGGCGTCCGAGACGCTGGGCGGTCAACCATTCGCCGATGATCGCCTCGGCGGTGTCGGCCTGCTCTCCCGCCTCAACGCTGACTCCGGCAGCGCGCAGCCGATCGGCCCCGCCACCGGACACGGCGCCGGGATCATCGAGCGCGTAGATCACGCGGGAGACGCCCGCCTCGATGAGCGCGAGAGCGCAGGGGCCGGTCCGACCGGTGTGGTTGCAGGGTTCGAGGGTCACCACGGCGGTCGCGCCCCGCGCGGCATCCGGTGCCAGCTTCGACAGCGCGTCGACCTCGGCGTGCGGGGTTCCGGCGCCCTGGTGCCAGCCCTCGGCGAGGATCTCGCCGCCGGGGGAGAGGAGGACGGCGCCGACCTGCGGGTTCACTCCGCGGGGGCCGCGTGTCGCGAGCTCGAGCGCTCGGGTCATCGCCCGCCGCTCCGTC
Source organism: Microbacterium hydrocarbonoxydans (assembly GCF_900105205.1). Lineage (NCBI taxonomy): Bacteria > Bacillati > Actinomycetota > Actinomycetes > Micrococcales > Microbacteriaceae > Microbacterium > Microbacterium hydrocarbonoxydans. The sequence goes on along the minus strand of NZ_FNSQ01000005.1, from coordinate 2,712,049 downwards.
TCGTTCACTGCCATCCGTGGTCCTCTCTGAGGCTCCGGGGATTCTCCGCGAGGGAGGTGCAGGCAGAACGCGCGCGCGTCGGCGCACCGTGCTGCCTCCCTTCCGGACTAGCGAGGCTGCGCCTCGCATCACCGTCGGTCCCGGATTTCCACCGGATCGGCACCTCGGAGAACCGAGACGCTCGCGGACTGTCACCGCCGGTTCGGATTCCCACCGACCCCGGAGCACGTTGATGCTCTGAGTGTACTCAACGCATCCGGATGTGATTCATTCCGCGTCGTATTGCTACGGTGCGGGGCGTCGGCATGCCTCGGCGATCGCGTCCATCGAGCGTGCGAGCACGGGGTGCGGATCCAGGGCGTAGTGGCCGTCGCCGAACAGTTCGATCGTCGCGAGTCCGCGGTAGGAGGCGCGGTCCAGTGCATCGACGATGCCGGTGAGCGGGAGCTCCCCGTCGCCCCATGCGAGGTGTCCCGTGGGGGTGCCGTCGATCAGGTGCACATGGCGCACGCGCTCGCCGAGGAGACGGAAGTAGTCGTCCACCGCATCGCCCGCCGCGGCCGCGGCGACGGTGTCCAATGCGACCCCCAGTCTCGAGGCGCCGACGTCGGTCAGCATGCGCGCCGCATCCGCCGCGGTCACGACGAGGTTCGATTCGACACGCTGCAGCGGCTCCAGCACGCATTCGAGTCCGAGACCCGCCGCGTGCGTGCTGATCTCTCCGAGCGCGTCGACCGACCGGGCCCAGCCGGCCCCGCGGGGCTCGTCCTCGCTGCCGCGCCCCGAGGTGAGGAACAGCATCCCCGCGCCGAGCTCGACGGCGATCTCGGCCGCCCGGCGGAACATCGCGATGCTCGATGCGCGCAACCGGTCATCAGGAGAAGCGATGTTGACCGGGTACATCACCTGCTCCGGGGTGAAGCAGGCGATCTGCAGTCCTCGGTGGGCGGCGGCGTCGCGGATCGCGCGTGCCTCCGCGTCCGTCAGCCAGGCCACCGGGGCGTGCGGAGCGATGCCCCAGAGCTCCAGCCGATCGCGCCCGAGGTCGGCCATGTCGTCCAGGCAGCGCTCGAGCGGGAGGTGCTGGTAGGCGAAGTTCGAACCGGTGACCCGGTCGATCAGCGGCGCTGTCGACGTCACTTCCCGATCCCCTCGGAGAGGCCCTTGATGAAGTAGCGCTGGCTGGCGAAGAAGAGCACGATGACCGGGAGCGCGGCGACGACCATGCCGGCGAACACCACCGGGTAGTCGGTGCCGTGCTTGCTCAAGAGGCTCGTGAGGCCGACCGGGAGCGTCTGCACTCCGGACCCGCTGGTGAACACCATCGCGAACAGGTACTCGTTCCACGCGAACAGCACGTGCAGGATCACCGTGGAGATGATGATCGGCTTGCACATCGGCAGCGTGATGCGCCAGAACGCGGTCCACCGACTGGCGCCGTCGACCTCAGCCGCCTCGTCGACTTCGCGCGGGAGGTCGATCATGTACGCGCGGATGAGGAACGTCGTGAACGGGATGCGGAAAGCCGTGTAGAGGATGAGCAGTGCCCAGAAGGTGTTGTACAGGCCCATCGCCTGGAACATCCGCACGAGTGGCACGAGCGCGACGGCGGGAGCGAGCATCAGCCCGCCGAGGATGATTCCCGACACCGTGCGCCCGAAGGGCATCCGAACTCGGGTCAGACCGTACGCCGCCCATGCGCTGATGAACACCGTCGCGACGGTGGAGGTGACGGTGACGAGCACGCTCGCGGTGAGGTAGTCGCTGACGCCGCGGTTCCAGGCGTCGGCATAGTTCTCCCACGTGAGCTGCAGCGGCAGGGCGAACGGATTGCCGAACAGCTCGGCGTTGGTCTTGAAGCCGTTCAGCACCATCCACAGCAGCGGATAGGCGACGACCACGACCAGCGCGAGCAGGAAGGCCCAGACGAAGACGCGTCCGATCGCGCCGAGGAATCCGGTGCGGGTCATCAGAACTCCACCCTTCTGCGTCGTGTGTACCAGAGCTGCGCGAGGGCGATGAGGAGCGTCACGACGAAGATCACCGTCGCGATGGCCGCCGCGTACCCGAAGTCATTGCGGACGAACCCGCTGCGGTACAGCCAGGTGGCCAGCACCTGGGTCGAGTTGTTGGGCCCGCCGCTTGTCATCACCATCACCTCGTTGAACACCTGGAAGGCTCCGGAGATGGTGACGATGATCATGAGGCCGGTCATCTCCCTGACCAGCGGCACGGTGACGTGGAAGAACCGCCGCACCGGGCCGATACCGTCGAGCGATGCCGCCTCGTAGAGCTCCGACGGGATGCGCTGGATCGCGACGGCGAACAGCAGCGTCGAGTAGCCGAACCCCTGCCACTGGCTCATCGCGATGATCGCGACCATCGCGGTGGACTCCTGGCCGAGCCACGGCTGCGCCAGTCCGGAGAGACCGATCGCGTCGAGCATGTGGTTGAGCAGGCCCAGGTTCGGTTCGTAGATGAAGTAGAACAGCAGACCGGCGACGGTCAGAGAGATCGCGGACGGCACGAAGTAGATCGCCCGGAGGACCTTGCGCCAGCGGATGCTGCGCAGACTCTCGATCATCGCGGCGAGCACGAGCGCGGCAGCCACCTGGAACAGGATCGAGAGCAGCGCGTAGAGGACGTTGTTGCCGAGTGCAGTCCAGAACACGGGATCCGCGAAGAGCTTGTCGTAGTTCTCGAGTCCGACGAACTCGGATGCCCCGGAGTAGATGTCCCACTCCTGCGTCGAGAACGCGATGTTCTGCACCAGAGGAAGGTAGACGAAGACGGCGAGCACGATCAGGGCGGGGAGCACCCACGCGAGCCCGGCCAGGCGCCGAGCTCCGGCGCGGGGGAGGCGGCCGCGTATCCGGCCTCGCGGCGCCGGAGCGGTGATCGCCTCGGTGACGGTCGGGGGCAGGCGGAAGCCCGCCCCCGACTGCGTCTCACCGGGCGGAATCGTTCGCGGTGCGGACACTCTCCAGCACCTCCTCCGGTGTGGCGCTGCCGCTGATGATCGCTTCGCCGCCGGCCAGCCAGGCGTCGGCGACCTCGGGCACGGTGACCGTGTCGAGCCAGACCACGAGCTGCGACGCCTCGTTGACCGCCGTGATGCCCTCGTAGACCGGCATGCTCGACGTCTCCTCGGTCACCGCGCCGACGACCGTGCTGGGCTGCCCGTACGGCGGGGACGAGAGCAGCGAGGCATTCTCAGGCTCGGTCGCGAACTTCATGAAGTCCGCTGCCAGTGCTGCACGCGGCGACTTGGCGTTGATGAGGTAGCCCTCGGGCGAGCCCTCGATCGCGTCGGGGTCGCCGGCGGCATCCTCCGGGGTCGGCAGCGGGAAGATTCCGAAGTCCTCCGTCGTGAGGGTCGCGCCCTCCGCGGTGACCGTGTCGAACTCGAGGATCTCCTGGTAGTACATCGCGGCCCGACCGCCGGCGAGCGCTTCCTGCGCCGTCGTGTAGAGCACTCCGTTGGTGCCCTTGCCGCTGTCGGTGCATTCCTCGACGATGGTCTGGAACTGTTCGAGCGCGGCGACGTAGCCTTCGTCGCTCCACTTCGCAGTCTCGGGATCGAAGTCGGCGTGCAGGACGTCGCTCGGGACGTTGTAGGCGAAGAGCTGCTGCAGGTAGTGAAGGGCCGGCCAGCCGTCCTTGTTCCCGAAGGCGATCGGCTCGTAGCCCGCGGCGCGGAGCGGACCGCAGGTGTCGACGAGCTCCTCGAACGTGGTCGGCACCTCGATGCCCGCTGCGGCGAACGCGGCCTTGTTGTAGCCCATGAACTTGCCGTTGTTGTACAGCGGGATGCCGTAGTACTTGCCGTCGTACTGGAACGCCGAGAGAGAAGCCTCGCCGAAGCGGTCGCCCCACTCGGTGCCGGGTGCGATGAGTTCGCTGAGGTCGGCGGCGAGGCCGCCGCCGACGAAGTTCTCGGCCCAGTCGCCCGTCCAGGTGAAGTAGATGTCGGGGAGTGCAGCGGATGCCGTCAGCGTCTTGGTCTTGTCCTTGATCGACTGGTCGGTCTCCTGGATCAGCTCGATCTCGACGTCGGGATGCTCCGCCTCGTAGGCGTTCGCGAGGTCCTCGAAGTAGGTCTCGAGCGGCGCTCCGCCGAACTTCGTCAGGATCGACAGGGTGCCCTCGTAGACCGGATCAGCCGTGACGTCGGCGGCCGGTTGCGGCGCCCCGCCGGCGCAACCCGCCAGGACGAGAGCGGATGCCGCGACGGCTGCGGCGATCGGGAGTGTGCGTGTCGTGCGCATGGTCTGCCTCTCTGAGCAGGCGGACCGACGACCGCGGGGACCGCGGGCACCGATCCGCCGTTGGAACTTCGGTGCGTGCCTTGACGGCGAGTGTAGCGAAAACCTGACACCGGTACCAGCCTCGATCTCAATCAATCTGGAACTGGACAGAGTTGTGCCGGAAATCAGGGATGTTTGACGACCTCGAACGATCTGTGCCAGCATGATCCCCACCTGACACCGGTACCACATCGATCAGGGTCGGCGGAGGCCGCCCTGCGAAAGGATCAATGATGCTCGGCTTCGACGAGACCGCCTTCCGAACCCAGATCGCCAGCGCCGTGGCGCTGCGCCCGCAGATCGAGCAGCTGGTGGATCAGCTGCTCGCGACGGGGATCGACAATGTCCTGCTGGTGGGAGCCGGCGGCACCTACAGCCAGATGTGGCCCTACGAGCTGCTGGCGCGCGAACGGTCCGCCCTCCCCATCCGCTCCGCCATCGCCGCTGAACTCGTCGTCACCGGCGAGGCGACCCTCGGCGAGCGCACGCTCGCCGTCTTCACCTCGGTCACCGGCACGACGGAGGACGTCATCCGCGCGATCGACTTCGTGAAGGCGGCGGGGGCGACGACGGTCGCCTTCACCGGTCACGCGGACTCGCCGATCGCGAGCGGCGTCGATCACTCGCTCGTCTCGGAGCCCAAGACCTGGCCGTTCGACATGCAGCTCCTGCTGCTCGTCGGCCGGCTGCTGCACCAGCGCAGCGAGTTCGACGGCTACACCTCGCTCGCGGACGAGCTGGTGAACCTCCCCGACGCCCTCGTGTCCGCCGCGGAGCAGGCGGAGCCGGTCGCCGCAGCCTTCGCCGACGCCCACAAGGACACCGACTACTACTTCCTCATCGGCGGCGGGCCGCTGTGGTCCTTCGCGTACCTGTACTCGATGTGCATCCTCGAGGAGATGCAGTGGCTGCGCACCACGCGCGTGCACAGTGCCGAGTTCTTCCACGGATCGCTGGAACTGCTGGAGGAGGACACCTCGGTGCTCATCTTCCAGGGCGAGGATCGTACGCGCCCGCTCACGGATCGGGCTGAGGCGTTCAGCAAGCGCATCTCGAAGGACGTCACCGTCTTCGACACGCGCGACTACGCGCTCGAGGGCTTCAGCGCCGAGAACCGAGCCCTGATCGCCCCGATCGTCCTCGACACCGTGATGGGCCGCGTGAGCAAGCACCTCGAGCGTGTGCGCGAGCACTCACTCGACCTGCGCCGGTACTACCGCGTGATGGACTACTGAGACGAGAGGCGACCCGAAGATGCGCGTACTCGGCTTCGGCGACAACATCGTCGACCGGTTCCTCGACCGGGGCGTCGACTATCCGGGAGGCAATGCCGTCAACGTCGCCGTGTACGCGCATCGCCTCGGGGCGGATGCCGACTACCTCGGCGTGTTCGGCGACGACGATGCGGGCTCGTTCCTGCGGGCGGCGATCGAGGACGCCGGAGTGGGCACGACCCGGTCTCTCACCCGCGCGGGTGAGTCCGGGGTGTCGTCCTTGCGCGTCGTCGACGGCGACCGCGTCTTCCTCGGCTGGAACGGCGGGGGAGTGACGGTCAGCGACCCGATCGACCTCGACGCCGGACGCGAACAGTATGCCGCCGGTTTCGACCTCGTGCACTCCAGCGTCTATTCGCGCACCGAATCGCAGTTGCCGCGCCTGCGCGCTCACGACGTGCTGGTGAGCTTCGACCTGTCCAGCGAAGCCGAGTTCCGCTCGGCCGCGTATCTCGACAGGGTCGCACCGTCGGCCGACCTGGTGCTCCTCTCGTGCGCCGGGCTCGCAGACGGCGAGGCGTGGGCTCTGCTCGACGAGGCGGTGCACCGCGGTGCCGGCCTCGCTCTGGGCACGCGGGGCACCGACGGAGCGCTGGTGACCGACGGTCGCGAGCGGCGCACAGCACCCGCGCACCTGCTCGCCGAGGGCGAGCAGCTCGTCGACACGATGGGATGCGGCGACGCCTTCCTCGCCGGCTTCCTCGTCGCGCTGCATGGTGCCGGCTGGCGTCGCGATCGCCGTCCGTCGGGTGCGGCGCTGCAGAGGGCGCTCGAGGCGGGGGCGGATGCGGCGCACGACCAGTGCCTGGTCGAGGGCGCATTCGCCCGTGGTCGCAGGAGCGGCGATCCCGTCCCGGCTAGCATGTGGTGAACCACTGATGCGGAAAGGGGCGAGGGCGATGACCTCCGAGCGCTCCGTCCCCCCGACCATCTCCGAGGTCGCCGAGGCCGCGGGTGTCGGCCGGTCCACGGCGGCGCGGACGCTCGGCGGCTACGGCTATGTGAGCCCAGAGCTGCGCGAGCGCGTGCTCGCGGCCGCCGAGCGACTCGGATACCGCGCGAACGCGCTCGCACGAAGCATGTCGACCGGCGTCAGCCAGACCCTCGGGGTGATCGTCGCCGACATCGCGAACCCTTTCTTCGGCGGCGTCGTGCGCGGGATCTCCGATGCCTCCCGTGCACGCGGCTTCGACACGCTGGTGCTCAGCACGCACGAGGACCTCGACGAGGAGATCGCGGCGACGAACGTGCTGATCGACAAGCGGGTCGACGGGATCATCGTCGCCTCGGCGGCCCTCGACGTGGCGTCGGCCGGGCACATCGAGCAGGCGAGAGCACGCGACATCCCCGTGGTCCTCGTCGACCGTGCCGTGCCGGGACTCGATCTCGACGCGGTGGTCATCGACAATCGGGCCGCGGCGCGCGAGGCGGTGGTCCGGCTGCTGGATGCAGGACACCGCCGCATCGGCTTCGTCTGGGGTCCCCCCGTGCAGGAGCGGCCGCGTCGCCGCCGCGAGCTGATCGACATCGCCTCGAAGAACCTGTGGACCGACGGCGAGAGACTCCAGGGATACCTGGATGCCCTCGACGACGAGGGCATCGTGTTCGACGCCGACCTCGTCATGGTGGGTGCCAAGACCGAGGAGAACGCTCAGGCCGAGGTCACGCGCATGCTCGATCTGCCGGAGGCCCCCACCGCTCTGTTCTGCACCGAGAACGACGCGATGACCGGAGCCCTGCGGGCGCTGCGCGCGCGAGGCCTGCGTGTCGCCGCCGATGTCTCGCTCATCGGCTTCGACGACAGCTCCTGGGCTGCAGTCATGGAGCCGCCGCTGACGATGATCGAGCAGCCGACTCTGGCGCTGGGCGCCCGCGCCGCAGAGGTGCTGTTCGCCGCGATCGACGGGGAGGCGGGCTCGACCGGGCTGCACACCCTCGTCACCCGCTTCGTGGACCGGGCGTCGGTCGCCCCGCCGCCCCGCTGATCGCATCCGTCGCCGGCGACGCGCTGCTACTTCAGCAGCCGCGAGAGGCGACGATCCGCGAGCGGCTTGCCGCCCGTCTGGCAGGTCGGGCAGTACTCCATCGAGCGGTCCGCGAAGAAGACGCTGCGGATGGTGTCGCCGCACACCGGGCACGTCTCCCCGCGGCGCGCGTGCACCTGCATCCCTCGGCGCTTCGCGTCCTTGAGGTCGGCGGGAGGTTTGCCGGAGGCCGCCTCGACCGCGTCGGTGAGAGTGGTCCGCATCGCGGCGTACAGGCGATCGATCTCCTCGTCGCCGAGCTTGTCGGCGATCGCATACGGCGACATCCGCGCGGCGTGCAGGATCTCGTCGGAGTACGCATTGCCGATGCCGGCGATCACGCCCTGATCACGCAGCAGCCCCTTGATCTGGGTCCGTCGCCCCTGGAGCAGTCCACCGAACACCTCGCGCGTGAACGACTCGTCGAGTGGATCCGGCCCGAGGCGGGCGATGCCGGGGACCTCCTCGGGGTCCCGCACGACGTAGACGGCGAGCGACTTCTTGGTGCCGGCCTCGGTGAGGTCGAATCCGCTCTCGTCGTCGAGGCCGACCCGGACGGCGATGGGCGACTTGCCCGGTTTGATCGGCGTCGCCGGCAGGGTCTCGTACCAGCGCAGCCAGCCGGCCTTCGCCAGATGGAACACCAGGTGCAGGTCGTCTCCACACGAGAGCACGATGAACTTCCCCCGTCTGGTCGCGGCGGTGATCACGGCTCCGTGCAATGCGGTGTTCGGTGGATCGTACGTCTTCAGCGCCGCGATCGCGCCGACGCTCGTACGGATGATCGTGCGCCCCACGGCGCGTTCGGTGAGGAACGCGGTCAGGCCCTGGACCTCCGGCATCTCAGGCATGCGCCCATCCTGCCACCCGCCTCCGACGCTCGACTAGAGCACCGGCCAGTGCACCGGTGTGCGGTCATCGGCGCGGAGGAGGCCGGCGAACCAGCCGTCGTCTCGGCCACGCGTGCTCGTGAGCGCCTGGCGGGCGAACCCCTCGTAGCGGAACCCGAGTGCCCGCGCCGACCGCGCGGACGCGACGTTGCCAGCGACCGCGCGCCAGCCCAGCCGTGCGAGACCGAGCTCGTCGAAGCCCCAGTCGACGACGGCCCGTGCGGCCTCGACGAGGTAGCCGTTGCCGCGAGCAGACGCCGCCACCCAGAATCCGAGCTCGGCATGACCGCCGGTGTGGTGGGAGACGATGTGGTGGAGTCCGATCGAGGCGACGAGCCCGCCGTCGCGGTAGGCGCACCAGATCGTCTCGCTGCCGTCGGCCCACCATTCGCCGATGAGCCGCACATACTCCTCGGCGTCGGCACGCGTGTACGGGCTCGGGACCGTCGTCCAGCGGGGGATCTCCGGATCCTGGCAGGCCGCGGTGATCGCGTCGATGTCGGACTCGTCTGGCACGTGCAGGACGAGCCGCTCGGTGGTGAGAGTGACACGTTCCATCCCGGCATCCTACGGCTCGCGCAGTGCCTGTCCGCGCTGGTTCCGATGCCGGTGTCGGCGGCCGCGGCTAGGCTTGTCCGGTGACTGTGCCGGGGATTCTGCGCGCCTTGGAAGAGGCATCTCTTTTTCGTGACGCCCTGACGTGGGCCCAGACGGATGCCGATCTCGGCCTCGTCGACGGGCTCGATGCGCCGGCGCTCGCCGGGCTGCTCGAGAAGCGTCGTGCAGCGGGGCATCCGCCGGCTCTCCTCACCGTCGTGCCCACCGGTCGGCGGGCGGAGAGTCTCGCCGGGGCGCTCACCGCCTACCTCCCCGAGGCCGAGGTCGTCACGTTCCCGGCCTGGGAGACGCTGCCCCACGAGCGGCTGAGCCCGAGTCCCGACACGGTCGGCCAGCGCCTGCAGACCCTGCGGCGCATCGCCGAGTGGACGGGCGAGCACCCGCTCGTCGTCGTGGCCTCCGTGCGGGCGGCCCTGCAGCCCATCGCCGGGAACCTCGGCGAGATCGCCCCGCTCGAGCTGCGCACCGCCAGCCGCGGTCACGAGCTCGACCGTGTGGTCGAGCAGCTGGTCGAGCGCGCCTACTCGCGCGTCGACATGGTGTCGCGCCGCGGTGAATTCGCGGTGCGCGGCGGCATCCTCGACGTGTTCCCCGCCATCTCGGAGCATCCGTTCCGCGTCGAGTTCTTCGGCGACGAGATCGACCAGATCCGCGCCTTCTCCGTCGCGGATCAGCGCTCGCTCCCCGGAGACGTCGACGGGGTCGATCTGCCGCCGAGCCGCGAGCTGCTGCTGACTCCTGATGTCCGCGACCGCGCCAGGGCGCTGATCGGCGGTTTCCCCGCGATCGCCGGAATGCTCGAGAAGATGGCCGAGGGCATCCCCGTCGAGGGCATGGAGTCGCTGCTGCCCGCCGTCTCCGGTCCGCTGAAGTCGCTGGCCGAGTACCTGCCGGAGGGCAGCGCGACCGCCGTCGTCGACCCCGAGCGGTCCAGCGCCCGCGCCATCACGCTGGGGGAGACCAACCGCGAGTTCCTCGATGCCGCCTGGAGCGCGGCCACCTCGGGCGCCTCTGCACCCATCGACCTCGGCGCCGGTGACTTCCTGACCATCGGCCGCCTCCGCGAGGTCGTGCGCGAGCGCGGCGGCGTCTGGTGGCGGCTGAGCCCGTTCGCGATGGGAGGGGAGGATGCCGAGACCATCGACGCCCAGGTCATCCCGTCTTTCCACGGCAACGTCGACGGCGCCATCTCCTTCGTCGATGCCAAGGTGGCCGAGGGCTGGCGCGTGGTGGTCATCGCGGCCGGTGCCGGACTCGTCGACCGCGCCCGTGACGTGCTCTCCGACCGCGGCATCGCCGCGCGCATCGTCTCCGAGCTGACCGACGCACCGGACACGGGCGTCGCGACGCTCGTCACAGGATCCGTCGAGGCGGGTTTCCAGGTCGCCGAGGCGAAGCTCGCCGTCCTCACCGACAACGAGTTCTACGGTCGGACCATCGGTGGAGACCAGCGTGTCGTCAAGAAGCTGGCCTCCCGCCGCAAGAACGTCGTCGACCCGCTGCAGCTCAAGCAGGGCGATTTCGTCGTGCACAACACCCACGGCATCGGCCGGTTCGTCGAGATGACCCAGCGCGAGGTGTCGACCGGTGGGCGCAACGCCACCAAGTCGGTGCGCGACTACCTGGTGCTCGAGTACGCGCCGTCCAAGCGCGGGTACCCCGGTGACAAGCTCTACGTGCCCACCGACCAGCTCGACCTGCTCTCGAAGTACGTCGGCGGCGAGGGCCCGACCCTCTCGAAGATGGGCGGCAGCGACTGGTCGCAGGCCAAGGGCAAGGCCCGCAAGGCCGTGCGCGACATCGCGGTCGAGCTCGTGAAGCTGTACTCGGCGCGGATGAGCGCCAAGGGGCACGCGTTCGGTCCTGACACCCCCTGGCAGCGCGAGCTCGAGGAGGCGTTCCCGTTCGCCGAGACACCCGACCAGCTGCAGACGATCGACGAGATCAAGGCCGACATGGAACGGCCGATCCCGATGGACCGTCTGCTCTCGGGCGACGTCGGCTTCGGCAAGACCGAGGTCGCCGTGCGTGCGGCGTTCAAGGCGATCCAGGATGGCAAGCAGGTCGCGATGCTGGTGCCGACGACGCTGCTCGTGAAGCAGCATCTCGAGACCTTCACCGAGCGCTTCGCGGGCTTCCCGGTGAAGGTCCGTCCGCTGTCGCGCTTCCAGACCGACAAGGAGGCTCGTCTCACCCTCGACGGCCTGCTCGACGGCACGGTCGACATGGTGATCGGCACGCACCGCATCCTCACGGATCAGGTGATGTTCAAGGACCTCGGCCTGATGATCATCGACGAGGAGCAGCGCTTCGGGGTCGAGCACAAGGACACCCTCAAGAAGATGAAGACGAACGTCGACATCCTCGCGATGAGCGCGACCCCGATCCCGCGCACGCTCGAGATGGCGGTCACCGGCATCCGCGAGATGTCCACGCTCGCCACCCCTCCGGAAGACCGGCATCCGATCCTCTCGTTCGTGGGTCCGCGCAGCGACAAGCAGATCACCGCGGCGATCCGACGCGAGATCCTCCGCGAGGGCCAGGTGTTCTTCGTTCACAACCGGGTGCAGTCGATCCAGCGGGTGGCGGCGCAGCTCGCGGAACTCGTGCCCGAGGCGCGCATCGCGGTGGCCCACGGTCAGATGGGGGAGCATGCTCTCGAGCAGGTCGTCGACGACTTCTGGGAGCGCAAGTTCGACGTGCTCGTCTCGACCACGATCATCGAGACGGGTCTCGACATCTCGAACGCGAACACGATCATCATCGACCGTGCCGACAAGTACGGGCTCAGCCAGCTGCACCAGCTGCGCGGACGCGTCGGGCGAGGTCGTGAGCGGGCTTACGCCTACTTCCTGTACGACGAGATGAAACCGCTCAGCGAGACGGCGGCCGACCGGCTCCAGACGATCGCGGTGAACAACGATCTCGGGTCGGGGATGCAGGTGGCCCTCAAGGACCTCGAGCTGCGAGGTGCCGGCAACCTGCTCGGCGGCGAGCAGGCGGGTCACATCGCCGGTGTCGGGTTCGATCTGTACCTGCGCATGATCGGCGAGGCCGTGGCGACCTTCCGCGGCGAGGACGTCGAGTCCGGACAGGAGCTGCGACTGGAGCTGCCTCTGGATGCCCGCATCCCCGAGTACTACATCGACAGCGAGCGGCTGCGTCTCGAGGCGTACCAGAAGCTGTCGGCGGCCTCGACCGCGACGACGAAGGACGATGCGATCGATCTGGTGATCGACGAGCTCACCGACCGCTACGGCACGCCGCCGGACGAGGTCGCGGGACTCATCGCCGTCGCGCGGCTGCGCCGGAGGGCGGCCAGGGCCGGGCTCGCCGACGTCGTCGTGATGGGGTCGAACCTGCGCATCGCTCCCGCTCGTCTCGAGGACTCGATCAAGGTGCGCCTGCAGAGGCTGTATCCGAAGGCGAAGCTCGTGGCCGGGGGCGAGGCGCTCGTCGTGCCGATGCCCACCGTGCCCGCCGCGGTGGGCGTGGGCCTCGAACCGCTGCCGGATGCCGAGCTGCTGGAGTGGGTGAACCAGCTGTTCACCGCGATCTTCCCGGAGCCGGCCAAGGTCGAGTAGCGCCGGGGCGCGCTCAGCTCGGCGGGGGAGGTGTCGCCAGGTACAGGAGGTTCGCGTCGGGGTCGTGCACCTGTGCGACGCGCTCACCCCACGGCATGTCCTCCGGCGCGGCGACCGACTCGGTGCCCGCCGCGATCGCGTCGGTGAAGGCCCGACCGGCATCGTCGGTGTAGATCCACACGGCGATCGCCTCGCCGCGGGGGATGTCGTGTTCCAGTCCGATCCCGAGCGTCCCGCCGCCCACGGTGAGGGCGACGTACACGTCGACCCCGTCCTGCTCGAACCTGTACCGGACCTCGGCACCGAAGGCGGCCTCGTAGAAGCGGGTCAGACGGGGCAGGTCGCCGGTGCGGAGGATCGGGAACAGACTCGACACGGTCATACCGGCAGGGTAGGTCGGCCGATCCGCCCGGTCAACGGGTGTTCCGTCGACGGTGGGCACAGCTTCGGAGCATCCCTTCGACACCCCGGTGTTCGAGTGGATGCCGCGGCGCGCCGCCCGCAGCATCCGAAGCTGTGCCCGGTGCGGGGAGTCGGAGTCGGAGTAGGAGGGGGGAGGGGGAGGGGAGGCGAGAGAGGGGCGTGTGCGCACGGCGCTCGCCGCACTACGCTGGCGTCATGTTGTACGAGCACCTCGGGGCTCGCCCCCGGATCCATGACACCGCCGTCGTCGCTCCCACCGCCGTGATCTCCGGCGATGTCGAGATCGGCCCCGGCTGCCAAGTGCTGCACGGCGCCGTGATCACCGCCGAGGGCGGTCCGATCGTCATCGGCGCGCACGTGATCGTGATGGAGAACGCGCTCATCCGCGCGACCGCTGCGAACGCGGTGCACATCGGATCTCATACCCTCGTGGGCACTCTGGCGAGCATCGCCGGCGCGACCGTCGGCGAAGAGGTGTTCTTCGCCTCGGGGGCCCGGATCTTCAACGGCGCGCTGGTGGGCGACCGGTGCGAGGTGCGGGTGAACGCGATCGTGCACCGGCGCGCGGTGCTGCCCTCCGGCACGGTGGTGCCGATCGGCTGGGTCGCCGTCGGCGACCCGGTGCAGCTGTTCTCGCCCGACAGGGAGGCCGAGATCTCGGCCGCTCAACCGGAACTCGACTTCCCCGGGCACGTGTTCGGCGTCGACCGGGACACTCCTGACCTGATGGTCCAGCTGACCGAGCGCTACGGCAGCTCGCTGGCCCGGCATGCCGACGACGTACCCCTCGACCACGACGGCCGCGCGGCGGGCCGAGGGTGAGCGCGGACACCGGACTCGTCCGACCCGATGTCAGCACGGCCGATGCCGCGCTGATCGCACGGGAGTGCTACGGCATCGACGCTGTGGCGAGCGAGCTCGGCAGCAACCAGGACCGCAATTTCGTGCTCGTCGAGGAGGACGGGTCGCGCAGCGTGCTGCGGGTGGACAATCCGGTCTTCGGCGACGACGCGCGCGATGCGCAGCACCAGGCGCTCGACGCGTACCGGGCAGCCGGGGTTCCGGTTCCCGCAGTGCTCCCCGGCCTCGACCGAGCGCTGACCCAACGATGGCGCGGTTTCGCCGTTCGTCGCAGCGAATTCGCCGAGGGGGAGCCGCTGGTGGATGCCGGGTACCTCGCCCCCGTCGTGCTCGCCGAGTTCGGCACTCTGGCCGCCGCGTCCGTGAACGCGCTCGCCGGTCTGACACATCCGGGTCTCGATCGCGAGCAGATGTGGGACATGCGCGTCGCGTACGAGCAGACGACGGCCCTCGCCCCGGCGATCACCGACGCTGCGCTGCGCTCGCGGGTGCGGATGGCGGCTGAGGAGGCCCACGCGGCGCTGTCTGTCGTCGCCGCTGCCTTGCCGGTGCAGCCGATCCACGGCGATCTCACCGACGACAACGTCACCGGACGTCGTGGGGCCGACACCCGGCTGCATCCGCACATCGTGCTCGATCTCGGGGACCTCGCGACGGGGTGGCGGGTGGCGGAGCTCGCGGTGTGCGTCTCGTCGATGCTGCATCACGAACCGGATCGCCCGCTGCGGGTGCTCGAGACCATCGCCGCCTTCCACGCCGACGCTCCGCTGTCCCGCGAGGAGGCTCTAGGGGTGTGGCCTCTCGTCGTGCTGCGGGCAGCCCTCCTCGTCGCCAGCGGCTGGCGACAGCTCGAGATCGACGGCGACAACGACTACGCCCGTGAGCGGATCGAGGGGGAGCAGGCGATCTTCGACGCAGCGACCGCCCTGCCGCTCGTCGAGGCGACCGAGCATGTGCTGGAAAGGCTCGGGTTCGACTCTGCGGAGTTCGATCCGTTCGCGGCCGACGCGGCGGACGACGGGCCGCGCTCCGTGAAGTCCGAGTCGGGGGCTCCAGCGCCGGACGAGTCAGCGCCGGACGAGTCAGCGCCGGACGAGGTGGGCGATTCCGTCGTGGGCGATTCAGCGGCGGACGACGCCCGGTTCGCGCTCTCGACGCTGCTCCCGGACCTCGACGGTCGCGTCGTCGTCGTCGATCCCGGCGTCGAGGCCGAGGGACTGGATGCCGGCCGCTGGGCGCATCCGGACGCCGAGTCGCGTCTCGTGGCGGAGGCTCACGCGCAGGGTGCTCGTGCGGCCGTGGTGCCCTACGGGGTGTTCCGGCTCACCCGCACGACGATCGACACCGCGACCCCGGGCGCGACCTGGCCCGTCGAGACCGAGGTGCATGTCGCGCCTGGCCCTTCGTCGCGCATGCTCGCGCCGGTCGCCGGGGAGCTGAAGATCACCGAGAGCGGGGTGCGGATGGTGCTCGACAATGGGTGGCTGCTCGAGCTCCGCGGCGCAGACATCGAGCCGAGTCGCAGCGGACGGATCGAGAGGGGCGAGAGCATCGGCCGCCTCGCCGCGTCCTTCGAGAACCGGACGATCGTCATCGGACTGAGACGAGGGGATGCTCCCTCACTCGCCGCACCCTCACCCGGTGCGCCGATCGCCGCGCACCTCGTGGCTCCCGAGCGCGTCTCCGCCTGGCGCCGCCTCACTGCGGATCCCGCTCCGATCCTCGGCCTCGACGGCCGGGTCCAGCGGGACGAGGCGGAGGAGGAGCTCCACCGCCGGCAGCGGATCTTCGCCGAGGCGCAGGAGCGGTACTACGAGCACCCTCCTCAGATCGAGCGCGGCTGGCGCCATCACCTGATCGACACCACCGGCCGCAGCTACATCGACATGGTGAACAATGTCGCGGGACTCGGCCACGCTCATCCCGGCGTCGCCCGAGCAGCCGCTCGACAGCTGGGGAGCCTCGCGACGAACTCGCGATTCCTGTTCCGCGGCCTCGCCGAGTACAGCGAACGGCTCGTCGCTCTGATGCCGGAGGGGTCGGGGCTCGACACGGTGCTGCTGGTCAACAGCGGATCCGAGGCCGTGGATCTCGCGATCCACCTGGCCCAGGCCGCCACAGGGAGACGCACCGTGATCGCGCTCCGCGAGGCGTACCACGGCTGGACCATGGCGAGCGATGCGGTCACGACCAGCGCCTACGACAATCCGGATGCGCTGGGCACGAGGCCCGACTGGGTGCACGTCGCCGACGTGCCCAACCCCTTCCGGGGCACGTATCGCGGCGACGACACGGCCGCGCAGTACCTTGTGGACCTCTCGAGCGACCTCGACGTGCTCGCTGCGGAGGGGAGGGATCCGGCCGCCTTCCTCTGCGAGTCGATCCTGGGCAACGCGGGCGGCGTGGTGCTGCCGCACGGGTATCTCGCCGGCGCATACGACCGGGTGCGCGAGAGCGGCGGCCTCTGCATCGCCGACGAGGTGCAGGTGGGCTTCGGCCGCATGGGATCGTCGTTCTGGGGATTCGAGCAGTCGGGCGTCGTGCCCGACATCGTCACGATCGCGAAGCCCATGGGCAACGGCTATCCCATCGGCGCCGTGATCACCTCGAGGCGCATCGCCGACGCGCTGAGCGCCCAGGGGCAGTTCTTCTCCTCGGCCGGCGGCAGCACACTCAGCTGCGCGGTCGGCCTGGCGGTGCTCGACGCGATGGTCGAGGACGACCTGCAGCGCAACGCACTCGCGGTGGGTGATCACCTCGCCGAGCAGCTGCGCACGCTGGCGCAGCGGCATCCGCTCATCGGACCGATCCACGGAGCCGGCCTCTATCTCGGCGTCGAACTCGTGCGCGACCACGAGACGATGGAGCCCGCGGATGCCGAGGCCGCCGCGATCTGCGAGCGGATGCGGGAGCTCGGCGTCATCGTCCTGACGACGAGCGAGCGCTCGAACGTGCTGAAGATCAAGCCGCCCCTGTGCCTCACGATCCAGAGCGCCGACCACGTCGTCGGGATGCTCGACCGCGTGCTGAGCGAGGGCTGGTGATCGACGGTCTGCTTCGAATCGCGCGTCGAACAGACGTGTTAAAAGCGTATTTCGAATCAGATCAGCTCTTCCGCTGACGAAACTCCCGGGTACATACTGAGCGTCAGCGTCGGACGACCCGAAGTCCGACCCGTGCGCTTTTCCCGAAGGAGTACACATGGCGATGAAGACGAAGCCGCTCGCACAGGGTGGCGGAACCCTCAGGCGCAATCTCGGTCTGTGGGCGATCGTGGGCCTCGGCCTCGGCTACATGACACCCACTGTGGTGTTCGACACGTTCGGCATGGTCGCCCGTGACACGGACAACGTCGTCCCCGCGGCATACCTCGTCGCCCTCGTGGTCATGGTCTTCACGGCCATCAGCTACGGCAAGATCTCCAGTGCCATCCCGAGTGCGGGTTCGGCGTACACCTATGTCCGCGAATCGATCCACCCCAACCTCGGGTTCATGGTCGGCTGGACGTCGCTGATCGACTACGTGCTGCTGCCGATGGTGAACTGCCTCATCATCCGCAGCTACCTCGAGGCGCTGTTCCCCGACATCCCTGGGTGGATCTGGGTCGTGCTCTACTGCATCCTCGTCACGAGCATCATCTACATGACCATGCGCGGCACCTCGAACCTCAACATGATCCTGCTGGTGTTCTCGATCGTCGTGATGGTCGTCTTCGTGGTCCTCGTGGTGGCGCAGCTGCTGCGGGGCGAGGGCGCCTCCACGATCGCCTCGGCCGCACCGTTCATCCATGACGGAGCGACGATGGGCGCGGTGCTCATGGGCGCCACCATCGTCTGCTTCTCCTTCATCGGATTCGACGCGGTCACCATGTACGCGGAGGAGGCGAAGGATCCCAAGGTCATGCCGAAGGCGATCCTCCTCACCGTGCTGCTCGGCGGCGCGATCTTCCTGACCGCCGCGTACGTCACCCAGCTCCGCTTCCCGGACTGGAACGAGTTCGCCCCCGGTGGCGACATGCAGTACGTCGAGGACTCGACGTTGCCGGTCATCGGCGAGCTCGTCGGCGGCAACGTGCTCATGGCGGTCCTCACGGCCGCAGGATTCTGCGCGACGCTCGCCTCGGGGCTCGCCTCACACGCGTCGGTGTCGCGAATGCTGCTCGTGATGGGACGCAACAACGTGCTGCCGCAGCGGGCATTCGGATACATCAATCCCCGCACCCACACGCCGACCTTCAACATCGTGCTCGTCGGCGCGATCTCGCTGCTCGCGATCCCGTTCACGCTCGAGCTGATCGCGGCGTGGATCAACTACGGCGCCCTCATCGCCTTCACGTTCGTGAACATCTCGGTGATCGCGTGGTTCGCGATCCGCAAGGGGATGCGCAGGACTCCCCGCGAGATCTTCAGCTACATCGTCATGCCCGGTATCGGAATGCTGCTGACCGGGCTGCTCTGGGTGAACCTGCACAGCGACGCGCTCACGGGCGGGCTCATCTGGACCGCGCTCGGCGTGATCTACCTGGCGATCATCACGAGGGGGTTCCGGAAGAAGGTCGTCGCGTTCGACGAGAACCAGGCGGTCACCGGCTTCAACAAGGTCGTCAAGGTGCCGGTCGACGAGATCTGAGACACTGGCATGCGGAAGAGCCGTCTACCTGGGGAGGGAGGCGGCTCTTCTCTCGTCTATCAGCATTCGCGGGCGTGCGCCTGACGTGCGGCGGAGCTCCGCCTCAGATGACTCCCTGAGCGAGCATGGCTCCGGCGACGCGCTCGAATCCGGCGATGTTCGCTCCGGCGACGTAGTCGCCTGCGACGTCGTACCGCTCGGCCGCCTCGAATGCGGCGCTGTGGATGTCGGCCATGATCTCGCGCAGCTTGTTCTCGCTCGCGTCGAAGCTCCAGCGCTGGCGGGAGGCGTTCTGGCTCATCTCCAGGGCGGAGGTCGCCACACCGCCGGCGTTCGCCGCCTTGCCCGGTGCGAAGAGCACGCCTGCGCTCTGGAACGCGTCGACCGCGCCTGGCACGCAGGGCATGTTCGCCCCCTCTGAGACCGCGCGCACGCCGTTGGCGATCAGCGCCTCGGCACCGGCGAGGTCGAGCTCGTTCTGCGTGGCCGAGGGCACGGCGATGTCGACCGGCACCTCCCAGACACTGCCGCCCTCGACGAAACGCGCGCTCGGACGGCGGTTCGCGTACTCGACGATGCGCGCGCGCTCGACCTCCTTGATCTGGCGGAGCAGGTCGACGTCGATGCCGGCGTCGTCCACGACGTAGCCGGAGGAGTCGGAGGCCGTCACGGCCGTGGCTCCGAGCTGCGATGCCTTCTGGATGGCGTAGATCGCGACGTTGCCCGAACCGGACACCCCGACGCGCTTGCCGTCGAGCGA
This sequence comes from Microbacterium hydrocarbonoxydans, assembly GCF_900105205.1. Classification (NCBI taxonomy): domain Bacteria; kingdom Bacillati; phylum Actinomycetota; class Actinomycetes; order Micrococcales; family Microbacteriaceae; genus Microbacterium; species Microbacterium hydrocarbonoxydans. The sequence goes on along the minus strand of NZ_FNSQ01000005.1, from coordinate 2,692,679 downwards.
GTCGCCGTGCACGCCGAGCATCTCCTGGGCGAAGAACACCGCGCCGTAGCCGGTGGCCTCGGTGCGCACCTCCGCGCCGCCCCAGCCCGTACCCTTGCCGGTGAACATGCCCGACTCGTGACGGTTGGTGATCTTGCGGTACTGGCCGAACAGGTAGCCGATCTCGCGTCCGCCGACGCCGATGTCTCCGGCCGGCACGTCGGTGTGCTCGCCGAGGTGGCGGTACAGCTCGCTCATGAACGACTGGCAGAACCGCATGATCTCCGCATCAGACCGGCCGTGGGGGTCGAAGTCCGAGCCGCCCTTGCCTCCGCCGATGCCCTGCCCGGTGAGGGCGTTCTTGAAGATCTGCTCGAAGCCGAGGAACTTGATGATCGACAGGTTGACCGAGGGGTGGAACCGCAGGCCGCCCTTATAAGGGCCGAGCACCGAGGAGAACTGGATGCGGTAGCCGCGGTTGACCTGCAGGCGTCCGGAGTCGTCGACCCACGGCACGCGGAACAGGATCTGACGCTCCGGCTCGACGAGTCGCTCCAGGATGCCGCCGTCGACGAACTGCGGAGTGCGCTCCAGCACCGGGGCGATCGAGTTCAGGACCTCGTGCACGGCCTGCTGGAACTCGGGCTCGTGAGGGCTGCGCGTGAGCACCGTGTCGAAGACGGGCTGCACGGTCGCAGCGAGCGGGTGGAAGTCGGCGGAAGACGAAGAGGTCACGCGGGGGCTTTCTGATCGGGGGAGGATGCTGCGTGCGATCGTGTCGCGTGAAGGGCGCCGGATAGGGCGGAGTTTTCACTCTAGCGGGCGCGTCGAGGTGAGCCTTCTCACCTGGACGGCGCGCAGTCAGACGGTTCGGCGCGGGGTCATCCGGTGTTCTGCAGGCCGGCAGCGACGCCGCTCACCGAGAGCAGCAGCAGTCGCCGCTGCTCGTCGTCGGCGCCCGAACCAGCCGCAGCAGCGGGGTCGCGCAGCGCTCGCAGCGCGCGCAGCTGCAGCAGCGAGAGCGCGTCGACGTACGGCGTGCGCAGCTGCACCGCGCGCTGCAGGATCGGCTTGTTCTCGAGCAGTCCGACACCGCCGGTGAGGCGGATCACCCACTCGCGGGTCAGCGTCATCTCGTCGAGCACGAGCTGGGCGAGGTCGTCGCGGTCGCCCAGCGCCAGGTACTGACGGGCGATGCGCTCGTCGGTCTTGGCGAGGCTCATCGCGACGTTGTCGATCATGGTCCGAAGCAGCGGCCAGTCACGGTACGCCTCGATGAGACGAGCCTCATCGCCGACGGCCGCCAGTGCCGTGCCGAGCCCGAACCAGCCGGCGAGGTTGATGCGGGCCTGGGTCCAGGCGAACACCCACGGGATCGCGCGGAGATCCTCCAGCGATTCCACCGACAGTCCCCGTCGCGCGGGGCGGGAGCCGAGCGCGAGCAGACCGATCTCCTCCATCGGCGTGACCGTGGCGAACCAGGGCGCGAAGCCCTCGGCCTTCACCAGCGAGAAGAAGCGCTCGCGCGAGGAGCGGTCCATCACCGAGGCGATGTCGGCGAACCGAGCGGCCGCCTCGCTGGTGTGCTTCTCGACCGTCGGCGACGACGCGAGCAGCGTCGCCGCGGCGACCTGGTCGATGTGACGCATCGCGATCGCGGGCTCGCCGTAGCGGGCGAAGATGACCTCGCCCTGCTCGGTGAGCTTGAAGCGGCCGTCGACCGAGTGCGGCGGCTGCGCGAGGATCGCCGAGTTCGCGGGTCCGCCGCCGCGACCGAGGGCACCACCGCGGCCGTGGAACAGCGTCAGCGCGATGCCTGACTCCTGCGCCCACAGCGCGATCTTCTCCTGCGCCTCGTAGAGGGCGAGGTTGGCGGCGACGGGGCCGACGTCCTTCGACGAGTCGGAGTAGCCGAGCATGACCTCGAGGCGGTTGCCGGTCGCGGCCATCCGCTCCCGGAACTCCGGGAAGGTGACAGCCTCGGCAAGGATGCCAGGAGCCGCCTGCAGGTCGGCGAAGGTCTCGAACAGGGGGACGACGTCGAGCACCGGCGCATCGTCGCCGAGCGCGTGCCGAGCGAGCGCGTACACGTTCGCGAGGTCCGAGGCCGCCTGCGTGAACGACACGACGTAGCGACCGGCGGCGCGCAGGCCGCGGTCGCGCTGGATGTCGGCGATCGCGCGGAAGACCTCCAGGACCTCCTCGGTCTGGGCGCTGATCGCCTCGCCGGAGGACAGCTCCGCGAGGGCCTTCGCGTGCACCTGGGAGTGCTGACGCACCTCGAGCTCGGTCAGGTGGAAGCCGTAGGTCTCGACCTGCCAGATCAGGTGCTGCACGCCGCCGAACGCGTGGCGCTTCGCGCCGGCATCCGCCAGGGACGACTGCACGGTGCGGAGGTCGTCGAGCAGCTCCTCAGGACGCGAGTAGCGCTGCTCGTCTCCGCGTCTGGTCGCCGCGACCCGGTGGGCGAGCGCCAGCAGCACCCGACGATGGGGCTCGCCGGGGGAGCGGGCACCGAGCTCCTCCGCGGTGCGTGGCTCGGCGGCGGCGAAGCTCTCCCACAGCGCCGAGACGGCAGCGCTGGGCGGCGTGTCCTCGGCGTCGAGGGTGAGCGTGCGGCCGATGCGCTCCAGCGCCCGCTCCAGGCCGCGCAGGACGTGGTCCGAGGCGATCTGCGAGGCTTCGCGGGTCACGGATGCCGTGACGAACGGGTTGCCGTCGCGGTCGCCGCCGACCCACGAGCCGATGCGCACGAAGGCGGGGACGACCGGCGCGGTGGAGCCGGACTCGTCACCGCGCAGCGCGTCGTCGATGCGACGGTAGACGTGCGGCACGGTCGTGAACAGCGTCTCGTCGAACACACCCATGACCGTGCGGACCTCGTCCGTCGGCGACGGCTTCTGCGCACGCAGGGGAGCGGTGCGCCACAGGGTGTCGATCTCCTCCAGCATGCGGCGCCGGGCGCGGTGCTCCTCCGAGCCGCCCTCGCTGGCCGCATCGTGCTGGGTCAGGAGCTCGGACAGGCGTCGGATGCTCGACGACACCGCCCGGCGGCGCGCCTCGGTGGGATGCGCGGTGAAGACGGGGTGGAAGCGCAGACCCTCCAGGCGCCGGCGGGCCTCCTCATCGCCGACCTCGGTCTTCAGCCGCGCGTATGCCGACGCGACCGTGTCCGCTGCATCCTCGCGCCCCGGCTGTCCTGCGCGCTCGCGGAGCACGCGCACCCGCTGGTGCTCCTCGGCGAGGTTCACGAGGTGGAAGTAGCAGGTGAAGGCGCGGGCGACCTCGTCGGCACGTTCGATGCTGAAGGACTCGGCGATGGCGGCCGCACGCTCGAACGCGTCCGAGGTCTCTTCGTCGTAGGCCTGGATGGTCGCCAGACGCAGACGCTCGACATCGGCGAAGAGGTCTTCTCCGCCCGCCTCGCGCAGGACCTGGCCGAGGAGGGCGCCGAGCATCCTGACGTCGGAGCGCATCGCGTCCGGGATGCCGCGGCCCGCTTCGAAACGGCCGATGATGCGGATGGCCGAGGTGTCGGTGGGCTCGGGGAAGGCGTGTTCGGGGGTCACGGTTCGAGAGTATCCCGGCTCGGGGTCGTGCTCCGAACGCATGACGATCCGAGACGATCCGATACCCCCGCGAACTACGATGGACGGGATGCGAATCTCCGCGAACCCTCTCCGTGGCCAGCAGTTCCCCGCTGTCCTGCTGCTCGTCGCGGCTGGACTGGGTCTTCTCCTGGCCAACCTCCCCTCGCACGACGCCCTCGCCGCCGTGCTCGATCTGCACATCGCAGTGCCGGGAACCGTGCTGGATCTCTCGATCGAGCACTGGGTGTCCGACGGCCTGCTCGCGATCTTCTTCCTCGTCGTCGCCATCGAGCTGCGGCACGAGCTGACCCACGGCGAGCTCGACTCGCCGAGCAAAGCCGTGCAGCCGGCGATCGCCGCCGCCGGCGGTGTGCTGGTGCCGATCGCCGTCTACCTCCTCATCGCAGGGGACTCGGCCACCGCCACCGGCTGGCCGATCCCGACGGCCACCGACATCGCATTCGCCCTCGGCGTGCTGGCGATGTTCGGACGAGGGCTGCCCTCGAACGTGCGGGTCTTCCTGCTGGCGCTCGCGATCCTCGACGACATCATCGGCATCATCTTCATCGCCGTCCTGTTCGCGCACGACGTGCAGTGGCTCTACCTGGTGCTCGCGGTCCTCGCGGTGGCCGTCTTCTGGCTCCTCAGCAGGCTGCTGCACGCCAAGGGCCACCCGGCGGTCGCGGTCGCGATGGTCGTCGTCGGCATCGTGGCATGGGGACTCGTCGCCTCGTCCGGCATCCATGCGACGATCGCGGGAGTCATGCTCGGACTCGTGATGGCGCCCGTCCCTGCCGCCCGCACCCGACATGTCCTCGAGCCCACCGTCAACGGCGTGATCCTGCCGGTGTTCGCCTTCGTCGCCGCGTTCGTCGTGATCCCGGCCCTGGCGCCGTCCGAGCTGTCGCCCGCCTTCTGGGGCATCGTGGTGGCGCTGCCGGTCGGCAAGATCATCGGCATCTCGGTGTTCGGCTGGCTCGCGATGCGCATCCGTCCGCGGGGAGCGGCACCCGCCCTGCCGTTCGCGGACATCCTCTCAGCGGGCGCTCTCGGCGGTATCGGCTTCACGGTCTCGCTGCTGCTGGCGAACCTCGCGTTCGCCGGTGACGGCACCATCCGCGATCAGGCGATCCTCGGCGTGCTGGTCGGCTCCTTCCTCGCCCTGCTCCTCTCGGGCGTGATCGTGTCGCTGCGCGCCCGGCACTATCGGCATCTCGGCGTCGCGACCCCGTCAGCACCCGTTGAGGAGGGCTGATGTCCGACGAGTCCGCCGCGGATCCGCTGCGCGCGGCAGCTGACACCATGCACGAAGTACGCGAGCGCTGCGTCTGGTCTCAGCAGATCACCCATCGTGACCTCGTGCCGTACCTGATCGAGGAATCCCACGAGGTCATCGATGCGGTCGAGAACGGCTCCCGAGCGGATCTGCGCGAAGAGCTCGGTGACCTGCTGTGGCAGGTCCTGTTCCACGCGGCGATCGCGGCGCAGGACCCGGACGACCCGTTCGACATCGACGACGTCGCGGCGACGTTGACCGAGAAGATGGTGCGCCGGCATCCGCACGTCTTCGCCGGGGAGGTGGCGAGCACCCCCGAGGAGGTGCTCGTGCACTGGAATGCCGCGAAGGCGGCGGAGAAGCGCACGAGACGCAGCGTGCTCGACGGCATCCCCCGAGGGATGCCCGCGCTCGCCCTCGCCCAGAAGCTCGTCGGCCGCGCTGCCGGTGTCGGCGCGGTCGCCGCGCCCGCACCGGGCATCGTCGAGCCGGCCGCCTCTGCTCCCGCGACCGAACAGGAGCTCGGAGATGCCCTGCTGGGGCTCGTCGCTCTGGCCGGGGCACGCGGCTGGGATGCCGAACGGGCGCTGCGCGAGAGGCTGCGCGCCCTCGAGGACGAGGTCCGCGAGGCCGAATCCGGTCGGTGACGCCACGACGGGCCCCGCCGACCTGGAAGGATGGAGGGGTGGCTACTGTGAACCCGCCGCGCGGCATGCGCGACATCCTCCCCGCCGACAAGGCCCGCCGTGAGCGCGTCCTCTCCGTCATCCGCGACCGTTACCGTGCGCACGGCTTCGACGAGATCGAGACCCCGGCGCTCGAGGAGTACTCGCGTCTGCATGCCGGCATCGGCGGCGACAACGAGAAGCTCGCCTATAACGTGCTGCGCCGGGGGCTGGATGCCGAGGCGATCCGCGCAGCGGCGGAGGATCAGGGGGCTCTCGCCGACCTCGGCCTGCGCTACGACCTCACCGTTCCGCTCGCCCGCTTCTACGCGAGCAACCGCGGGCAGCTCCCCGGGGTGTTCCGCTCGATCCAGATCGGTCCGGTCTGGCGTGCCGAACGACCCCAGAAGGGCCGCTACCGCCAGTTCGTCCAGTGCGACATCGACATCATCGGCGACGACTCCTCGCGCGCGGAGGCCGAGCTGATGGTCGCCTCCCTCGACGCGGTCGATGCCCTCGGGCTCGAGGGGGCGAGCGTGCGGATCAACGACCGGCGCGTGCTCGAGTGGATGCTCGACACCTTCGGATTCTCCGCCGAGGAGCGGCCGGGCGTGCTCATCACGATCGACAAGCTCGACAAGATCGGTCCGGGCGGCGTCGCCGCCGAGCTGCGCGAGCGGGGCGCGGATGCTGCGGCCGTCGACGCGTTCGAGGCGTTCCTCACCCGTCCCCAGAGCGGGGAACGCACCGCCTTCGCGGAGGAGCAGATCCGCACGGCGCTGCCGGAGGGCGCGCCGGACGAGCTCGTCGGGCACCTGGTCGGTATCGGCCAGGCCGTCGCGGTGGGGCGCGCCTCCGCCGACGTCCCTCTTGTCTTCGACCCGTTCCTGGTACGCGGCATGGGCTACTACACGGGCACGATCTTCGAGCTCGCCCACCCGTCGGTGTCGTATTCGCTGGGCGGCGGAGGCCGGTACGACGGCATGATCGGACGCTTCCTCGGCCAGCAGGTGCCCGCGGTCGGCTTCTCGCTGGGATTCGAGCGCCTCGTCGACCTCGTGACCACCGGAGCGGATGCCGGGGAGCGTGCTGTCGTGCTCATCCACGACGCTGACGTCCCAGTGGGCGAGCTCGTCGCGCACAAGGCCGCCCTCGTGGCATCCGGCGCCAGAGTCCGCCTGGAGCGTCGGACGAAGAATGTGAAGGCGCTGCTGGAGCGCTCCGCCGCCGACGGGTACACGGAGTTCGCGACGGTCGCGGCCGGCACGGCTGGACTGGAGCTCAAGCCGCTCTCCTGAATTCCGTGCGGATGCCGTTCATCCGGCGTTCACACCGGTCGGGTCGAATCGGGGCATGAGTCGACCGCCTCTCGTCGCCGTCGTCACGATCGGTGCTGCCGTCACGGTGGCGCTCGGCATCCGGGCCGTCCTCACGCACCAGGCCGCCGTCGCGCGGCGACGTATCGGCAAGCCGTTGGGCGAGCAGTCGATCGACGCCGATCGGGTGTGGCGACGGTCGCTCGAGGGCGAGCCGATCGACCTGCTGGTGCTCGGTGATTCTGTGGCGGCGGGACTCGGCGCGGAGCGCCGCAAGGAGACTCTCGGAGGACGCCTCGCCAAAGGCCTCGGGCGACGGATGCGACGGCCGGTGCACCTGCGCACGGCAGCCGTCGTCGGCTCCGAGTCACCGGACCTCGCCGCTCAGCTGACGGGACTGCCGGTGGACTATGCCCCGCATGTGGCGATCATCGTGGTCGGCGGGAACGACGTCACGCACCGCATCCCGATCCCGGTGTCCGTCCTGCACCTGCGCGAGACGATCCTGCAGCTGCGTGCCCGTGGCACGGAGGTGGTGGTCGGCACCTGCCCCGACCTCGGCGCCCTGCGGCCGGTGCCGCAACCGCTGCGTCGCCTGATCGCCAGCATGTCGCGGAGGCTGGCGGAGGCGCAGGCGGAAGCCGCTCACGCCTCCGGGGCGCATCCTGTCGACCTGCGCCGAGCCGTCGGTCCGCTGTTCTTCGACGACCCGGACGCGATGTTCAGCCTCGACCGCTTCCATCCGAGCCCGCTGGGCTACCGGCGCACCGCCGAAGTGCTGCTGCCGGCGGTGTGCGCGGCAGCCGAGCGCACCCTCAGCTCGCGCCGTCCGCCGGTTGCGAGGTGAAGGACGCTGCCCACTCGGCGACCCGTCGCGCGCTCTCCTCGTCGGTCAGATCCTCGACCCGCGTCATGACCGACCAGCGCACGCCGAAGGGGTCGCGGATGCTCGCGAAGCGGTCTCCCGACACGAAGGCGGACGGCGCCTCGCGCACGATCGCGCCGGCGGCGACCGCGCGCTCCACCACGGAGTCGACGTCGGGCACGTACAGCCCGAGCGAATAGCAGTCGTCATCGCCCTGCGGAGCGGCGACGAGATGGTACTCGGGGCTCGGCTCACCGAGCTGCAGCCTGCCGAGGCCGAAGTCGAGGTCGGCGTGCGCGACGACGTCGCCGAATTCGGTCACATCGACGACCGTCGCGCCGAACACGTCGCGGTAGAAGTCGATGGCCTCCCGGGCCCGGGGTATGGCCAGGAAGGGCGTCAGCGAGGTGGCGCTATGGGGTCGTCCGTTCGTGGTGTGCTCGCCGGTCACGCCGACGGTGTTCTGAGTGCTCATGACGCCACGCTACGGAGCTGCTCGTCGTGCGCGCTTGAACTCCTGCGACAGAGTCAGGGCGACGTCGGCCGACAGGAATACGCTGAGGCGATGGTCAGTGCGACGCGCGGAGTGCTCTACCCGTCGAGGCTGCCCGAGTTCCATCGACTCCCGCCGGCCGCGTCCGCGCGAGATCTTGCCGTGTGGTTCTGGATCCCCGAGTGGGATCTCGACGCCGGGCGATCGTCGAGGCAGGAGATCGTGGGGTACCCGGCTCTGAATCTGGTGGTCGAGGGGGATGCCGTCGTCCTCGCCGGCGCGACGACGAGGGCCGCTCACCGCGATCTGCGGGGGAGCGGCTGGGCGGTCGGCGCCCTGCTCCGCCCCGCCGCCGTCGCGGCGCTGACCGATGATCCGGCCGCGATCGTCGACGGCTGGCAGCCGGTCGACGCCCCGCAGCTGGCGAGCGCGGTGGAGGCGGCCATGCGCGCGACGGAGGGGCAGGCGGGCGAGGAGCGTCGGGAGCGCGCCGTCGCGGTCTTCTCGGACTGGCTCGCTCAGCGCGTGGGCCCGCTGTCCGACGCCTCGCATCACGCGAACACCCTCGTCGACGTGCTCCTGGGGGCGGATGCCGCCGATTCGGTCGAGGAGGCGGCGAGCCGCCTCGCGGTGTCCGTGCGCACCCTGCAGCGTCTGGCGCATCGTCATGTCGGGGTCTCGCCCGCCGCGATGATCCGTCGACGACGCCTGCAGGAGGCGGCGGAGCGGTTGCGCCTGGATCCAGGGCTGGATCTCGCACGGCTCGCCGCCGAGCTCGGGTACGCCGACCACGCGCACCTCACCCGCGATTTCCGGTACGTCCTCGGCATCGCGCCGCGGACGTACCGCTCGGAGGCGGCGGGCCAGGACACGGCGGAAGCAGCGGTCGAGCGCTGATCAGCGGGCCAGGCGCAGCCGCGCCATCCGGAACAGCACCCCGGCGAGCACGGCCGCCGTGCCGATGAGCGATGCGAGCACCGGCAGGGTGTTGACGAGCAGGAGGCATCCGAGCGCTCCGATCACCTGCAGCGCTCGGGGATAGCGGCGGGCAGCGCCGTGCTGACGGAACGCCGCCGCGTTCGCGATGAGGTAGTACAGCAGCACGCCGAAGGACGAGAAGCCGATGGCGTCGCGGAGGTCCGCGACGAGCACGATCACGACGATGATCACCGCGATCGCGACCTCGGCCCTGCGGGGCACCTGCCAGCGCTCGTCGATCGTGGCGAGGAAGCGCGGCAGGTCCCGCTCTCGCGCCATGGCGAGTGTGGTGCGCCCGATCCCGGTGAGCAGTGCCAGCAGCGCGCCGAGGGATGCCGCGGCGGCCGCGACGCGCACCACCGGGGAGAGGCCGTCCCAGCCCGCCGCCGCGAGGATGTCGGCGAGCGGAGTGGATGTCGTCGCCGTCGCTCCGCCCAGCGACAGGACGACCGTGAGGGCGACGAGCGCGTAGACCATGACCGCGCCGCCGAGGGCCAGTGCGATCGCACGCGGGATGGTCCGTGCGGGGTCGATGACCTCTTCGCCCATCGTCGCGATGCGCGCGTATCCGGCGAAGGCGAAGAACAGCAGCCCCGCACCCTGCAGCACTCCATAGGCATCCGCCGAGAGCAGCGGCGTGGGAGCGGCGGTGGCCGCCGTGCCGAGTCCGACGGCGACCACCACGGCGAGTCCGAGCAGCGAGCACACGACGAGCACTCGCGTGACGAGGGCCGTCCGGGTGACGCCGAAGCAGTTGACGACCGCGAGCAGCACCACGGCGGTGACGGCGACCGGGATCTGCCATCCGGCTGGTGCGGCGTAGGCGGCGAAGGTCATCGCCATCGCCGCGCAGCTCGCGATCTTGCCGATCACGAAGCTCCACCCGGCGACGAACCCCCACCAGGGGCCGATCTCGGCCCTGGCATAGGCGTACGTGCCTCCGGCGACCGGATGCGCGGCGGCGAGCTGGGCCGAGGCCGTCGCGTTGCAGTAGGCGACCAGTGCGGCGACGGCCAGAGCGATCAGGATTCCCTGCCCCGCGGCTCCGACGGCGGGGCCCCACACCGAGAAGACGCCGGCGCCGATCATCGAGCCGAGGCCGATGGCGACGGCGTCGCCGAGTCTCAGGCGGCGGGCGAGGGGCATCCCCTCATCGTGCCAGGCGTCGGTGAACGCCGCGTGTCTCCGCGACATCCTGCGCACCGGGAACGGCTGCCAGGGCGGGAAGCGTGAGGGTCGCCGGTGTCCCAGGGCCGAGGCTGACCGTCTGCACAGAAGGCAGAAGTCGGCTGTGGTCGCGCACGGGGTCCTCGGTCCCCGGGTTCCGCAGATGCAGCGGATGCGCGCCGGACGACACCTGCAACCGCAGCCGAGATCCCGCCGTGACACGGTGCGCGAGAGGAGCCAGCTCCAGGCGGACCTGCCGGGACTCGCTCGGTGCGACGTCGGCCGGCAGCCGACGGTATCCGTCCGTGAGGGCGCGGGAGTTGCCCTTCGTGTCGACCTCGCAGAGGCGGACGAACACGTCGCATCGCGGGTTCGACGACGCGAGCGTCAGCTCGACGGAGGGGACGCCCGCGAGCACCAGGTCGTCATCGAGCGGATCCCCGGTGAAGACGAGGACGTCGTCGCGCCGCTCTCTCGCGGTCTGGGTACGACGCCCGGTGCGGAACGGGTTGAGGGTGCGTCCTCCGCCATCCGGCGTCGGGGCGGCCGGATCGTATGTGTAGGAGAGCGTGCCGGATGCCGTCGCGCCGCCCTCCGCCACGAGGGTGCCGCCGATGGCGAGCGTCAGCGGGAGCGGCGTCGACGGCGGCGGCCAGCTCTCCAGGTCGCGCCAGCCGAGACCGCCGGTGATCTCGATCCGCGCTCCCGCGGCGGTGCTCGACGGCATCCGCTCGCGATGGTCCATCGGCCCGCTCGCCGTCGTCGGCTATGACGACGGCGAACTCGCGACGGCGCTGGATCTGACGACGGTGCGCCAGCCCTTCGAGGAGAGCGGCCGCACCGCTCTCGAACTCGTGCTGGCAATCGTGTCCGGCTCCGCCTCCGGGCACGAGACGGTGCGGCTCGCGCCGGAGCTCATCGCCCGCTCGTCGACCCTGGGCGTCAGACCCGCGCCGCGGTGACGCGCTGCTTCTCGCGGATGTAGACCTCGCGGCGCACCTTCGCGACCACGTCGCCGTCGCGGTCGGTGATCACGGTCTCGAACCACTCGAGGACCTTGGCTCCGCCGTGCGCCCGTTCGCGGATCTCGGCCGCACGCTCGCGGCTGACCTCGAACTCGGCGGTGAGCACTCCGCGGCCGGGCTTCAGGAACTCGATCTCGCCTCGGGTGTCCCACACCACGTAGTCGCGACCGAGCTGGTGCATCACGAGCATGAAGAAGTAGGGATCGGTCATCGCCGACATAGAGCCGCCGAACGCCGTCTTGACGTAGTTGCGGGTGAGGACGTTCACGTGCAGTTCGACGGTCGCGTGCGTCCAGTCGTCGCTGAACCGGCGGATGCGGATGCCGCTGCACAGATTGGGGATCCAGAGGCTCATGCCGATCGCGAGACGGCGAGGAGTGATGCGCATGAGAACAGTGTGGAGGAGGTGTGGACGCAGACGAAGGTTGATGGAGGGTTCGTACAGTTGTTATAGTTCTCGTAGAACTATTAGAGAACCGAGGACCGGATGCTGATTCGAATCGACGCCGACAGTGCGCGCTCCCTCTTCGATCAGGTGGCGGCGTCCGTGCGGGCCGACATCCTCACCGGGCGCCTCGTGCCCGGCGACCGCCTGCCGCCTGCGCGAGAGGTCGCCGAGGCGCTCGAGATCAACGTCCACACGGTGCTCCGGGCCTATCAGCAACTCAGAGACGAGGGCCTCATCGACCTGCGGCGGGGGAGGGGAGCGGTCGTCTCCGCGTCCGCCGCTCCGCTGGCAGAGCTCTCCCACGACATCGCCGCGCTCGTCGCACGCGCCGCATCCCTCGGCCTCTCACCCACGACCCTGGCCGCACTGATCAAGGAGACCGACGCATGACCCCCGACATCCGCCGAGCCCGCACCGCCTTCCTGTGGGTGGGGGTGATCGTCCCGCTCGCGCTGATCGTGCTCGCCGCCATCGTCGTGCTGTCATGGCTGCCCGATCTGCCGGACCCCGCCGCCGTGCACTGGGGGCCCGACGGCGTCGACGGGTTCGGTCCGCGATGGACCCCGCTCGTGCTGCTCCTCGGCCTCGGCGGCGGGACCGTGCTGCTCTTCGCGCTCATCGCGTTCCTCGCACACCGCGGCTCGTCGCGGAACCGGGCGGGCTCCCCGATGCAGCCGCGGTGGTCGGCGACGGCTCGACTGCTCGGAGCCGCGAGCCTCGGTGTCGCCGGGGTGCTGTCCCTGGTCGCGGTGGTGACGACGTCCGTGCAGCGAGGGCTGCAGGATGCCGCAGACGCGCCCGACATCGCCGCGTGGATCCCGGCCTTCCTCGTCGTGCTGCTCGGACTCGGGATCCTTGGGTGGTTCCTGCAGCCCGCGGTGGCATTCGTGACCGAGGGATCCGGTGCACCGGTGGCGCCGCTCGCACTCGCCGACCACGAGCGCGCGGTCTGGATGAGGAGCGTGACGGTGGCCACCGGCGGTCAGGTCGTGCTCGGGATCAGCGCGTTCATCGTGATCGCGATGAGCGTGCTGCTGCTCGCGCAGGGCATCGCCGCCGGGTGGATCGTCGCCGCCGTCGCGCTGATGCTCGTCGCACTGATCGCGACCGGTCTCGCGTTCCGGGTGCGGGCGAGCGCGGCCGGTCTCCGGGTGCGCTCCGTCGCGGGATGGCCGCGACTCGAGATCCCCGCCGCGGACATCGCCGCAGTGCGGGCGGTGCACGTCAACCCCTTCGCCGAGTTCGGGGGGTGGGGCTACCGCATCGGCACGGACGGCCGGCGAGGGTTCGTGCTGCGCGAGGGCGACGCTCTCGAGGTGACGCGGACCGACGGCCGGGTGTTCGTCGTGACGGTCGACGACGCCGCCACCGCCGCGTCCGTCCTCGCCGCCGCCGCCCGTCGCTGACCGCGGCATCCACCCCGTTCTACCCCCGGGCACCCGGGCCGCATCCGACTCTCGACCAGAGGAACCGTCATGACCCGTCTCCGCATCGCCGCCGTCCTCGTCTTCGTCGTGCTGTCCTGCGGGCTCGCCTGGCTGGTCGCCCTGCCCCTGTGGCTCGGCGACGGTCTCGCCGAGCCGAGCACCGGGTACCTGCTGCCCGTGATGATGCTGACACCGGCCGTGGCGGCGCTCGCCGTCACCTTCGCCATGAAGGTCCCGAGGCCCGGCGCGCGACTCCGTTTCCTCGGTCTGTGGCCGCTGCGCCCGGCGAGGCGGGTGGTGTGGCTCATGGTCATCGGCTGGCTGGTGCCTCCGGTGCTCGTCGCCCTCGGCATCCTCGTCGCCGCGGCACTCGGCTTCGTCGACCTCGACCTCGCCTTCTCGGGCTTCGCGGCCGAGATCGCGAAGGCGCTGCCTGCCGGCTCCCCGATGCCACCGGTGGAGCTGGTGGTGATCTCGCAGATCGCGATGATCCCCGCGGCCGCTCTCTTCAACAGCCTGCTCGCCTTCGGCGAGGAGCTCGGCTGGCGGGGCTGGCTCGTCCCGGCGCTGCGTCCGCTCGGCACCTGGCCTGCGCTGCTGCTCAGCGGCGCGATCTGGGGACTGTGGCACAGCCCACTGATCCTGCTCGGTTACAACTTCGGGCGCACCGACATCACCGGCGTGCTCCTCATGATCGGCGGATGCGTCGCCTGGGGCGTCCTGCTGGGCTGGCTGCGACTGCGTTCGGCCTCGGTCTGGCCGGCCGTCCTGGCGCACGGCTCCCTCAACGCCGCGGCCGGCCTGATCCTGCTGGTCGCCGCAACTCAGCCGGATCTCGCTCTCGCCGGTCCGCTCGGGATCGCCGGGTGGATCGTCGCCGCGGCGACCATCGCCGTGCTCGTCCTCACGGGGCAGTTCCGCGAGCAGCCGGAGCTCGCCGGTGGTCCCGGTCGGCTGCTCTCCGCTCCGCGCGCCGGCGGTCCGCCTCCGGCCCCTTGACGGTGGGGGAGCCGCGAGGTTTGCTGAGGTCATGGAATCCACTCCCACCGCCTGGTCGAACGCCGACGTCTACCTCGCCGATCTGCTCGTCGGACATGACCCCGAGCTCGACGCCGCACTCGCGGCGCAACGCGAGGCAGGGCTCCCCGAGATCGAGGTCGCACCCGTCGGCGGCAAGCTGCTGAACCTGCTGGCGCGCATCAGCGGCGCTCGCCGTGTGCTCGAGATCGGGACGCTGGGCGGATACTCCACGATCTGGCTCGCGCGGGCAGTCGGCGAGGGCGGCAGGGTCGTCACGATCGAGGCCGAGGCGGACAACGCCGCCGTGGCCCGTGCGAGCATCGACGCGGCGGGCGTGGGGGACAGGGTGGAGATCCGGATCGGCCGGGGAGCCGATGTCCTGCCGACCCTGGTGGGCGGCTTCGACCTCGTCTTCATCGATGCGGACAAGGAGTCCAACACGATCTACCTCGACTGGGCGGCGCGGCTGGGCCACACCGGTACCGTCGTCGTGCTCGACAACATCGGACGCGAGGGCGAGATCGTCCGCACCGACTCGACCGACTCGAAGGTGAACGGCACCAGGGACGCGCTGCGGATGCTCGGAGAGGACCCGCGTTTCGACGCCACCGCACTGCAGACGGTCGGCGTCAAGGGCTGGGACGGCGTGGCGCTCGCGGTGATCGTGTGACCCGCTGACTCCGACCGGGGGCCGAGGTCCGGGGCGGGCTAGACTGAGCGCGGATCGACGACGCTCCACACAACGTTTTCTCTGAGCAAGGAGCACATCAGTGGCACTGATCGAGGCTGTAGGCGCACGTGAGATTCTCGACTCGCGCGGGAACCCGACCGTCGAGGTGGAGGTGCTCCTCGATGACGGCGTCGTCCAGCGGGCGGCCGTCCCGTCCGGTGCATCCACCGGCGCATTCGAGGCGTACGAGCTCCGCGACGGCGACAAGAGCCGTTACGGCGGCAAGGGCGTGCTGAAGGCCGTCGAGGCGATCATCGACGAGCTCGGCCCGGCCCTCGAGGGCGTCGAGGCGAGCGAGCAGCGCATCGTCGACGAGATCCTCATCGAGACCGATGGCACCGAGAACAAGCAGCGCACGGGCGCCAACGCGATCCTCGGCGTCAGCCTGGCCGTCGCCAAGGCCGCGGCCGACTCGGCCGATCTGCCGCTTTTCCGCTACCTCGGCGGGCCCAACGCGCACGTGCTGCCCGTTCCGCTGTTCAACGTCATCAACGGCGGCGAGCACGCCGACAACGGCATCGACATGCAGGAGTTCTTCCTCGCGCCGATCGGTGCCGAGACCTACTCCGAGGCGCTCCGCTGGGGCGTCGAGACCTACCACGTGCTGCGCGCAGAGCTGAAGGCCGCCGGCTACGCGACCGGCCTCGGCGACGAGGGCGGGTTCGCCCCCGACCTGCCCAGCAACCGCGAGGGGCTGGACTTCCTCGTCCAGGCGATCGAGAAGGCGGGCTTCACGCCCGGCACCGACATCGCCCTGGGCCTCGACGTCGCGGCGACCGAGTTCTTCTCCGACGGCGTGTACCGCCTCGACAACAAGGACTGGAGCGGACCCGAGCTGATCGAGTACTACCAGGGCCTGGTGAACGACTTCCCGATCG
Source organism: Microbacterium hydrocarbonoxydans (assembly GCF_900105205.1). Lineage (NCBI taxonomy): Bacteria > Bacillati > Actinomycetota > Actinomycetes > Micrococcales > Microbacteriaceae > Microbacterium > Microbacterium hydrocarbonoxydans. Next base: position 2,676,822 of record NZ_FNSQ01000005.1, on the reverse strand, counting down.
TCACGATCGAGGACGCGCTCGCCGAGGACGACTGGGACAACTGGAAGCTCCTCACCGATGCCCTGGGCTCCAAGGTCCAGCTCGTCGGCGACGACCTGTTCGTCACCAACCCGACGCGCCTCGCCGACGGCATCAAGCGCGGCGTCGCCAACTCGCTGCTCGTGAAGGTCAACCAGATCGGCACCCTGACCGAGACGTTCGACGCGGTCAGCCTCGCCCAGCGCTCCGGCTACACGGCGATGCTGTCGCACCGCTCCGGGGAGACCGAGGACACCACGATCGCCGACCTCGTCGTCGCGACCAACGCGGGTCAGATCAAGGCGGGTGCGCCTGCTCGCAGCGAGCGCGTCGCGAAGTACAATCAGCTTCTGCGCATCGAGGAGGAACTGGGCGACGCCGCGGTCTTCGCCGGTCGTTCGGCCTTCCCGCGCTACCAGGGCTGACTGCAGCTGAGACAGACACACGCCGCCTGAGCGGCGACCGTACGGAGGAGGAGCCGTGGCACGACGACCGGCTCCTCCTTCGGCGTCTCCGGCCACGCCCCGCGCCGCCGCATCGACTCCGGCGGCCCGCCCCGCCCGCGGGTCCCGGCCCGCTCGCACGACCCGCCCGGTCCGCGGGGCGGCCGGTGCCGCTCAGGACCGCCGCGTGGACGTGCGGGAATGGGCGTCAGGCATCCGTCTCTCGGCGTTCTCGGTGATCATGCTGTCGCTGGTCGTGCTCGGTGCCTGGGTGCTCGTGCCGACGCTCGGCACGTTCATCGACCAGCGTCAGAAGATCGCCGCGCTCGAGCAGTCGATCCAGGTCTCCGAAGACCAGATCACCGCACTCGAGAAGGAGCGCGACCGCTGGAACGACCCGGCGTTCATCACCACCCAGGCCCGGGAGCGGCTGTACTACGTCAAGCCGGGCGAGGTCGTCTATCTGATCGACAACGACCTGGATCCTGCGGCGCTGCCGCGGGAGCAGGAGCCTGTGAGCGACACGCTCCAGGAGACGCAGTCGGACTGGATGCCGCAGCTGCTGCGTACCCTCACCTCTGCCGGCCTCAGCGACACCGCCGCCGTCGCGCGCTGAATCCGCGGCACGCGCGGTCGGCGTTGCTCGGAGCATCCTCCCTGGGAGCCTCCCGTACGCTGGTGGGGTGACGACTCCGCCTTTCTCCGCTCCCACGACCGCCGAGCTCGCCGTGGTCTCGACCCAGCTGGGCAGGACGGCCCGCGGCGTCGTCGGCATCGCGGCGCGCTGCGTCTGCGGGAATCCCACCGTGGTCGCCACGACACCGCGGCTCCCGGACGGAACGCCGTTCCCGACTTTCTACTACCTCACCCACCCGGCGGCGACGGCAGCGATGTCGACGCTCGAGGCGACGCAGGTCATGCCGGAGCTGGCCGCCCTGCTCGCCGATGACGAAGAGATCGCTGGTGCGTATCTCGCCGCTCACGAGGCCTACCTCGCGGACCGCGCGCAGTTCGGCGATGTGACGGAGATCGCCGGCATCTCGGCCGGCGGTATGCCGACCCGTGTCAAGTGCTTGCACGCGCTGGCCGGCCACGCGCTCGCGGCCGGTCCCGGCGTGAATCCGATCGGTGACGTCGCGCTCGAGCGTTCCTCCTGGTCGCCCGAGCGCTGCCGGTGCGAAGAGCCGGGTGCGGCCCTGCGCGACGTCGAGGCCTCGTCGGCATGACTCCGCGCGGGGTGCTGCGCAGCGGCGTCGCACTCGCGACGATCGTGGCATCCGTCCTGCTCCTCGGAGCCTCCGCCACGCCGCCGCCCGTGCCGGATGACCCGGCAGATCCCACGCGGGCAGCGGAGTACTGGCTCGACGGAGCGCGTATCCGCGAGGCCTGGCAGACCACTCGCGGCGACGGCGTGACGATCGCCGTGATCGACACCGGCATCGGCAAGGTGCCCGGCGTCTTCGACGAGGCGGTGGTGGGCGGAACGGATGTCTCGGGCTCCGGGTCTCCCGATGGACGCACACCCGTCGGGGCCATCGACGGGAACCACGGGTCCTGGGTCGCCTCGCTCGCCGCCGGGCGGGGAGCCGCTGACGGCAAGGGGATGATCGGCGTCGCCCCCGAGGCGGACCTGCTCTCGATCTCGGTCGGCTTCGGCGCCGCGGCCGCCGTGCCGTTCACCGACCAGGTCGCGAAGGCGATGCGCTGGGCCGTCGACAACGGCGCGGACATCATCAACCTGTCGTTCACGACCAACACGCTGGACTGGGACAAGAGCTGGGACGAGGCGTTCCTGTATGCGTTCGAGCACGACGTGGTGGTCGTCGTCGCGGCGGGTAACCGGGGGAGCGGCACCAACATCATCGGCGCGCCGGCGACGATCCCCGGCGTGCTCACCGTCGGCGGCGTCGACCAGACGGGCACCGCGAGCCTCGAGGCGTCGACGCAGGGGATCACCATCGGCATCGCCGCTCCCAGCGAGGGACTGCGCGGCGTCTCGGCGGATGGCAAGGTCATCCAGTGGAGTGGCACGAGCGGTGCGGCCCCGATCGTCGCGGGGATCGCCGCGCTGATCCGCTCGGCGCATCCCGACCTGGATGCCGCGAACGTCATCAACCGGATCATCAAGACCGCGATCGCGGTGCCGGGGATGACGAAGCTCCCCGACCCGCTGTACGGCTACGGGTTGATCGACGCGCAGGCGGCGATCACCGCCGACGTGCCGAAGGTCTCCGAGAACCCGATGGGCGACCTCGCGGAATGGGTGCGCCTGTTCCGTCGCGCCGACACCGTTCCGCAGCCCGAACCGACCGCCGCGCCGGTCGAGGTGCCGCCGCTCCCGGCGGCCGACGCCCCCACCGACCCCGGTTCACCGCTGCTTCCCAGCGCTGAATCGCTGCGCTACGGTACCCTGCCGCTCATCGCGTTCACAGTCCCTGGTATCCTGGTAGCGCTTGGCGTCACCGCAGCTGCCCGGCGCATCCGATCGGCGCGCGCTCGCACGCCACATTCCTGACTCCCGAGGAGTTCCCCCCTGTGCCTGAGAACAGCACTGTGCCCAAGATCCTGATCGTCGGTGGAGGCTACGCAGGCTTCTACACGGCGTGGAAGCTGGAGAAGCACCTCCGCAAGGGCGAGGCAGACGTCACCATGGTCGACCCGCTGCCGTACATGACGTACCAGCCGTTCCTCCCCGAGGTGGCCGCAGGCTCGATCGAAGCCCGTCACTCGGTGGTCGCCCACCGTCGTCACCTCAAGCGCACGAACGTGCTCACCGCCAAGGTGACGAACATCAACCACGCCCAGAAGGTCGCGACGATCACCCCGCCGGTCGGTGAGCCGTACGAGTTCGCGTACGACCAGATCGTCGTCACCGCCGGTGCCGTCTCGCGTACATTCCCGATCCCGGGCATCGCGGACAACGCGATCGGCCTGAAGACGATCGAGGAGGCCGTCGCGATCCGCGACCGCCTGATGTCGAACTTCGACAAGGCGGCATCGCTGCCCGCAGGTCCCGAGCGCGACCGTCTGCTCTCGGTCGTCGTCGTCGGTGGCGGCTTCGCCGGCATCGAGGTCTTCGCCGAGCTGCGCTCGCTCGCCTCGTCGCTGGTGGGCAAGTACCCGGAGCTGACCTTCGACGACACGCACTTCCACCTCATCGAGGCGATGGGCCGCATCATGCCCGAGGTCTCGCTGCCGACGAGCGAGTGGGTCCTCAAGGACCTCGCGAAGCGCGGCGCCAACGTGCACCTCGACACGCAGCTCACCAGCGCGGTCGACGGCAACGTGGAGCTGTCGACGGGCGAGATCATCCCGACCGACCTGATCGTCTGGACCGCCGGTGTCATGGCGAACCCGACCGTCGTGCGCGGCGGCGATCTGCCCGTCGAGGAGCGCGGTCGCATCCAGACCCGTGCCGATCTGCGCGTCGGCACCCCCGAGGCGTTCGTCGAGGGCGCTTGGGCCGCCGGTGACGTCTCCGCAGTGCCCGACCTCTCCGGTGGCGGAGTCGGTGGCTTCTGCGTGCCGAACGCCCAGCACGCGGTGCGTCAGGCGAAGCTGCTCGCGAAGAACGTCGTCGCCGTGCTCCGCGGGGAGGACCCGAAGGAGTACTTCCACAAGAACCTGGGTGCCGTCGCCGGCCTCGGTCTGTACAACGGCGTCTTCCAGTCCGGCAAGATCGCCCTCAAGGGCTTCGTCGCCTGGGTCGCGCACCGCGGATACCACGGACTCGCGATGCCCACGTGGGAGCGCAAGTTCCGCGTGGTCTGGGGCTGGTGGAACAACCTGTGGCTGGGTCGCGATCTCGTGAACCTCGAGACCGTGCAGAACCCGCGCTACGTCTTCGAGGAGTTCGCCGCTCGTCCGCGCCCGGCAGCGGATGCTCCGGCGCCCGCCGTGACCGCTCCTGCCGCGCAGGCGACCGCCTCCGACAAGGCCGCCGATGAGAAGCCCGCCGGCGAGAAGACCGCCGCTGCGAAGCCGGCCGCCAAGAAGCCGGCCGCGAAGAAGACCGCAGAGACGGCCTCCGCCAAGTAGCACGTCACCGAGAACGCCCCGATTCCTCTGGAGTCGGGGCGTTCGTCGTCTGCGGCGACGGGGCGTGTCTCGCACCCGGTTCATAGGCGCGCTTGCTACCGTCGGCAGCGCAAGGGGAGTACTCCCGTCTGCGGTGGTGTCGTCATTACGGACACGGTGTCGTGTTCCGGCCCACCGGCCCTATCCGGGGTGGAGGAGACCTGGCGTCCGTATCCGCGGACGGCCGAGGACCCCTCATCACAACGCTGTCGAGTCCCGTGGTCGTCCACACGCCACGAAGGAATCGTCACCATGGGAAAACTCGATCGACTGCTCGGGATGGCCGCTCGCGCGCTCGACCTGGATGAGAGCGGATCCCGCACGGACCGCAACGGCACGCGGGGGCAGACGCCTCACGCACCGGGCCGACGTCAGCCGGAGAACGATCGGTACTCGGCTCCGCCGGTGCGCCAGCCTTCCCATGACCCGTACTCCCCGCCCGCCGCCGCCGGCGCCTCCCGCACCGGCGGATCGGGGTCGGACGCCGACCGCGCCGCGATCGCCCGCTACGACTACCTTCTCCAGACCGCCGATCCGCAGCGGGTGGAGCAGATCCATCGGGAGGCGTTCGCACGGCTGACCCCGGCGCAGCGTGCGCAGGTGCAGGAGCGCATGAATGCCGAGCTCGAGCCGGGCGAGCGTCCGGTCTCGTCCTCGCCCGACGACCTGGCGAGGGCCGCAGGACGATCCGAGGCGATGCGCCCAGGGCGCATGCGCGGACTGCTCTCTCGCGTGAAGGGTGCCGGTGCTGCCGGTGCGCTGGGCGGAGCCGCTGTCGGTGCCCTCGGCGTCGTGGCGGTCGGCGCGGTCGGCAGTGCCGTCGCCGCACCGCTTCTCGAGCAGGCCGCCGGACTGGGCGTGGATTTCGATGCCCTCGCCCAGGGGATCGATCTCGAGGCGATCGCAGGCGGGCTCGGTGCCGACGAGATCGCGGGGGCCGCCGAGGGCGCCCTCGGATCCGCGGGCGAGGCCGTCTCGGGCTTCGGCGACACGGCGGGCGAGTGGGGTCAGCGGCTCGGTGACCTCGGGATCCCCGGTCTCGGCGATCTGTTCGGACGGTAGGTCCGGTGATTCGCCTTGCCACTCCTACGGCCGCAGCGGAGGCCGATCACGGGTTCTCGGGGTTGACCGGGCTCGCCGCCGACGTCCTCACGGCGCTGGGTGACATAGGCGTGGGCCTGCTCGTGTTCATCGAGGTGCTGGTGCCGCCGATCCCCAGCGAGGTGATCCTGCCGTTCGCGGGGTACCTGAGTCAGAGCGGCGATCTGTCCCTCGGGTGGCTGATCGCGTGGAGCACGCTCGCCTCATTGCTCGGGGCGTTGCTGCTGTACTGGCTCGGAGCCGCGATCGGGGTCGAGCGCGCGGTGCGTCTGCTTGCCGCGACCCGGTTGGTCAGCCGTTCCGACCTCGAACGCGGGGCTGGTTGGTTCCAGCGCCGCGGCGGTTGGACGGTGCTCGTCGGCCGACTGGTACCGGGGATCCGCAGTCTGATCTCCATCCCCGCCGGCGCGACGCGCATGAACCTCGTGTGGTTCAGCGCCTACACGATCGTGGGCAGCGGGGTGTGGAACTCCCTGCTCATCGGTGTGGGCGCGGCGCTCGGCACCCAGCATGAGCGGCTCGAGCACCTGCTCGGCCACCTCGACTATGCGGTCTACACGGCGATCGCCGTCGCCCTCGCGGTCCTGGTGCTGCGTCGAGTGCGCGAGGCGAGGCGGGGAGGCGTAGGCAACGCGGAGAGCGTTGCCGCGGGTAGCGCAGACGACTGAGAGCGTCGTCAGGGTGCCCCCGCTGGGACTCGAACCCAGACTGAAGCGATTTTAAGTCGCCTGCCTCTGCCATTGGGCTACGGGGGCCGTTGACGCGTGCGCTCAGACTATACGGCGAGGGCGTGTGGACGACGCTCGTCCCCGGGCCAGAGAGACGAGCGTCTCAGCGCCCGTCTCCCCGTGATGCTGCTGAGACAGCATCGCTACCCCCCGGCAGCCGGCCTGGTATGGCCGGTGAGCCCGTCAGAGACGGCCTCACTGACCAAGACGGGAACGAGCCCCGATCATGACGGCGAAAACCTGCAAAGTATCGGGATTCCAAGAACCGCGAGTTTCTGGACGGCCCGAGGAGCGCGAGGGGTCTCCGACTCGGCGGAAAGACTGAAGCCGCACGCGTGCACGCTCTAAGGTGAAGGAGTGCTCGACCTCACCGCCGACCTGAGCCCCGACGAGGGACGCCTCTCCGTGTCGCCCGCATGGCAGGACCCCGCCCGCTACTGGCCGCGCCTGTCCGCCGCGACCGGCCATCTGCCGGCCCCCGTAGCGGTCATCGACCTCGACGCGCTCCGCCATAACGCGATGGACCTGCTGGTCCGCGCCGGGGGGCTGCCCATCAGGGTCGCGTCGAAGTCGGTGCGGGTGCGGAGCGTGCTGGATGCCGTACTGCGGCTCCCCGGGTATCGCGGCATCCTGGCCTTCACCCTTGCCGAGGCGCTGTGGCTCGCCGAGACGCACGACGACATCGTGCTCGGCTACCCGACCGTGGATCGGGCGGGGCTTGCGGAGCTGTTCGCCTCCGAGGAGGCCGCCGGGCGCATCACGCTCATGGTCGACGACCTCGCCCACCTCGACATCATCGACAGCATCGCGCCGGCCGGACGTCGCCCCGACGTCCGCGTGGCCATCGACGCGGACGCCTCGCTCCGCTCCGCCGCGCTCGGTCACATCGGCGTGCGCAGATCCGGGCTCTTCTCGGCGGGCGAGGTCGCCGCTTTCGCCAGGAAGATCGTCCGCCGTCCCGGCTTCACCCTGGTCGGGTTGCAGATGTACGAGGCGCAGATCGCCGGCCAGGGCGACAACGCCGGGCCGGACGCGCCGGTCATCCGGCTCATGCAGGCGCGCTCTCGCGCCGAGCTCCGCGAGCGGCGCGCCGCGATCGTCGGCGCGCTGACCGAGATCGCATCGCTCGAGTTCCTCAACGGAGGCGGGACGGGATCCCTCGAGTTCACCGGCAGCGATGAGTCGCTGACGGAGGCGAGCGCGGGAAGCGGCCTGCTCGGAGGCCATCTCTTCGACGGCTACCGCTCTTTCCGGCCCGCGCCGGCCGCCGCGATCGCGTTCGACGTCGTCCGTCGCCCGACCCGCGACATCGCGACGGTGCTGGGCGGCGGGTGGATCGCCTCGGGACCGGCGGTTGCATCGCGCCAGCCGCTTCCCGTCTGGCCCGAGGGACTGCGCACCCTGCCACGGGAGGCGGCAGGCGAGGTGCAGACGCCGCTGCAGGGACGCGCGGCTGAGAGCCTCGGCGTCGGCGACCGTGTCTGGTTCCGGCATGCGAAGAGCGGCGAGCCTGCCGAGCGGATCGACAGCTATCACCTCGTCAGCGGTGACGAGATCATCGACGAACTGCCGACGTACCGCGGCGAGGGAAAGGCGTTCCTGTGACGAGAATCGGCGGCACCTGGCAGAACTGGGCGCGGTCGGCGCAGGTCAAGCCGCTGCGGGTCGAGCGTCCACGATCACCGGAGGGAGTCCAGCGTGCGGTCGTCGCGGCCGTCGCGCAGGGGCTGACGATCAAGGCTGTCGGGGCAGGACACAGCTTCACCGGGATCGCGGTCGCGCCGGGAGTGCTGCTCGAGCTCGACGACCTGCAGGGACTCGTGTCGGCAGACCGGGCGAGCGGTCGCGTCACATTGCTGGCTGGCACGAGGCTGCACCGGATCCCCGCGCTCCTCGCGCCGTTCGGCCTGGCGATGGAGAACCTCGGAGACATCGACCGGCAGTCGATCTCCGGCGCCATATCGACCGGGACGCACGGCACCGGAGCGGGGTTCGGGGGACTTGCCGCTCAGGTCGTCGGGGCCACGCTGGTGACCGCAGCGGGCGAGTTCCTGCGTGTCGACGACGAGCACAATGCGGAGATGCTGCCGGCCGTCGCGCTCGGCCTCGGCGCCCTCGGCATCCTCACCGAGGTGACGCTCCAGTGCGTGCCGGCATTCGCGATGGAGGCGATCGATGAGCCGGCGCCCCTCGACGACGTCCTGGCGAGCCTCGACCACCGAGTGGAGGCATCCGACCACTTCGAGTTCTACTGGTTCCCGCACACCGACGTCGCCCTCACCAAGCGGCAGACCAGAGTGCCGGAGTCGACGCGTCGTCAGCCGCTGCCGGTCATCGGGCGCTGGATCGACGAGACCCTGCTCTCCAACGGCGTCTACCGTCTCGTGTGCGCGGCGGGCCAGGTGGCTCCCGCCATCACCCCGCCATTCAACCGGCTCGCGGTGAAGCTCACCGGTGATCGGCGCTACACCGAGCTGTCGCACCGCGTGCTCACACAGAGTCGTACGGTGCGATTCCGCGAGATGGAGTACGCCCTCCCGGCGGATCACGTCGTCCCCGCGTTCCGCGCGGTGCGGGCGCTCATCGAGCAGCGCGGTTGGCGCATCGAGTTCCCCATCGAGGTGCGGTTCGCGGCCGCGGATGACCGGTGGCTCTCGACCGCCCACGGCAGGGATACGGGATACATCGCGGTGCACCGGTACTGGCGGGCGGACCCCTCCGAGTACTTCGAGGCCGTGGAGCAGATCATGCTCGAGCACGGCGGACGTCCGCATTGGGGAAAGCTGCACACGCTGACGGCGGATCGGCTGCGGGAGATCTATCCCCGCTTCGAGGACTTCACGGCGCTCCGCGATGAGCTCGACCCCGATCGCCGCTTCACCAACCGCTATCTCGACAGGGTCCTGGGCTCATGACGTGCTCCGACGGACTCGCACGGGCGGGGCACCCAGTCGACGCGCAGGCTGCGCCGATAGGATGAGACAAACACGAGGAAGGGTGGGCCTCTGATGGAATGGCTCGTGCCGGTACTGATCGTCGTCGGTGTGATTCTGCTCATCGGAATCTACCTGTGGGCGACCTATAACTCGCTGGTGCAGCTGAACGTGCGCGTGGACGAGGCCTGGAGCGGTATCACCGTGCAGCTGAAGCGCCGCGCCGACCTGATACCGAATCTCATCGAGACGGTGAAGGGTTATGCCGCGCATGAGAAGGCCGTGTTCGAGAACGTCACGCGTGCCCGAGCAGAGACGCTCTCAGCCGGCAGCCCCGGAGAGGCGGGCATCGCCGAGGGGCACCTCCAGCAGGCGCTGCGCAGCCTGTTCGCCGTCGCGGAGGCATACCCGCAGCTGCAGGCGAGCCAGAACTTCCTCCAGGTGCAGCAGGCCCTCGTCGACACGGAAGACAAAATCCAGGCCGCGCGCCGGTTCTACAACGGAGGCGTGCGCGAGTTGAACACCAAGATCAAGGTCTTCCCGAACAACCTGTTCGCGAAGGGCCTCGGCTTCACCGAGCGCGAGTTCTTCGAGGTCGCCGACAGCGGCGCCATCTCGGAGCCTCCGCGCGTGCAGTTCTGACGCCGCGCAGTCATAGGGCCCTGCGCGGTCACCAGACCTGCAGTCTCGCTTCGCCGTCTGACACGGTCGCGTCGCCGCGCACTGTCCAGGACTCGGTGCGGTAGGTCTGCGTCAGGGGTGCGGAGTCCTGCCCGGTGCCCGACACGGTCGCGACGAGGATGCCGCCGTCGGCGACGAATCCGCCGTCGGACAGCTGCAGCAGGGGCATCCGCTCGATGCGGAAGCGCACCGAGTCGACGGCGGCGAACTCGGTTCCCCACGGGATGCGGATGCCACACCCCTCCGGCACTGCTCCGCCCGCGGCCTCCTCGGCCGTGCATCCCTCGAGGTGCTCGTCGAGCGCGCGCTGGGCGAGTGCGGTGGGGTCGGAGGGCGGCGCCGATGCCACTGTCGGAGTCGGCGAGCTCCGCGGACCCGTGGGCACGTCTGTGGTCTGCCAGACCCACATGCCGCCGACGAGGAGGATCGCGACCGCGACTGCGCCGCCGACGATCCAGGCGCCTCGCCGGTTCACGGCGTGCTCTCTCTCGCGTGCACGTGGCGGCGCACCGAGGTGTCGACGCGACGCGTGAGGGCCGCGTGCAGGTCTGCGGCAGCGGTGCCCCAGCCGGAGACGGACACGTGCTCGAGTCCTTGCCACGCCGCCGCGAGCGCGAGTTCTCCGGCGATGCGCTCCGCATCCGACTCCGGCAGGGCCTGCGGCTCCCACCAGGCGGACTGAACCTGGAGGGTGGACGCCGAGCGGTCGGCCTTCAGATCGACCCGCGCGACGATCCGGTCGTCGACGAGCACCGGGAGCGAGTAGTAGCCGTATCGGCGCTTCTCTGCTGGCACGTAGATCTCGATCCGGTAGTCGAGTTCGAACGCACGCAGCGCCCTCTCACGGAACCAGACGACCGGGTCGAACGGGGTCAGCAGGGCGGCAGCGGTGATGCGGCGGGGGAGCACCGCATCCCGATGCCGCCAGGCAGGGAGGGCGCGGCCGCCGCGCTCCCAGCCGCGCACCACCACCGGGCGCAGCTCACCGGAGTCGACGAGATCGGAGACGGCCTGCGCGATGGCGGCTCGGTCGCGGATGCGGTGATAGTCGGCGAGATCGGACTGCGTCGCGACGCCGGACGAGCGCGCGGCGCGACGGGTGAGCTCGCGGATCGCGTCCTCGCGGGGCACATGCTGCGACAGGATCGCGTCCGGGATCACCTGTTCGGCGAGCGCATACCGACGCTCGAAGCCCTTGCGACCGCTGATCGCCACATCGCCGACGCGCCACAGGTGCTCGAGCGCGAGCTTGACGTCATCCCAGTCCCACCAAGTCCCGCGCTCGCGAGGCGCGTCCTCGCGCAGGTCGGCGGGGCGCAGCGGTCCGCGGGAGCGGAGCTCGTCCTTGACCCACTCCAGGGTCCTCGCGTTGCTGCTCATCCAGGAGTCCGGACCCGCCCAGCGCTGGCGGAACCGGTCCATGCGGAACCGCCACAGCGGCCAGTCCTCGACCGGGACGAACGTCGCCTCGTGCGCCATGTACTCGACGTAGTGGGTCGTGCGCGCGTGGAACACCCGGTCGAACACGGCGGGGTCGTACGATCCGAGGCGCGAGAACATCGGCAGGTAGTGCGACCGTGCGAACACGTTGACGGAGTCGATCTGCAGCACCCCTAGGCGATCCATCACCCCGTGCAGGTGTCGCGCCGACACCGACGCCGGCCGAGCGCGCGAGAAGCCCTGCGCGGCCAGTGCGATTCGACGGGCCTGGGCCGCACTGAGGGTGTCGACGCTGAGGGTCTCGGCGCTGAGGGTGGCTGTCACGTCGTCAGCGTATCGCCGCGCTCCGACATCGGGCGTCACCGCGTCATGGCTCCCTGTGACTGCGCCGTAGACTTGGGCGATGAGCGAAGAGCAGCGTCCGCGGCTGAGAGATCTCTTCCGGCCGCGCCCGATATCGACCGATCGCACCGTCACCACCGAGGCGGATGACGCCGTGCCGATCGGACTCCGGGTCACAGCTGCCTACGCGTGGCGACTGCTGCTGATCGCCGCGGTCGTGGCCGGTATCATCTGGCTGGTCATCCAGCTCAAGCTGCTCGTGATCCCGCTGATGGTCGGCATCCTCATCACCGCCCTGCTGTGGCCCGCCTTCCAGTGGATGCTGCGCCACCGGTTCCCGCGCTGGCTCGCGGTCGCCCTCTCCATCCTCGGCACACTCGCGATCGTCTCGCTGCTCCTGTGGCTCGTGATCTGGCAGGTGCGGACGCAGCTCCCCGACGTCCAGGCTCGCAGCGCGCAGGCGGTCGAGGAGTTCCGCCAGTTCCTGCTCGAAGGTCCGCTGCATCTCAGCGAAGCGCAGATCCAGGGCTGGATCGACCAGGGCATGGAGTTCGTCAACGAGCAGACCCAGGTCCTGCTCAACGGGGCCCTCGCCGTCGGGACCACCGCGGCACACGTCGTCACCGGCGCGGTGCTGTCGCTCTTCATCCTCATCTGCCTCCTCGCGGACGGGCGCGGCATCTGGCGCTGGACGCTGCGCCTCTTCCCGCGCGCTGCGCGCCCGGCCGCCGACGCCGCGGCCAGCAACGGCTTCGCGACGCTCGTGAACTACGCGCGGACGCAGCTGCTCGTCGCTGCCATCGACGCGGTCGGAATCGGCGTCGGCGCCGCACTGCTCGGAGTGCCGTTGGCGATCCCCGTCGCGGTCCTCGTCTTCCTCGGATCTTTCGTCCCGATCGTGGGTGCCGTCGTCACGGGGGCCGTCGCCGTGCTGCTCGCGCTGGTGTACAACGGCCCGCTGATCGCGCTCGCCATGCTCGCGGTCGTCCTCGGCGTCCAGCAGCTGGAGGGGCACATCCTGCAGCCGATCCTGATGGGCTCGGCCGTGAAGGTGCATCCGCTCGCCGTCGTCCTCGTTGTGGCCGGTGGGTCCATGGTCGGAGGCATTCCCGGCGCGCTGTTCGCGGTGCCGCTCGCGGCCTTCGTCAATGTGGCCGCGGTCACGGTGAGCACGGGATCGTGGCGCACGGGCGATCAACCGAACGCAGACCTTATCTGGAGCACAGTTCCGCGCGAGCGGAGACGGAGGAATCGATGAGCGCAGTCCCCAGCCTGACGGAGTTCGAGAACGCAGCTCAGAGTCTGGCTGAGGTGATCACGCACACCCCGACGCTGCCGTCACGGGCGCTGTCGGACGTCCTCGGTGCTCCGGTGCTGCTGAAGATGGAGAATCTGCAGCGCACCGGATCCTTCAAGATCCGCGGCGCCGCCTACCGCCTGTCGAAGCTGAGCGCCGAGGAGCGCTCGCACGGCGTCGTCGCGGCGTCCGCCGGCAACCACGCGCAGGGCGTGGCGCTCGCCGCCCAGGCGCTCGGCATCCCGGCCACGATCTTCATGCCGCTCGGGGTGCCGGTCCCCAAGCTCCTCGCCACGCGAGGCTACGGCGCCGAGGTGGTGCTCGAGGGCGAGACCGTCGCGACCTCCCTGCGACTGGCGGCCGAGTTCGCCGAGCGCACGGGCGCGATGCTCATCCACCCGTTCGACCACCGCGACGTCGTGATCGGGCAGGGCACCCTCGGACTCGAGCTCCTCGACGACGCCCCCGAGGTCGACACGATCGTGCTGGGGATCGGCGGGGGAGGACTCATCGCCGGGGTCGCGGCTGCGGTCAAGGCCCGCGCCGCGCAGCTCGGGCGCACCGTGCGCATCATCGGCGTGCAGGCCGAGAACGCCGCGGCCGTGCCGCCGTCGTTGGACGCCGGGCACCCCGTCGACATCGAGACGCGTCCCACGATCGCCGACGGCATCCTCGTCGCGCGCCCCGGGGCGATCCCGTTCGACATCATCAAGGACCTCGTCGACGAGGTCGTCACCGTGTCGGACGACGACCTCGCCCGCGCCATCCTCATCCTGCTCGAGCAGGCCAAGGTCGTCGTGGAGCCTGCGGGAGCGGCCGGCGTCGCCGCCATCCTCGCAGGCAAGGTCTCGGCCTCCGGCACCACGATGGCTGTGCTGTCGGGAGGGAACATCGATCCCCTCCTGCTGCAGCGGGTCGTGTCGCACGGACTCGCGGCATCCGGTCGCTACCTCACGATCCGCATCCCGCTTCCCGACCGTCCGGGCCAGCTCGCGCGGGTGTCGGAGCTCATCGCCGAAGCCGGGGCCAACGTCATCGAGGCCATGCACACCAGGCACGGCCACGGTCTGCAGATCAGCGAGGTCATCCTCGAGCTCAGCGTCGAGACGCGGGGTGCGGAGCATTCCGAGCACACCCTCGACACCCTCCGGCGTGCCGGGTTCCACCCGATGATCGTGCCGGACTGACAGCGGACACGAGAAGAGGCCCCGTCCGCTCGGACGGGGCCTCTTCTCGTGGCGTCTGTGACGCCTGCGCGACTGCGCGTCAGCCGGTGTAGGTCTCGACGTTGACGATCTCGACCGAGATGTCGCGGCCGTTGGGCGCCTCGTACGACGACTTCTCGCCGACCTTGAGTCCGAGGATCGCCTGACCGAGCGGGCTGGCCTCGCTGTAGACGTCGAGGTCGCTGCCGACCGCGATCTCGCGGCTGCCGAGGAGGAAGACCTCCTCGCCGCCGGCGACCAGAGCGGTCACGACGGTGCCGGGCTCGACGATCCCGCGGCTCGCCGGTGCTTCGCCGACCTTGGCGGTCTTGAGGAGGTTCTCGAGGGTGCGGATGCGGGCCTCCTGCTTGCCCTGCTCGTCCTTGGCGGCGTGGTAGCCGCCGTTCTCCTTGAGGTCGCCCTCTTCGCGGGCCGCCTCGATGCGCTTCGCGATCTCGTCACGACCCGTCGTGGAGAGGTGTTCCAGCTCGGCGACGAGCCGGTCGTACGCTTCCTGCGTGAGGAAGGGAACCTGAGCGTCAGTAGACATGACGAAGCTCCTTCGGTAGGTACCCGGCGACGTTCCGCGGGGGATATGCCAAGACGCCCCGGCACGGTGCCAGGGCGTCATCTGTCTGCGACGAGTCTAAGCGACCCAGCAGCTGTTCACCAAACCTGTCGTCGCCTCCGACACGGTCGGGACGGTGGCGGACAGCGCCTGGGAATGGGCGTCGCCGGCGGGGATCTCGACGACCTTCCAGCCGACCACCCCGAACTCCTCATCGAGGGCTTCGACCACGCACGCGACATCCTTGCCCTGCACCCCTGTCACCTGGAACCGCACGGTGACGGAGTGCTCGTCGACCAGGTCGTAGCCGAGATCGTCGGCGTCGACGGCATTCATCTGCGTCGTCACGATCGACCATCCGAACGCTCCGACCAGCAGTGCGGCCACGGCGATCAGCACGATCCACGGCGCGCGGCGGCGGCGCGTGCGTCCATAGCGGTCGTCGAGCTGTTGTGCGGTTGTCACGGGGAGGCGCTTCCGGTCGTTAGGCTGGTGACTCCAGGTTATGCGACCTGCGCATGAAAGGCAGACTCCGTGCTTGCTCTCACCGAGACCCCGATGCCGACACCCACGATGACGGTCAACCCTGACTCGGTGACTCCCGGTTTCGTGGGCTTCGCGGCCGTGGTCATCCTGTTGGTGGCCGTGATCCTGCTGATCCTCGACATGAACCGACGCATCCGCCGTGTCCGCTACCGCGAAGAGGTCCGTGAGGAGCTCGACGCCGAGGAGGCCGCACGCGCCGCGGACGAGGCGACCGAGACGGATGCCGACCTGCCGATCGTCCGCGAGGGCGACGACGATCCCGAGAAGCGCTGACGCTGATCCGTCGGGTCAGCCGTCGCTGAGCCCGCGGCGCTGAGCCGCGCCCGCGCAGGTCAGGCGCCGAGCGAGGGCGACAGCGGCTCGAGGGCGATGAGCAGGCACGCGGTCCAGTGGCAGAGGAACGCGAGCACCGTGCACAGGTGGAAGATCTCGTGGAAGCCGAAATGGCCGGGCCAGGGATTGGGCTTCTTGAGCGCGTAGACGATCGCGCCGCCGGTGTAGAGCAGTCCACCCACGATCACGAGCGCCATCATGGTGGGGTTCGCGGCGAGCAGGTCCGCCATGTACATCACGGCCGCCCAGCCCAGCAGCAGGTACAGCGCGACGTAGAGCCAGCGCGGCGCGTCGATCCAGAAGACCCGGAACAGGATGCCGAGCAGCGCGCCGCTCCAGACCAGGATCAGCAGCAGACCGCCCTTCTCCGGTGGCAGTGCGAGCACCGCCAGAGGCGTGTAGGTCCCCGCGATCAGGAGCAGGATGTTCGCGTGGTCGATCCTCTTGAGGATGATCTTGACCTTCGGGCTCCAGTCGATGCGGTGGTAGAGCGCCGAGTTGCCGAAGAGCAGCAGCGACGTGGCCATGAAGACGGCGGCCGCCCACTTGGCGGCCCCTCCCTGCGCCACGGTGATGAGCACGATGCCGGTGACGATCGCGACCGGGAACGTCGCCGCATGCAGCCATCCGCGCCAGGTCGGCTTGATGTCTACTGCGGCGTCGTGGGCCGCCTCCTCCATGAGAGGAAGCTGGGGGACGTCTGGTTCCGCGGAGTCGGGTGTGCTCACGCCCTCACTCTATTCGCGCGGCCATTCCCCGAGGCGCACATACCCTGAGCGTCCGCCCTCTGCCGCCACGCGCCGGCACGATAGCGTAGGGAGGTGATGTCACGTGAGGGTCAGGGGCGGGGGCCGCTGTACCGCCTCTACACCAGCCGGCTGCGCCGCCACCTGGATCCTGCGTCCGTGCCGCGTCACGTGGCCATGATGATCGACGGCAACCGTCGATGGGCCCGGCAGCTGGGCTACGCCACCCCGGCGGAGGGGCACCGCGCCGGCGCTGCGAAGATGCGTGAGTTCCTCGGTTGGTGCGACGAGCTCGGCATCCCCGTCGTCTCGCTCTACCTGCTCTCGAGCGACAACCTGCTCAAGCGCGATTCCGCCGAACTCGCGGACCTCATCGAGATCATCGCCGAGCTCGCCGAGGCGCTGTCGCAGGAGGGCAACTGGAGGGTGAAGCACGTCGGCCGCTCCGACATCCTTCCACCCGAGCTCGCGCGCGTGCTCGAAGATGCCCAGGAGCGCACCCGCGACCACACCGGACTGCACGTGAACCTCGCGGTCGGGTACGGCGGGCGCAACGAGATCGTCGACGCGGTGCGCAGCATCGTCACGGCGCACCAGGCATCAGGCGGCACGATCGAGGACCTCGCCGCGCATCTCACACCCGAGATGATCGGAGAGCACCTCTACACCGGAGGGCAGCCAGACCCCGATCTCGTGATCCGCACCAGCGGCGAGCAGCGGCTCAGCGACTTCCTGCTCTGGCAGAGCGCGCACAGCGAGTTCTACTTCGTCGAGGCGCTCGGGCCCGATCTGCGGCAGGTCGACTTCCTCCGGGCGATCCGCGACTACGCCGACCGCGATCGGCGGTTCGGCCGCTGACGCCCGACGACGTCGCTGGCCGGCGACGCCGCCCGTTAATGAACACGTAACGAATTGGTGGCGTGTCGGATCGGAGGAATGTCGGCGCCTGGTCGTAGCTTCGAGGCATCGGGCAAGGTGCCCGTCGGGTCGGCCTCAGGATGACGACTCGTGACCCCCTGGTCGACTCGTTCGAATAACCGGGATTCCCCGGGTCGGGAGTGGGTCGTGACCTCACGTACAGCGCAGCAGTCCACCAGCACCGCGCAGCAGTCCACCCGTAAGTCGACGACGCGAGCGGCATCCGCTGATCCTGACCAGGACCTGCGGACCTATGTGCTCGACACGTCCGTCCTGCTGAGCGATCCGCAGG
The DNA here is from genome assembly GCF_900105205.1 of Microbacterium hydrocarbonoxydans. Classification (NCBI taxonomy): domain Bacteria; kingdom Bacillati; phylum Actinomycetota; class Actinomycetes; order Micrococcales; family Microbacteriaceae; genus Microbacterium; species Microbacterium hydrocarbonoxydans. The sequence goes on along the minus strand of NZ_FNSQ01000005.1, from coordinate 2,659,154 downwards.
CCTTCTTCCGCTTCGCCGAGCATTCGGTGGTGCTGCCCGTCGTGGTCATCACCGAACTCGAGGGAAAGCGCCACGACCCGGAGATCGGATACTTCGCCCGCCAGGCGCTGCGTCACCTCGACGATCTGCGCATCGAGCACGGGCGACTCGACTTCCCGGTGGAGGTGGGCGAAGGCGGCACCCTGCGCGTCGAGCTCGCGAACACCGATTCGTCGATCCTTCCGGCCGGCATCCGCCTGAGCGACAACGACACCCGCATCCTCTCGGTCGCGATGAACCTCGCGCAGGACGGGCAGGACGTCACGATCGTCTCCAAAGACCTTCCGATGCGCGTGAAGGCCGCATCCCTCGGTCTGCGCGCCGAGGAGTACCTGGCCGAGCAGGCCGTCGACTCCGGGTGGACGGGCATCACCACGCTCGACCTCTCCGGTGACGAGATCAGCGACCTCTACGAGAGCGAGGTCGGCATCAGCGAAGACGCCAGGGGGCTTCCGGTGAACACCGGGCTCATCATCCACTCCGAGCGCGGATCCGCACTCGGCCGGGTGACGGGCGACGGCGAGTACAAGCTCGTGCGCGGCGACCGGGACATCTTCGGAATGCACGGTCGCTCCGCCGAGCAGCGCATCGCGATCGATCTGCTCACGGACCCCGATGTGGGGATCGTCTCGCTCGGCGGACGAGCGGGGACCGGCAAGTCGGCGCTCGCGCTGTGCGCCGGCCTCGAAGCGGTGCTCGAACGCCAGCAGCAGAAGAAGATCATCGTCTTCCGTCCGCTGTTCGCCGTCGGTGGCCAGGAGCTCGGCTACCTCCCCGGCGACCAGGGCGAGAAGATGGGGCCCTGGGGGCAGGCGGTCTTCGACACCCTCGGTTCGGTCGTGTCGGGCAACGTCATGGAGGAGGTCGTCGAGCGCGGCATCCTCGAGGTGCTTCCGCTCACGCACATCCGCGGCCGTTCCCTGCACGATGCGTTCGTGATCGTCGACGAGGCGCAGTCGCTCGAGCGCAACGTCCTCCTCACGGTGCTCAGCCGCATGGGGCAGAACTCGCGCGTCATCCTCACCCACGACGTCGGCCAGCGCGACAACCTGCGCGTCGGGCGTCACGACGGCATCGCCAGCGTCATCGAGACGCTCAAGGGGCACGATCTCTTCGCGCACGTGACGCTGATGCGGTCCGAGCGCTCCGCGATCGCCGCTCTCGTCACCGAACTGCTGGAGGGGGGCGAGCTCAGCTAGGGCGAGCCCGCCGGACAGCGGATGCCGCGGTGTCGCGGCATCCGCTGTCGTGTGTCGTGGCGGGGATGCTGCCGGCGAGGCGGCAGGTGTGGCAGAGAGCACCGGCGATCCGCTTCCCCTGCCCGCGGAGGCCGGATTAGGCTCGTCGCATCGAACGCAGACGATGGAGTGATGCGCTATGAGCGATGCGACCAAGACCGTCGAAGACCCCTCTCTTCCCCCTGTGGCGGTGGATGAGAAACCGAGATGGACGCCGCTGAAGATCGTGCTGTGGGTGGCGATCGCGCTGCTCGGCGGTCTGGCCTGGACCATGCTCGCGATCGTGCGAGGCGAGACCGTGAACGCGATCTGGTTCGTGTTCGCCGCAGTCTGCACGTACCTCGTGTTCTACCGCTTCTACTCCAAGTTCATCGAGCGCAATCTCGTGAAGCCCGACGACCGACGGGCGACGCCCGCCGAGTACAAGGCCGACGGCAAGGACTACGTCGCGACCGATCGTCGCGTGCTGTTCGGCCACCACTTCGCGGCCATCGCGGGCGCGGGTCCGCTGGTCGGACCGGTGCTGGCGGCGCAGATGGGCTACCTGCCCGGCACCCTGTGGATCATCGTGGGCGTCGTGCTGGCGGGGGCGGTGCAGGACTACCTGGTGATGTTCTTCTCGATGCGTCGCGGCGGACGCTCGCTCGGGCAGATGGCGCGCGATGAGCTCGGGCGCTTCGGCGGCACCGCGGCGATCGTGGCGACGCTGCTCATCATGATCATCATCACCGCCATCCTCGCCCTGGTGGTCGTGAACGCCCTCGGCGAGAGCCCCTGGGGCGTCTTCTCGGTGGCGATGACCATCCCGATCGCGCTGTTCATGGGGGCGTACCTCCGCTGGATCCGGCCGGGCAAGATCACCGAGGTGTCGCTCATCGGCTTCGTGCTGCTCATGGCGGCGATCATCGGCGGCGGCATGGTCGCCGAGACCGACTGGGGTCAGGCGCTCTTCACCCTCGATCGCACCACGATCGCATGGGGCATCATCATCTACGGCTTCATCGCCGCCGTGCTGCCGGTCTGGATGCTGCTGGCACCGCGCGACTACCTCTCGACCTTCATGAAGATCGGGGTGATCGTCGCACTCGCTGTGGCGATCCTGTTCGTGCGGCCGGAGATCACCGTCCCCGCGTTCAGCGAGTTCGCGGGCGGGGAGACCGGCCCGGTGTGGTCGGGGGCACTGTTCCCGTTCCTGTTCGTCACGATCGCCTGCGGTGCCCTGAGCGGGTTCCACGCCCTCATCTCGTCCGGCACGACGCCGAAGATGATCGAGAAGGAGAAGCAGACCCGGTTCATCGGCTACGGCGGGATGCTCATGGAGTCGTTCGTGGCGATCATGGCGCTCGTCGCCGCGATCTCGATCGATCGCGGGCTCTACTTCGCGATGAACTCGTCGCCGGCAGCGACCCTCGGCACGGTCGAGGGTGCAGTGCAGTTCGTGAACAGTCTCGGGCTGACCGGGGTGAACCTCACGCCCGAGATGCTCACGAGCACGGCCGAGGCGGTGGGCGAGGAATCGATCGTCTCGCGCACCGGTGGCGCCCCGACGCTGGCCCTCGGTCTCGCGCACATCATGCAGCAATGGATCGGCGGCACCGGGATGATGGCCTTCTGGTATCACTTCGCCATCATGTTCGAGGCTCTCTTCATCCTCACGGCCGTGGATGCCGGCACCCGTGTCGCGCGGTTCATGCTCCAGGACTCGGTGGGCAACGTCATCCCGCGCTTCAAGGACACGTCGTGGAGGGCCGGAGCGTGGATCTGCACCGCGGTGATGGTGGCCGGTTGGGGTGCGGTGCTCATCATGGGAGTGACCGATCCGCTCGGCGGCATCAACACCCTGTTCCCGCTCTTCGGCATTGCGAATCAGCTGCTCGCGGCGATCGCCCTTGCCGTGGTGCTCACGATCGTGGCGCGAAGGCGTACCTTCCGGGCGCTCTGGGTGGTGGCTCTGCCGCTGGCGTTCGTGACGGTCGTGACGGTCACCGCCTCCCTGCAGAAGATCTTCTCCACCGTGCCGCAGGTCGGGTACTTCGCCAACCACGTCGCCTTCCGTGACGCGCTGGCGGCGGGGGAGACGTCTTTCGGCACGGCGACGAGCGTCGCGGCGATGGAGGCCGTCGTCCGCAACACGATGATTCAGGGAGTGCTGTCGGCGACGTTCCTCGTGCTGTCGGTGATCGTGATCACGATCTCGCTCGTGAAGGTCATCCAGGCGCTGCGCCCAGGGCCGGTCGTCGATCATGAGGATCCCGAGGTGCCCTCTCGACGCTTCGCTCCCGCCGGTCTGTTCTCCTCTCGGGAGGAGCGGGCCGTGGAGAAGGAGTGGGACTCGCTGCCGGCATCCGCTCAGCCGACGAGGGGGCACTGATGGCGGCGATGACCGGGACCGCGCGGCGTGTCTGGAAGGCGGTCGCCTGGTACGTGAACGGTGTGACGGGTCAGTCGCGCTACGCCGACTATCTCGCTCACGAGCGGGAGCGGCATCCCGATAGGGTGCCGCTCACTGAGCGCGAGTTCTGGCGGGCGCACTATGCCCAACAGGATGCCGACCCCGGCGCTCGCTGCTGCTGACTCCCGTCCCGTTCTGGAAGTCCGGTCTCGTCCCGATCCACCGTCCCTGTCCGGTTCTGCGGCCCCTGTCCTGTCCCGTTCCACCGTCCCTGTCCGGTTCTGCGGCCCCTGTCCTGTCCTGATCCACCGATCCTGTCCTGATCCACCGATCCTGTCCTGATCCACCGATCCTGTCCTGATCCACCGATCCTGTCCCGATCCACCGATCCTGTCCCGTTCCACCGATCCTGTCCCGTTCCACCGATCCTGTCCTGTTCTGCACACGATGCCCCAGATCGCACGTGTCTCGTCGAAGACTGTGCGATCCGGGGCTTTGTGTGCTCTGCGGGCGGCGGAGTGCGTGCCGGAGCGACCCTGAAGGTCAGTCCTGCATCGACAGACGGTGGATCGCAGCGAGGACCGACGTCTGTACTTCCGGCCAGTCGTGCACGATCTGCGCGTAGTCGAATCGCAGCGTCTCGTACCCGCGGATCGAGGCCGCCGAGTCCCTGACCAGATCCCGGTGCCGGTGTGATGCATCGTCATGATTCGACTTGCCGTCCGCCTCGAGGATCAGTCGCCCGTCGATGACGAAGTCGACGCGACCGACTCCGTCGATCACGACCTGGCAATCGAGTCGGATGCCGAGGAGGTGCAGTCTCAACCGCAGGAGGGACTCGAGCCCGCTGTCCGCATCCGGCCGCGCGATATCGACGAGCCAGCGCGCGTACTGCGGGAGCGCAGCTCGAACTCTGCCCCGCGCCGCCTTCGAGAGCTTGCCGAGTCGCCACGCGGACTCGAAGGCCGCGAAGAACGCCTCGTCGCCGGCGCATCGTCGGACGTGCACGAGTGCCACCGTGAGCGATGCGGCAGCGAGGGCACGATCGCCTCGGTAGTAGTGGATGACGCAGGCACAGTCGGGATGCGGATGACCGTGGCGGCCGGGACCGAGCCACACATGCACAGCGGCTGCCGTGGGCAGCGTCCACACTCCTTGTGCGCGAAGCACGGTCACACAGGTCGCTGCGCCGCCGTGCAGGACAGCGGTGCGGACGTCGTCCGGTACGCGACCCGACGCGAAGACCCCCGGACGCAGCCGCTCGATCTCCCCGGCATCCACGCTGCGCGACAACGTGCGTCGATCGAAACCGAGGCTCTGGAGGTGCGAACCGCGCGCGATCCCGACGAGCCGCTGGATGGTGTCGGGTGCGGAGAGCATGACGACAACCCTGCCGTCTGGGCCGCAGGGTCCGATGGCGTGAAGCCGTGACCGGTGGAGAAGGCGCCGGAGAAGCTCAGGGTGCAGGGGGAGTCGGCTTGTCCCAGCCTGCACAGCGTGCCTCGAATCACGGACGTTTCCCCGGCGCCGGTGTGCAGAACGGGGCATCGTGTGCAGATTGGGACATCCGGACAGGGCGCAGGGGAAGTGGGCTTGTCCCAGCCTGCACTGGGTGCCTCGAACCGCGGATGTTTCCCCGGCGCCGGTGTGCAGAACGGGGCATCGTGTGCAGAACGGGACATCAGGGCAGGGTGCATGAACACGATCGGATGCCGACCAGACCCGAAGACGGCGGATGCCGCAGGGAACATGTCCCTGCGGCATCCGTCGTCAGCGTGAGGTGGTCACCCCGGAGGGGATCAACCAGGGTGGGTCATCGACAGCAGGTCGAGCTTCTCGTCGAGCTGCTCGATCGTCAGCTCGCCGCGCTCGACGTAGCCGAGGTCGATCACGGCGTCGCGCACCGTGATGCCCTTCGCGACCGAGTGCTTGGCGATCTTCGCCGCGGCCTCGTAGCCGATCAGCTTGTTGAGCGGCGTCACGATCGACGGGCTCATGCCGGCGAAGGAGGCTGCGCGGTCGAGGTTCGCCTGCAGACCGTCGACGGTCTTGTCGGCGAGCACGCGCGAGGCGTTGGCGAGCAGGCGGATCGACTCCAGGACCGCCGTGCCCATGACCGGGATGGCGACGTTGAGCTCGAACGAACCGGACGCACCGGCCCAGGCGACGGTGGCGTCGTTGCCGATGACACGGGCGCAGACCATGAGCACCGCCTCGGGGACGACCGGGTTCACCTTGCCGGGCATGATCGACGAGCCGGGCTGCAGATCGGGGATGTGCAGCTCGCCGAGACCGGTGTTCGGGCCGGAGCCCATCCAGCGCAGGTCGTTGTTGATCTTGGTCAGCGAGACCGCGATCGTGCGGAGGGCGCCGGATGCCTCGACGAGACCGTCGCGGTTGGCCTGGGCCTCGAAGTGGTCCTTGGCCTCCGTGATCGGCAGCTCGGTCTCGGCCGCGAGCAGCTCGATCACCTTCTGCGGGAATCCGAGCGGGGTGTTGATGCCGGTTCCGGTGGCGGTGCCGCCCAGCGGCACCTCGGCGACGCGGGGGAGAGCCGACTGGACGCGCTCGATGCCGAGACGCATCTGACGTGCGTAACCGCCGAACTCCTGGCCGAGGGTGACCGGCGTCGCATCCATCAGGTGGGTGCGGCCGGACTTCACGGCGTCCTTCCACAGCTCGGCCTTCGCCTCGAAGGCGACGGCGAGGTGGTCGAGGGCCGGGATGAGCGTGTCGATCAGAGCCTGCGTGACGGCGATGTGCACGGAGGTCGGGAACACGTCGTTCGACGACTGCGACGCGTTGACGTGATCGTTCGGGTGCACGTTCGCACCGAGGATGCGGGTGGCGAGCGTCGCGAGGACCTCGTTCATGTTCATGTTCGACGACGTGCCAGAGCCGGTCTGGTAGGTGTCGACGGGGAACTCGCCGTCGTGAGCGCCGGAGGCGACCTGGTCGGCCGCCTGGGCGATCGCGTCCGCGATCGCGCCGTCGAGCGTGCCGAGCTCCTTGTTCGCGAGCGCCGCCGCCTTCTTGATGCGTGCGAGCGCAGCGATCTGGGTGGACTCCAGACCCTTGCCCGAGATGGGGAAGTTCTCCACCGCACGCTGCGTCTGAGCGCCGTAGAGTGCGTTGACGGGAACCCGCACCTCGCCCATCGTGTCGTGCTCGATGCGGTATCCCTGCGCGTCCGCGCCGCTGTGCTGGTCGGTCATTCCGAACCCTCCTTGGTTGCGGGGCTGTGCCCCTCGGTGTCGATTCCGTCGTCGTCGATCCCGACCGTGATGACGGGCACCGCAGTGCCCTCGGCGAGTCGGTAGTTCGCGCCGACGATGCCCAGACGGCCTTCCGCGACGGCGTTCGAGATCACCTCGGACGACTGCAGCAGGTCTCTGACGGTGTTGCGCAGGTGCTCCTGGCCGACGAGTTCGGCGTCGATCTCGGCGACGGTGCTTCCGCCGCTCTCGGCGAGCACCTTGCGGGCGGCGGGGACGATCGGGGCGATGAGCTTCCAGATGTGCGGAGGCAGGGGTGCCGCGTCGATCGCGGTGCCGTCGATCGCTGCGCGCACGGCGCCGCAGGAGTCGTGGGCGAGGACGACGATCAGCGGCACGTTCAGAACCGCAACCGCGTACTCGAGGCTCGCGACGATCGACTCGCCGATGACCTGTCCGGCGTTGCGGACGACGAAGAGGTCGCCGAGGCCGAGGTCGAAGATGATCTCGGCGGCCAGACGCGAGTCGGAGCATCCGAACAGCGTGGCGACGGGATGCTGCGCCGCAGCGAGGTGCTTGCGCCGGGCCACGTCCTGGTTGGGGTGCCGGGGGGCGTCGGCCACGAATCGCCGGTTGCCCTCCTGCATCTGCGTCCAGGCGGCGGCGGGAGTGAGCACGGGGGTCATCGGGTCTCCGAGAGTTCGCGGATCTGGGGGAGGAGCGATTCGGCGAGTTCGGCGGCGGACTCGGCCGAGCGGGAACCGTAGAGCAGCAGGTAGTCGTCGCCCGCCTGGGTCCCGATCGCGTAGGTGATGTTCTGCTTCGCGCCGGCGTCGCCGAGGTCGTAGACGTCCCACTCCACGCCGTCGATGGTCGTGGTGTCGGTCGGGGCCGTGCCGTTGAGACGCTGCGGGGCCCACGACGCATCCGTGCCGAAGGCCTGTGCGAGCTTGATGAAGCCGCGCTCGTTCTGGGCAGCCGGGGCCAGCGTCACGTCCCAGACCATCGGGGCGCCGCTGGTGAGGCCTGCGGCGTTGACACGCCAGAACGATCCGAGTTCGGGGACGATGACCGGGCTCCCGACGGTGGATTCCACGTCGGCGGCGATGCCGGCGACGTCGATGTCCTCCGTGGTCGCTGGCTCCCCGCGCGGAACGGCGAAGACGATCACCGCGACGATCGCCAGAGTGGCGATGAGGGCGGCGACGAGGCTCCGCACGGTCTGGCTCGATCGATAGGCCTTGCTCGAGGCGGCCTTGCGGGCCGCGGTCTCGGCGGGGGTCTCCGGGCGTCCGAGCTCCGCGACGATCGGGGCCGGCTTGTTCACGACTCGTCCCCGGAGGAGTCTGATGCGCCGGAGGAGTCGGATGCGGCCGAGCGTGCGGCGTCGAGGCGGCGCTTGGCGCCCAGGAGCCACTCCTCGCAGCGGGCCGCGAGGGCCTCGCCACGTTCCCAGAGGGCGAGCGACTGCTCGAGCGTGGGCGCCCCCTGCTCGAGCTCCGAGACCACCCTGACCAGCTCGTCTCGAGCGGCTTCGAACGACAGCGTGTCCACAGGGGTGTCGTTCAGCGCACTCACGCCTCCATCCTACGCGGTGCGCGGGCGGTGCTCATCCGGAGGGCCGTCCCGCGGACGGACCGCCGGGGCATCCGCCGGACGGCCCGACGCACTACCGGGAGGAGGATGCCGACTCCTCGGCGATCTCGCCTTCGGAACGCGCCGCGAGCGAGCCGCGGTCGACCGTGATCGTGAGGGCGCTTCCGGCCGGCGCATCCGCCGCGTCGCGCAGGATGACGCCTCCGTCGAGGTGGGCGATCGCATAGCCGCGCGCGAGCGTGGCCGCGGGGGAGAGGGCACGGAGCGACGCGCGCAGCTCGCTGGTCGCGCGGCCTGCCGCGTCGAGCCGACGCGTGATGGTGTCCCGCCCGCGGGAGAGGGTGAGCCACACCTCCTGCGAACGCGAGTCGATGATCGGATCGTGCGATCGCAGTGCCGGACGGGACCGCAGCTGCTCCAGCTGGGCGATGTCGTGCGACAGGCGCTGGGTGACCCGAGAGGTGGCTCTTGACCGCAACTGCGCGATCAGGGCCCGCTGCTCGCTGACGTCCGGCACGATCCGCTTGGCGGCATCGGTGGGTGTGGAGGCGCGGAGGTCGGCGACGTCGTCGAGAAGCGGATGGTCGTTCTCATGGCCGATCGCGCTGACGACGGGAGTCGAGGCTGCTGCCACGGCGCGCACGAGGCGTTCATCGCTGAAGCCGAGAAGCGTCTGCGGGTCGCCGCCACCGCGGGCGATGACGATCACGTCGACATCGGGGTCGGCGTCGAGCCTGGCGAGTGCCGCGAGCGTGTCGGGGACGCAGCGGTCGCCCTGTACGGCGGCGTACTCCGTGCGGAAGCGGACCTGGGGCCACCGCAGCTCGGCGTTGCGGTGCACGTCCTTCTCGGCATCCGACTTCTCACCGGTGATCAGCCCGATCACGTGCGGCAGGAAGGGCAGCCGCTTCTTGCGGGATGCATCGAAGAGGCCCTCCTGGCGCAGCTGCAGTCGCAGCTTCTCGAGGCGTTCGAGCTGATCGCCGAGACCGACGTGCTTCATCGCCGACACAGCGAAGCTGAAGTCGCCCGCCTTGACGAAGTAGTCGGCCTTGACCGCCGCGACCACATGATCGCCGACGGCGAGATCGGAGGGGATGCGGGGGCGGACGCTCGACCAGATCCTGATGGAGATCTGCGCGTCGGACCGGGTGTCCTTGAGGCGGGCGAAGATGTTGCCGCCGCGGACGTTCCAGGAGGTGATCTCGCCCTCGACCCACACGGTGTTCCATCGGGCGACGAAGTCGCGGATGGTCCCGTTCAGCCGGGCCACGGACGTCGGCGCGTCCGCGGTGGAGTCGCGGGGAGCCACGGCATCCGCGGGCGGAGTCTCGCCCGGACGCGTGGATGCTTCGAAGACCGTCATGCGCTCGGCGTCCCCTTCCCGCTCCTGCTCAGGTTCTCGGCGGTAGAATTCAAGGGTGACCTCGACTGCCGTTCATCTGCCCCTGCCGCGTATCCCACGAGTACGTGGGGCGGCCGGGCGGCTTCAGGATAACCCGGTCGTGGGGAACAAGCGCGTTCTGCTCGCCGCTCCCCGCGGCTACTGCGCCGGCGTCGACCGCGCCGTGGTCGCGGTCGAGAAGGCGCTCGAGCGCTACGGAGCCCCCGTCTACGTGCGCAAGCAGATCGTGCACAACATCCACGTCGTCTCCGAGCTCGAGGAGAAGGGCGCCGTTTTCGTCGAAGAGGTCGACGAGGTGCCGCCGGGTGCTCACGTCGTCTTCAGCGCTCACGGAGTCTCGCCCGCCGTCGTCGATGCGGCGGCTGACCGCGGCCTGCACGCGATCGATGCGACCTGTCCCCTGGTGACCAAGGTGCACCGCGAGGCCGTGCGCTTCGCCCGTGACGACTTCGAGATCCTGCTCATCGGCCACGAGGGTCACGAGGAGGTCGAGGGTACGGCCGGCGAAGCGCCGGACCACGTCACGATCGTCAACTCGCCCGCCGAGGCGGACACCGTGCAGGTGAAGGATCCCTCGAAGGTCGTCTGGCTCTCGCAGACCACGCTGTCGGTCGACGAGACCATGGAGACCGTCAACCGGCTGCGCACGCGGTTCCCCGAGATGCACAATCCGCCGTCCGACGACATCTGCTACGCGACGCAGAACCGCCAGGTCGCGATCAAGAAGGTCGCCGCGAACGCCGACCTCGTGATCGTCGTCGGCTCGGCGAACTCGTCGAACTCGGTGCGCCTGGTCGAGGTCGCTCTCGAGTACGGCGCCAAGGCGGCGTACCGGGTGGACTACGCCGAAGAGGTCAAGCAGGAGTGGCTCGACGGCGTCGCCACGGTCGGGGTGACCAGCGGCGCATCCGTTCCCGAGGTGCTCGTGCGGGAGGTGCTCGACGCTCTCGACGGCGCCGGCTACCGAGACGTCGAAGAGGTCAAGACGGCGGAGGAGGACCTCATGTTCTCCCTTCCGAAGGAGCTGCGCCAGGATGCCTCCGGCCAGCGCGACGCCCGGGCGCTGGGGGACGCGCGTCTGGTGGAAGCGCCTAGACGGTGAGCGCCGCAGAGGCCGAGCCGACCCTCATCGGGTCCGTTCAACGTGCTCTGCGGCTCGTGGACATCGTGGCGAACTCGCCGCGACCTCTGCCGGTGAAGATGCTGTCCGCCATCACCGGACTCACTCAGGGCACGACCTACAACCTCGTGCGCACGCTGGTCCATGAGGGATACCTGAGCAGCGAACCGGACGGCCTCGTGCTCGGCTCCCGGTTTCCGGCGTTCCAGGCGGACTCGGGCGCGAGAGGGATCTTCCTCGCGCGAGTGCGCGCGGCGCTCCGTGACGTGACCGAGGAGCTGGGAGCGACCGCCTACCTGTCCCGGTATCGGGACGGCGAACTGCACCTCGTCGACATCGTCGATGCGGTGCGCAATCCCCGGATCGAGCTGTGGGTGGGGCTGGAGTCCAGCGCGCACGCCACGGCGCTCGGGAAGCAGATCCTCACCGACCTCAGCGACGACGAGCGCCTGGACTACCTCGCCAGGCACCGGCTCGAAGAGCTCACGCCGCGCACGATCAGCGATCGGCGGACGCTGCTGACCCACCTGGAGCAGTCCCCGGGCTTCGCAGTCGACCGCGAGGAGTATGCGATCGGCAACGCCTGCATCGCCGTCCCCGTCATCGCGCCGGACGTGGTGGCGTCGCTCGCGATCTCGCTCCCGGCCGACCAGGCCGTGCTCGATCGCGGCCTCATCGGCAAGCTTCAGCAGGCCGCGCGGCGCCTGTCTCTGCAGCTCGGCGCGGATGCACTGGCGGGCAGCGAGCCGTCGGCGAGTGCCTCCGAGTGAACCTGCCGTAGTTCAGCGGGCAGGATGTTGTTTCACTATCTGAAGAAATACCTCTAGCGTGTCGGCACGCGCTTTCCTACAGTGTGAGTTGTAGTCGTCTGTGCATTCGGCGCTACAGGTGGTGAAACGTCCCCAGCGTTTCTCAACCCACTTGGATGACGAACGTCCCCAGCGTTCCGAGTCCGCGGCCCCGCGAAGTCCCCACTTCTCCGGGGCCGCCATCATGTTTCCGCGGCATCATCCTGAGAGCCGCGCAGAGGCCCGGCGGATAGCATGTCGTCATGACGGACGAACGGCCGCAGTACGGCGAGATCGCCACCCTCGAGGAGCAGCGCAAGGCAGCAGGCCTGCCGCCGCTGGACGCGATGCCGGTCGCGGCCGAGTCGCCCGTCGTGCCGGAAGCGCCGACCACTGAGCCACGTCGCGCGGGCTCGAGCCCGGTCGACCGTTTCGTGACGATCGCGCTGCTCGCCTACGGCCTCGTCAACGTCGTCGTCACCGGACTGTCCTACCTCGACTTCTCCACCGCGATGAACGAGGTGCTGCGAGCCGTCGGCGCAGACGGGGAGTTCACGAACTTCGCGCAGGGCAAGCTCTGGGGGACGATCGCCGCCGTCGTGCTGGCAGCGGGCTGGTCGTTCACCGCCTACTTCTCGATCCGCCGGCTGCGCAGCGGACGGCGAGGCTGGTGGGTCCCGCTCGTCGGGGCCGCGGTCACGCTGTTCGTCGCATCGATCTGCGTCGCGATCCCTCTGATGAACGACCCGGCGTTCATCGCCTTCATGGACACGATGGCGGCGCGCTAGCCGCCGGATACGCAGAGATGCCCCCGACCGGTCGGTCGGGGGCATCTCTATGTCAGGCAGCTTGGGGTCAGCTCTTCGACTGGCCGTAGGAGCCGAGCTGGCGCGTGGACTCGACGACGCGAGCGGCCATGGCGGTCTCTGCGACCTTGCCCCAGGCACGCGGGTCGTACTGCTTCTTGTTGCCGACCTCGCCGTCGACCTTCAGGACGCCGTCGTAGTTCTTGAACATGTAGTCGGCGATCGCGCGCGTGTAGGCGTACTGCGTGTCGGTGTCGATGTTCATCTTGATGACGCCATTGGCGACCGCGAGGGCGATCTCGTCATCCGTGGAGCCGGAGCCACCGTGGAAGACGAGGTCGAGCGGCTTCGCTCCGGTGTTGTACTTCGCGGCGACCTGCTCCTGGATCTCTCCGAGCAGTTCGGGGCGCAGCTTGACTCCACCGGGCTTGTAGACGCCGTGGACGTTGCCGAAGGTGAGGGCCGCGATGTAGCGGCCCTGCTCGCCGAGGCCGAGAGCCTGCACGGCCTGGTCGACATCCGCGAAGGTCGTGTAGAGAGCGTCGTTCGAGCCCTCGTGCGCGACACCGTCCTCCTCGCCGCCGACGACGCCGATCTCGACCTCGAGGATGGCGTTGATGTTCTTCATCCGGGGCAGCAGATCCTTGGCGATCTCGATGTTCTCCGCGAGGGGGACTGCGGAGCCGTCCCACATGTGGGACTGGAAGATCGGGTTGCGGCCGGCCTTCACCTCTTCCTCGGATGCGGTGATCAGCGGCTCGACGAAGCCGGCGAGGGCGTCCTTCGGGCAGTGGTCGGTGTGCAGCGCGACGGTCACCGGGTAGTTCTTGGCGACCTCGGTGGCGTAGCGGGCGAACGCGAGCGCGCCGGTCGCGCGAGCCTTGACGGTGTGGCCGGCGAAGTAGTCGGCGCCACCGGTGGTGACCTGGATGATTCCGTCTGAGCCCGCCTCGGTGAGGCCCTGCAGGACGGAGTTGATCGTCTGCGAGCTGGAGACGTTGAAGGCGGGGTACGCGAAGCCGCCGGCCTTCGCGCGGTCGAGCATTTCGGCGTACTGATCCGGGGTGGCGACGGGCATGAGAACTCCTGCGATAGGGGAAGCCGGGACAGCTGTCACTCTATCGGGGCTGACTCGGTGCTGCTGTCGAGGTGACCCCGCGAGCGCCCCTGTCCTATTGTCGTGTTAAGAATCGCGATTCCTTCGTCCGTTGTAGCCCGAAAACGGGCTGGTTGACGCGCCTTCCTGGTTAGGCTGGCCGCATGGTGAGTCTTACTGCGGATCTGAGCCCTCTTCGTCCCGACCGAAACCTGGCGATGGAGCTGGTGCGAGCGACCGAGGCTGCCGCGATCCGCGCCGTGCCATTCATCGGACGTGGCGCGAAGGAGGCCGCAGACGGTGCCGCCGTCGACGCGATGCGCGCCTTCCTGGGCACGGTCGCCTTCCAGGGCAGAGTCGTCATCGGCGAGGGCGAGAAGGACAACGCTCCCATGCTGTTCAACGGCGAGGTCGTCGGCACGGGCACCGGTCCGCAGTGCGACATCGCCGTCGACCCGATCGACGGCACGTCGTTGACGGCCGCCGGGCGGCAGAACGCGCTCTCGGTGATCGCCGTGTCCGACCGCGGGTCGATGCTCGACGCCTCCAGCGTGTTCTACATGGACAAGCTCGTCACCGGCCCGGCAGGCGTGGGCGTGGTCGACATCCGGCTCCCCATCGGCGAGAACATCCGCAAGCTCGCCGGCGCGCTGGGCAAGCCCGTCGACGAGATCGTCGTCTCGGTCCTGAACCGCCCCCGCCACGAGCAGCTGATCCAGGAGATCCGGGATGCCGGTGCCGGCACCCGCCTGATGAGCGACGGCGACGTCGCCGGTGGCATCAATGCTGCCCGTCACGCGGCTCGCACCGACATGTGCGTCGGTATCGGCGGCAGCCCGGAGGGGATCGTGACGGCCTGCGCGATCAAGGCGCTCGGCGGGCACATTCAGGGGCGTCTGTGGCCGCGTGACGACGATGAGCGTCAGCGCGGCATCGATGCGGGACTCGACATGGACCGCGTGTACGAGGCGAACGATCTCGTGCGGGGAGACAACACGATCTTCGTCGCGACCGGCGTCACCGACGGCCAGCTGGTCGACGGTGTGCGGCGCGACGGCGGATACATCTACACCGAGAGCGTCGTGCTGCGCGGGGCCTCGGGGACGCTGCGTCGGATCGCTTCCGAGCACCTCGTCTCGAAGTGGCTCTGACGTCGATCTCCTGAGCGCGGTCAGGTCATCGTTACCGACCCGGTATAGCCCTCTAGAGCGCCGGGCGAGCTTTCCTCCGCGCCCGTGTCACAATTGACACTGGATTTGTCGCCGTCGACGGAGCCGCCAGGCACCGCAGGCACAGGAGGGCAGACCGATGACAACGCAGCACACGAGTGGCTCCAAAGCCGCGCCGACCAAGATCGTCACGACGAGCACCGGCCGCATCATGCGTGTCTCCGTGGACGAAGCGGGCGTTCCCCTGTCTCACGCACCCGCCGCCGTGACGAAGGCTCCGGTCTCGGATCCCGCGCGACGTGCCGACGTGTTGTTCCGCGTGCGCCGTGATGAAGGTCACGAGCTCAGCTCCTGGTGGATGGTCGGCGCATTCGTCGTGACGAGCGGCCTGGTCATCCTGCTGCTCAGCGGCGTACCCGGCATCGCCTGACCCCGGGCGTTCCGCTACCGCAGCTGTCTTTCGTGTCAGCCGCCTATCATTCAGCCACCCATCCTTCCGCACCCATCGCCTGGTGAGCGCCGAGCCGCGATCGGATCTCACCCACGTCGGCCTGCAGAGCTGGAGCATCCGTTGCGTCGTCTGACCGAGTGCCGTCTGCTGACGCTCCGTCTGCGGAAGCATCTGCGGCTGCTGCGGCGTCGTCTGCGGTCGAGACGCCTTCCACCAGCTCTGCTGCCGTGAACCTGCGGGACTGCGCGGTGATCGTCGGCGGCACTGCGTCGAGCGTCGTGGCGCTGATGCCGGGGAACTGGCGAGCGGTGACCAGGACTCTGCTCTCCAGAGAGCCGGCGAAACGGTTGTAGCTGTCGACCGTGCGCTCCAGCGCGCGCCGCAGATCATCCGCGTGGCCGGCCAGTACGCCGAGCCGGTCGTACAGCTGCGTGCCGAGGTTCAGCAGCGCCCGTGCCTCGGTCGAGACCTCCTGTTGCGTCCACGTGTACGCCACGGTCTTCAGGACCGCCCAGAGGTTCACGGGCGACGCGAGTGCCACCCGCTTGCTGAACGCGTAGTCGAGCAGCGTCGGGTCCTCATCGATCGCCGCTGCCAGCAGGGATTCGCTCGGCAGGAAGCAGATGACGAACTCGGGGCTCGCTTCGAGTCCCGACCAGTACGCCTTCTTGGCGAGGGCGTCGATGTGCGCGCGCACTGCTTTGACGTGCTTCTGCATGTGCGCTCGTCGTTGCGTCTCGTACGAGTCGCCTGCGGGCAGAGCCGAGGCTTCGAGATACGCGTCGAGCGGCACCTTGGCATCGACGGCGATGGAGGTGCCGCCCGCGAGACGGATCACCATGTCGGGGCGCCCCTGCCCGCGGTCGGACGAGATGGTGGATTGCAGGTCGAAGTCGACATGACGGGTCAGACCTGCGGCCTCGACGACGCGACGGAGCTGCGTCTCGCCCCAGACGCCGCGCGTCGCCGTCGACTTGAGGGCACCGGCGAGGGACTCGGTCGTCGCGCGCAGGGCCTCGTCGGACTCCTGGGCGCGCCGGAGCTGCTCGGCGAGCGAGCCGAACTGCGCGTGCCGCTCCTGCTCGATGGCGGACACCTTCTGCTGCATCTGCTGGAGGCTCTCACGCACGGGGGCCAGTGCCGTGAGCACTGCGTTCTGCTGCTGCACGCGCTGTGCCTCGGCACGCTGCTCCAGTCGTGCATGCTCGACGGCATCCCGGTAGAGGTCGTACTGCCGGTCGCGATCGTCGCGCGCAGCGGCGAGCTCTGCCTCTGCCCGCGCGAGGTCGGCGGCCCCACGCGAGGCACGGAGGAACCAGCCACCGGCCACGCCGGCCGCCAGTGCGACCAGGAGGAGAACCATCGTCAGAGCGTCCATGACCCCATGATGCGCCAGGGGTCGGACATTCGCATGGCGCGACTCAGGCGACGGTGCGCCAGCGGCCGAGGCGACTCAGGCGACGGCGCGCTCGGGCACGGCGGCGACGGGCACGGCGGCGACGGGCTCCGTGACACGCAGCTTGAGCGCTGTCGCCAGGGCGAAGACGTCGGGGGAGGCGGTGCGGCGGGCGGCATCCATGATGATGTGCGCGCAGGCGAGCGCGTCCGCGAGCGCGTCGTGGTGGGAGAAGCCCGTGAAGCCGGCGGCCTCGGCAGCTTTCGGCAGCCGGTACGACTCGAGCTCGTAGACCTTGCGGGCCACCTGCAGGCTGCACAGCGAACGGTAGGGCGGGCAGTCGCCCCCGGTCGCCTCGGAGGCGCGACGCAGCACGTTCAGATCGAATCCGGCGTTGTGGGCGACCAGCACGTCGGCCCCGGCGAAGGCGCACAGCCGGTCGAACTGATCGGCCCAGGTGGCGGCCGTCACGACGTCGTGCGCGCGGATGCCGTGGATCTTGGTGTTCCATTCCTGGAACTCGTCGTGACCTGCCGGCGGGCGGATCAGCCATCCGGCGGTGGCCACGACCTGGCCGTCTCGCACGCGGACGAGTCCGACGGAACAGGCGGATGCCGGGCTGGAGTTCGCAGTCTCGAAGTCGATCGCAGTGAAATCCAGTGGCACATCCCCACTCTCTCCCCGGCTTCTGAGCCGACCGAGGAGGACGCGCCGTAGGCTGGCGACATGAGTGCAGACAGGGCGACATCGTTCGGCGCGCAGGCCGAGAACTACGAGGCCGGGAGGCCCGAGTATCCCTTCGAGGCCGTGGCGTGGATGCTCGACGCGATGCCGCACGGGTCGCGCCGCATCGCCGACGTCGGCGCAGGGACGGGCAAGCTCACGCGCGTCCTCGCCCAGGCTCCCGGGGCCGAGGTCGTGGCAGTGGACCCGGACGAGACGATGCTCGCCACACTGCGGCGGAGCGTCCAGGGCGTCCCGACGTTCCGCGGCTCGGCGGAGCGCTTGCCGCTGCCGGACGCGAGCCTCGACGCCGTCGTGCTCGGGCAGGCCTGGCACTGGGTCGAGCCGGTCGCGGCGTCTGCCGAGATCGGTCGAGTCGTCCGCACAGACGGCGTGCTCGGACTGATCTGGAACATCCGCGACGAGCGCGTGGAGTGGGTGCACCGACTGACGGAGATCATGCACAGCAGTCCGGCGGAGAACCTGGTCAACGGGCCGGAGGGTCCACGCATCGAGGCTCCCTTCGCGGACGCAGAGACGCAGACCTGGGAGTGGACCCGCCCGATGACCCGCACTCAGCTGCACCAGATGGCGCTGTCGCGCAGCTACCTCATCGCCGCGTCCCCCGAGGAACGCGCGGAGATCGCGAGCGCGATGGACGCGCTGTTCGACGAAGTCGGTCTCGGCGACGGCACGATCGACCTGCCCTACGTGACCCACGCCTTCCGTGCCGTGCGGCGCTGACTGTCGGCGCTGACGGTCACCCCGGCGACCGCCCGCAGGATCGTCGCATCGGCGACAGGTAGACTCGACCCCCGTGGCTCTCACTATCGGCATCGTCGGCCTGCCCAACGTCGGCAAGTCCACCCTCTTCAACGCTCTCACCAAGAACGACGTCCTCGCGGCGAACTATCCGTTCGCGACGATCGAGCCGAACGTCGGGGTGGTGAACCTGCCCGATCCGCGTCTCGACAAGCTCGCCGAGATCTTCGGCAGTGAGCGCATCCTGCCTGCCGCCGTGTCGTTCGTGGACATCGCCGGTATCGTCCGCGGCGCGAGCGAGGGCGAGGGGCTGGGCAACAAGTTCCTCGCGAACATCCGCGAGGCGGACGCGATCGCACAGGTGGTCCGTGGCTTCGCCGACGACGACGTCGTGCACGTCGACGGTGCGGTGAACCCGGCATCCGACATGGAGACGATCAACGCCGAGCTGATGCTCGCCGACCTCGAGACGGTCGACAGGGCGATCACGCGGTACGAGAAGGAAGTGCGAGGCAAGAAGATCGAGCCCGTCGTCCTCGAGACCGCGAAGGCGGCGAAGGATGCCCTGGAGCGCGGCGTGCTGCTGTCCGTCGCCGGCATCGACCTGACGCCGATCCGGGAGCTCGGTCTGCTGACCTCCAAGCCGGTCATCTTCGTCTTCAACGTCGACGAGGCGGTGCTCACGAACGACGAGCGCAAGGCCGAGCTCGCGGCGCTCGTCGCTCCGGCGAAGGCGATCTTCCTCGACGCGAAGATCGAGTCCGAGCTCATCGACCTCGACCCCGAGGACGCAGCCGAGCTGCTCGCCTCGACCGGTCAGGACGAGTCCGGCCTCGACCAGCTCGCGCGCATCGGGTTCGACACGCTGGGTCTGCAGACCTACCTCACCGCCGGCCCCAAAGAGGCGCGCGCGTGGACGATCCCGAAGGGCTCGAAAGCACCTCAGGCTGCCGGCGTCATCCACACCGACTTCGAGAAGGGCTTCATCAAGGCGGAGATCGTCTCGTTCGACGACCTCGTCGAGACCGGCTCCGTCGTCGAAGCGCGTGCGAAGGGCAAGGCTCGCCTCGAGGGCAAGGACTACGTCATGCAGGACGGCGACGTCGTGGAGTTCCGCTTCAACAACTGAGGTACCTCGGATGCCGATGAGCAGCGGAGTCACAGGGCAGCAGAGAGTCGCCGTCCGCCACGCATTCTCGCTCGCGGGCTACGACACGCATCTGGGGAATCGGACCCGATCCGTCAGAGTGTGACGGTGAGCGCGTGCGGGTACGCCGCGTCGCGTCCCTGGAAGCTCAGGACGCTCGGATTCTGCACCACGCCGTCGCGGATCTCGATCGCCCGGGTGAGCGTCTCGTTCTCCGCCCACGCGTCCGGGCCTTCGAGCACGGTCCGCAGGAAGGGCATCAGGGCCTCGCTGATGTCCCAGGTGGCGGAGTTCCACAGGTAGGACGGACTGTGGTCGACCGCGTAGTAGTTCACGCCCTGCCCGACGCTGAACATCGGCGCCTCGAAGGAGGTCGGCGTCGCCCACTCGAAGCCCATGCCCTCGTCGCACGAGACGTCGATGATCAGGCTGCCGGGCGAGAAGCGATCGAGGTCCTCGGTGCGGAGGTACGTCAATGGTGCCGCGACGTCCTGGAACGTGCAGTTGACGACGATGTCGTAGGTCGCCAGGAAGTCGGGCAGGAGCACCGCTCCGTCATCCGTGCTCACCTCACTGAGGTGAGTGGGCCCGTCATCGGTATTCAGCTGGGTGAGGTGGGCGTTGTGGATGGGGGAGCCCACGGCAGCCGCTCCGCGCTGCGTGAGGACCTCGATGTCGTGGACTCCGTGCGCGTTGAGCGCCGTCACCGCACCTCGCGCCGTCGCGCCGAACCCGATGACGACGGCGCGGAGCCGCGGCCCGTAGTCGCCGGTCGATCCGACGAGACTCATGGCGTGCAGCACGGAGCAGTAGCCCGCGAGCTCGTTGTTCTTGTGGAAGACGTGCAGGCTCATGTCGCCCTGCGCCGTCCAGTGGTTCATGGCCTCGAAGGCGATCAGCGTGAGTCGACTGTCGATCGCCTGCTGCGCGAGCGCCACGTCCTGCACGCAGTGCGGCCATCCCCACAGGATCCGGCCCTCGGGGATCGCGGCGACGTCGGCGAGTTGCGGCTTCGGAAGCAGCAGCACATCGGCGGCGGCGATGACCTCGGACCGGTCGGCGACCCGCCCCACGCGCGCCTCGATGTAACCGGGTTCGAGCTGGAAGTCGGCACCGTAGCCGTGCTCGACGATCATCCGTGCTCGCACGTCGGCGTCGATCCGATCGAAATGGCGCGGATGGATCGGCAGACGGCGCTCGTTCTCCATCGAGGAGCCGGCCAGCAGACCGAGACTCAGGAGCGCGTCGGTCTGGGGCGTGCGGTGAGCAGCGGACGAGTGTGTCATGTCGGACAACGGGTTCCCATCTTCGGGGAACCGGGGTCAGCTCCTGCCCTGACTCTACGCCCCTGCTGGACACTCGTGGCCCGTCGGCTGCGCCGAGAGTGCGGGCGGGGTCGCGGCCGGTCTCCGGCTACGCTGGATGTCGATCCCTGAACGCCGAACGAGGAGCCGTGCGCCCATGACCGACACCCAGATCTTCGAGCCCGAGGGCCGCGCCATCCCGTTCGTGGACGAGGGCGACGGACCCGTGAAGCTCGTGCTCATCCAGGAGCAGGGGCTTGCCGCGGACGTCCTGGGAGTCGCTGCCCACTACCTCGCCGAGGAGGCGGGCTTCCACGTGCTCCGCGTCGGTCACCGATCGGGTTCCGAGGCCACGCTCGACGAGAGTGTCGACGACGTCATCGCAGTGATCGATCAGGTCGGCATCGAGGACACCTGGGTCGGTGGGCACGGATTCGGCGGCACGATCGCCCGGGCCCTGGTCGCGGCGCATCCTGACCGTGCGAACGGACTGCTGCTGCTGGGGGTCGAGGACGTCGACATCGACGTGGCCCCCGCGATCCCTGTGCTGATCGTGCAGGGCACCGAGGACTCCGACACTCCCGCCGCGAACGCCGAGGCGCTGCAGGTGACGATCCCCGACCGCTCGAGCATCAAGACCATCGCCGGCGATCACCTCTTCCCGATGCACCACCCGATCGAGACCGGTGTGATCATCGAGGAGTACCTGGACTGGGACTGACCCGGCTCCAGACGACGACCGTACGGTCTGCACAGGATGCCCCAGATTGCAGAGGTCTCGACGAGAAGAGTGTGCGGTCCGGGGCACCGCGTGCAGACCGGCACATCACATCGCCGTCGTCGCCTGCCGCGAGCACCAGCCCAGGTGTCGTGAGGTACTCGGCCGGCTGAGAGGATGGGAAGATGACCGCCACCCTCGTCGCCCAGAATCTGGCGGGCGGCTACGGCCACCGCATCCTCTTCGAGGGGCTCGATCTGACGGTCGCCCCCGGTGACGTGATCGGAGTCGTCGGCGCCAACGGCGCTGGCAAGTCCACGCTGCTGCGGATCCTGGCCGGCGTTCTCCCGCCCGCGGAGGGTACGGTGTCCCTCGCTCCCGCCGACGCGTTCGTCGGATGGCTGCCGCAGGAGCACGAGCGCGTCGAGGGGGAGACGGTCTCGCAGTACATCGCCCGGCGCACCGGGTGCGCGGCGGCGACCGAGGACATGGATGCCGCGGCGGCCGCGCTCGGCGACCCGTCGCTCGTCCCGGCGGGCACCGACCCGGCCGACACGTACTCCCAGGCGTTGGACCGGTGGCTGGCGAGTGGTGCCGCCGATCTCGACGAGCGCATCCCCGCGATGCTCGCCGACCTCGGGCTGCCCGGCGACAGTGGGGTCGGAGCAGACGCGCTCATGACCGGTCTCTCGGGCGGGCAGGCCGCCCGCGTCGGTCTCGCCGCGCTTCTGCTGTCGCGCTTCGACATCGTGTTCCTCGACGAGCCGACCAACGACCTCGACCTCGACGGACTCGAGCGGTTGGAAGCCTTCGTCCGCGGGCTGCGCGGGGGCGTCGTGCTCGTCAGCCACGACCGCGAATTCCTCGCGCGCAGCGTGACGCGCGTACTGGAGCTCGACCTCGCTCAGAACAGTCACCGGCTGTACGGCGGAGGATACGACGCATACATCGAGGAGCGGGCCGTCGTGCGCCGTCACCTGCGGGAGAAGTACGACGAGTTCGCCGACAAGAAGGCCGATCTCGTCGCGCGTGCTCGGACCCAGCGCGAGTGGTCGAGCCAGGGCGTGCGCAACGCCATGAAGAAGGCGCCGGACAACGACAAGATCAGGCGCAAGGCGTCGACGGAGTCGAGCGAGAAGCAGGCTCAGAAGGTGCGCCAGATGGAGAGCCGCATCGCGCGCCTCGACGAGGTCGAGGAGCCGCGCAAGGAGTGGCAGCTCGAGTTCACCATCGGCTCGGCGCCCCGATCGAGCACTGTCGTCTCGACGCTGAACTCAGCGGTCTTCCGTCAGGGTGACTTCTCGCTCGGCCCCGTGTCGCTGCAGGTCGACGCGGGAGACCGGATCGGCATCACAGGCCCGAACGGAGCGGGCAAATCGACGCTCCTGCGCGCGCTGCTGGGACGCCAGGCGCCCGTCGAGGGCACCTCGGCGCAGGGGAGCAGCGTGCAGGTCGGGGAGATCGATCAGGCCCGATCGCTCCTCGTCGGCGACGCGGCGCTCGCCGACGCCTTCGAGTCGCTCGTGCCGGAGATGGCCTCTGCGGAGGTGCGGACATTGCTCGCGAAGTTCGGACTCAGGGCGGACCACGTCACCCGCCCGGTCGACGGGCTGTCGCCGGGGGAGCGGACCCGAGCGGCGCTCGCGCTCCTGCAGGCCCGCGGCGTCAATCTGCTGGTGCTCGACGAACCCACGAACCATCTCGATCTCCCCGCCATCGAGCAGCTGGAGCAGGCCCTCGAGTCGTACACGGGGACGCTGCTGCTGGTCACGCATGATCGGCGGATGCTCGACGCCGTCCACACCGACCGTCGGTGGCGCGTCGAGGCCGGACAGGTGTCGGAAGACTGAGCCTCAGCGTCCCTGACGCTTCTTGTAGGGCTTCGGCTGCCCCTTCACGATGGGCGCGCGACCCTTGCCCTTCGATGCCTTGGCCTTGCCGCCGGCCGGGGCGACGGTCTTCGGGGCTGGTGGCGGCGCCGCCGCGACGGTCGCGCGCGCCTCGACGAGGAACAGCTCCCCGACACTGGTCAACCGGGGCGTGCCCTCGCGGTTGACGAGTGTGTGTCCGACCTCGGCCTCGAGCTTGTCGAGGGAGGTGTAGAGCGAGGCGAGCGGGATCCCGAGCTCCTTCGCCGCGCGCGGGAAGTGCAGCGTGTCAGCGAGGACGACGTACCGACGGAGCAGTGCCAACTTCATGCGGTGAACGGTCCTCCTCGAGCGGCGACGATCGCGCTCTCCCTCTAACCTACGCGAGCGCCGGGTGCGCGCACTCGCGCGCACTCCCGGCGGACGCACGGATGCCGCGGCTCAGCGAGCCGCGGCATCCGGTGAATCCTGGGGGCGAGCCGTCAGGCGACCTGCGACAGCACGGCGAAGGACACCGAGCCCTCGTCATCGACCCCGGCGTCCAGGATCTTGTCGTCGAGGGCGGCCGCTGCCGTCTCGTCGAGGAACAGGCGGGTGCCGGACACCTCGACGACCTGATCCGCGGGCTCGGGGTCGGGGGTGACGAGGACGGCGAGGCGTGCGCCGCCGTCCGGTCCGGGAGCCGGCGTCGAGTGGATGCGGAGGCCGGCGTCGTCAGCGTCGGTCTGACGGCTGACGAGGGTGTTGACGATTGCGGTGGCGTTGTCGGTGAGGGTGAGCACGAGACTCTCCTTCCGGTTGCGGTCACGCCGCGGACGCGACGTGTCCGGGCCACGATTCCGCACCGGCGGGGTCGTTTTCAACCCGACGCGCGCGGTTCGGAGGGGTCTCCCACCTGATGCAGAGGTTTTCTCAGGAAGACCTGATCGGTGCCGTCGCCCTGGGGCACCCGCTCGGCCTCCTCGTATCCGCACGCCTCGTACAGCCGGATGTTGGCCTCGCTCAGACTGCCGGTGAAGAGCTCGGCCACGCGTGCCGTGGACGAGCGCTCCGCCTCGGCGAGCAGCGTGCGCCCGATGCCCTCGCCCTGGGTGTCCGGTGCGATGGCGATCCGACCGATCAGCAGCACCCCGTCGTCCTCGCGGTAGCGGATCGCCCCCACGAGTCGTCCGTCGATGCGGGCGGTCAGGCCGGTGCTCGAGCGGAGCTCCGCTTCCACCTCGGCGAGCGTCTGCGTCAGGGGCGGCATGTCTGCGCTGCCGTAGATCTGGGCTTCCGAGACGAAGGCGGCGCGCTGCAGGGTGAGGACCTCACCGGCATCCGCTTCAGTGATCGGGGCGATCACCACCTCCGCTCCGCTGCCGGTCGTCTGTGTCGTCGGTGTCTGTGAAGTCGGTGTCTGTGAAGTCGGTGTCTCTGAATTCGTCACTGCGCCACGATCGGACGTCACCGCGGGCAGTGTCAACCCCCTCGATTCGGCCTCCCCGCGCGGCTACCGTCGCAGGCCAGAGAGCAGGAGGACAACCCATGGCTGAGAACAAGAAGTCCGACACCCCCAAGCCGAAGTCCGGCTCGTCGAAGCGCGGCGCGAAGACGACGCGGCGACAGAACGCCGAGAAGGGCTTCACCGCGTCGCCCACACTGGCGGCCAATCTGCAGGTCGTGCTGGTCGACCTGATCGAGCTGTCGCTGCAGGGCAAGCAGGCGCACTGGAACGTCGTCGGCCGCAACTTCCGCGACACCCACCGTCAGCTCGACGAGATCATCGAGGCCGCGCGCACCTTCAGCGACACGGTCGCGGAGCGCATGCGCGCCCTGCATGCCGTGCCGGACGGCCGGACGGACACCATCGCCGAGACGACGTCGTTGCCCGCCTTCCCCGCCGGCGAGGTGTCGACCACCGACACGATCGACCTGATCACGGAGCGTCTGGATGCCGCCGTCGGCACGATCAGAGGGGTCCACGACGCCGTCGACGAGGAGGACCCGACGTCCGCCGACATCCTGCACGCGGTGATCGAGAGCCTCGAGCAGTTCGCCTGGATGGTCAGCGCGGAGAACCGCAGCCCGGCCGGACGCTGACCCGCCGCCACGGGGCGTCGATCATCCGCGATCGACGCCCCGTCGGCGTTCCGCCTCACGTTTGACGAGGCGGGGGAGAAGCACCCAGAGCAGCACGACGACCACGAGTGAGGAGACCAGCGCGATGAGTCCCGCAGCCCGGTCTACCGTGAAGTCGATGATGAGCGTCGTCACACCGATGGTGAGTGCGGCGATCGCGACGAGATCGATCTTCACGATCCGTGCGGCCACACGCACGAGCTCCGGCTTGCGCCGCCGGCCGAACAGGGCGCGGTGCATGCCGACAGGGGCGAGTGCCAGGATCGTGGCGAGCGCAGCGAGGGCGACGAGCCCGACGTACACGTCCCGCTGGAACTCGTCCATGTCCTCGAACCGAGGAGTGAAGGCGACGGCGAGCAGGAACCCTGTGAGGATCTGCGTTCCGGTCTGCATGACCCGCAGCTCCTGGAGGAGTTCCTCCCAGTTGCGATCGGCGCGCTCGTTGGGCGTCTCATCGCGTCCGTCGGCGCGATCGTCACGCTCGACAGCGTGCCCGCGGAGATCTTCGGGTTCCATGGCTCCAGTCTCGCTGGGCGGCATCGATGCTGTCCAGCGGCTTGCGCCCGCGAGAGCGGAGGTGCACGGATGACCCTGCCGCCGATCAGGGACTGGTGGTCGGAGCTCTCC
Organism: Microbacterium hydrocarbonoxydans; assembly: GCF_900105205.1. Classification (NCBI taxonomy): domain Bacteria; kingdom Bacillati; phylum Actinomycetota; class Actinomycetes; order Micrococcales; family Microbacteriaceae; genus Microbacterium; species Microbacterium hydrocarbonoxydans. Next base: position 2,633,173 of record NZ_FNSQ01000005.1, on the reverse strand, counting down.
GACGAGGCTCGACTCGGACTCCTCGAATCCGCGCCCCATCTCGGAGAGTCCGCGCGCGAGGAGATCAGGGTGATCACGGGGGCGGTCGTGGGGATGGCGGAGACCCTCTCCGACGACGACCTCGATTTCGCACGCACCGAGCTGGAGCAGGCGGACGAGGCGCCGAACGACTAGGAAGCGTCCGGGGTCTCCTCACGCAACCGGGGCACGGTGCGCCGTTCGGGGCGCAGCCCGGCCTTGTCGGCGTAGAAAGCCCGGATGCGGTCCATGTCGGCGGCCACATCGCCGGTGAGATCGAGGGTCGGACCGAGCCCGGTGGTCATCGTGGTGCGGTCGACGAAGCCCAGCGTCACCGGCATCCCGGTCTCGCGCGCGATGCGATAGAAACCGGACTTCCAGTACTCGTTGCCGCCTCGAGTGCCATCCGGGGTGATGACCAGGCCGAACACGCCGCCCGAGTTCACCTGATCGACGACGTCCTTCACCACCCGCGCAGGGTCGGCCCGGTCGACGGGGATGCCGCCGAGGCGCCGCATGACCGGACCGCGCCATCCGCGGAACAGGCTGCTCTTGCCGAGCCAGTGCACGTCGATGCGCAGCTGCCACGCGATGGCCAACATCAGGACGAAGTCCCAGTTGGAGGTGTGCGGGGCCCCGATCAGGATGGTCGGCCGCGTGGGGGTCGCCTCTGCGGTGAGGGTCCAGCGGCTGAAGGTCCAGAACAGGCGGGCCAGGAGTCGTGTGAGCACTCGTCCACCGTACGGGAGGGAACCTGTCCGAGCACTGTCGACCGATCCGCGAATCGACGCCACCCCCGCGCAGCAGGCGTACGATCGGATGATGGCCACGACACAGGACCCCGCCGAGCAGGATGCATCCGCTGTGCTGCACGAGCTCCCCGGCGCGCTGAACCTGCTCGACGATGCCGCCGCCGGATACTGCAGCGGCGGCGTCTGCCACTTCCCTGCGCCGAAGACGCAGTAGCGATCAGACGCCGCCGCTGCGGTGTTTCTGGCGGTCTCAGTGACCGCCGGTCTCAGTGACCGCCGGTCTCAGTGACCGCCGTGCACGGCTCCCGCGTCGTCTGCCGGCTTGCGGACGAACGCGCTCAGCGCGACGGCCGCGAGCGAGATGATCGCGGCGATGAGGAAGGCCATGCGTGCTCCCGGGGCTCCGGCGACGGCCGTCGGCAGGCCTTCCGCCTCGCCCGCATGCAGGATCGCGGAGTACGTCACCGTGAGGACGGCCACGCCCGCGGCCCCGCCGACCTGCTGGAGCGTGTTCAGCACGGCAGAGCCGTGCGAGTAGAGCGAACGCTGCAGGGACCCGAGCGACGCGGAGAACAGCGGGGTGAACGACATCGCGAGACCGACCGACATCGCGGCCTGGACGATGATCAGCACCCACCAGACCGTGTGCTCGCCCACCGTGGAGTAGTAGAACAGCGCTGCCGAGACCAGGACGGTGCCGGGGATCAGCAGCGGTCGCGTGCCGCGGGCGTCGTACACCCGCCCCATGACCGGACCGAGCAGACCCATCAGCACCGAGCCCGGCAGCAGGATGAGTCCCGACTCGAGGGCGTTGAGGCCCGCGACGTTCTGCAGGTACTGCGGCAGCAGGGTCAGCGTGCCGAACATCGACAGCGCCAGGATCGTCATGATGATGACGGCGAACGTGAAGTTGGCCGAGCGGAACACGCGCAGGTCGAGGAGGGCGTCGTCGACGCGCTGCAGCAGCAGCTGACGCCACACGAACAGTGCCAGGGCGACGGCACCGACGACGAGCGCGATGATGCCGGTGGTCTCACCCGAGCCGCCCTCGCCGCCGAACTGGCTGAGGCCGAACACGATCCCACCGAATCCGAGAGCTGCGAGCGGGATCGACAGGACGTCGAGGGGGACGACCCTGGTCTCGCCGAGGTTGGTCATCCACTTGGCTCCCATGAAGAGGGAGATCAGGGCGATCGGCAGGATGATCGCGAACAGGGCGCGCCAGTGCAGCGTCTCGAGCACGGCACCGGCGAGCGTCGGGCCGATCGCGGGCGCGAGGGAGATGACCAGGCCGACCCGGCCCATCATCCGCCCGCGGGACTGCGGAGGCACGACGTTCATGATCGTCGTCATGAGCAGCGGCATCATGATGCCGGTGCCGGCGGCCTGGATGACGCGGCCGGCCAGCAGGATCTCGAACCCCGGTGCCACGAGCGCCACCAGGGTGCCGAGCGAGAACGAGATCATCGCGGCGATGAAGACCTGACGCGTCGTGAAGCGCTGCAGGATGAACCCGGTCGTCGGGATGACGACGGCCATCGTGAGCATGAACGCGCTGGTGAGCCACTGACCGAGCTCGGGCGGGATGCCGAGATCCACGTTGAGATGCGGGATCGCGATCCCCATCGTCGTCTCGTTGAGGATGGCGACGAATGCGGCGACGAGCAGGAGCCAGATCACACGCATGTCGCTGCGTGCGATCTCACCGCCCTGAGCGGCAGCGGCCGGGGGCGTGGCGATCGAACCGGTGTCGACAGCGGACATACGGCCTCCTAGGCGCGGAAGAGGGAGGAACTGCGCGAGTGCGCGGGGACCATTCAGCGTAACGGCGGGTCCGGACATTTCATTCCGGATCCCACCGAATCCGCTCACAGCGGACGGTCAGGGTCGAGGTCCGGATCCCTTGTCTGCTGCGGTGACTACGCTGGCGACATGAGCATGGTGGGCGGGCGCGGCGGATTCCGCGGCGTGGACGAGAACGCGCAGCGACGGCTCAACGCCGAGGCGCCGCGGATCACCGGACTCGGTTCGAGGGTCGTCTCCCTGTTCCGCCCCTACCGCTGGCGCATCTTCTGGACGGGGGTGCTCGTCGTGATCGGCGCGGGCATCGCGGTCATCCCGCCGCTGATCGTCCAGCGCATCTTCGACGACGCCCTCTTCCCGGTCGACGGCGGAGGTCCGCAGTTGCAGCTGCTGCTCTGGCTGGTCTCGGCGATGGTCGGCCTCTTCCTCTTCTCGGCGGTGCTCGGAGTCGCGCAGACGTGGTTGACCTCGACCGTCGGCAACAGCGTCACGGGCGACCTCCGGGTCCGGCTGTTCGAGCATCTGCAGGCGATGGAGCTCGGCTTCTTCACGCGGACCAAGACCGGCGTCATCCAATCGCGGCTGCAGAACGACGTCGGCGGGGTCTCCGGCGTGCTGACGAACACGGTCACCAGCATCCTCGGCAACGTCGTCACCGTCATCGCCTCGCTCGTCGCGATGATCCTGATCGACTGGCGGCTGACTCTGATCGCCGTGTTCCTCATGCCGTTCCTCATCGTGGTGCAGCGCAAGGTCGGACAGGTGCGGGCGCGGATCGCCGGCGAGACGCAGGAGTCGCTGTCCGAGCTCACCTCCATCACGCAGGAGACGCTGAGCGTGTCGGGGATGCTGCTCTCCAAGGCGTTCAACCGGCAGCGCACCGAGTCGCAGCGCTATCAGGCCGAGAACCGCAACCAGGTGACCCTCCAGGTGCGTCGGGCCATGAGCGGTCAGGGATTCTTCGCGGTCGTCCAGGTGCTGATGGCCAGCGTGCCTGCCGTGATCTACCTCGTGTCCGGCTACCTGATCGCCGGAGGCACGGGAGCGATCACCGCCGGGACCGTCGTCGCGTTCACCACCGTGCAGGCTCGCCTGCTGCAGCCGCTGATGGGCCTCATGCGTGTCTCGCTCGACCTGCAGACCTCGTCCGCACTGTTCGCGCGCATCTTCGAGTACCTCGACCTCGTGCCCGAGATCCAGGACGCGCCGGACGCGATCACCGTCGCTGAGGCTCCCGGCCCGCTCGGGCGCATCGAGTTCGCCGATGTGGTGTTCCGGTATCCCGATGCGGCGGCTGACGCACGTCCCACTCTGCAGGGCGTCTCGTTCGTGGCGGAGCCCGGTCAGCACGTCGCCTTCGTCGGACCCTCGGGCGCCGGCAAGACGACCGTCCTCTACCTCGCCCCGCGGCTGTACGAGGCGCACGGCGGCGCGGTGCTCTTCGCCGGTGCGGACGTGCGCACACTGACTCAGGAGTCGATCATCGACCAGGTCGGCATCGTCTCGCAGGAGACGTACCTCTTCCACGCGACGATCCGCGAGAACCTGCTGTACGCGCGTCCGGGCGCAACGGAGGACGAGCTGATCGCCGCATGCACGGCGGCGAACATCCACCACATCATCGCCGGATTCGAGGACGGCTACGACACGATCGTCGGAGAGCGCGGCTACCGCCTCTCGGGTGGCGAGAAACAGCGGATCGCGATCGCCAGGGTGCTGTTGAAGGACCCGCCGGTGCTCCTGCTCGACGAGGCCACCTCTGCTCTCGACACCGTGTCAGAGCGTGTCGTGCAGGAGGCCCTCGACGAGGCGGCCAAGGGGCGCACGACGCTGACCATCGCGCATCGGCTGTCGACCGTGATCGGCGCCGACGTCATCCATGTCCTCGAAGCGGGGGAGATCGTCGAATCGGGCACGCATGCCGAGCTCCTCGCCCGCGGCGGGCTGTATGCCGAGCTCGCCGCGCAGCAGGTCGCGGCCACCAGGGTCATCGAGACCGAGGCTGTCATCGAGGAGGCGGTGACCGGCCGCGTCGGCGCGGCGCTCGCCCACCGCCGGGCCGACCAGGCTCCCGAGGACTCTGCGGGAGCGGATGCCGTGGCGACCCTCACCGCCCCGGTGCCGCTGCTCGACGCGCCCCGCACCGACGATCGGGTGTACCCGGCTGAGCCGTGAGCCGGGGCCAGTTCGCCTGGCTCAGTGCCCCCGGCTCAATGCACCGACATCCCACCGTCGATGAACAGGGACTGCCCGGTCACATAGCCCGAACCGCTGCCCGCCAGGAAGACGGCCGCTGCGGCGAAGTCTTCGGGGAGACCGTTGCGGCCGATCATCGTCCGCGCAGCGAGGGCGGCGATCTGAGCGGGGTCCTCCTGCAGGCGCGCGTTGAGGGGCGTGAGCACGAAACCGGGGACCAGCGTGTTGCTCGTGACTCCGGTGCCGCCCCAGGCCTCGGCTTCGGAGCGCATCAGGGATTCGACCGCACCCTTCGAGGCCCCGTAGACACCGCTGCCGACGAAGGCGCGGTGCGCCTGCTGCGAGCTGATGTGGATCAGCCGTCCGAAGCCGCGCTCGGCCATCCCGACCGCATAGCGCTGGCCGAGCAGGAACGGTGCAAGCGCGTTCACGGTCATGGTCGCATCCCAGTCCTCCTCGGTGATGTCGGTGAAGGAGGGGCGGATGTTGATCCCCGCGGAGTTCACCAGGATGTCCGGTTCGCCGAAAGGCACAGCAGCGGCCTCGGCGACGGCGCGGATGCCGGCGCGCGAGCCGAGGTCGCCCACGACGCCGGCCGCCCGGCATCCCGCGTCCGTCAGCTCGGCGACGGTGGATGCGATCCGCTCCTCGCCTCTCGCGACGATGACGGTCGCCGCGCCGGCGCGGGCGAGTGCGGTGGCGATGCCGCGTCCGATGCCGGAGCTGCCGCCGGTGACGACGGCCGTGCGGCCGCGGAGGGAGAAGAGTTCGGCGAGATAGTCGTCGAGGTAGTCGTCCATGGGTCTCCTGTCGGGCGTGCTCACCACGCAAGGCCCGCCGTGAGCGTCGGGTCCGGTCGGGCGTCGGCGTACTCGGGCAGCGCCTCGAGCTCGGAGGTGAACGCCGACACCTCGGCCGCGTAGTCGGGATCGGGATGAGTGGCGGCGATCTCGACCAGCGGCGGCACGTCCATCGCCAGGATGAGCTCGAGTCGTGCCGCGACAGCCGCGTGCGCACCGGCCTCGTGCAAGACGCGGATACCGCCGCGCAGGGCCCGAAGGTAGTCGCGGAGGACGGGCAGCTGCGCGCGCCCCTGCGTGATGGAGGTGCCGTCGGCGCGCAGACGCCAGCGGACCACGGTGTCGGGGATGACGTCGAAGGCGCGAGCTCTCGTGTACATGAGCTGCGCGACGACCTGGTCCTCGTAGGCCACGCCCTCAGGGAATCTCAGGTCGCTCCACAGGTCGGTGCGGCTGACCTTCGACCAGGCCACGATGTTCGCGCTCGCGCGGGGGTGCTCGAGGATGCTCGTGCCGAACCGTGCGGGCGATGTGGCAGCCTCGACCCAGGGCTGCACGCGTCCTGGCACGTAGCCCTCGCCGTCGAAGCGCGACCGCACGTACGCACCGGCGACGAAGTCGCTGCCTGTCTCGGCGAGCGTGCCGACGAGGCGTTCGAGTGCCGTGGGCGTCAGCTCGTCGTCACCGTCGAGGAAACCGACCAGCTCGCTGTCGACCCGGTCGAGGGCGGCGTTGCGCGCGGCCCCCAAGCCCCGTGAGGCCTCATGACGGAAGGCGCGGAACCGCGGATCGGATGCGGCGGCGGCCTCGAAGATCGAGCCGGTCTCATCCGTCGATCCGTCGTCGACGAGGAGAGCCTGCCAGCGGGTCTCGGTCTGCGCCCGCAGTGAGTCGAGTGCGGCCGGAGCGAAACCGGCGATGTCGCGGCCGGGGACGATCAGGGTCACGATCGGGGCGGAGGCGGTCACCAGCCGAGTCTATGGCCGGTGCGTGGGGCGGGATCCCTCACCGGCCGGCGACGGCGCGCACGGACTCGGCGACCAGCTGCGCGAGTCGGTCAGGGAGTTCGGCCGGCAGCGGCTCGCGCCCGAACGTGAAGCGGACGGAGGTCTGGGCGACCTGCGGGTCGATACCGCAGGCGAGGAGCACATGCGAGGGATCGTCACTGCCCGCTGCGCATGCCGACCCGCTGGACGACACCACTCCGCGCCGCTCGAGTTCGAGGAGCACGGCCTCGCCGCTCACGCCGGCGAATGTGAAGCTGGCCGTGCCGGGGAGCCTTTCGAGCGGTTCGCCGGTGAGAGCGGCCTCGTTCACGAGGCTCAGGACGCCGGCGATGAACCGCTGCGTCGACGCTCCGATGTGGGAGCTCACGCCGGCGCGCTCGGACTCTGCCAGTTCGAGCGCCGTGGCCAGTGCCACCGCTCCCGCCACGTTCTCGGTGCCGGAGCGTCGCCCGCGTTCCTGACCGCCGCCGTGCAGAAGCGGTTCGAGGGGCACGCGTCCACGGACGGCCAGCGCGCCGATGCCCTTCGGGGCCCCCACCTTGTGTCCCGCGACGGCGATGGCATCCGCGCCGAGCCCCGCGAGGGGCAGCCATCCTGCCGACTGCACGGCGTCGACGTGCAGGGGTACCCCCGCACTGCGAGCGACGCTCCCGAGGGCGGTCACGTCCTGGACGGTGCCGATCTCGTTGTTGGCGTGTCCGATCGCGACCAGAGCCGTGTCGTCGCGCACCGCGCTCCGCAGCGCGTCGACGGTGATCCGCCCGGCGTCGTCGACCGCGACCATGGTCACCTCGACGCCGTGGAACCGCCGCAGATACTCCGCCGACTCGAGGATCGACTCGTGCTCGATGGGGGAGACGGCGAGGTGGCGTCGACCGCTGGACAGGGCGGCGAGCACGATGCCCTTCACTGCCAGGTTGTTCGCCTCGGTGCCTCCCGCCGTGAACACCACGTCTCCCGACCGCATCCCGAGCACGGCGGCGACGCGCGATCGGGCGTCGTCGAGAGCGCTCGCCGCAGCCTCGCCGACCGTGTGACGGCTGGACGGGTTGCCGAAGACGTCGGTGAGAAAGGGGCGCATCGCCTCGAGGACCTCGGGGCGGACCGGTGCCGTCGCGGCGTGGTCGAGGTAGAGCATGGTCAGTCGACCCGCACGTCCAGGCCGAGGTCGAGTGCCCTGGCCGAGTGGGTCAGCGCCCCGACGGAGATCACATCGACTCCGGTTGCGGCGATCGCCGCGACCGTGTCGAGGCTGACGCCGCCGGACGCCTCTGTCGTCGCGCGGTCGCCGATCAGGGCGACTCCGGCCCGCAGATCGTCGAGGCTGAAGTTGTCGAGCAGCACCGTGTGGGCACCGCCGTCGAGCACCGCGGGGATCTGATCGAGCCGGTCGACCTCGACGACGACGTGCGTCGTGTGGGGAAGGCGGGACAGCGCGTCTCGTAGTGCGACGGCGAGGTCAGCGCCTGACCGGCGCAGCACCTCGAGGTGGTTGTCCTTGGCCATCACCGCGTCGGACAGCGAGTACCGGTGGTTGTGGCCGCCGCCTGACAGCACGGCGTGCCGCTCGAAGGCGCGGAGCCCCGGCGTGGTCTTGCGGGTGTCGATGATGCGGGCGGGGTTTCCGCGTACCGCGTCGACGTACGCCGCCGTCACCGTGGCGATGCCGCTCATCCGCTGGGTGAAGTTCAGCGCGACGCGCTCGGCCGTGAGGATGCCGCGGGCAGCGCCCGACACCGACGCGAGCACGTCTCCGGGCGAGAAGACATCGCCGTCGCCGACGTGCACGTCCACGACGAGCGACGGATCGGTGAGCGCGAAGGCCGTGGTGAAGACATCGCCGCCACTGAAGACGCCTGGTTCGCGGGCGACCAGGTCGGCCGTCGCGGTGGACTCTGCCGTGAGCAGGGTCGTGCTGGTGAGGTCGCCCCAGGGGGCATCCTCTTCGAGAGCTGCGCCGACGACACGGGTGAGCAGGGCGGGAGTGAGCATCAGACGGTCTCCAGAACGGGCGAGGCGAGGGGGTCGCGGAAGTGGGCGCCGACGGAGTCGGTGCGGGCGAGGGCGGCGGATGCGGTCGCGGTGGCGAGGAGCAGGAGGTTCGCGTCCTCGTGGTCGGGTACCGTCTGGGGGTCCCGCGGCATGGCGCTCCACCGGCGGAGGGCGTCGAGTGCGCGCCCGAGACCTTCGTCGGAACGGAGGAGTCCGACCTCGTCCCACATCAGCTGCTGCAGGGCTGCGCGGTGGAAGGGGGTGGGACCGGCATCCGGACGACCGGCGACGCTGTGGCTGGCGCTGCTGTCGAAGGGCGAGGTCTGCCCGGCTGCGTGCGGCCGGTGCGGCCAGGGGCTGTCGAGTGCTGCGGCCGCTCGAGCGCCGAAGACGGCGCCCTCCAGGAGCGAGTTCGATGCGAGACGATTGGCTCCGTGCACGCCGGTGCGCGCGACCTCTCCGACCGCGTAGAGCCCCGGGACCGTGGAGCGCCCGTCGAGGTCGGTGACGACGCCGCCCATCAGATAGTGTGCGGCGGGCGTCACCGGGATCGGCTGCGCGGCCCAGTCGAAACCGCGTTCGCGAGTCACCCGATCGATCGTGGGGAAACGCCGTGCGAGAGTCGTCGCGCCGAGCATCGTGGCATCCAACCGCACGGCGGACCCCTGGACGGCGGCCTGCCTGGCGATCGCTCGCGACACCACGTCGCGAGGTGCCAGCTCGCCGTCCGGGTGGCTGTCGAAGACGAAACGCCGGCCGTCGGCGTCGAGCAGCGTGGCTCCCTCGCCGCGGACCGCCTCCGACACGAGGAACGCCGGTCCCTCCGCGAGGATCGTCGGGTGGAACTGCACGAACTCCAGGTCCGCGACCGCGGCGCCCGCGCGCAGAGCTGCCGCGATGCCGTCCCCTGTGGCGCCGGCGGGGTTCGTGGTGTGGGCGTAGAGGTGACCTGCCCCGCCGGTGGCGAGGATCACGGCATCGGCCGAGAGCTCGGACTCCGCGCCGGCGGTGAGGCTGCGGATGGCCCGGACGATTCCGTCCTGCACGATGAGGTCGAGCAGGAACGCGTGCTCCCGCACGGTGATGCGCGACCGACGGACGGCCGCGACCAACGCGTGGGCGATCGCCGCCCCCGTCGCATCCCCGCCGGTGTGCACGATCCGCGCATGGCTGTGCGCGGCCTCCCGCCCGAGCAGCAGCTCTCCGGTCGGAGACCGGTCGAATGCCACGCCCCGGGTGATCAGCTCGGCGATCCGCTCCCCGGCGCTGCGCACCAGCACGTCGACCGCCGCCGCCTCTGACAGCCCGGCGCCGGCGGTCATCGTGTCGGCGGCGTGCTGCGTGGCGGAGTCGCCGGTGCCGTAGATCCCGGCGACGCCGCCCTGTGCGAGGCCGGTGCATCCGTCTCCCAGTGCGCCCTTCGTCACCACGGTGACCGCGTGCCCCGCCTCCGAGGCATGCAGCGCCGCCGTGAGCCCGGCGATCCCGGAGCCGACGACGACGACGTCCATCAGGCGCTCACCGCCACGGGCGGCTTCGCCGCGAGCATCCGCTCCAGTGCCAGTCGAGCGGGATCGGCGACGTCGGCCGTCACCGTGATGCGATTCGGCGTACGACCGGCGACCAGTTCTTCGAGCACCCAGGCGAGGTATCCCGGATGGATGCGGTACATCGTCGAGCACGGGCACACGACCGGGTCGAGGCAGAAGATCTCGTGCTGCGGGAACTGCGCCGCGAGCCGGCGCACCAGGTTGATCTCCGTGCCGATCGCAAAGGTCGTCGGGGTCTCCGCGGCGGCGATGGCGCGGCGGATGTAGTCCGTCGAGCCGGCCTCGTCTGCGGCATCCACGACCTCCATCGGGCACTCGGGGTGCACGATGACCCGCACGCCGGGGTGCTCGGCGCGGGCCAGGTCGATCTGAGCCACTGAGAAGCGGCGATGCACCGAGCAGAAGCCGTGCCACAGGATGACGCGGGAGTCCACGAGCTCGGCGGCGCTCGATCCGCCCAGTGCCCTGCGCGGGTTCCACATCGGCATCTGCTCGAGCGGGACGCCCATCGCCTTCGCGGTGTTGCGTCCGAGGTGCTGGTCGGGGAAGAACAGCACGCGGCGGCCGCGCTCGAACGCCCACTCGAGCACCGTCTCAGCGTTGGAGGAGGTGCAGACGATCCCGCCGTGCCTGCCGACGAAGCCTTTGATCGCAGCGGACGAGTTCATGTACGTCACAGGGATCACCGGCACTCGGCCGTCCTCGTCCTTCGCCTCGAGGTCTCCGAGGACGTCTGCGAGCTGCTCCCAGCAGTCCTCGACCTGGTCGATGTCGGCCATGTCGGCCATCGAGCATCCCGCCGCGAGGTTCGGCAGGATCACGGCCTGGTCGGGCCCCGAGAGCAGGTCCGCGGTCTCCGCCATGAAGTGCACGCCGCAGAACACGATCGCCTCGGCATCCGTCCGTTCCTTGGCTGCCGTCGCCAGCTGGAACGAGTCGCCCACATAGTCGGCGTGCCGCACCACCTCCTCGCGCTGGTAGAAGTGGCCGAGGACGACGACCCGATCGCCGAGGGTCGCCTTGGCCGCGCGGATCCGCTCGTCGAGCTCCTCCTCGCCGGCGTCGCGGTACTCCTGCGGCAGCTCGCCCTGGCGAGGCGCACCCGTGGGGATGACATCGCCCATCGATGAGCCGGGGCCGTAGCCGGGCCGGGAGTCGAAGTCCCACGGTCCGACGGCGAGGTCGGTGGTGCAGGTGCTGTCCGTCGAGGCGCCGGAGACGATCGCCTGGATCTGATGATCGACCGACGCATCCTGTGCGGGGACCTGCGGCGTGGGAACGAAGGTGATGCTCATCGGATGCTCGTCTCCTCTGGGCCGAGCGGGCCGTGATCGGCGAGCTCGACGTCGGTGTTGTAGCGGTACAGGCGGGCGGGGCGGTGGTTGCCGGTGCGGAAATGGTCGGTGGGGAGCAGGTTGCCCGCGGATTCGACCTGACGGCGGAAGTTCGCGGGGTCGAGGTGCTTGCCGAGGATCGCCTCGTAGGCCTCGCGGAGGTCGGCGAGGGTGAACTCGGCGGGGAGGAATCCGTGCGCTACACGGCTGTAGCCGACCTTGCTGCGCAGGCGCCACAGCGCGTAGTCGACGATCTTGGTGTGGTCGAACGCGAGCGTCGGCAGGTCGTCGAGATCGAACCACCGCACGTTCTCCGGGGCTCGACCGGAGGCGCGGTGGGCGGCGCTCTGCGCGTCGACGTCGTCCTGACGCAGCAGCGCCCAGTAGACGATCGAGACGACGCGGGTGGGGGAGCGGTCGACGGCGCCGAACGCGTAGAGCTGCTCCAGGTAGCTGGGGGTGAGGCCGGTGGTCTCCGCGAGCGTGCGGGCCGCCGCATCGACTGGGGACTCGGTCGTGGTGAGCCAGCCGCCGGGGAGCGCCCACTGTCCGGCGAAAGGTTCCCTGGTGCGGAGCACGAGGGGGAGGGCGAGCACGGCCCCGCCGTCGTCGGTGCGCCGCAGCGTGAGGATCACCGTGGAGACAGCCACGTCGATATCCCTGGTTTGAGTCATAGGTACCTTAACCTCCGGGATCGATCTTAGTGTCATCGCGACTGTTAGTGCACCTTCATGACATCCCTCGGGCTGAGGCCGAAACGTTATACGACGGCCGGAAGAACCCTTGTCGCCCCGAAATCGATTTGTTAGGTTACTGTCCTAACAAATCCCTTTTCCGGGATCTGCCACGGACCCCATCCCGGGGTTCGGCTCCAACCGGAGAATCCCTCCTGCAGTGCAGCACCGAGAGGAAATTCAGAATGATCCGTAACGGAAGGCGCAAGATCGCGCTCACCGCTGTGGCGGGGGCCTCCGTCCTCGCCCTGGGCTTGACCGCCTGTGGCGCAGGCGGCAGCAACGAGGGGAGCGGTGGCGACAGCGACCGCGCGCTTCGTGTCTGGGCCGGCAGTCAGACCCCGATCACGGCGAACTACAACCCGTTCGCACCGACCGTGCTCCATGGCGCGCTCGGACCCATCTACGAGCCGCTGTTCTTCTTCAACAAGACCGCGGACTCCGAGCCGATCGGGCTCATCGGCGACTCGTACGAGTACAACGAGGACGGCACGGTGATCACGATCACCATCAAGCCCGACCTCAAGTGGAGCGACGGCGAGCCCCTCACGGCGGCCGACGTCGCCTTCTCCTTCACCTACGAAGCCAACAACCCCGAGGGCAACGGCCTCGTCTCGGCCGAGGCCACCGACGACACCACGGTCGTGCTGACCTATTCGAGTGCGCAGTACACGACCGAGTTCCAGCGTCTGGGCTCGACGTACATCCTTCCCGAGCACGTCTGGTCCGAGGTCACGGACTTCGCCAACTTCGCCAACGAGGATCCGGTGGGGTCCGGCGCCTACGTGGTCGACAAGACCACGAGCGAGTCGTACACCCTCGTCGCCAACGAGAACTTCCGTGACGCGGACGAGCTCGGCGTCAAGAAGGTGCAGTACATCGCGGTGGACAACAACCAGACCGCGCAGGACCTGCTCGCCGCCGGCAAGCTCGACTGGACCGGCATGTTCATCCCGAACCCCGACGACGTCACCGGCAACGGTGCGATCGACTGGATCAACACCCCGCAGGACCCGACCGTGCTGTACACCTGCTCGAACGCGGAGCTCGGATGCACGGGCCCGCAGACCGATGTCGCGGTGCGCCAGGCACTCAACGTCGCCATCGATCGTGCGGCCATCAAGGACAAGGCGTTCGTGGGCCTGACCGGTGACATCTCGCCGACCTTCGCCCTGCTGCCCCGCGACGAGAAGTGGGTGGCCGACTCCGCGAACGAGGTCAGCCCGCAGGAGGCGAACGCCGCGGAGGCGGGGGAGATCCTCGAGGCCGCCGGCTACACCAAGGACGGCGACTTCTATGCGAAGGACGGCACGCCGATCGAGCTCAGCCTGATCTCCGTCGACGGCTGGACCGACTACAACGACGCGGCCAAGCTGATCGCCGAGCAGGCGGAGGCCGCCGGCATCAAGGTCACCGCATCGACGGTGCAGTGGCAGGAGTTCTCGGATGCCCGTCAGGGCGGTGACTTCCAGCTGATCGTCGGCGGTGTCATCGGCACCTCCGTCGCCGACCCGTTCCAGATCTACCGCGACTGGTTCGGTGGCACCGACGTCGCATCGACCAGCCCGGTCGGCACCGAGGTCCCTGCAGGACGCTGGAACTTCAGCCGCTACAACAACCCCGTCGTCGACGAGGCCGTCCAGGCCGCCATCAGCACGAACGACGAGGCCGAGAAGAAGGAGCTGTACGGCACGATCCAGAACGAGATCGTGCGTGACCTCCCCTACATCCCGCTGGTCGTCAACGCGACGCAGACCTTCTACAACACGAAGGACTTCACGGGCTGGCCGACGGAGGACGACCTCTACGCCTTCCCGCCGTCGTGGGGCGCGATCGCGGCAGGCTACGTCCTGACGCAGCTCGAGCCGGCCAACTGAGCAGTGAGTCGGGGGAGGAGGAAGCAAGGTCTGTGACATGAAGTTCTATGCACGAAGGATCGGGTTCTACGCGTTCACGCTGTGGGCCGCGATCTCACTCAACTTCCTCCTTCCCCGGCTGATGCCGGGGAACCCGGCCGACATCATGATCGCCAAGATGCAGCGAGCAGGCGGTGAGGTCTCCGAGACCACGATCCGCAACATCAAGCTGCTTCTCGGCGGCGATGACTCCTCGCTCTGGGAGCAGTACATCGCCTACTGGGGACGCATGTTCCAGGGTGATCTCGGCGTCTCGGTGACGAAGTTCCCCACCCCGGTCAGCGAGCTGATCAGCCAGGCGCTGCCCTGGACGCTCATCCTCGTCGGCACCGTCACCGTCATCTCTTTCATCCTCGGCGTCGTCCTCGGCGCCTGGGCGGGGTGGAAGCGCGGGACCTGGGTCGACCACCTGATCCCCGCGACGACGGTGCTGCAGTCCATCCCGTACTTCTGGATGGCGCTGCTGCTCGTCTCCGTCTTCGCCGTCGGGCTCGGCTGGTTCCCGATCTTCGGAGGCTACGACGTCTTCGACTTCCCGGACGGCCCTGAGCCGACGTGGGCGTTCTTCACCAACGCGCTCTCGCACGCGGTCCTGCCGGCCCTCACGATCGTCATCTCCTCGGTCGGCGGCTGGATGTTCGGGATGCGCAACATGATGGTGCAGACCATGGCGGAGGACTACGTGCTCACCGCTGAGGCCAAGGGCTTGCGTCCCCGGCGCATCATGACCACGTACGCAGCTCGCAACGCGGCGATCCCGTCGATCGCGGGCTTCTCGATCACCCTGGGCTTCGTGGTCGCCGGATCGATCGTCATGGAGCAGGTGTTCACCTATCCCGGCATCGGCAAGCTGATGTTCCAGGCGGTCACGAACAACGACTACGCGCTGATGCAGGGACTCTTCCTCGTCATCACGATCACCGTGCTCGCCGCCAACTTCTTCATGGACCTCGTCTATGGCTTCATCGATCCGAGGGCGCGCCAGAATGTCTGACACCGAGAACACCCTGCTGATCACCAAGGATCAGCCCATGACCCAGCCGGCGAGCACCATCTCGCTGGCCACGCAGCGGTCGCGCAAGCGTCGCGTGCTGCCGACCTCGTCGGCGAAGTTCGTCGTCGGCGCCACGCTCGTCCTCGCGATCGTGCTGTTCGCGATCATCGCGCCGATGTTCTCGCAGGACCCGCGCAGCACCGACAATCCGGCGCTGCTGCCGCCCTCCGCGGAGCACTGGCTCGGAACCACCAAGCTCGGCAACGACATGTTCGCCCAGCTCGCGATCGGCGCCCAGGGCTCGCTCCTGGTCGGCGTCGTCGCCGGCGGGATCGCCATCGTGCTCTCCCTCGTCTTCGGCGTCCTGGCCGGCTACCTCGGCGGGTGGCGCGAGGATGCACTCGCGCTGTTCACCAACGTGATGATCGTGATCCCCGGCCTGCCGCTGGTCATGGTGATCGCCTCCTTCGTGCCGCAGCGCAGCTGGCAGCTCGTGGCGTTCGTGCTCGGGATCACCTCGTGGGCCGGTGCCGCCTACGTCCTGCGCCTGCAGACCCGGTCGCTGCGCACGCGCGACTACGTGTACGCGTCGAAGGTCGCGGGGGAGCGCTCGTTCCGCGTCATCCTCGTCGAGATCATGCCGAACCTGCTGCCCCTGCTCACCGCGCAGTTCCTGTTCGCGATCATCTTCGCCATCCTGGGCGAGGCGGGGCTGTCCTACCTCGGCCTCGGGCCGAACTCCTCCATCACCTGGGGGACCATCCTGAACGACGCGCAGTCCGGGCAGGCGCTCGGACGAGGGGCGTGGTGGTGGTTCGTGCCGCCGGGGGTCATGATCGCCGTGCTCGGTGCGGGACTCGCGCTGATCAACTTCGCGATCGACGAGGTCATCAACCCGAAGCTGCGCGCCGCGCCGGATGCTGCTCGGCGTGTGCGCAAGGCGGCCAAGACGAAGGGGGTCGCCGCATGAGCGCTCCGGACGCCGTGCTCACGGCCCGCAACGTGTCGATCGAGTACGAGGTCGATCCTCCGGTCAAGGCCGTGCGGAACGTGTCGCTGACGCTCAACCGCGGCGAGATCCTCGGACTCGCCGGGGAATCGGGATGCGGCAAGACGACGCTCGCGTACGGGATGAACCGACTGCTCAAGGCGCCGGCGCTGATGACCGGCGGGGAGATCGTCTTCCACGATCGAGACGGGCACGACATCGACATCGTCGCGCTCGACGGCGACGGACTGCGGGCGTTCCGCTGGGACAAGATCTCGATGGTCTTCCAGGGGGCGATGAACTCCCTCAATCCGGTGATCGATGTGCGGGCGCAGATCTTCGACATCTTCGACACGCACCGTCCCGGGATGTCGAAGAAGGACAAGCAGGCGCGCGCGGAGGAGCTGCTCACGCTCGTCGGCGTCGACCCGTCGCGGCTGACGAGCTTCCCGCACGAGCTGTCCGGCGGCATGCGCCAGCGCATGATGATCGCGATGGCGCTGGCCCTCGACCCGCAGGTGATGATCATGGACGAGCCCACCACGGCGCTCGACGTCGTGGTCCAGCGGGGGATCATCCGCGAGATCATGCGCCTGCGCGAGCGGCTCGGGTTCGCGGTGATCTTCATCACGCACGACCTCCCGATGCTGATCGAGATCAGCGACCGCATCGCGGTGATGCTGCAGGGGGAGATCGTCGAGGAGGGCACGGCGGAGGAGATCTACCGCACGCCGCAGCACGAGTACACGAAACGGCTGCTGTCGAGCTTCCCCAGCCTGACCGGCGCGCGCGGCGACTTCGTGCGCACCGGCAACCAGCCCAGTCAGGAGGAGGTCCGATGACCGGTCCCACGCTCGAGGCCCGCAACCTCGTCAAGGACTTCACGCTGCGCTCGGGACTCAAGACCTCGACGCTGCACGCGGTGAAGGATGTCTCGTTCACCATCGCCGCCGGGAAGACGGTCGCCCTGGTGGGAGAGTCCGGATCGGGCAAGTCGACCATCGCCCGGATGCTCATGAAGCTCGAGACGCCCACCAGCGGACAGATCCTGCTCGACGGGCAGGAGACCGGGATGCGCGGACGAGCCGTCGAGCGCTACCGCTCGCAGGTGCAGATGGTCTTCCAGGATCCGTTCGCCTCGCTGAATCCGTTCCACACGATCCTGCATCACCTGGAGCGGCCGATCCGACTGCATCATCCGAAGCTCTCCGGAGACGAGGTGCGCGCCCGGGCGATCGACCTGCTCGAGCGGGTGCGGCTCACCCCGGGGGAGAGCTTCGCGGAGCGGCGCCCCCACGAGCTCTCCGGTGGGCAGCGGCAGCGCGTCGCCATCGCCCGCGCGCTCGCACCCGGTGCGCGCTTCATCGTCGCGGACGAGCCGGTGTCGATGCTCGACGTGTCCATCAGGCTCGGGGTCCTGAACCTCCTCGCGGATCTGCAGCGCGAAGACGACCTCGGCGTCCTCTACATCACCCACGATCTGGCCACCGCCCGCCATTTCAGCGACGAGATCATGGTGCTGTACAAGGGCGACGTCGTCGAGCGCGGGCCGGCGGATGCGGTCATCCTCGACCCGCAGCACGAGTACACCAAGACGCTGTTGGGCGCTGCGCCCGAGCCGGAGAACCTCGGCCGCCTGCGCGATGAGGTGCGGGCCGAGATCGCCGGGAGATGAGAGCGGCACCGAACACCCTCGGCGGGGCTCTGTCGACCCGCTAGACTGGACCCCACAAGTGAAGACAGGCCGAATGACCCACGCGGGAGAGCCCCGGCGAACGCAGCCGGGCACCGAAGGAGCAAGCCTCCCCGCCAATCTCTCAGGTACGCGTACCGCGCGGTTCCGGCCACTCTGAAAAGCGAGTTCGAGCGACGCGGCATCCGCTCGTCTCCGCCGACGGTGAAAGCCCAGTCCCTGGGCGAAGCTCTCAGGCCCATGACAGAGGGGGAGTTCCGAGGAACGGCGACGCCGTCGTTCCGCCCGCCCCAGCCCGGGAGAACTCCATGTCGGACCCCCGCTACACCCCGCTCCGTGAGCGCCACGAGGCGCTCGGCGCCTCCTTCACCGACTTCGGCGGATGGCAGATGCCGGTGCGATACACGTCCGACCTCGCCGAGCACCATGCGGTGCGACAGGCGGCTGGGCTGTTCGACATCTCGCACATGGCCGAGTTCCTGGTGACCGGAGAGTTCGCGGGGGAGTTCCTCGACTACGCGCTCGCCGGGCGGCTCTCGGCGATGACCGTGGGCAAGGCGAAGTACTCGCTGGTGCTGGCCGAGGACGGCGGCATCGTCGACGATGTCATCGTGTACCGCCTCGCCGAGGATCGCTACCTCGTGATCGCGAACGCGGGCAACCGTGGATTCGTCGACGCGGCCTTCGCCTCGCGCGTACGCTCCTTCCCGTCGAAGATCGAGCGGGACCGTCCGGAGCTCGCAGGTGCATCGGAGCGGAGCTTCGAAGGCTTCCTCGGCGACCGCGGCGTCGACGTCGAAGACGTCTCGGACGAGTACGCGCTTCTGGCCGTGCAGGGTCCGACTGCCGAGGCGATCGTCTCGTCCACGGCCGGGATCACCGACCTCGGCACCCCGTGGGTGGAGCAGAAGTACTACGCCTGGGCCGACGCGCTGTTCGTCGGCAGCCCTCTCCTCCTGGCCAGGACCGGGTACACCGGCGAGGACGGATTCGAGCTGCTCGTGAAGGCGGCAGACGCCCCGGCACTGTGGGACGCCCTGCTCGTCGCCGGGCAGGCGCACGGACTCGTGCCCGCCGGTCTCGCAGCCCGCGACACGCTGCGACTCGAAGCGGGCATGCCGCTCTACGGCCACGAGCTCTCCCGCGACATCAAGCCGTCGCAGGCGGGTCTCGGACGCGTCGTGGTGGCCGACAAGGAGGCCTTCATCGGCAAGGGCGCCGTGGATGCCGCATCCGACGCCCCCGTCCTCGTCGGACTCGTGGCGGAGGGCAAGCGCGCAGGACGCGCCGGCTACCCCGTGGTCGATCAGGACGGTGCCGTCCTCGGCGAGATCACCAGCGGCGCTCTCAGCCCGACGCTCGGGCACCCGATCGCGATGGCCTACATCGCTCCGTCTTCCGCTGCGGTGGGAACCGCAGTATTCCTTGATGTGCGGGGGACCAGGATTCCCGCGACCGTGACCGCTCTGCCTTTCTACCGGAGGACCAAATGACCGACCTCAACGCACTCAGCTACACGGATGAGCACGAGTGGATCGCCGCAGACGGCGACACCGTGACCATCGGCATCACCGACTATGCCGCCGACAAGCTCGGTGACGTCGTGTTCGTCGAGCTGCCCGCCGTCGGCACCGAGATCACCGCCGGTTCCGTCGTCGGTGAGATCGAGTCGACGAAGTCGGTCGGCGAGCTGTACGCCCCTGTCGCCGGCACCGTCGTCGAGATCAACGACGCCGTGGTCGACGACCCTTCGCTCGTGAACGCCGAGCCGTTCGCCGGAGGCTGGCTCATCAAGGTGTCGGTCGCCGCCGGCGCGCTCGACGGTCTGATGGACCGCGACGCTTACGTCGCACTCACGGAGGGCTGATCGCACAGTGGTCTCCTTCGCCGATCGTCACATCGGAACCACCGCCTCCTCCCAGCGCCGGATGCTGGACGCGCTCGGCGTCGAGTCCGCACTCGAGGACTGGAGTCCGGTCGAAGCGCTGATGCGCCAGGCCGTTCCCTCCTCCATCTTCACCGCCGCCACCGAGGAGTCGGTCATCCCGCGCGCGGCGAGTGAGACCGAGGCCCTCGCCGAGCTGCGCGCGCTCGCCGCCCGCAACACGGTCAACCGTCCGATGATCGGTCTCGGCTACTACGGCACGATCACCCCGCAGGTGATCCAGCGCAACGTGCTCGAGAACCCGTCCTGGTACACCGCGTACACGCCGTACCAGCCGGAGATCTCGCAGGGCCGCCTGGAAGCCCTCATCAACTTCCAGACGATGGTCGCCGAGCTCACCGGGCTCACGACGGCGAACGCCTCGATGCTCGACGAGTCGACCGCGGTCGTGGAGGGGATGCTGCTCGCGCGGCGCGCCTCGAAGACGAAGTCCCCGGTGTTCGCCGTCGACGCCGACGCGTTCCCGCAGACGAAGGCGCTGCTCGAGACGCGTGCCGCCGCCGTCGGCATCGAGCTCGTCTCGGTCGACTTCGCCGCGGGGGAGCAGCTGCCAGAGGAGCTCTTCGGGGTCTTCGTGCAGTACCCGGGCGCCTCGGGACGGGTGTGGGATCCGAGCGCCGTCATCGACGCCGCTCATGTCGCCGGCGGACTCGCCGTCGTCGCCGCCGACCTGCTCGCCCTCACCCTCATCGCCTCGCCTGGATCTCTGGGAGCCGATGTCGCCGTCGGCACCACGCAGCGCTTCGGGGTGCCGATCGGCTTCGGCGGCCCGCACGCCGGATACATGGCCGTGCGCTCGGGCCTCGAGCGTCAGCTCCCCGGCCGCCTCGTCGGCGTCTCGGTCGACGCGGACGGCCGGCCGGCCTACCGGCTGTCGCTGCAGACCCGCGAACAGCACATCCGCCGTGAGAAGGCGACCAGCAACATCTGCACCGCGCAGGTCCTGCTCGCCGTGATGGCGTCGATGTATGCCGTCTACCACGGACCGGACGGCCTGAAGGGGATCGCCAGGGAGGTCGCGGCGAAGACCTCGATGCTCCGCGACTGGCTCGCCGACGCCGGAGTGGAAGTGGTCCACGACTCGTTCTTCGACACCCTCCGCGTGCGCGTGCCAGGACGGGCGGCGGAGTTCGTCGCGCAGGCGCATGACGGGTTCGGGATCCTGCTGAACATGGCGGATGCCGACACCATCGGCATCTCGGTCGACGAGACCACCACCGTCAGCGAGCTCCACCAGGTGGCCCGTGTCTTCGGCGGCGCTCAGAACCGGGCGTTCGGATTCTTCGGCTCCGGCTCGCACGGTGCGCTTCCCGACGGCCTGCTGCGCCAGGACGGGTACCTCACGCACCCGGTCTTCCACGCGCACCGCAGCGAGACCGCGATGATGCGCTACCTGAAGAGCCTCGCCGACCGCGACTACGCGCTGGACCGCGGCATGATCCCGCTCGGCTCGTGCACGATGAAGCTGAACGCTGCCACCGAGATGGCATCGATCACGTGGCCGGAGTTCGCGGGCATCCACCCGTTCGCGCCGGCATCCGACGTCACGGGATACCTCGAGCTGATCGATCAGCTCGAGGCGTGGCTCGCGGAGGTCACGGGATACGACGCCGTCTCACTGCAGCCGAACGCGGGTTCGCAGGGCGAGCTCGCCGGTCTCCTCGCGATCCGCGGCTACCACCTCGCCAACGGCGACTCGCAGCGCACCGTCTGCCTGATCCCGTCGTCCGCCCATGGCACGAACGCGGCTTCGGCCGTGCTCGCCGGCATGAAGGTGGTCGTCGTGGCCTGCGACGAGCTCGGCAACGTCGACCTCGACGACCTGCGAGCGAAGATCGCGGCGCACGCGGACGAGCTGTCCGCGCTGATGATCACCTACCCGTCGACGCACGGCGTCTACGAGCAGGACGTGGTCGAGATCACCACCGCGGTGCATGACGCCGGCGGCCAGGTGTACGTCGACGGCGCGAACCTCAACGCTCTGCTCGGGTACGCCAGGTTCGGCGATCTCGGCGGCGACGTCTCGCACCTCAACCTGCACAAGACCTTCGCGATCCCGCACGGCGGCGGCGGCCCCGGCGTGGGGCCCGTGGCGGCCAAGGCGCATCTCGCACCGTACCTGCCCTCGCACCCGCTCGCGCAGAAGTCGGAGCACGCCGGAGGATTCGTGTTCGAGGGCGGTGCGGTGTCCGCGGCACCGTACGGCTCCGCGGGCATCCTCCCGATCTCCTGGTCGTACGTGCGGATGATGGGGGCCGACGGCCTCCGCAACGCCACGGCCGCGGCGGTGCTGTCGGCGAACTACATCGCCGCACGCCTGGGCGAGCACTACCCGGTGCTCTACGCGGGCGAGAACGGCCGCGTGGCGCACGAGTGCATCCTCGACCTGCGTCCGCTGAAGGAGACGACCGGCATCACGGTCGACGACGTGGCGAAGCGGCTGATCGACTACGGCTTCCACGCGCCGACCATGTCGTTCCCGGTGGCCGGCACCCTCATGGTCGAGCCGACGGAGTCCGAGGACATCGATGAGATCGAGCGGTTCATCGAGGCGATGATCATGATCAAGGCCGAGGCGGATGCCGTGGCAGCAGGCCGCTGGCCCGCCGACGACAACCCCCTCGTGCACGCTCCGCACACGGCTGTGTCGCTCATCGCGGGGGAGTGGAACCACTCGTACACCCGTGAGGATGCCGCATACCCGGTGCATGCGCTGGTCGCCGGCAAGTACTGGCCGCCGGTGCGCCGCATCGATCAGGCCTACGGCGACCGCAACCTCGTGTGCGCGTGCCCGCCGGTGGAGGCCTTCGCCTGAGCCGATGACATGCAGAAGACGGCGCCGCCACCCGCGAGGGTGCGGCGCCGTCTCTCGTTTCCGTGGATTTCCGCATGTTTCCGCGATATTACGGTTGGTCACCACTCAGTAACGGTTCATTAGCCGAGTGCGGTGCCGGTTCGAAGCCGGGTTACAGTCAACTATCCCTACGCGTTCGACGATGAGCGCGCAGTCTGATGAAATCCCGTCCACAGGAGGACACAAAGTGAAGCGCAACAAGATCGCCCTTGCGGGCACCGCGCTGTTCGCGATCGGCGCCCTGGCGCTCGCGGGCTGCGCGAGCGGTGGAAACGGCAATGAGGGCGACGGCGGCTCCGGCCCGGCCGGCGACCCGGAAGCCATCATCACCACGAACGGCTCGGAGCCCGAGAACCCGCTGATCCCGACGAACACCAACGAGGTGGGCGGCGGAAAGATCCTCGACGAGATCTTCGCCGGACTGATCTACTACGACGCCGACGGCAAGCCGGTCAACGACGTGGCTGAGGAGATCACCACTGAGGACCCGCAGAACCTCACCGTCAAGATCAAGGAAGGGCTGACCTTCACCGACGGTGAAGAGGTCACCGCCGACAACTTCATCAAGGCGTGGAACGAGGGCGCGAAGCTCTCGAACGGTCACCTCTCCAGCTACTTCTTCGAGGACATCGAGGGCTTCAGCTATGAGAAGGACTCCGAGCTCACCGGCCTCGAGCAGGTCGACGACTACACCTTCACGATCGCGCTGAACAAGCCGGCCTCGGACTTCGCTCTGCGTCTCGGCTACTCCGCCTTCTACCCGCTCCCGGACGTCGCGTTCGAGGACATGGAGGCGTTCGGCCAGAACCCCATCGGCAACGGCCCGTACATGATCGACGGCGACGACGCGTGGCAGCACGACGTGCAGATCGACCTCGTCCGCAACGATGACTACGAGGGCGGTCGCAAGGCGGCCAACGGTGGTCTCACGATCAAGTTCTACGCCACGCAGGAGGCCGCATACGCCGACCTGCTGTCGAACGAGGTCGACGTCATCGACGCGATCCCGACGAACTCGCTCCCGGTCTTCCAGGACGAGCTCGGCGACCGCGCCGTGAACCAGCCTTCGGCCGTCTTCCAGTCGTTCACCATCGGCCAGTTCCTCCCGCACTTCAGCGGCGAAGAGGGCAAGCTTCGCCGTCAGGCGCTGTCGATGGCGATCAATCGCGAGGAGATCACCGAGACGATCTTCTCGGGTACCCGCACCCCGGCCTCCGACTTCACCTCGCCGGTCATCGCCGGCTGGTCCGAGGATGTCGCCGGCAGCGAGGTCCTCGACTTCGACGCCGAGAAGGCGAAGGAGCTGTGGGCCGAGGCCGACGCCATCTCCCCGTGGGAAGGCGAGTTCAAGATCGCGTACAACTCCGACGGCGGCCACGACGCCTGGGTCGACGCGGTGAGCAACAGCATCAAGAACACGCTCGGCATCGAGGCGTCCGGCGACCCGTACCCGACCTTCCAGGATCTGCGTACCAAGGTCAACGACCGCTCCATCACCACCGCCGCGCGTTCGGGATGGCAGGCCGACTACCCGGGTCTGTACAACTTCCTCGGACCGCTTTACGCGACCGGCGCCGGCTCCAACGACGGTGACTACAGCAACCCCGAGTTCGACGAACTGATCAAGGCCGGCATCAGCAACCCTGACGCCGAGGCCCAGGTCGAGGACTTCACCAAGGCGCAGGAGGTTCTCTTCGAGGACCTGCCCGCGATCCCGCTGTGGTATTCGAACGTGACCGGCGGCTACGGAGAGAGCGTCGACAACGTGACGTTCGGCTGGAACTCCGTTCCGCTCTACTACGAGATCACCAAGGCCGGCGAGTAAGTCTGACGGCACTTCACCTGTGAGGCGGTGACGATTCTTCGTCACCGCCTCACAGGCTTGTGTTCGCCTCGCTTTCTTAGCCCTCAAGAAGGGACAAGCGGATGCTCGGTTACATTCTGAGACGTCTTCTGCAGGTGATCCCGGTCTTCTTCGGAGCCACCCTGCTCATCTATTTCCTCGTGTTCGCCATGCCAGGTGACCCGATCCTCGCGCTATTCGGCGACAAGACCCCGAACCCGGCGGTCCTCGAGCAGCTGCGCGAGCAGTACCACCTGAACGACCCGTTCATCGTTCAGTACTGGTACTACATCACCGGCGTGTTCCAGGGCGACCTGGGTAACACGTTCTCCGGCAGGCCGGTCTCCGCGGTACTCGCGGCAACCCTCCCGGTCACCGGTCGCCTCGCTGTCATGGCCATCGCCATCGAGTTCGTGCTGGCCATCGTCATCGGCACAATCTCGGCGTTGCGGAAGGGCAAGCTGTTCGACAACGTCTCGCTCGTCGTGGCGCTCGTCGCGATCGCGATCCCGATCTTCGTCGTGGCGTTCCTCGCGCAGTACTTCCTCGCGATCCAGCTCGGCTGGTTCAAACCCACGGTGGGAGCGGACAACGACTGGGGAGGGCTGTGGCTGCCGGCCATCGTGCTCGGCTTCAGCCTGTACGCAGTGAGCATGCGACTCATGCGCAGCTCGGTCATCGACACTCTGAATCAGGACTGGGTCCGAACGGCCTACAGCAAGGGGCTCTCGCGCAACCGCGTGCTTCCCGTGCACGTGCTGCGCAACTCGCTGATCCCCGTGATCACCAACTCGGCCACGAATTTCGGCGTGCTGCTCGTGGGTGCCACCGTCACGGAGGGCATCTTCAACGTGCCCGGTGTCGGCAACACACTGTTCCAGGCGATCACTCGTGGCGAGGGACCGACGGTCGTCTCCTTCGTGACCGTCTTCGTCATCCTGTACGTCCTGGTGAACCTGCTCATCGACCTGCTCTACGGTCTGCTCGACCCGAGGATTCGCTATGCCTGAGCCCACTACTCCGAAGCACTACGTCGCCCCGGTCGAGACCGAGTCGATCACGGTCGATGCCGTGCGCATCGCCGACAAGCCCAGCAACCTGTGGCGCGATGCATGGTTCGACGTGCGTCGGCGTCCGCTGTTCTGGGGGTCCGTCGTGCTCGCGCTCGTCTTCCTCGTGATGGCGGTATGGCCGACGCTCTTCACTGCGACGTCGCCGACCGACTGCCATCTCTCGGAGAGCAATGCGGGACCTGCTGCGGGGCACCCGCTGGGGTACACGTTCCAGGGATGCGACATCTACGCCCGCATCGTGTGGGGATCGCAGACCTCGCTCGCGGTCGGCCTCATCGCCACGGTGATCTCGTCGGTGCTCGGCCTGATCATGGGAGCTCTCGCCGGTTTCTACGGGGGCTGGCTCGACTCGATCCTGTCGCGCATCGGAGACATCTTCTTCGCGATCCCGTACATCCTCGCGGCGGTCGTCGTCATGACGGTGTTCCGGGACTCTCGGTCGGTGTGGACCCTCGCGTTCGCGATCGGCGGGTTCGCCTGGGCCTCGACGGCCCGCGTCGTCCGCGCCGAAGTGCTCCGCGTGCGCCAGGCCGATTTCGTCATGGCGTCGCAGGCGCTCGGTCAGTCGAAGTTCAAGATCCTCTTGAACCACGTCATCCCCAACGCCATTGCCCCACTGCTCGTCGTCTCGACGCTCGGGCTCGCGGCGGCGATCGTCGCGGAGGCGACCCTGTCGTTCCTCGGCGTGGGACTCGGCAGTGACGTCATGTCGTGGGGGCTGGACATCAGCAAGGCACAAGCCTCGTTGCGGGTGGCTCCGATGGCACTCATCTATCCGTCGATCGCGCTCACCCTGGCGGTGCTGGCGTTCGTGACTCTGGGCGAGCTCATCCGAGACGCCCTCGACCCGAAGGCGAGGGCACGCCGATGAGCGAGCGCATCACTGAACAGGTCCCTCTGCTCAGCATCCGCGACCTCAGCGTCGCGTTCCGCACGCAGGAGGGTCTGCGCGAAGTGCTCCACGGAGTCAGCTTCGATGTCATGCCAGGCGAGACGGTCGCGATCGTGGGCGAGTCGGGGTCCGGCAAGTCCACGACGGCCACGGCCATCGTGAATCTGCTGCCAGGCACCGGCCAGATCACTGCGGGCTCCATCACGCTCGACGGACGAGAGCTCACGACACTCAACCGTCGTGAGATCGAGGCCGTGCGCGGTCGAGACATCGGCTTCGTGCCGCAGGACCCGATGTCGAACCTCAACCCGGTGTGGAGCATCGGCTTCCAGGTGAAGGAGGCGATCCGTGCGAACGGCGTGGCCCAGAGCCGCGACGCCGCCAAGGCCCGCACCGTCGAGGTGCTGCAACAGGCGGGGCTCGCCGATGCCGAGAAGCGTCTGCACCAGTTCCCGCATCAGTTCTCCGGCGGCATGCGCCAGCGAGCGCTGATCGGCATGGGCCTCGCGGCCGATCCGAAGCTGCTCATCGCGGACGAGCCGACTTCCGCTCTCGATGTCACAGTGCAGCGTGTGATCCTCGATCACATGGCGTCGCTGACTCGCGACAAGGGCACATCGGTGCTGCTGATCACGCACGACCTCGGCCTGGCGGCCGAGCGGGCGGACAAGATCATCGTGATGAACGGCGGCAACATCGTGGAGGCGGGCCCGAGCCGGCAGATCCTGGAGAACCCGCAGCATCCGTATACGAAGCGCCTGGTCGGCGCGGCACCCAGCGTGGCGTCGCAGCGGATCCAGGCCGTGGTGGAGGACAGGGGTATCGAGACTCTCGACGACCTAGCCGACATCCCGCCGACCGTGCGCGTGGCCGGGCTCACGAAGGACTACCGGATTCGCCAAGGGGGCTTCCGCAGCGAAGCCTTCCGCGCGGTCGACGATGTGTCGTTCGCGATCCCTCGCGGCAAGACGCTCGCTCTCGTGGGCGAGTCGGGTTCGGGCAAGTCCACCGTCGCGAAGATGGTGCTCAAGCTCGAGGAGCCGACCAGCGGGACGATCGAGATCGATGGGCAGGACGTGTCCAACCTGTCGAACGCTCAGGCGTTCGGCCTCCGACGCCGCATGCAGCCGGTCTTCCAGGACCCCTACGGCTCCCTCGACCCGCTGCGTAACATCGGCAACACGATCGCCGAGCCCCTGCAGATCCACGGGGTGGGCGACCGCGCCTCTCAGCGTGAGCGGGTCGAGGAACTCCTCGACCAGGTCTCGCTGCCGCGAGTGCTGGCGACCCGTTACCCGAACGAGCTCTCGGGCGGGCAGCGCCAGCGTGTGGCGATCGCCCGTGCGCTCGCGCTCAAGCCCGACATCATCGTCCTCGATGAGGCCGTGTCGGCGCTCGACGTGCTGGTGCAGGACCAGGTGCTGCAACTGCTGGCCGAGCTCCAGTCGGAGCTCGGGCTCACGTATCTGTTCATCACACACGACCTCGCGGTCGTCCGTGTATCGAGCGACCTCGTGTGCGTCATGGAGAAGGGCAAGATCGTCGAGCAGGGCACGGTCGACGAGATCTTCGCCAACCCGCAGCAGGAGTACACCGATCGCCTCCTGAAGGCGATCCCCGGGGCGACGATCACCCTCGGTGGTCACTGAGAGTGAGCACCGAACCTCGACCGGAGGCCGCACGGACATTCCGTGCGGCCTCCGGGCCCGTCTCCCTCGTTCTCTGCACGCTGCTCGCGATCTTCCTGCTGGGCGACGCCGTCGTTCGGGCGGGATGGGGGCAGATGCTCCTTCTCGCTCCCTGGGTGCTGCTCGGCCTCTGGGTGGTCTACGAGATCGCCTTCGTCTCGATGGTCCGAGTCGATGCGGATGGGGCGACGGTGCAGAACATGCTGCGTCGCACCACTTTCGGCTGGGCGCGGGTTCGCGACATCGACCTGCGCTGGCAGCTGCTGTTCAGCCTCGATGACGGCTCAGACCTCTCCTGCTACGGCGGGCCTGCCAGGGCACGTCCGCTGCGGCGCCCCACCTCCGGGGACGAGGAGGCCAAGGCTCCGGCAGGGCTTCGTGACCTGACCGACATCCGCGATCGCTGGCAGGAGGCCGCCACGACCGGGGATACGCCGATCAGCCGCACCTGGGACGTCCGGGCCCTCGCGGCCCTCGGTCTCATCGTGGTCTGGGCCGCGGTGGCCGTGGTCATCGCGAACACCTGAACTGACGCGCGCGACCGGTGCCCTCAGCCGGGAAGCCCGAACAGCGCGGGCCAGGTCTCTGCAGCCCAGGGGTAGCCGACGAACACCGTCGCGTCGATCAGGAAGTGCGCGACGAGGAACGGCATCAGCCGTCCGCTGCGCTGGAACAGCCAGCCGAACAGCATCCCCATCGCGAGATTGCCGATGAACGCACCGGGGCCCTGATAGAGGTGGTAGCTCGCGCGCAGCAGCGACGTCGTCAGGATGATCGTCCACGGGCCCCATCCGAGCTGCTTCAGCCGCGCGAAGAGGTATCCGAGCACGACGAACTCCTCCTGCAACGACGCCCTGGCCGCCGCCAGCAGAAGCACGGGGACCGTCCACCAGTAGGCGTCGAGGCCGGCAGGGTTCACGGCGACGAAGAGCCCGGTCGCCCGGCCGACGAGATACAGCCCCAGGCCGGGGACGCCGATCGCGAGCACCAACAGCACGCCTCGCCACGTATCGGATGCGACGCGCGTGCCGTCGAGTCCCAGGCGACCCAGGTGCGGGCGAGATGACTGCCAGAGCAGGAAGCACACGAGCAGCACCGGAACGAGTGAGAATCCGATCGAGAGGATCTGGTAGATCAGGTCGAAGATCTCCCGGTCGCTGCGCGAGGGGTTGAGCGTCGCGGTCTGGTCGGCCAGTGGCGTCTCATCGGTCAGCCGGTAGGCGAGCTGGACGATCGCGTACACGGCCGACTGGCCGAGGCCGAGAGCCAGCACGATCGCGATCTCCCACCACAGGCGGCTGCGCGAGGGCGCGGCGTTCGGGAGGAGACTCATGGCACACCGATCGTACTCGGCAGTGCGCGTCACTACGGCATGGGCGCGTGCACTTCTGCCGCCCATTCGCGCATGAGCTGACGCTCCTCGGCGGTGCAGATGTAGCCGTAGCCGTAGTCGCGACTGTCGAAGGTCAGGGTCCTGATACCCAGATAGGTCAACGCGTAGCAGTCGGCGAACACCTCGCTGCTGCCCTGGAAGTAGCCCTGCTCGACGAGGACACTGGATGTCCCCAACTCGGCCCCGTTCGCATCGCTATCGGCGCGCATGTAGAGGTGCGTGAGCTCATGCAGCACGACCAGACGGATGGCGGTGTCGCCGCCGAGCTGGTCCTCAGGCGCAAGGTGAACCGTCAGCGGTTCCTCCGAGATGCAGCCGATCGTCACACGTCCGTCATCCGCTTCTCCGGGGGTCCCGCACTCGGTGTCCGCGTTCCAGGCGATGTCGATGAATCCCTGGCCGGCTTCGTCGACGATCGCCTCGCTGACCGAGCCCGATGCATTGGTCCGCCGCGTCGCGGCGTCTGCGATCCGCTGCTCGAGTGTTTCCCTGATGCTCCTGGCTTCGCTCGCATGATCGGCGACCGACGCGTCGGTCACAGGGGGCTGTGAGATCGTCCTCTCCAAGCGCTGGAACGTCAGGAGGTCGGCGACCAGGGGAGCGACCGGATTGGTCTCGATCTGGGCGTAGAGCTCGTCGTACTTGCTCCGCTCCGCATCGAAAGCTGCCAGGGACTCTCCGCGGCTCGAGGTGCCCTCGTCCGTCTGTGGATCAGGGGACGGGGAGGTCGCGACCAGTCCGCCGATGACGAAGACCATGACGACGGCGAAGCCCAGCAGAGCGATCCCGCCGCATCCGATGAGCGCGCACAATCCGCCCCGCCCGCTTCGCGGAGCCGGAGCCGACACCAGAGGTCGAACGTTCATCACTGCTCCTGCGGCCGGGTTGACCTGGAGTATCCACTCCCGGAGCTGCGGGTAGCACGCCCGGTGATTCAGGACGAGCGCGTGCAGATCTCCCCGCCGCGTGGCGATCTCCGCGAGCTGAGCCGGTGCCGTCCACGGATTCTGCGCAGCGGCGAGGTCGGTGTCGTAGATCTGGCCCCCCATGCGGTCACGGTATCGCACCGCCGATCGGCTTCGAGTGACGCTCGAGGTGGACAGGGCCTGTTCAGCTACGATTCGCGAGGGTGCGATAGGCTGGAACGTCGGCTTCTCGACAAAAACCCACACTCTTTAGGACTTCTGCATGGCGCACGCCCTCCGCTCTGACCTCCGCAACGTCGCAATCGTCGCGCACGTCGACCACGGCAAGACCACTCTCGTCGACGCCATGCTGCGTCAGACGGGCTCCTTCGGCGAACACGCCCACGTCGATGAGCGCGCCATGGACTCGAACGATCTCGAGCGTGAGAAGGGCATCACGATCCTCGCCAAGAACACGGCGATCACCTACAAGGGCAAGCACGCCCAGGGCAAGGAGATCACGATCAACGTGATCGACACCCCTGGCCACGCCGACTTCGGTGGCGAGGTCGAGCGCGGCCTGTCGATGGTCGACGGCGTCGTGCTGCTCGTCGACGCGAGCGAGGGCCCGCTGCCGCAGACCCGCTTCGTGCTGCGTAAGGCACTCGAGGCCAAGCTCCCCGTCATCCTCCTGGTCAACAAGACCGACCGCCCCGACGCTCGCATCGCCGAGGTCGAGGAGGAGGCGCACGACCTGCTCCTGGGCCTCGCATCCGACCTCGTCGACGATGTGCCCGACCTCGACGTCGACGCGCTCCTCGACGTGCCCGTCGTCTACGCGTCCGGCCGTGCCGGTGCGGCATCGCAGAACCGTCCCGCCGACGGCTCGCTGCCCGACAACCCCGACCTCGAGCCGCTCTTCGAGGCGATCCTCGAGCACGTCCCCGCTCCGGCGTACGACGACGAGCACCCGCTGCAGGCCTGGGTCACCAACCTCGACTCCAGCCCCTTCCTCGGTCGCCTCGCACTGCTGCGCGTCTTCAACGGCACGCTCAAGAAGGGTCAGACCGTGGCCTGGGTCCGTGCAGACGGCACCCACCAGAACGCGCGCATCACCGAGCTGCTCAAGACCCGTGCGCTCGAGCGGTACCCCGCCGAGTCCGCCGGCCCCGGTGACATCGTCGCCATCGCCGGCTTCGAGAACATCACGATCGGCGAGACCATCGCCGACCCCGAGGATGTGCGCCCGCTGCCGGCCATCACGGTCGACGACCCCGCCATCTCGATGACGATCGGCACCAACACCTCGCCTCTCATGGGCAAGGTCAAGGGCCACAAGCTCACCGCTCGCATGGTCAAGGACCGTCTCGACAAGGAGCTGATCGGCAACGTCTCGCTCAAGGTCGTCGACATCGGACGCCCGGATGCCTGGGAGGTGCAGGGCCGCGGCGAGCTCGCCCTCGCCATCCTCGTCGAGAACATGCGCCGCGAGGGCTTCGAGCTCACCGTCGGCAAGCCGCAGGTGGTCACGAAGAAGATCGACGGCAAGACCTACGAGCCCTTCGAGCACCTCACGATCGACACCCCCGAGGAGCACCTCGGCGCCATCACGCAGCTGCTCGCGAACCGCAAGGGTCGCATGGAGAACATGACGAACCACGGCACCGGCTGGGTGCGCATGGAGTTCATCGTCCCGTCGCGCGGCCTGATCGGCTTCCGCAGCGAGTTCCTCACCACGACGCGCGGCACCGGCATCGCGAACGCGATCTCGCACGGGTACGAGCCGTGGGCCGGCTCCATCACGACGCGTCAGAACGGCTCGATCGTCGCCGACCGTCAGGGTGTCGTCACCCCCTTCGCGATGATCGCCCTGCAGGAGCGCATGTCGTTCTTCGTGCAGCCCACGCAGGAGGTCTACGAGGGCATGGTCATCGGCGAGAACTC
Source organism: Microbacterium hydrocarbonoxydans (assembly GCF_900105205.1). NCBI lineage: Bacteria > Bacillati > Actinomycetota > Actinomycetes > Micrococcales > Microbacteriaceae > Microbacterium > Microbacterium hydrocarbonoxydans. The sequence continues at coordinate 2,600,859 of NZ_FNSQ01000005.1, read as the reverse complement.
GCGCGCCGACGACATGGACGTGAACATCACGAAGGAGAAGAAGCTCACCAATATGCGTGCAGCGAGCTCCGACACCTTCGAGTCGATGACCCCGCCGCGTCAGCTCACCCTCGAGGAGAGCCTCGAGTTCGCTCGCGACGACGAATGCGTCGAGGTCACCCCCGAGGTCGTACGCATCCGCAAGGTCAACCTCGATGCGAACACGCGTGCGCGTGAGACCGCTCGGCTGAAGCGTCAGGACGCCAGCGCCTGAGAATCGTCTAAGAGAAAGGGTCCTGTACCGCCGAAATGGCTGTACAGGGCCCTTTTCTCACGAAACGCCCAGGCGCGCCGTTGCAGAATCGTTACCTTGCGCCTGGGGCAAACCTCCCGATGAGTGTCCTGTGACGGGCGTACGACGACCCGAAAGTCGAACCCATGCTTCAGAACACCCGTGCGCTTCGGCGCGCCCACGCGGCGGCATCTGCTCGTAACGCGATCACCGCCCGCCGTCCCAAGATCATCTTCGGCACCGTCACCGGTGCAGTGCTCGGCCTGGCCCTCACGGTCGGGATGGCCTCCGGTCCCGCCGCAGGCGCCGAGCTGCCGGATGCTGTGGCCGACGTCTCCTCCTTCGTCACCGGCACTGAGCCGCTCGCCAAGACCGCCGACAGCTCCGCCATCACGATCGCCCTCGCCGAGGACGCGATCGAGGCCGCGGAGACCCTGAACACGCAGGTCGCGGACTCCGGTCTGGACCTCGGAGCAGCGCCCGCCCGGGTCGCGACCGACGAACTCGCCGCCGACGTCCAGCGCCTCGGCGGAGACCGGGCCGAGATGTCGGCGCTGCTGGTCGCGGGCATCTCCGTCGATGCGATCACCGGCACGGCCCAGGTCGAGTCCGAGACCGCCGCGCTCCAGAAGGCGTTGACGGCGGCGCAGGAGAAGAAGGCTGCAGACGACGCGGCGAAGAAGGCCGCCGAGCAGGCGGCTGCGGAGGCTGCCGCGCTGGCGGAGGCGAACACCGTCGACGGTGCCAAGGCCACCGCCCGCGAGATGGCGGCGAGCGAATACGGCTGGGGCGACGACCAGTTCTCCTGCCTGGACTCGCTGTGGACCAAGGAATCCGGATGGAACTACCAGGCCTACAACGCCGGCGGCGGCGCCACCGGGATCCCGCAGGCGCTGCCCGGCAGCAAGATGGCGTCGGCCGGCAGCGACTGGCAGACGAACGCCGCGACCCAGATCGCCTGGGGACTCGGCTACATCTCCTCCGTCTACGGTGCGCCCTGCAGCGCCTGGTCGCACTCGCAGGCGACGAACTGGTACTGAGCCGCACTCCACCAGAACTCCAGACGAGACCCACCTCCGCTCCCGAGCGGCAGGTGGGTCTCGTCGTTTCGCCGTGTGCTCGCGTGACACTCGCTCTATGCACCGTCGGCCATCCGCACTACGGTGAGCGTGACGGCTGGGGCGTCCCGGATCTGAGGAGCACGAATGCACGTCGAGGCACTGTCCGGCATCCCGCAGCAGGTCTCCACCGGCGCACTTCCCGGCTGGGAGAGTGTGGACGCACTCGTGCACGAGGCGCACCGGCGATACGCCGATGACCGCAGCGGCACGGTGGCGGACTACATCCCGGTGCTCGCCGAGGCCGATCCCGAGCTCTTCGGTCTCGCCGTGATCGAGGTCGACGGCGGGCTGCACGACGCCGGAGACGCCCTGCATCCGTTCTCGATCCAGTCGATCTCGAAGATGTTCGTCTATGCGCTCGCGATCCAGGAGCACGGGCACGAGCGGGTGCGCGAGATCGTCGGCGTCAACAACACGGGGCTCGCCTTCAACTCGCTGATGGCGCTGGAGCTGAACGCCGGGCACCCGATGAACCCGATGGTGAACGCGGGCGCGATCGCCACCACGGCTCTGGCACCGGGCGCCACGGCTGTCGAGAAGTGGGAGCGCATCCGCGAGGGGCTGTCGGCGTTCGCGGGCCGCTCGCTCAGCCTCGACGGCGTCGTGTACGCCTCGGAAGCCGAGACGAACGAGCGCAATCGGGCGATGGGCTGGCTGCTGCGCGGCTACGGCCGCCTCGACGGTGACCCGGACGAGGTCGTCGACGTGTACACGCGGCAGTGCGCTCTCAGCGTGACCGCCCACGATCTGGCGGTGATGGGGGCGACCCTCGCCGACGGCGGGGTGAACCCCGTGACGGGCGAGCGTGTGGTCTCGGCGGACGTGTGTCGAGACACCTTGTCGGTGGTCGCCTCGACCGGCCTCTACGAGCGCTCGGGGAGTGGCTGTTCGAGATCGGTCTCCCCGCGAAGTCCGGAGTCGCCGGCGGCATCGTCGCGGTCTCGCCGGGCAAGGGTGCGGTGGCCGGGTTCTCGCCCCGGCTGGACTCGGCGGGCAACTCCGTACGATCGCAGCTCGCGATCGGTCATCTCTCGCGCGCGCTCGGCCTGAATCTGTTCGCGTCGGCCCCCGCGCGCAGCCGCAACCACTGACCTGCTCCGCCCGTCGAGAGGACACCCCATGACGCACACCGCGCAGGCGACGGTCAAGGCATCCTGGATGCCGCTGATCAGCCTCTTCCTCGCCCAGGTCCTGATGTCGTTCAACGTCGCGGCCCTGCCGATCTCACTCGGTGGCATGGTCGACGAGTTCGGCGTGCCGCCCACCGTCGCGAGCACCACCATCGTCATGTATGGACTGGCCGTCGCCGCCCTCGTCATGACGGGCGCCAAGCTCGGTCAGCGGATCGGCTGGGTGCTGATCTTCCGCATCGTGATCGGCCTGTTCGCTGCGTCCTCGGTGCTGATGATCGTGTCGCCGAGCATCGGCTGGGCGATCGCCGGTCAGGCGGTCGCCGGTGCGGCCGCCGCCATCATCGTCCCCTCCATCGTCGCGTTGATCGCCGAGAACTACCGCGGCCCGCAGCAGGCGACGGCGATCGGGGCGATCGGCTCGGCTCGGGCGATCTCCGGCGTCACCGCCTTCCTGATCGGCGGCACCCTGGGCACCCTGGTCGGCTGGCGACCGATGTTCTTCATCGTCCTCGGCATCGCGGTGGTGGTCTTCGCGTTCAGCTTCACCCTCCGCGGCGATCGGGGCGATGCCTCCATCCGCATCGATCTCGTCGCATCGCTGCTGATCGGTGCGGCCATCGTCCTGCTCACCCTGGGGTTCAACAACCTCAACGGCTGGGGCGCGGTCGCAGCCACGGATGCGGCACCGTTCAGCATCCTCGGGCTGTCGCCGGCGCCGGCGTTCATCGTGGTCGGGATCGTCCTCGGGCAGGTCTTCTTCGTGTGGACCCGACGGCGGATGGCAGAGGGCAAGGTGCCGCTCATCGACCTCAGCGTGCTGAACTCCTCGAAGGAGCGGGCGGCGGTGTACGCGATGTTCATCGTCGTGGCGCTGGAAGCGTGCGTGAACTTCACGATCCCGCTGTACATCCAGATCGTCCAGGGCCGGACGCCCTTCGACACCTCGCTCGCGATGATGCCGTTCAACCTGACCGTCTTCATCACGGCGACGCTCGTCGTGCGGTTCTACAAGACGTACCCGCCTCGGGTGATCGGCGTGTTCGGGTTCATCCTGACGACCGTCGCGCTCATCTGGCTGTCGGTGGTCGTCGACAACAACTGGGAGACGCTGCCCACGATCCTCGGACTCATCGTGTTCGGCATCGGGCAGGGCGCGCTCGTCACCCTCGTCTTCAACGTCCTCGTCACTGCCGCGCCCGCGGAGCTCGCGGGCGACGTCGGCTCGCTGCGCGGCACGACGCAGAACCTCGCATCGGCGGTCGGCACGGCACTGGCGGGCGCCCTGCTGGTGTCGCTGCTGGGGTTGAGTGTCGGCAGAGCCGTGGTCGAGCACCCGGAACTGCCGCCGGAGCTCGTCTCGCAGGTCGACATGGACAAGGTCAACTTCGTCAGCAACGACGACCTGCGTGCGGTGCTCGAGGGGACGGATGCCACCCCGGAGCAGGTCGATGCGGCGGTCGCCGTCAACGAGGAGTCCAGGCTCGGCACACTCCGGCTCGGTCTGCTGCTGCTCGCAGGGCTCAGCGCCGTGGCGATCCTGCCGGCATCCCGCCTGCCGAAGTACAAGCCGGACGAGATCCCGGATCCGTCGCCGGCGCCCGCTGACTGATCAGGATGCGCAGCTGGGCCTCTGCGGATTGGGGAGATCAGCGGAGCTCGGAGATGAGCACGGCGCTGGTCCCGGGAACGACGGCCTCGAACACGTGCGGCGCGTCACCCGGGTACGACAGGTAGTCGCCGGGCTCCAGGAGCACGGGCTCGTCGACCGGGCCGGTTCGCGCCCGTCCGGAGATGAGGATCACGTGCTCGGTCGTGCCGGGGTGATGCGGATCCGAGACGCGGGGATCGCCGGGCTCGGCCGTGATCACGTACAGGTCGCGGCGTGCGCCGGGCGGGCTCGCTGAGAGCAGGGTCGCGTTGTACACGGACGCCGCCGACGGCACACCCGAGAGGTCGCCGGCGCGGATCAGGGTCGGCGCGCTCGTCTGCTGATCGACGAGCACCGCGAAGGGGACGCCCAGGGCGACGCCCAGCGCCCACAGAGTCTCGACGCTGGGGTTGCCGGCCCCCGATTCGAGCTGCGAGACCGTGGCCTTCGAGATGCCCGCCCGACGAGCGAGCTCCGACACGGACAGTCCGGCCCCCTCGCGCTCCCGGCGCAGGGTGCGGGCGATGCGGGTTCGCAGATCCTCCATGTGTTCATCATGTCAAACGATCGTTCGCTTGACTATGCATGAAACGATGTTCAGAATGATGTACGTGTGTTCATCAGAGCGAACGGTCCGGCCGTGACCGCCGAACGGGAAGTCTGGCGTGAGGCGCTCGGCGTCGTGCTGGCGACCAGCGCCTACGGAGTCTCCTTCGGTGCGCTCGCCGTGGCATCCGGCCTCGACGTGTGGCAGACCTGCGTCCTCAGCCTGCTGATGTTCACCGGAGGGTCGCAGTTCGCCTTCGTCGGCGTCTTCGCCGCCGGGGGAGTGTCGGCACTGCCGTCGGCCATCGCCTCCGCCGCGCTCCTCGGTGTACGCAACGTCGCTTACGGCATGCGGATGTCGCCGATCGTCGGCACGACGCCACGCCTCCGAGTCGCGGCGGCCCACTTCACGATCGACGAGTCGACCGCTGTCGCGATCTCGCAGGTCGACCCGCGGCTGCGCCAGGTCGGCTTCTGGGTGACCGGCATCGGAATCTTCATCGGATGGAACATCACCACCCTGGTCGGAGCGCTGGTGGGCGACGTGCTGGGCGATCCGCAGACCTGGGGACTCGATGCCGCGGCGGCCGCCGCGTTCCTCGCGCTGCTGTGGCCGCGCCTCAAAGAGCGGCAGGCCATCGCGGTGGGGGTCGCCGCCGCCGTCGTCGCAGCCTCCCTCACTCCGGTGCTCATGCCCGGCCTGCCCGTGCTCGTCGCCGCGGTCGTGGCGATCGTCGTCGGCTGGTTCAACTGGCTCGGTCGAGCCGATGCGCCCGCAGCCACGCCGAGGGAGGGCATGTCATGAGCATCTGGAGCGCCATCCTGCTCGCCGCCCTGATCTGCCTCGCGCTGAAGGCGGCCGGATACCTCGTGCCGCCCCGGGTGCTCGAGGCCCCGCGGCCGGCGCGGATCTCGGATCTGCTGACGGTCGCACTGCTGGCCGCCCTCGTCGCCGTGCAGACGCTCGGCGCGGGGCAGGCCGTGGTCGTCGATGCCAGGGTCCCCGCTCTCCTGGTGGCGGCGGGGCTGCTGTGGCTTCGGCAGTCGTTCCTCGTCGTCGTCGTGGCGGCGGCGGCGGTCGCGGCGATCCTCCGGCTCGTCGGCCTCGCCGCATGACCTGCGCACGACTCGACCCCGCGTAGGATCGACTCGTGCGTATCGGATGGATCTCCCGGGTGCTCTCCTGGGTCGCCGCGGCCCTCGTCGGCGGTGTCTTCGGCGTCGCCGGCACCATCGGCCACAGCCTGGTCTGGGGGCCCGTCCCGCTCGGGCTCGTCGTCGGCGCGATCGCCTGCGGCGCGATCCTCGTCGCGATCCGCGCTCTCACCCATGACCGCGGCGCGACCCTGGCCGCAGGGCTCGGGATGCTCGGGATGCTGGTGCTCATCTCCGGGGTGGGTCCCGGCGGCTCGGTCGTCGTGGAGGACACGCTCAGCGGCCGCATCTGGATCTACCTCGTGGCGGGCCTCGTGCTGCTCACGGTCGCGTGGCCCTCGTTCTCTCGCCTGCCCGTGCGCACCGAGACCGTTCGGCAGGAGCCCGTACCGGCACCGGCCCCGCTGATCACCGAGGTCCCGACCGCGCCGCGTGACGCCTCCCTGGGCGATCGGACAGGCCGCGAGTCGTAGACTGAGGGGGTGACGTATGTGATCGCCCTCCCGTGCGTCGATGTCAAGGATCGCGCCTGCATCGACGAGTGCCCCGTTGACTGTATCTACGAGGGCGAACGCTCGCTGTACATCCACCCGGACGAGTGCGTCGACTGCGGCGCCTGCGAGCCGGTGTGCCCGGTCGAGGCGATCTACTACGAAGACGATCTGCCCGACGAGTGGCAGGACTACTACAAGGCCAACGTGGAGTTCTTCGACGAGGTCGGCTCTCCCGGTGGAGCGGCCAAGGTCGGCGTCATCGCGCACGACCACCCGATCATCGCGGCCCTCCCGCCTCAGGGCGAGTAGTCCGTGAGCGTCCGCGACCTCGCCGACTACCCCTGGGATGCCGTCGTCCCGTTCCGTGAGCGCGCAGCCCTGCATCCGCAGGGGATCGTCGACCTCTCGGTCGGCTCGCCGGTCGATCCGACGCCCGAGCTGATCCGTCGGGCGCTCGCCGAGGCCACCGATGCGCACGCCTACCCGCAGACCGTCGGCACGCCGGCCCTGCGCGAAGCGATCGTCGAGTGGTACGCGCGGCGCAGAGGCGTGCCGGATCTCACGGTCGACAACGTCCTTCCCACCATCGGCTCCAAGGAGCTCGTGGCCCTGCTGCCGACACTCCTGGGACTCGGCGAGGGCGACATCGTCGTGCATCCGCGCATCGCCTACCCGACCTACGAGGTCGGGGCGCGAGTGGTGGGCGCCACCCCGCTCGCGGCCGACGACCCGGCGGACTGGCCCGAGGGCACGAAGCTGATCTGGATCAACACCCCCGGCAACCCGGACGGGCGTACTTGGACGGTCGAAGAGCTGGCGGCGGCGGTGCGTCGCGCCCGCGAGCTCGGGGCGGTCCTGGCCAGCGACGAGTGCTATGCCGAGCTGGGGTGGGACGGACGCTGGGCGAGCGAGTCGATCCCTTCGATCCTCGATCCCCGTGTCACGGACGGCAGCAGGGCCAACCTGCTGAGCGTCTACTCGCTCAGCAAGCAGTCGAACCTCGCGGGATACCGCGCGGCGTTCGTCGCCGGATGCGCGAGGATCGTCGGCGAGCTCCTCACCGCCCGGAAGCACCTCGGGCTCATGCCGCCGGAGCCCGTGCAGCACGCCATGGTGGTCGCCCTCGGCGACGACGAGCACGTGGCGTCGCAGAAGGCCCTCTACCGCGAGCGACGCGATCTCCTGCGCCCGGCCCTCGAGGCGGCCGGATTCCGGATCGACGGCTCCGAGGCGGGCCTCTACCTCTGGGCGACCGAGGGGGAGGATGCGTGGACGAGCATCGCGCGGCTGGCCGACCTCGGGATCCTCGCGGGCCCCGGTCCGTTCTACGGTCCGTCCTCGCAGCAGCACGTGCGTCTCGCGCTGACCGCTCCCACGGAGCGCATCGCCGAGGGTGCCCGTCGGCTGCACGCGCAGGCGCTGTAGGTTCCCGCCTCACCATCGGGGTTCTTTTGTCGGTTGTCACAGTAGGCCTGCGTGCCTACTAGGCTGTAAAGGCGATTCGGTCGTGTATCGATGATCTCGATTCGGCCTGGCGCACAGCGCCGTGACATCGCCCCATCCGGCTTTGATCGAAATCCATGAGGAGGTCCGCGTGAGCGCAGCGGCAGAGCAGCAGGCGACGGCGAAGCTGACGATCGGTGAGACCACCGCGGAGTTCCCGATCGTGCGCGGCACGGCAGGAAACGACAGCATCGACCTCTCGACGCTGACCCGCCAGACGGGCTACACGGGTCTCGACTACGGCTTCGTCAACACCGCGTCCACCAAGTCGGACATCACCTTCATCGACGGCGACAAGGGCATCCTGCGCTATCGCGGCTACCCGATCGAGCAGCTGGCCGGCAACACCAGCTACCTCGAGGTCGCCTGGCTCCTGATCTACGGCGAGCTGCCCTCCGCGGCCGAGCTCGCCGAGTTCGACGAGAAGATCCGTCGGCACACGCTGCTGCACGAAGATCTCAAGCGCTTCTTCTCGGCGCTGCCGCACACCGCGCACCCCATGTCGGTGCTCTCCTCGGCAGTCGCAGCCCTCTCGACCTACTACGAGGGTCAGACCGATCCGCACAACCCCGAGCACGTCGAGCTCAACACGATCCGCATGCTCGCGAAGCTCCCGGTCATCGCCGCCTACGCGCACAAGAAGAGCGTCGGACAGGCCTTCCTGTACCCCGACAACTCGCTCGGCTTCGTCGAGAACTTCCTCAAGCTCAACTTCGGTGTGCTCTCCGAGCCATACGAGATGAACCCGGTGATGTCGAAGGCGCTCGAGCTGCTGCTGATCCTCCACGAGGACCACGAGCAGAACGCGTCGACCTCGACCGTCCGTCTCGTCGGCTCCACGGGGGCGAACCAGTTCGCCTCGATCTCGGCCGGGATCCAGGCTCTCTCCGGTCCACTGCACGGTGGGGCGAACGAGGCCGTGCTGACGATGCTCGGACAGATCCGTGACTCGGGTCAGAGCGTGTCGCGGTTCGTGGAGCGCGTGAAGAACAAGGAAGAGGGCGTGAAGCTGATGGGCTTCGGGCACCGGGTCTACAAGAACTACGACCCGCGCGCCAAGCTCGTCAAGGAAGCGGCGCGAGAGGTGCTCTCGGAGCTCGGTGTCACCGACCCGCTCCTCGACCTCGCTCAGGAGCTCGAGGAGATCGCGCTCGCCGACGACTACTTCAAGGAGCGTCGTCTGTACCCGAACGTCGACTTCTACACCGGCGTCATCTACAAGGCGATGGGCTTCCCGACGCGCATGTTCACGGTGCTGTTCGCGATCGGCCGTCTGCCCGGCTGGCTCGCCCAGTGGCGCGAGCTGCAGCTCGACCCGCAGACCAAGATCGGCCGCCCGCAGCAGCTCTACACGGGGTCGCCGGAGCGCACCTTCCAGACCCGCTGAGGTCAGCCGCGATGCCTGTCGTCAGCGCGGAGGCGATCGTTCCTGTGAATCCTGCGACCGCGTTCGCCGTCTCGCAGACGACCGGCAGCGTCCGTCGGCGCTGGGACCCCTTCATCAGCGAGCAGCACTTCCTCGACGACGCGCAGAAGCCGGCGAAGGACGTACGCACGTTCACGCGGCAGCGGCTCGGCCTGTCGATGGTGAGCCGCTACGTCTCCTACGCACCGCCCACGAACGTCGGCATGGTGATGGAGGAGGGCCCGTGGTTCTTCATCAAGCTCGGCGGCGGCTGGCGCTTCACCGCGGTCCCTGAGGGCACTCTCGCCGTCTGGAAGTACAACTTCTCGTGCAGGCCCGCCTGGCTCGCACCGATCGCGGAGTGGATCGGCGTCCGAGTGCTCGGGTTCGAGGTCCGCAGGCGCATCGCGGGCTTCGCGCGCGGCTGCGTCGATCCCGAGGTCCTGGCGGCCGTGCGGTCCTGACTCGGGACATGACGAAGGCGGATGCCCCGATGCCTGAGCATCGACGCATCCGCCTCTGATGTCTGTGGGTCAGCGACCCTGCGAGCTGCGACCGCGGCCGCCCTGGCCGCCGCTGCGAGACTGGCCGCCCTGGCTTCCGGCGCGAGACTGACCGCCCTGGCGGGAGCCGGCCTGCGCGCCCTGACCGCCCTGACCGCCCTGGCCCGAGCGGGGACGACGGCTGCGACGCGACGGCGGGTTCGCTGCGGAGTTCCGCTCGCCGCCGGCCGGACGCTGCTTCGTCGCCTGGCGCTGCACCTGGACGGGTGCGGGACGCACGTGCGGCGCGCGCTCCGGCACGAGCTCGGTGACCGCGGCGGACGTGACGTCCTCGAGGGCGGCCGAGATGGCCGCCTTGCGGAGCAGGTCCTTGACGTCGCGGCGCTGCTCGGGCAGGACGACCGTCACCACGGTGCCTGCCGCGCCGGCACGCGCGGTACGACCCGAGCGGTGCAGGTACGCCTTGTGCTCCATGGGCGGGTCGACGTGGACGACGAGATCGACGTTGTCCACGTGCACACCGCGGGCGGCGACGTCGGTCGCGACGAGCACGCGCACGCCTCCCTCAGCGGGGTCGGACGAGAACGCGCCGAGGTTGCGCTCGCGGGCGTTCTGCGAGAGGTTGCCGTGCAGGTCGACGGCGGGGATGCCCGCCGCGGTGAGCTGCTTGGCGAGCTTCTTCGCCTGGTGCTTCGTGCGAGTGAAGAGGATGCGACGACCGGTGCCGGAGGCGAGCTCGCGCACCAGCGTGGTCTTGTTGTCGGTGGAGTCGACGACGAGCACCCGGTGGGTCATCTCGCCGACGGGCACGCTCTCCTCGTCGACCTCGTGGCTGACGGCGTTGGAGAGGAAGCGGCGGGCGAGCGTGTCGATGCCGCGATCCAGCGTGGCGCTGAACAGCAGTCGCTGCCCGCCGGCCGGAGTGGCGGTGAGGATGCGGGTGACGCCGGGCAGGAAGCCGAGGTCGGCCATGTGGTCGGCCTCGTCGAGCACGGTCACCTCTACCGCGTCGAGCTGGACGACCCGCTGCTTCATGAGGTCTTCGAGGCGGCCGGGGCACGCCACGACGATGTCGACGCCGCTGCGCATGGCCTGCTCCTGCGGGCGCTGACTGACGCCGCCGAACACGGTGGTGACGCGCAGGCCCTTCGCCTCGGCGAGCGGGGCGATGGTCGCAGCGATCTGGGTCGCGAGTTCACGGGTCGGCGCCAGCACCAGGCCACGGGGGTGTCCCGGACGGCTCGTGCGGGAGGAGGCGGAGAGTCGGGAGACGAGCGGGAGTGCGAACGCGATCGTCTTGCCGCTGCCGGTGCGGCCGCGGCCGAGCAGGTCACGGCCGGCCAGCGAGTCAGGAAGCGTGTCGCGCTGAATCGCGAACGCCTCGGTCTTGCCGTCCTTCGAGAGGACGGCGGCGAGGTCGGCGGGCACGCCGAGATCGAGGAAGGAAGTCATGGGGTATCTCCGAGAATGCACCGACGGATGATTCGGCCGGGTGCGGGAAGGTGGGCGACGGCGCGGGATCGCGCATCGTTTCGCCGTTCGAAATGGCCAGAACCAAGCAAGTGGCGCGGGAGCGTGTCGACGACGCAGACGCTTCGCATCGCGAGGAGCGTCAGCCCGACACTATCACGCGCACAGGGGAGAAGCCTGGGACGACGCGTGCGCCGCGAGTCGCCGGCCCCAGGAACGGCACTCCCCGTCAGGCGTGCAGTGCCTCGTTGAGGGTGACTCCGACTCCGGCGCGACGCACGGCCTCGACGGCTCCGCTCAGCGAGTTGCGGCGGAACAGCAGCCCGTCTCGACCTGACAGCTCGGCACCCTTGACCGTCGTGCGGCCGCCGTCGGCGGTGACGGGGCCGTCGACGAGCACGATCTTGGTGCCGGCGGTGACGTACAGGCCGGCCTCGACGACGCAGTCGTCACCGAGCGAGATGCCGATGCCGGCGTTGGCGCCGAGCAGAGTGCGCGCCCCGATCGAGACGCGGTGCGATCCGCCTCCTGACAGGGTGCCCATGATCGACGAGCCACCGCCGATGTCGCTGCCGTCGCCCACGACGACGCCCTGCGAGATCCGTCCCTCGACCATCGACGCGCCGAGAGTGCCGGCATTGAAGTTCACGAACCCCTCGTGCATCACGGTCGTACCGGGCGAGAGGTGCGCTCCCAGGCGGACGCGGGAGGCGTCGGCGATGCGGACGCCCTCCGGCTGCACGTAGTCGGTGAGCCGGGGGAACTTGTCCAGGCCCTGCACCTGGATGCCGGCGCGCTGCAGCGCGGGGCGCAGGCGCGCAGCATCCGCGGGGTGCATGGGGCCCGCATTGGTCCAGGCGACGTTCGGGAGGTGCGCGAAGATGCCGTCGAGGTTGAGCTCGTTCGGACGCACGACGAGGTGCGACAGCGCGTGCAGCCGCAGGTAGGCATCGACCGTCGAGGCGGGAGCGGCATCCAGGTCGATGTGCAGCTGCACGGGGTCGACCCTGACGTTGCGGCGGTCGTCGGGACCGGCCTGCTGGTCCATCGTCAGCAGTGATGCCGCGGCATCGCTCGCGGTGGGTGCGGTCGTGCCGACCTGGGGGAACCAGGCATCCAGGACCGTGCCGTCACCGGCGATCGTCGAAAGTCCGGTACCCCACACGGTGCGCGCCTCAGTCATGTCTCCACGCTATCGCGCTGGGCAGGCAGCGATCGCACGGATGACGGGTAAGTAGGCTGGGGGCATGGTGCTCGATCTGACAGCGTCCTCCGTCGACCTCACCCGTGCGATCTGCGACATCCCGAGCGTCTCGGGTGACGAGCAGACGCTCGCGGATGCCATCGAGGAGGCGATCTCGGCGTACCCCCATCTCGAGGTCATCCGGCACGGCAACACGATCGTCGCGCGCACGAACCTCGGTCGCGCGCAGCGGGTGGCGATCGCCGGACACATCGACACCGTCCCGATCAACGGCAACGTCCCGACCCGAGACGTGGAGATCGATGGCGTCCCGCACCTCTGGGGACGCGGGACCGTCGACATGAAGAGCGGTACGGCCGTGCAGCTCAAGCTCGCGGCCGAGCTCGCCGAGCCCTCGGTCGACATCACCTGGATGTGGTACGACAACGAAGAGGTCGAGGCCTCCAAGAACGGGCTGGCGCTGCTCGCCGCCGTGCGCCCTGACCTGTTCCAGGCCGACTTCGCCATCCTGGGCGAGCCGTCCAACGGGCAGGTCGAGGGTGGTTGCAACGGCACCATGAGGGCCATCGTGCGCACCACAGGTGTGCGCGCGCATGCGGCTCGCGCCTGGATCGGCGAGAACGCCATCCACCGCGCCGCGCCGATCCTCGCGCGTCTGGCCGAGTACCGCGCCAGGGAGGTGCCGGTCGAGGGGCTGCTGTATCGCGAGAGCATGAGCGCCGTGCGCATCACCGGCGGCGTCGCGGGCAACGTGATCCCCGACGCCTGCGAGGTCGAGGTGAACTACCGCTTCGCGCCCAGCAAATCGGCCGCGGACGCCGAGGCGCACATCCGCAACCTGCTCGCCGGCTTCGACGTCGAGATCACGGATGCCGCCGAAGGGGCGCGTCCAGGGCTCGACGCGCCCATCGCGCAGGAGTTCGTGGCGGCCGTCGGCGCCGAGCCCCGCCCCAAGTACGGCTGGACCGACGTCGCACGGTTCTCGGCGCTCGGCATCCCGGCCGTCAACTACGGACCAGGGGACCCGCACCTCGCCCACCACGACGAGGAGCGCGTGCCGCTCGCGCAGATCGACGCCGTCGAGCGAGGACTGCGCGCATGGCTCAGTTCGCGCTGACGGCCACACGGCGCTGGGCCGAGACGCCGCTGCCGCTGCGGATCGCCCTCGTCTACCTCGCCGCTCGCGCCGTGACCACGGTGATGATGATCGTGGCGGCGACGCAGTCGACGGCGTTCTCTCGGTTCGGTGTCGAGCCGTCTCTCGCCGACTTCGTGGTCGGCTGGGACGCCCAGTGGTACTGGCTCGTGGCGGAGGAGGGGTATCCCACGGAGCTTCCGCGCACAGACTCCGGCGAGGTGGCGGAGAACCAGTGGGCCTTCATGCCGGTGTTCGCGATCGCCGCGAAGGTGATCGGCCTCCCGTTCGGGTCCTGGGGGATGGGCGCGTTCCTGCTGTCGTTCGTCGCCGGGTACTTCGCGTGCCTCGCATTGCACCGCCTGCTTCAGGATCGCGTCGGACGGCGCGCAGCGATGTGGGCGGTCGTCTTCTTCGCCTCCGGTCCGATCGCCGCGATGTTCCAGGTCGGGTACGCCGAGACGCTGTTCCTCCTGCTGCTGTTCCTCGCCCTGGACGCGACTATTCGGCGACGGTATGCCTGGCTGTACCTGCTCATCCCGATCATGGCCTTCACCCGGCCGGGCATCCTCGCGTTCGCGCTCTACCTCGGACTGCACGGTATCCTGCGCTGGTGGCACCGTCGCTCGGATCCGCTGGCTGGGCGCGAGATCGTGCACATCGTCGCGCTCGGTGCACTCGCGACGATCGCCGGGTTCTCGTGGCAGGTCATCGCGGGAGTCGTCACTGGGGATGCCGATGCGTACCTCGCCACGGAACTCGCCTGGCGTCGGCTGTGGATCGTCGGCGGCGTCGACGGATTCGTGCCGTTCGACGGGTGGATCCAGGCATCCCACTTCTGGTTCGCGCAGTGGGGACTCCCGACCGGATGGGGGCCGGCGGTGCTCGCCCTCCTGATCGTCGCCGTCGGGGCGGGACTGCTGTACCTGCCGCAGGTGCGCGCGCTCGGTCCGGATCTGCGACTCTGGAGCGCGAGCTATCTGCTGTACCTGCTCGCTGTCTTCTTCCCGCAGTCGAGCACCTTCCGGCTGCTGCTGCCGCTGAGTCCGCTGTGGGGAGCGGTCGCCGTACCGAGATCCCGCGTCTGGCGCATCGGCGTGCTCGTGGTGTGTCTGCTCGGCCAATGGACCTGGATCCACCACATCTATGCCCTCGGCAACACCTTCTGGCAGGTGCCGTGAATGTTAAGGGTTGATGCATTTTTCATAGGCGACATCCAGGTTCGGGTAACACCCGATAAACTGATCCCATACCACCGGAGGAAAAGGAGCCCACGATGGCAGCGATGAAGCCGAGGACCGGAGACGGACCCATGGAGGCCGTGAAAGAAGGGCGACTCATCATCGTGCGCGTCCCGCTCGAAGGCGGCGGCCGTTTGGTCGTCTCCGTGAACGACGCAGAGGCGAAGGAACTTCACGACGTGCTGGCAGCCGTCGTGGCTCCCGCCTGATCGAACTCGAATTCGCGCACGCGGATTCACGAAGAGGGCGACGGATCAACGATCCGTCGCCCTCTTCCGTATGCCAGGAAGCGGGGTGCCGCTCAGGCGTCGCCGACGCTGATGAGCTGCAGCAGCCCCTCACCCGAGGACGAGACGGTGGCGAGCACGGCGGACGACTCCTGCGTCTCCTGAATGAGGGAGCGGTAGGCCGAGGTGACCTCGTCGCGCTGCACGGGATCTGCGACGCGCCCGCCGGCGAGGATGCGGGGCACCAGCACCATGCCGCCGGTGCGGACCAGGCGCAGGCCGTGCTCGACGTAGTCGATGACGTTCTCGGGATCGGCATCGACGAGCACGATGTCGTACGAGGCCTCGTTCATGCGCGGCAGCACGTCGGCGGCGCGACCGGTGATGAAGCGGGCCTTGGTCATCGGGATGCGCGCGTCGGAGAAGGCCTGGCGGGCAGCGGCCAGATGCTCGGGCTCGTTGTCGATCGACGTCAGCACGGCCTGGGGTGCGCCCCGCAGCAGCCAGAGACCGGAGACGCCCGCTCCGGTGCCGATCTCGACGATCGAACGAGCGCCCGTCGCGGCGGCGAGCACGGCGATCTGCGACCCGACGGCAGCGCTGATCGGGTTCGCGCCGAGCTCGACGGCGTGCGCGCGGGCGCGGGCGATCGGCGACGGCTCCACGATGGTCTCGCGGATGAGACGTGCGTTCGCATCGTTCTCGCTCATTGCCTGTTTCTCCCGACTCGGATATGTGTTCTCCCAGGGTATGCGCTCGGTGCGCGGCACAACCGCAGGCGCGGCGGTAGCCTGGACAGATGCAGTTCGGGATCACCTTCGAGAAGCTGCTGCTGATCGGTCTGATCGCTGCGCTGCTCATCGGACCGGAGCGGTTGCCACGGTACGCGGAGAGCGTCGCCAAGCTCGCTCGGCGTGCCGGCGAGTTCCTGCGGGACACCAAGTCCCGCGTGCGCGATGAGATGGGGCCGGAGATCGACGACGTCGATTGGCGCAAGCTCGACCCGCGCCAGTACGACCCGCGTCGCATCATCCGCGACGCGCTCTTCGAGGACGACGGGTCGCCGTCGCCCGCTCGTGCCGAGACGGTGGTGGCGGAGCCCGAGGTCAAGCCGGTGCGGACCCCGAAGGTGCGTCCCGAGTTCTCGCTGTCGACCCCGCCGCCGTACGACCGCGAAGCCACCTGACTGCGAAGCCACCTGACCTCGACGCCGCCTGACTCGACGCCACCGAGGGTGGGCGCGATCAGCCGATCAGCGAGCGCAGTCGGGCGATGTCCTCGTCCGACACGAGCGAACGCGGGACCGCTGTGACCGCTGTGCTCCCGCTGATCCGGAAGATCACTGCGTCGCGCCCTGCACGCAGGCCCTGGAACGTCGTGTACGGGATGTCCGATGTCCGCGTTCCCGCACCGATCTGCAGCTCGGTCTCGCCGAGCCGTACCCACACCGACGTGCCGGGAGGCGTCGCCGCCCGCACGGCCCTCCTGGCACCCGCGATCGTCATGACGACCGCGTAGAGCATGAGTCCGATGCTCAGGACGGGCAGCAGGCCGGAGATGCCCTCCCTCACCCCGGGCGCACGGAGGTTCAGGATGCTGAGCACCAGCGCGGCAGTGAGAGCGACCCACATCACGATCGCCACCGGGCGCGTCAGTGCGTAGATCGCGGCATCGCGGGCCATCCCGCGCAGGAGCCGCTCGTCGACGGTGAGGCTCATGATCGTCCTATCCCAGCGTCATCGGGAGGGAGCGTCCGGCGAGGCGGCGCCCCTGAGTCGCGAGTGTCGTGGCGAGCTCCCGGATCGCTGCGGCCGCCGCATCCGAGGTGTCGCCGAGGACGATCGGCACACCCACGTCGCCGCCGGCTCGCAGCGCGGGGCTGAGGGGGATGCTGGCCAGCAGCGGCACCTGCTCCGTCTCCGAGAGCGCTGCGGCGACGGCAGCGCCGCCCCCGGAGCCGAACAGGTCGATGACGGTGCCGTCGGGCAGGGCGAACGCGGCCATGTTCTCGATGACGCCGATCACGCGCTGGCCGGTCTGACGCGCGACGAGGCCGCTGCGGATCGCGACATCGGAGGCCGCCGCCTGCGGTGTGGTGACGACGAGGACCTCGGCGTGGGGGAGCAGCTGCCCGATCGAGATCGCGATGTCGCCGGTGCCCGGTGGCATATCGATCAGCAGGATGTCGAGGTCGCCGAAGAACACGTCGGTCAGGAACTGCTGCACCGTGCGGTGCAGCATCGGACCGCGCCAGGCGACCACGGCCTCGCCGTCGCGGAGGAACATGCCGATCGAGATGGTCTTCACGCCGTGTGCCACCGGCGGCAGCATGAGGTCGTCGATGCGGGTCGGCTGGGTGCCGGCGGGAATCCCGAGCAGACCGGGGATCGAGAAGCCGTGCACGTCCGCGTCGACGAGACCCACCGACAGCCCCTGAGCCGCGAGGGCTGCGGCGAGGTTCGCCGTGACGGTGGACTTGCCCACGCCGCCCTTGCCGCTGGAGACCAGGATCACGCGGGTGAGCGAGTCGGGGCCGAACGGCATCTGGCGGGGAGGGCGTCCGTCTCGGAGCTTCTCGGTCAGCGCCTTGCGCTCGACGGGTGTCATCACGCCCACATCGACCGCGACGTCGCGCACGCCCTCGACCGAGGCCGCTGCCGCCCGCACATCGGACTCGATCCGTGCGGCAGCCGGGCATCCGACGATCGTGAGCACGATGCCGACCTGGGCGAGTCCGTCGGTCACGGTGATCTCCCGCACCATGTCGAGGTCGCCGATCGGACGCCGCAGCTCCGGATCGGTGACGGCGGCGACGGCGGTGCGGACGGCGTCGGCAGTGCTCATGAGGACGATCGGCCGGTGGATCTGCGGTCGCCGGGAGTCTCGTCCTGCTCGCCGAGTTCAGCGAGCAGCGCCTTGAGCTCGTGGCGCAGGACGTCGCGCGTGACGACCTGCGAGTTGCGCTCCTCGAGCGACATGCGCAGTGCCACGATCTCCCGGGCGAGGTACTCGGTGTCGGCGAGGTTGCGTTCGGCCCGCTGTCGGTCCTGCTCGATCTGGACCCGGTCGCGGTCGTCCTGACGGTTCTGAGCGAGCAGGATCAGGGGAGCGGCGTACGACGCCTGCAGCGAGAGCATGAGCGTGAGGGCGGTGAAGCCGAGCGCCGCGTCATCGAAGCGCAGGTGGTCGGGAAGGAGGGTGTTCCAGCAGATCCACAGGACGCAGAACAGCGTCAGGATCAGCAGGAAGGCCGGGGTGCCCATGGCGCGGGCGACCCACTCTGTGAACCGACCGAACCGGTCGCGCGACGTCGAGCGCTGCCGCGAGGTGCCGCGTCCGAGCGGTGCGTCGAGGCGTGGAGACCGGGAGCGTGCCATCAGCGCACCTCCTTCGGGGCGGTCGGCTCGTCACTGTCGTGTGTGCGCCAGTCGTCGGGCAGCAGGTAGTCGAGAACGTCGTCGATGCTGATCGCGCCGACGAGGCGGTGCGCGGCGTCGATGACGGGCAGCGAGACCAGGTCGTAGCTCGCGAGCATCCTGGCGACCTCTGCGGCGGATGCCGTGACGCGCACCGGCTCGAGGCTGTCGTCCATGATCGCGCCGAGCCGCTCGTGCGGGGGGTAGCGCAGCATCCGCTGGAAGTGCACCATGCCGAGCAGTCGACCGGTCGGGGTCTCGAAGGGGGGCAGCGTGACGAACACGGCCGCCGCCAGGGCGGGGTGCAACTCGTGTCGGCGGATCAGGGCGAGCGCCTCGGCCACGGTCGCATCGGCCGAGAGGATGATCGGCTCGGGGGTCATCAGACCGCCGGCGGTGTCGGGGCCGTAGCGGAGCAGCATCCTGACGTCCTCGGCCTCTTCCGGCTCCATCAGCTCGAGCAGCTGCTCGAGACGGCTGGGAGGGAGCTGCGCGAGGAGGTCGGCGGCGTCGTCCGGCTCCATCTGATCGAGGATGTCGGCGGCGCGCTCGTCGCC
Source organism: Microbacterium hydrocarbonoxydans (assembly GCF_900105205.1). Taxonomy (NCBI): domain Bacteria; kingdom Bacillati; phylum Actinomycetota; class Actinomycetes; order Micrococcales; family Microbacteriaceae; genus Microbacterium; species Microbacterium hydrocarbonoxydans. The sequence continues at coordinate 2,581,830 of NZ_FNSQ01000005.1, read as the reverse complement.
GAGCCGGTCGAGGATGTGCACCTGCTCGTCTTCGGGCATCTCCTCGAGGGCATCGGCGAGCCGGTCGTCGGAGAGTTCCTCGGCGACCTCGATCATCCGCTGCTGGGGCAGGTCGAGCAGTGTGTTCGCGAGGTCCGCCGCGTGCAGCTCCGAGTACGACGCGACGAGCTGCTCTGCGGACTGCGACTCTCCGGGAGAACGCTGCTCCGCGACCTCGTTCCATGCCGCGAACGTCGTCGGGCCCTTCGCGAAGGGGGAGGCGCTGGTCTTGGGCCGGCGCAGGAACAGTTGGCTGATGGCCCACTCGCCCAGGCGGTTGGGTTCGATCGCGACGTCCTCGATCACCGCGGAGCCGCTGCCGTCGACCAGGCTCACCCGGCGGCCGAGGAGCTCGGCGAGCACGCGCACCTCGCCGGCACGGGGCGAGAATCGCCGCACGTTGATGAGGCCGGTGCTGATGACCTGCCCCGCTCGGATCGAGGTCACCCGTCCGATGGAGAGGAACACCTGTCGGCGTCCTGGGATCTCGACGACCAAGCCGATCACCCGGGGTGCCGCGGTACTTCGGTACACGATGACGACATCACGGACTTTGCCGAGCCGGTCGCCCACGGGGTCGAAGACGGCGCACCCTGCAAGGCGCGCGGCGAATACCCGTTGTGTGCTCACCCGTCCAGCGTAGTGCGCGGGGCCTGTGCGGGTGCCGCCGAGACTCGGTACGGGAGGGTCGAGAGGACCCGTCGCCGTCCGGCTCATCGACAGGCATGGAACAATGGCGGGATGAGCATGCTCAACCGTCCAGCTGACAGCCGCGATGAAGGCGAGATCGTCGCCTCGACCCGTGATTACGAAGGTGCCCAGAAGACGGTGTCGAAACTGATCGCCGAGGACGTGCCTGCGCGCGACATCGCTATCGTCGGCCAGAGCGTCCGTACGGTCGAGCGGATCACCGGCCGGCTCGGGTATGCCGCAGCGGCACGGTCCGGTGCCGTCAACGGCGTCCTCATTGGCCTGTTCCTCTCTGCCATCCTCGTGATCGGGAACCCCGAGGTGCCGATCCAGCTCTTCGTCGGCTTCGTGTTCATCGGTGTCGCCCTCGGCATGCTGCTGAGCCTCGTGACCTATGCGATCGTGCGCCGGCGTCGCGACTTCGCGAGCATCACCCAGTTCGCCGCCGACCACTACGAGGTCCGGGTGCAGGCATCCTCGCTCGCGAAGGCGCGTCTGGCTCTCGGTGCGGCGACGCCCGCCCCGGTGCGCGCGCCGGTCAACCTCGACGAGCCGCCGCGCTACGGCGAGCGGATCACGCCGGGCGCCCAGCCCGCACCGACTCCTCCCGCACCGACCCCTCCCGCACCGGAGGAGCCCGCTGCCGGGTCCTCGCCTGTTCCTGCCGCGGAACCCACTCCGCCGCTGGGGGGTCCGGACGCTCCTCCGTCGGACCCCGCCGTTCCTCCGCGCCCGGCCGATCCCGCCGCTCCTCCGATCGATGAACCGCAGCAGCCGGGTGCGCCCGGGGTGCCGCCCACGTCGGCGGGCACGGCCTGATGGCCGACGCGCCTCGCGAGTCGGGACAGCCTTCGCAGCCGTACTCCGTGCCCGCGCACCCACCCGTCCCGCCGGCACCTCCCGCCGCGCCCGGAGGTTCCGGACAGGTCGCCGCACCGGTATACGGCGACCTGCCGCCTCAAGCGCCAGGGCACGTCCAGCCTCAGGCGTCCCGGTACGCCCCGCCTCAGGCTCCAGGGTACGTCCAGCCTCAGGTGTCCGCGCCGGGGTATGCGCCTCCTCAGGCGCCCGGGTACGTCCACCCCCAGTCGCAGGGGTACGCCCCGCCGCAGACTCCCGGCGCCTACCCGACCGGCGGATACCCCGCAGGCACCTACCCGGCGGCCGTTCCGCCGCGGGGACTGCTGCCCTGGGCCCTCGGCCTCCTGATCCTGTTCCCGGTGCCTTTCCTGGGGGGACTCCTGTCCGGAATCGCCATGGCGGTGAGCGGGGGAGCGTCGCGCCGGTTCGGCGGTGTCGCCCGTGAGAACGCGCGTGCCGCACTGAACTGGGGCCTCACCTACCTGCTGGTCTCGACGGTCCTCATCGTCTCGCACTTCGTGATCCTCTTCACGCTCACCGAGGACTCGCCTACCGGGTTCTATCCGATCGGCATCCCGATCACCGTGTACTTCGCGCTGTCGCTGCTCCACCTCGTCCTCGTGATCGTGGGCATGGTGCGCGCCTCGAGCGGCAAGGTCATGCGCGTGCCGTTCGCCATCCCGTACCTGCGCGCCTGATGACCGAGATCCGCGTCGAGCTGCCCACCGGCCCGACGACCGTCTCCGCCGACTGGGCGGGCGACGGCGAAGGCGCGATCGTCGTGATCGCTCATGGGGCGGGAACCGGCAAGGACCATCCCTTTCTCCTCGGATTCTCGGAGGCGCTGGTCGAACACGGATTCCGGACGCTACGGTTCAACTTCCCGTACGTCGAGCAGGGGCGGCGGATGCCCGGACCGGCTGCCCACGCGATCGCGACGTGGCGAGCAGTCGTCGATGTCGCGCGACAGCAGGCTCCCGAGGCGCCGATCTGGGCCGCGGGGAAGTCGTACGGCGGCCGGATGGCCTCGATGGCGGTGGCGGAGGGACTCGTCGTCGACGGCCTCGCCTACCTCGGCTACCCACTGCATGCTCCGGGCAAGCCCGAGAAGCCCCGTGCCGAGCACCTGCCGGCGATCGCGATCCCGCAGCTGTTCGTGGAGGGCACGAACGACCCGTTCATCCAGCCGCTGTCGCAGTTCGAGGAGGTCGTCGCCACCTGCCAGGACGCGCGGGTGGTCTGGATCGACGGCGGCGGCCACACGTTCGAGATCAAGGGACAGCGGCGTCCGGCATCCGAGATCGGCGCGTCGCTCGCACCGATCGTCGCGGATTTCGCGGCCTAGTCAGCCGATCGCCGACAGCTCCGGGTCGTGCAGCAGCCGGCGCATGGTCGAGAGGCCGAGTGCACTCATCGGCGGGTTCGAGCGCTCGTAGTACCAGACCAGGCCCATCGCCTGCTGGAGCGCCCAGGCGGCGCCGCGCCGCCATTCCGCGGTCTCGACATCCAGCCCGCTCCTGATCAGCTCGCGCCGACGCTCATCGAAGAGGTGCCAGCACACGACGAGATCGAGCGCTCGATCGGCGGGACCGAAGCCGCCGCCGTCGAGCACCCCGGACAGGCGATTCTGCGAGACGAGCAGATTGAACGGCGTGAGGTCGCGATGGCTCATGACGTCGGGGCCGACGGACGGCAGCTCGCGCAGCTCGGCCCACAGCCGTCGCACCCGATCGGCGTCGAGCAGGTGCGCGCCCTTCCCGATGCACTCGGCGACCCACTCGTCGTGGTCGGTGAGTGTGCCCCCTCTGCCGTGCCCGTCGAAGGAGCGCCCGCGGACGGGTGCCGCGCGCAGTGCGGAGACCATCGCGACGACGTCGAGGGCGAGCGGATCCGACGACTCATGGTCCACCGGGCTCGCCGGTTCACCGGGCAGCCACGTCTGCACCGACCAGGCGGAGGGGTACTCCGGCGTCGGCTCGCCCACGCCGTGCGGCTGCGGTGACGGGATGACACTGAACTCGGCCAGCTCCGCCAGGGCGTCCGATTCGGCGCGCACCACGGCCTCCGACTCGGGCAGTAGCGGAAACCGCGCTGCCAGGTCGTCGCCGATCCGGACGATCGTGTTGACCGTGCCGGTGGTGTGCACCCGCCGCACCGGCACGGAGGCGAGCTCGGGGAAGCGCTGAGCGATCAATCGCTCGGCGTCATCGTCAGAGAGGCCGAGCTCACCCTCGTGCATCTCGGTGCGTCAGCCCTGGACTCGCGCGATCCAGGCCTCGACCTCGTCGGCGGTGCGCGGGATGTCGGCGGACAGGTTGACGGGTCCGTCCTCGGTCATCAGGATGTCGTCCTCGATGCGCACGCCGATCCCGCGGTACTCGGCCGGAACGGTGAGGTCGTCGATCTGGAAGTACAGCCCCGGCTCGATCGTGAACACCATGCCAGGAGCGAGGATGCCGTCGTAGTACATCTCGCGACGCGCCTGCGCGCAGTCGTGCACGTCGATGCCGAGGTGGTGCGAGGTGCCGTGCACCATGTAGCGGCGGTGCTGTCCACCGGCGTCTGCGTCGAGGGCCTCCTCGGCGGACACCGGGAGCAGGCCCCACTCGGCCACGCGGGCGGCGATCACACGCATCGCGGCCTCGTGCACCTCGCGGAAGCGCACGCCGATCCTGGCTGCCGCGAAGGCGGCGTCAGCGGCCTCGCGCACTGTCTCGTACACCCGCCGCTGCACCTCGGTGAAGGTGCCGGAGACGGGCAGGGTGCGCGTGATGTCGGCCGTGTAGAGGCTGTCCGCCTCGACACCAGCGTCGACGAGGATCAGGTCGCCGGGGACGACGGTGCCGTCGTTGCGGGTCCAGTGCAGGTAGCAGGCGTGCGGGCCGGAGGCGGCGATCGTGTCGTATCCCTCGCCGTTTCCATCCTCCCGCGCGCGTCGGTGGAACACGCCCTCGACGACGCGCTCGCCCCGCGCGTGCGCGACGGCGTCGGGGAGGGAGCGGATGACGTCCTCGAACCCCTGGGCCGTGATGTCGACGGCACGGCGCATCTCGCCGATCTCGTACTCGTCCTTGATCAGGCGCAGCTCCGAGACGAAGCGGGTGAGGTCGTCGTGCTCGTCGAGCACGAGCTCGCCCTCGGTGGACGCGAAGTCCTGCAGGTGGGCGGTGGCGAGGTCGAGGTCCGCCGAGACGCCTTCGAGCGAGGGGCGGGGGCCGATCCAGAACTCGCCGACCGTGGCATCCGCGTAGAACTCGGTCGTCGTCCGGTCGGCACGCTCGCGGAAGAACAGGGTGACGTCGTGCCCGGACTCCGTCGGGTCGAAGACCAGGATCGAGTCGGGCTCGGCATCCGACGCCCATCCGGTGAGATGCGCGAACGCGGAGTGCGCGCGGTACGGGTAGTCGGTGTCGTTGCTGCGCTGCTTCAACGAGCCGGCCGGGATCACCAGGCGCTGGCCCGGGAAGGCGGCCGAGACGGCCGCGCGGCGCGCGGCCGCGTACGACGCCTGGGCACGGGGCGTCGGGATCGACTCCGGTCGTTCGGCCCACCCGGTGGAGATCGTGTCGAGGAATCCGCGCGGGAAGGGCTGCTTGCGGTTCGTCGTCGTGCTCGCGGCGGCCGCGGTCTCGGTGGTGGGCTCTGCGATCGTGTCGGGTTCTGCGGTGCTCATCCCTCCAGTCTGTCACCTGCGGGCGGAGCGCGGGATGTCAGCCGGCGGGCTCGAGCTGCACGACGAGACCCCGGTGATCGCTGCCGCCTCCGCCGCCGATCACGACCGAGCCGGTGGGCGTCCAGTTCGGCGAGGCCATGACGTGATCGATCGGGGTGCTGAGCAGCGCCGGCAGCGAGCTCGGCCAGGTGCCGCTGAATCCGTTGCCCGTGCGCGACGCCGCGTCGCGGCAGTAGCCCATGTCGCCGCCGTCGACTCCGAGGCCCGCCATGTGATCGATCGTCGCGTTGAAATCACCGGCCAGCAGGAAGTCGCCGGCGGGGCACTGGTCCGCGATCCAGCGCAGGTCGCTCTGCCACTGGGCCATGTCCTCCATACGCGGAGCGACGGCATGAACGGCGACGATGGCCGGTCCGCTTCCGTCGACCGGCATCAGCACAGCGGAGGGCACCGAGCCGGTGTTGTTCGAGCCGTCCTCCGAGGACTCGATGACGGAGTACTCGCCGAGGTCGGGCGAGACGAGCACCGTCGTGTGCCAGGACTTGGGTCCGTCGACCACATCGGGCTTGAACTGCACGTGGTGCACCCACATCGGATGGCCCTGTTCGCGCAGCATCACGGCGATCTGCTCACCGACCTCCTCCGTCGTCTCGGGAAGAGCCACGACATCGGCGCCGCGATCGAGGATCTGCTGTGCGATCTCGTCGGCGGAGACCTCGTCTCCCGCGGTGTTCCAGGTGAGCACCCGGATGCTCGACTCCGTCGGCTCGGGCAGCGTGTCGGCCCCGAAGCCGCGCAGGTAGCCGATCGCGCCGGTCGCGGCTGCTCCCAGCAGCGCCACGATCAGCACGGACGCCGCGAAGCCTCGAAGGGGCTTCGCGAGCAGGAGCAGCAAGGACAGCACCGCGACGACCAGGAAAGCCGCCAGGACCACGCCGCGTGCGGCCACGATCTGCGCGAACGGGAAGGTCTGCTCGAGATGGAAGAGCTGCGGCCACACCACGACCGCCGTCGCGATCGCGAGCAGCACGGTGAAGAGGATCCCCAGGAGACGAAACATCCCCTCAAGCCTAGAAGTCCTCTCTGTGAAGTCCCTGCCGCGGGCGCCGCGCGTCCGGCCGCGCGTCCGACGGTCGCCGCCATCGGTACGCTCGGAGGATGGCCGTCGCTCCCTCACCTCGCTTCGCTGGTCCCTCCGACCTGCATATGCACTCGAACCACTCGGACGGCACGCAGTCACCGGCCGAGGTCGTGCGGCAGGCCCACGCTCACGGGGTACGCACCCTCGCGCTCACCGACCACGACCGCACGACCGGGTGGGACGAGGCCGCAGAGGCGAGCGCCGCGCGCGGCATGACGTTCATCCCCGGGATGGAGCTCTCCGCCAAGCACGAGTGGCGCAGCGTCCACGTACTGGGGTACCTGTTCGACCCCCTCGATGCCGACCTGGTCGCCGAGACGGACCGCATCCGCGGCGACCGTATCGGCCGGGCCGAGCGGATCGTGCGCAGCATCGGCCGAGACTACGACCTGGACTGGGACGACGTGCTGGCCCAGACCACCCTGGATGCCACGGTGGGACGACCCCACATCGCCGACGCGCTGATCGCGCGAGGGATCGTCCGCGATCGCACGGAGGCCTTCGACGGCATCCTGCATCCGCGCGAGGGGTACTACGAGCCGCACTATGCGCCGGACCCGCTGACCGCTGTGCGTCTGATCACGGGCGCCGGGGGAGTGCCGATCATCGCGCATCCCGTCACGGCCGGGCGTGACCGGATGATGCCCGTGCCGTTCATCGAACGGCTGATCGATGCGGGGCTCGGCGGTTTCGAGATCGACCATCGCGAGAACACCGAGGCGGGCAAGCGGACGCTGCGCGCCCTCGCCGCGTCGCACGACCTGATCGTGACGGGCTCGAGCGACTATCACGGCGCGGGCAAGCCGAATCTCCCCGGGGAGAACACGACGTCGGACGAGATGGTGCAGCGACTCATCGAGCGGGCGACCGGTACCACGCCGCGCTACCCCTGATCCTGGGCGTCCTGTCGGGATATTCCCTGCTCGCTGTCGAGGGGCTCGGATACGGTTCGAGGCATGCAGCGAGCCACCCCGTTGGAGCATCGCATCGATGCGATCGCCCACCGTCTGTTGCGGGACGCGTCATCGAGCGGCGTCAGGGCCTGGATCCTCGAGCTCGGAGTGTTCGTGCTCAAGCAGGCGTGGGCGTGCATCTTCGGCGCACTGCTGCTGATCGCGATCGTCGCAGCTCGACTCTGGTACCCCGATGATGCGCTCGTCGCGCGCAATGACGTGCTCACCCTCACCGCGATCCTGATCCAGATCGGGATGCTGGCGGCACGCCTCGAGACGGGGCGCGAGGTCTGGGTGGTCGTGATGTTCCACCTCACCGGGACGGCGATGGAGCTCTTCAAGACGGATGTCGGATCATGGGCGTATGCCGCGGACGGCATCCTGCGCATCGGGGGAGTGCCGCTCTTCAGCGGCTTCATGTACGCCGCTGTCGGGTCGTACATGGTCAGGGTGCACCGGCTCTTCGACCTGGGGTTCATGCGCTACCCGGCCCGCTGGCTCACCACGGTCGTCGCGGCGGCCATCTACGTCAACTTCTTCACCCATCACTGGTGGTGGGATGCCCGGTGGGTGCTACTCGGAGCAGTCGTGCTGCTCTGGTCGCCGACGATCATGCACGCGCGGGTATGGAGGCGGACGCTCCGGGTGCCGCTCCTGCTCGTGTTCGCCGGAGTCGCCGTGTTCATCTACCTCGCCGAGAACATCGGCACGTGGGCCGGTGCCTGGGCATACCCCGACCAGGTCATCGCCTGGCAGCCCGTGTCGGCGAGCAAGCTGAGCTCGTGGTTCCTGCTGATGATCATCTCTGTCGTCATGGTCACCTGGGTCTATCCGCCTCGGCGACCGACGCCCGGCCGGCGGATCACGGAGCGGACGACAGAGGGGGCGGATGCCGCTGCTGCAGCATCCGCCCCCTCCGAGGTCGATCAGGCCCCGGCGACCGGAGCGGCGCCCGTACCGCCGGCACCGCCGCGGCGACGGCGACGGCGACGAGCCGGTGCCGGCTTGCCGTCGTGATGCTCCTTGCCCGCGCCGTCGTGGGTGCCACCGCCATCAGCTGCGCGGTCTGCAGTCTGAGTGGACGGCGTCTCCCCGCTTGAGGCGTCAGCGGTCCCCTCGGCGAACGTCGAACCGACCGGGTTCGCTCCGCCGCGACGACGACGACGGCGACGAGTCCCGCCCTCTGCGGTGCCCTCAGCGGCAGCATCCGCCGCACGCTCGGGGCGAGGCGCACGCTCAGTCTTCACCGACTGCGTCTTGGGCGCAGACACCAGGCGGCCCTTGGTGCCGGCCGGGATGTCGAGGTCTTCGTAGAGCTGGGGGCTCGAGGAGTAGATCTCGACGGGCTCCGGCTGACCGAACTCGAGAGCGCGATTGATCAGGGCCCACTTGTGCAGGTCCTCCCAGTCGACGAAGGTCACCGCGATCCCCGTCTTGCCGGCACGGCCGGTGCGGCCGGCGCGGTGCAGGTACGTCTTGTCCTCGTCGGGGATGGTGTGGTTGATGACGTGGGTGACGTCGTCGACGTCGATGCCGCGAGCGGCGACGTCGGTCGCCACGAGAACGTCTCTCTTGCCCGCCTTGAAGGCGGCCATCGAGCGCTCGCGCTGGTCCTGGCCCATGTCGCCGTGCACGCCGCCGACGTTGAAGCCACGGTCGCCGAGCTCATCGACCAGGCGCTGCGCCGCGCGCTTGGTGCGGGTGAAGATCACGGTCTTGCCGCGGCCCTCGGCCTGCAGGATGCGCGCGATGATCTCGTCCTTGTCGAGCGAGTGGGCGCGGTAGACCAGGTGCTTGATGTTGGCCTGAGTGAGTCCCTCATCGGGATCGCTCGCGCGGATGTGGATCGGGTTCGACATGAACCGACGAGCCAGCGCGACGATGGGCCCCGGCATCGTGGCCGAGAACAGCTGGGTATGGCGCACCGCGGGGACGCGCTGGAAGATCTTCTCGATGTCGGCGAGGAAGCCCAGGTCGAGCATCTTGTCGGCCTCGTCGAGCACGACCTCGGTCGCGTTCGAGAGGTCGAGCAGACGCTGACCCGCCAGGTCGATGAGACGCCCCGGGGTGCCGACGACGATCTGTGCTCCGGCCTTGAGCTGGTCGATCTGACCCTCGTAGGCCTTGCCGCCGTAGATCGCGACCACACTGGTCGAGCGGTTGCTGGTCAGCAGGTCGATGTCCTCGTAGACCTGCACCGCGAGCTCGCGGGTGGGGACGACGATGAGCGCCTTGACGCCGTGCTCCGGGTTCTGACCGAGGCGCTGCACGACGGGGATGCCGAAGCCGAAGGTCTTTCCGGTGCCGGTCTTGGCCTGGCCGATGATGTCCTGGCCGGGAAGGCCGAGGGGGATGGTCTGCTCCTGGATCGGGAACGCGTCGACGATGCCCTTGGAGGCGAGTGCGTCGACGATGTCCTGATCCACTCCGAGATCAGCGAAGGTAGTCAATGTTCAGATGCCTGTCCGGCGACCTGCGAAGATCGCCAATTTCACGGATCCACGCCGTCTCTTGTGCCACAGGCGCGGGCCCCGCTCCGACGGCGGGGACGGGACCAGCCTACCCGAGCGGGTGGCGGGGCCAGGAAGAGACGCGTCGCCCGAGTATTGTGAACCCCGTGGTGAACTGGTTCTGGAAGCGAAGGACGCCCCGGCGCACACTGACGTTGCGCACCCGAGGCGATCAAGGCACGGCGACGCGCGTGGACTTCGCCGAGCTCGCGCCGGAGCTCAACCGGTTCCTCGGTCAGGCCGCCTATCTGCAGCTCGGCTACTTCGAGACCCTGACCCGTCTGATCAGGGCGACGCCGGAGCTCTCCGAGAAGGAGGCTCTGTCTCGCGCCGCCGGGGCCGCCCTCACCAAGCATCGTGCGATCGTCGACGTGATCGCTGAACGCGGCGACGACCCCACCCAGCTGATGCTCCCGTTCCGGGAGAACCTCGATGCGTTCCGGCGCAAGACGATCGGCGCGCGTCCGCGGGAGACGCTGCTCGCGGTCTACATCACCGCCGGCATGCTCGACGACTTCTACTTCGCGCTGGCCTCGAGCTATGGCGAGACCGGCGAACGGGTCGCGGCGATCCTCAGCGAGGACGACGCGCGTCACGAGATCGTGGCGATCATCCAGGAGACCATCGACGGTGACGGAGAGTGGCGGTCGCTCCTGTCGATGTGGGCTCGTCGTCTGGTCGGCGACACGATCCTGGTGTGCCGGTCCGCGTTGCGCCAGCCCGAGCTCGCGGCGATGAGCGAGGACAGGGTCGAGCTGGTCTACACCGAGCTCATGGGCGCGCATGCGCGCCGCATGGATGCTATGGGGCTCGCCTCGTAGGTCATGCCTGGGTCGTCGCTGCGGCGGACGGCTCGCTGATCACGAGACCGAGCATCAGCACCACGAGGCTGAAGCGGATCCCGCGCAGCGTGCGGCGCTCGTGCACGACGTTCAGATGCCGAGGGCGGCTCTGGCGGAGGCATCCGACCGACGACGCACCGCGACGATCGCGACGGTCGCCGCAGCGGCGATCAGGACGGATCCCAGCACGCTCGCGAGCCACAGCCAGATGCTGTCCTCACCGACGCCCAGCCACTGCATGCCCGTGTAGATCGCCGCGGCCAGGGCCGTGGCGATCGCCGGGGTCACAGCCACGCCGCGCAGCTCTCGGCCGCCGATCAGGTAGTGGGCGGCGATGCCGAGCACGCACGCCCCGATGAGTGCGAGAAGGATGTACATCGCGGTGTCAGGCGAAGAAGCCGACGCGACGGGACTCCTCGGTGCCGAGCTCGATGTAGGCGAGGTTCGCGGTCGGAACCAGGTACGAGTTGCCCTTCACATCGGCGAAGCTCAGGTGCGAGGTGTTCTGCTCGAGAGCCGAGGACACCTGGGTGCGGACCTCGTCCGCGCTCGATGCGGTCTCGAAGCTGAGTTCACGGCCGGTGTTGATGATGCCGATGCGGATTTCCACGCGTACTCCTGTTTTCCAGTCGACGTTGCTGTGGTCGAGTCGGCCGCGGGGGCCGACGACTGCGCCCAACTCTACCGGGCGCCGCGACGGCCGGGACCGCCCGCGGGCGCTGTTTCGCCGTGAGCGCACAGCGCGAGGTCGCTCGATACCGCGAACCGATGTCGGTGCGCGGCAGTAGCGTGGAGGACATGACAGAGGATGCTGCGCAGAGGGCCGTCGTCGGCGCAGCGGTGACCGCATCCGGCGTCATCATCGGCGCTCCGGGGACGGGCAAGACCCGCACGCTGACCGACCGGGTCGTGCACCTGCTCGACGGCGAGGGCATGCGGCCGGAAGAGCTCCTCGTCCTGACGCCGAGCCGGCAGGCGGCGACCTCGCTACGCGACCGCATCGGCGTGCGGATCGGGCAGGCGACACCGGGCCCGCTGGCCAGGTCCCTCGGCTCCTTCGCGTTCCAGGTGGTGCGCGGAGCGATGGTCAGGGCGGGCGCCGAGCCCCCTGCGCTCCTCACCGGAGCGGACCAGGACCGCCTGATCGCCGAACTCCTCGCCGGAGATGCCGAAGACGGTCGCATCGGCTGGCCCGACGCGCTTAGTCCGTCTGTCCGCGCGTCGAAGGGCTTCCGCTCGGAACTCCGAGCGTTCGTGGCCGAGTCCGTCGAGCTCGGCGCCCGACCGGATGAGCTGCGCGCGGCCGGCGACGCCGCCTGGTCCGCCGTGGCGGACTTCCTCGTGGAGTATCGGGCGGTGCTCGATCTCGCGCGGGCCTCGCATCGGGATGCGGCCGACCTCCTCGCCGAGGCCTGCGCGATCCTGCAGCTCGCCGAACCTGCCGCACTGGGTCCGCTCGCCGACCTGAAGGCCGTGCTCATCGACGACGCGCAGGAGCTGACCAGGGGCGGTGTCGCGATCGTGCAGGCGCTCCGTGCGAGGGGAGTCGCGGTGCTCGCCTTCGGCGATCCCGACATCTCCTCCGGCGCGTTCCGCGGCGCCAGTCCGGAGCTGTTCGCGCAGTTGGCCACCGCACTGGGAGAGGTGCACGTCCTCGACGCTCCGCACCGCCAGGCTCCGGCGCTGACCGCCCTGACGCGGACGGTGACCCAGGCCATCGGAGCCGCAGGTCGCGTCGACCATCGACGGGCGCCCACCTCCCTCGACGCGGATGACGAGAGCGCCGCCTCCGACGTCACCACCTTCGTCGCCCCCTCGCCCCATGAGGAGCTGGATCGCATCGCCGGCGTCATGCGCGAATGGCACCTCGTCGACGGGATCCCCTGGGATCGCATGGGCGTGATCGCCCACGACACCCGGCAGGTCTCGCAGCTCGAGTCCGAGCTCGCCGCCCGCGAGATCCCCACGCGTGCGGCGGGGGTGCAGCGGCCCCTCGGCAGCGAGTCGATCGTCAGGGACATCGTCGGCGTCGTCCGGCTGGCCCTCACCCCGCCGGAGCAGCGCACCCCCCAGGAGTGGGAGGAAGCGCTGCGGACCCCGTTCGGAGGCATGGACGCGATCGGACTGCGGCGACTCCGCGCCCGACTGCGTCACATCGAACTCGAGAACGGCGGCTCCACGCCCGCGCGCGAGCTGCTGCGTCAGGCGCTGACCGCGCCGGACCACTTCACCTTGATCGACTCGCAGGAGTCGCGCACGGCGGCGCGGTTCGCCGCGACGGTCGCCGAGATCGCCGGGGGAGCGGCGGCGGGGGAGACGATCCACGACCTGCTCTGGCGCGTCTGGGATCAGGCGAGGGCCGTCGACGGGCGCCGGCTCCAGGTCGCCTGGCGCGAGATGTCCTTGCAATCCAGCGGCGCGGAGACGGCGCGGGCGCTCGACGCACTCGTGTCGCTGTTCGGCGCCGCCAAGCGCTTCGTCGAGCGGACACCGAACGAGCGGCCCGAGGTGTTCGTGCGCGACATCCTCGACAGCGAAGTGCCGGAGGATTCCCTCTCCAGTCCCGACCGGCCGGGGCGCGTGACGCTCCTCACACCCGCGACGGCGCTGGGGACGGAGTTCGAGGTCGTGGTGGTGGCCGGGGTGCAGGACGGCATCTGGCCGAACGTCCGGCCGCGAGGCGGGATGCTCCAGACCTGGCGCCTCGCCGACGCACTGCTCGCCGCGCGCACCGGAGTCGACGCCACTGCGCCGGATGCGCTGGATCGACGTCGCGCGGCTCTGCACGACGAACTGCGGCTCTTCGTGCGCGCGATCTCCCGCGCGCGCCGGCGTCTGCTGATCACCGCGGTCGATGACGACGACCTCACGCCGAGCCCGTTCTTCGCCTTCCTGCCGACGCCGGAGCCTCCCGAGCTGCACGCGTCGGCTGAGCATCCGCTGACGCTCCGAGGCCTCGTCGCACGTCACCGCCGGGTGCTCACCGCCTCGCCGTCCGCGTCGGCTCGCCGCGACGCCGCTGAGCAGCTCGCGGTTCTGGCCCGGGAGGGGGTGCCCGGGGCTGCTCCGTCGGACTGGTACGGCGTGATCGCGCCTACGACGGAGGCGGCGCTGCGCGACCTCGAGATCGAGGCGGCCAGGGTCTCGCCGTCCAAGATGGAGTCGTACGAGGAATGCGGGCTCAACTGGGCGGTCTCGGCTCTGGGCGGCGACACCGTGATGCCGCCGACGGCCGGCATCGGTACGATCGTGCACGAGGCGATGGAGCGGGTGCCCGACGGCGACCTCGATCGCATGCGCGCCGTCGTCGCCGAGCACTGGCCGGAGCTCGACTTCGAGACCGCCTGGATCGGGCGCAAAGAACGCCGCAGGGCCGACACGTTCATCGACCGGCTGCACACCTACCTCGGCGACGTGCGCCGCGACGGCGGGCGGGAGCTGGCGAGCGAGGTCGAGTTCCGCTTCGCTGTGGACGTCCCCCGCCGCGACGATCAGGTGCCGTCCGTCCACCCCGTCGGTGACGACACGGCGAACCAGGCGATCATCCATGGCTACATCGACCGCATCGAGGCGTACCCGCCGGGCGCCGGAGATCACCCGCACGCCAGGGGCCAGAAGTGGCAGCCCATCGCAGGCGGTGCCGAGACCGGAGAGCGGGTCGTCGTGGTCGACCTCAAGACAGGCAAGAGCGACCCGGAATCGGAGCAGGGCGTGGTCGAGCACGCCCAGCTGGCTGCCTACCAGATCGCGGTGCAGCAGGGGCTGGTGCCGGGGGCGCCGGCGGACGCGCTCGCCGGGGCGCGTCTCGTGATCGTTTCGAAGACCCTGTCCAAGAGCGACTACCGCGTCGCACATCAGCATCCGCTCGACGACGAGGGGCGCACGGCGTTCCTCCGCAGGGTGGGGGAGGCGGCACGAGGGATGTCGGCATCGAGCTTCACCGCGCAGGTCGAGTCGCACTGCGCCGACACGCAGCGCCGCATCAACCCCTGCCGCATCCACACCGTCCCGGCGGTGAGCGCGTGAGCACGGCGATCGAACTCGCCACCGGCGCGACAGAGACCTGGCCGGGCGCACTCGGCATCTCCGCGACGGATGTCGCCGCTGCTCTCGGACAGCCGCCGCCGACGCCGGCGCAGCAGCGGGTCATCGAGGCTCCGCCGACGCCCGCACTGGTCGTGGCCGGGGCGGGAAGCGGTAAGACCGAGACGATGTCGGGACGGGTGGTCTGGCTCGTCGCCAACGGACACGTCCGCCGCGACGAGGTGCTCGGACTCACCTTCACCCGCAAGGCCGCCGGTGAGCTGGCCGAGCGGATCGGGGCACGACTCGCGGTGATCGACGAGTACGGGCGACGGGGGCTGCTGCCGTTCCTGCCCGAGATCGTCGCATCCGGGGCGCTGCGACGGGTGGATGACGCGGCGCCCGGGCGCCAGCGAGAGCTCGTCCGGCTCCACGTGCTCGATGAGCTCGCGCAGGCATACGGCACCGGATGGACGCCTGCCACCCCGCGCCCCGCTGACGAGCTCCTCATCCGGCCGCGGGTGTCGACCTACAACGCCTTCGCGGACGGCATCGTGCGCGAGCACGCGGCCAGGATCGGCCGGGACAGCGATGTCGCTATGCTGAGCCAGGCGGCGTCGTGGATGCTGGCGCGCGAGGTGGTCCTCCGGTCCGATCTCCCCGAACTCGAGGAGATCGACTTCGCCCTCGGCACCGTGATCGACGCGGTGCAGCGTCTCGCGGGCGACGTGCTCGATCACCGTGTCGATCTCGACAGGGCCGTGCGGATCGCGCGGGAGCAGGCGACCGCTTTCGAGCCGTACCGGGGCAATGCCGATGTCGACAAGGCCGCGGGCAACCTTCTCGGCCTCGGCACCTTGGCCGAGCTCGTCCGGGACTACATCTCCGAGAAGAGCAGGCGCGGCGTGCTGGACTTCGCCGATCAGGTCGGCGGCGCGTACGACATCGTCGAGTCCGCCCCGGATGTGCGTGCCGAACTGCGCGAACAGCACAGGGTCGTGCTCCTCGACGAGTACCAGGACACCTCGGTGATCCAGACGAAGTTCCTGGCTGAGCTCTTCCGGGATTCGGCGGTGATGGCCGTCGGCGATCCGCACCAGTCGATCTACGGCTGGCGCGGTGCGAGCGCCGACAACCTCTACGCGTTCTCGGGCACGTTCGCGAGCACGCCGGAGAACACCGAGACGTACAGCCTGATGACGAGCTGGCGCAACGACAGCAGCATCCTCGACGTCGCCAACCGTGTGCTCGTGCCGCTCCAGCGGCCGGGCCTGGATGTGCCCCCTCTCGAGCCGCGTCCCGGCGCGGGCACCGGCGCCGTCGAAGTGCGATATCCGTTCACCGTCGATGACGAGGCGCAGCAGGTGGCGGCCTGGTTCGCGGAGCGTCGCGCGGCGCACGCACCCTCCTCCGAGAAGCCGCACACGGGCGCGATCCTGTTCCGCTCGAAGCGGCACATGCAGACCTTCGCGGCTGCGCTCGCCGCCGAGGGCGTGCCGCACCGCATCCTCGGGCTCGGAGGCCTTCTCTCGACTCCCGAGGTCGTCGACGTGGTCTCGACGCTGCGGGTCGTGCACGACCCGACCGCGGGGTCGGCGCTGATCAGACTGCTGACCGGACCGCGCTTCGCCGTGGGCGTCGCCGACATGGCCGCCCTCTACGACCTCGGGCGCGCCCTGGCCGAGCGGGACACGGCGATGATGCCGTTGCCGGAGGAGGTCAGGCTGCGACTGCGCTCCTCGCGGGGCGCCGACGAGGCGGTCTCGATCATCGATGCGGTCGACGTGGTGCGCGCAGTGCGCGACGACTACCGTCTGCTCGCGGCCATCACGCCGGAAGGGCGATCGCGCATCCGCGCAGCGGGGAGATGCTCGAGAGGCTGCGTCGTGCGTCTTCCCAGCCGATCCCCGAGCTCATCCGCCTCATCGAGCTCGAGCTGCGGCTCGACATCGAGCTCGCGGCGAACGAGACGCGAGGGCCGGCGCGAGTCGCGGCGACGCAGTTGCGCGCCTTCTCCGACGAGGTGCGCGCGTTCCTCACGGCTGATGAGCGCGGCACTATCGGCAGCCTCCTCGCCTGGCTCGACAAGGCGGAGAGCACCGACGAGCTGATGCCTCGCCCGGAGCCGCCCGAGCCCGGCGTCGTGCAGCTGCTCACCATCCACGGGTCCAAGGGTCTCGAGTGGGATGCGGTGGCGGTGGTGCGTCTGGTGGCCGACGAGCTCCCGAGCCGCGTCTCGGACACCTCGGGGTGGTTCGGCTTCGGCGTCGTGCCGTTCGCGTTGCGCGGCGACCGAGACGCACTTCCCCGATTCCAGTGGGACCCGGAGTCCGCGATGGGCGGCGAGACCGATCCCAAGAAGAGGCAGGCGCTGGCGCAGTCCTCACTGTCCGGCGGCGTCTCGAAGGCGAATCCGCAGGGGGGTGCTCTGCGTCGGTTCAAGGACGCCTATCGCGAATACCAGCAGCAGGAGGAACGGCGACTCGCCTACGTGGCGGTGACCAGGGCGAAGACCGACCTGCTGCTCAGCGGCTCGCACTGGGCGGGGCAGACGTCCCCGCGTGTTCCGAGCCCGTATCTCGTCGAGGCCATGGAGGTGCTCGGCCTCGACCCGATCGCGCCGGTCGACCCCGATGAGAACCCTTACGAGGGGCCGGGAGCGACGCTGACCTGGCCGCTGGACCCGCTCGGCGCTCGCCGGAGCGTCGTCGAATCCGCGGCACAGGCGGTCCGAGACGCCGCCGCACGCGAGCCGGCCGCCTCACCCGAGCTGACCCGGCTGCTGGCCGAACGCGCCGCCCGGATGCGCGGCACCGATGCGCCCCCGCCTACTCGTGTACCCGCCTCGCGGTTCAAGGACTATGTGACGGACTTCGGCGGCACGCTCTCATCCATCGTGCGTCCCATGCCTGAGCGCCCGTACCGGCAGACGCGGCTCGGGACCTTGTTCCATGCCTGGGTCGAACGCCGCAGCGAGTTGGTGGGCGTCGGGCAGCGGGTCGACGAGGCGCTGTGGGAGATCGACGACGACGATTCGATGGACGGCGCGGAACTGGGCGGCGCAGAGGTCTCGTCGGCGGATGCGGCGGACCTCGCCACCCTGCAGGAGACATTCGAGAACAGCGAGTGGGGAGGCCTCGCGCCCATCGCGGTCGAGATCGAGATCGACTTCGCGCTCGGCGGCAGCTCTGCCGCGGGTGAAGACGGGCACATCGTGATCTGCAAGCTCGACGCGGTCTACCGACGGGAGGACCGCGGAGGTCGCATCGAGATCGTCGACTGGAAGACCGGACGAGCACCGCGCACGGCGGAGGAGCGGGAGGAGCGGATGCTGCAGCTCGCGCTCTACCGCCTCGCGTATCACCGCAGATTCGGCGTACCGCTCGAGGAGATCGACGTCGCCCTGTATTACGTCGCGGACGACCTCGTCATCCGAGGGGACCGGGTCTACTCCGAGTCGGAGCTCTTCCAGCGCTGGAGTGCCGCCCGCGCAGCACGCTGAGCCTCATCCTCTGGCGATCCCTCGTCGGAGTCCCTGCCAGCTGTCTCGGCGTTCGTCGTGGTGTCCGACCGATTCGGGCGAGCGCTCGGACGATCCTCGTCGCTCTCATCCGCCGATCCGCTGCGGACATCGCCACGGACAGCCGAGAGATCCTCCGTCTCGAGCCCGCCGACCTCGAGACGCCGCGCGGCATCGGAAGCCGCCTCTGAGAGGTCGCTCGTGCCGTCGTCGTCGTGCCACAGCTCGTTCGGGTTGTAGGCGTCGGTCTGCATCGAGGTGTCGGCGGTCGACGTGGCGCTCGCAGGCACGCGGTCCAGCGCGTCCAGAGCGGAATCCACTCCGGCCGTGCGCGAGGCGATGACTCCCAGATCGTCGCTGTGCAGACCCTCCGCCAGCGACTCGAGGAGTGCTGCCGCGTCGTCGACGATGTCCGGCCGGCGCAGCGAATCGCCGTGTACCAGCCAGCGCGCGAACTCGAGTTCGGCAAGCAGTCGCGCGCGCACCTCCAGCGCCGGATCCGGGACCCGGTCGGATGCGCGTGCATAGGCGGCGTGGACGTCGTCCGCAGCCGCGGGTGCGGTGGAGAGCCACGACAGATCGACGGCGGGATCGCCGACGGCGAGGGAGTGCCACCCGATGATCCCGGTGACCTCAGGGCCGCGCTCGGGATGGTCGTCGAAGACGAACGACGTCGCCTGGACGCCTCCGAGCACGACGGTGGACTCGAAACGCCAGAGCTCGTCGTCGGCGACGGCGTCGCGCCAGCGGACCGTGAGCCGCGCGGGGACCCGCCCGGTCGAGGCGGCTGAATCGATCAGACGCTCCAGCTCGTCTCGTGTCTCCTGGGCGGAGCGGGTGATGAGCCCGGCACCGCGCACGACGGAGACAGGGAGAGCGTGCACCGCGGCGATCGCCGCGCCCATCGACTCTGCGGCTCCCCGCCCTGGGGGCACCAGGGAGGCCTCGATCTGGAACCCGGGCAGCAGCTCGGTCACGAGAGCGCGCGCCTCGGACAGACGCGTCTCCCCGATGTACTCCGGAGCCGAGAACGGCAGCATGGCGCGGGCACCGGCGGTCAGCGCGCGCAGTGCGAGGGCTTCGGCGGCGAGCTCGCGGGCGGCCTCGTCGTCGTCCGCCACTCGGATCGCGAGCTCGCGACCGTCGGCGAGCGTGGCCACCGCGGAGTCGAAACGACCGTCGCCGTCAGCGGTCAGAACGCGGGCCCCGGTCACCTCCGCGCCGGGCAGTGCGGCAGTCACCGCCGCGGCTAGAGTGAAAGGAGAGCGTCCCATACCCCCAGGGTAGGCGGGCGCAGGGGTGGTCCTGCTTCCGCCACGCCCGTGAGAGAGGGAGTCGATGACCGTGATGAGCACGTCTCTCGATCGTGCCGCAGAACTCAGAGTCGAACCCGATGTCATCGATCGGCTGCGTGCCGATGCGACGACGAGGGTGATCGCCGTACGCGATGGACGCGTGCGGATCGCCGGCGGTGACCTCGACACGGCGACCCTCCTGCGGGTTCCGCCCGAGGAGATCATCGAGGCGACCTGGGCGCTGCTCGGTCGCGGCGACGACGGGGTGCCGCTGCTGCTTGCGGTGCTGCCGCCCGAGACCGGGAGCATCGACACGGCGCCCGACGAGACCTGGCTGGGCCTCCGCGACCTCGGTGCGCGGCTGGGAGCGGGGGAGACGGAGCTGCTGATCGAGGCGCTCGCGGTGGCCGGCTGGCTGCGGGATGCACCCTTCTGCCCGACGTGCGGCGGGGGCACCGAGCTCCGTCAGGCCGGGTGGTCACGCCGATGCCTCGTCTGCGGACGCGAGCATTTTCCCCGGACCGACCCTGCCGTGATCGTCGCGGTCGAGAGCCCCGATGGTGACCGACTGCTGCTCGGGGCGAACGCGAACTGGGGTGGCCGGATGTACTCCTGCTTCGCCGGCTTCACCGAGGCAGGCGAATCCCTCGAATCGACCGTGCATCGCGAGCTCGAGGAGGAGTCAGGGGTCCGTCTCTCGTCGTTGCGCTATGTCTCGTCCCAGCCATGGCCGTTCCCCCGCTCCCTCATGCTCGGCTTCCGTGCCGTCGCGATCGATGAGGACGAGGTGCGACCGGACGGCGAGGAGATCATCGACGTGCGCTGGTTCACCCGCGACGAGATCGGCAGCGCGCTGGCGGGTGACGGACCGGTCGGTCTGCCGGGCCCCGCCTCGATCGCCAGGGCCCTGATCGTGTCGTGGTTCGAGGAGCGCGCGTGAGCGCGCTCGAAGCCCTCGACGATCGTCAGCGGGAGGCGGCATCCGTGCTGCGCGGACCCGTCGCGGTGCTCGCCGGTGCCGGTACGGGCAAGACGCGTGTCATCACGCATCGCATCGCCCACGGCGTCGACACCGGTGCCTATTCGCCCTCGCGGGTCATGGCCGTGACCTTCACCGCGAAGGCCGCAGGTGAGCTTCGCGGACGCCTCAGGGCACTGGGGGTCGAGGGCGTCGCCGCCCGCACCTTCCACGCTGCGGCGCTCGCACAGCTGAACTTCTTCTGGCCCACCCTCGCCGGATCGCCGGCGCCGTCGATCATCGACAACAAGGTGCGGATGCTCGGACAGGCCGCCGACGCGATGCGCCTTCGTCCGAGCACGGCCACCCTGCGCGACATCGCCTCGGAGATCGAGTGGCGCAAGGTGTCGATGCTCTCCGTCGAACAGCACGCCGCCCTCGGACGCACGGTGAGCGGCATCGACCAGACCCAGCTCGCGGAGCTGCAGCAGCGGTACGAAGCGCTGAAGGATGAGCGGCATCAGCTCGACTTCGAAGACGTGCTCCTGGCATGCGCAGGGATGCTGGAGGCGGAGCCGCGCGTCGCGGCATCCGTCCACGAGCAGTACCGCCACTTCACCGTGGACGAGTTCCAGGACGTCTCGCCGCTGCAGAACCGCCTGCTGGAGCTGTGGCTGGGAGATCGCAAGGACATCTGCGTGGTCGGCGACGCGAGCCAGACGATCTACTCGTTCGCCGGCGCCGAGCAGAGGTTCCTCCTCGAGTTCGAGCGCCGCCATCCGGACGCGACGGTGGTGCGGCTGGAGACCAACTACCGCTCGCAGGCGCCGATCCTCGAGGCCGCCAACGCGCTCATGCACGGACGCCCCGGTGCTCTCGAGCTCGTGCCCGCCCGCGAGACCTTCAATGCCGAGGCGCCAACCGTCACTGCCTTCGACAGCGAACGCGAGGAGGCGGAGGGCATCGCGGCGGCGGTGTCGGCGCGGATCGAGGGCGGCGCGTCTCCTGCGGAGATCGCGGTGCTGTACCGCGCCCATGCGCAGTCCGCCGTGCTGCAGCAGGCGCTCGCCGCCGAAGGCATCGCCACCTCGGTCCTCGGTGGCACCCGGTTCTTCGCAATGCCCGAGGTTCGACAGGCGATCCTCGCGCTCCGAGCGGCGGCCGTCGCACCGACGGAGCAGGGGTTCCTTCCGGGGGTCCAGCGGGTGCTCCGCGAGCTCGGGCTGACCGAGGAGCCGCCCGAGGCCGGGGGAGCGCAGCGCGACGGCTGGGAGGCGCGGCGAGCCATCCTGCGACTGGCAGAGGAGGCCGGACCGGACGAGAATCTCCGCAGCTTCAGCGATGCGCTGATGGCCCGCGCCAAGGACCAGCACGAGCCGACGATGCGGACGGTCACGCTGTCGACCCTGCACGCCGCGAAGGGCCTCGAATGGCCGCATGTGTATCTGGTCGGCTGGGCGGAGGGGGCGCTGCCCATCTCGTATGCCAGCGGCTTCGAGGCGATCGACGAGGAACGCCGTCTGGCCTACGTCGGGGTCACGCGCGCCGCGCGTACGCTGTCGCTGTCCTGGTCGCGCTCTGCGGGACGAGGGGAGCGGGCGCCGTCTCGCTTCCTGGCAGAGATAGGAACGACTGCTCGCGGCACCGGCATTCTTCGTGAAACGACACCGAGCGCCACTCGTGGCGCCCCTCGGCGCTGACCTCGACGATCGATCCTGAGGAGCCGGTCTCCGAGAGGAGCCGGGCGACGAGAGTTGCGGCACCGGCGATCCTTGCCGCGCTGATCGGGCCGGCGGCGCGACCGATCAGCTGTGCGTGCATGCGCGGCCAGGCGGCATCGCGATCCACCTGAGCGCGATCGCGGCACGTCAGGCAGGGCGACGAGCCGGGGACGACCAGCGGTCCCACCGTCGTCCGTCCCGGTTCGAAGGCGACCGGCAGATGGCTGATGTCCTCTCGGAGGTATCGACCGAACTGCAGCGCCGCGGCCGCGCCCTCGACGAGCACGACGCCGATGTGCGCGGGATCCTGACGCGACCCTTCCTCGACTTCTTCGTCGCGCAGCGCATCGCGCATCCGGTATTCGCAGCGGCCGTCGAGAAGATGGATGCTCTCCACCCATGCCGCTCGTGGCGTCTGCGGGTCGTCGACGAGCAGCGGTTCCAGGCGCGCGAGCAGCAGCCGAGCCTCCGCGCGAGGGGCTCCGGCCGCATGCGCGATCACGTCGAACGAGGGGCGTCGGAAACCGGCGGCCATCCGCGCGACGAGTCTCTCGACCCAGGGCTCGGATGCGGCGATCCGCAGTGTGCCCTCGATCCCGATCTGCAGTGTCTCGCCGTCGCGCCACAGCAGGGGCACGGCAGGATCCAGGCGGGTCGTGGTCGCGGGCGTCAGCGGGGACATCCACCGATTCTGCGGACTTGCGGAGGCCGGATGGCGCTGTACAAACCATCCGTGGAGAAGTCGCGGCCGGTCGCACCCCTGTGGAGGAAGAGTGCGCCCGGGTCACGCCGGACGGTCACACCGGTCGGTCGCCACCGGTCCCGCTGTCGCCCTCGCTGTCGTCATCCGCGTCGAGCGGTCCCTCGGCGCTCTCTCCGGAGCCGTCTGCCTGCTCACCCGAGAAGTCGTCACCGTCGAGCAGTCGGGCGAGGGCCTCATCGAACTCGTCGGCGACGGGCTGCTCGCCCCGTGCGGAGGCCTGCAGGCGCGCGACGAGCGCTGTCGGGTCGTCGATGTCGTCCGACGTGGGCATGAGGTCGGGGTAGTCCCAGAGGGAGTCGCGTCCCTCGATGCCCACAGCGTCGGTGACCGCCTGCCACATCGCGGAGGCCTCACGCAGTCGCCGCGGTCGGAGCTTGAGTCCGACGAGGGCGCCGAGGGCGTCCTCGGCGGGACCGCCCACGGCGCGACGGCGCCGGGCAGCCTCTGCGATCCGCGCCCCGTCCGGCAGACGGGAGGTCGCCTGTGCGGTGACCACGTCGACCCAGCCGTCGATCGTCGCGACCAGGTTCTCGAGCCGGGCGAGGGCATCGCGCTGCGCATCCGTCTGGGCCGGGAGCAGGGCGCCGCCCTCGATGGCCGCACGCAACTCCTCCGGGTTGGAGGGGTCGAGCCTGCTCGCGACGTCTTCGAGCGCGTCGACGTCGACCGTCACTCCGCGGGCGAAGTCGGTGATCTGCGCCATGACATGCAGATGCAGCCACTTGGCGTGCCGGTACAGCCGCGCGTACGCCAGCTCGCGCGTCGCGAGGTAGAGGGTGATCTGGTCCTCGGGGATCTCGAGTCCCTCGCCGAAGGCGGTGAGGTTCTGCGGGATCACGGCCGCCGTGCCCGCTGGGAGCACGGGGATGCCTACGTCGCCGCCCGACACGACCTCGAGCGAGAGGTTGCCGAGCACCTGGCCGAACTGCGCGGCGAAGACGGAGCCGCCGAGGCCCCGCATGAGCTTTCCCGCTCCCTGCACGACGCCGCGCATCTCTTCAGGCACCTGAGTGTCGAGGGCGCTCGTGAGCGCATCGGCGATGCTCGTCGAGACGGGCCCCGCGATCTCCTGCCACACGGGCAGCGTGGCCTCGACCCACTCGCCGCGCGTCATGGCTCTGGGCGCCTCCGCGAGTTCGGAGATGGTGGTCGCCTCACTCAGCCAGAGGTCGGCGAGGGCGAACGAGTCGACGAGCGAGGTGCGCGAGCCGTCGGTGATGCCGAGGCCGTCGCGGTTCGCGATGTGCAGCGCCTGCCGCAGCGCGTTCTCCCACGGATCCCCGCCGAACGCTCCCTGCAGCTGCGCCATGATGGTCTGCATCATCGCCGGGTCGAGCTCGATCCCCTCCATACCCGAGAAGGCGTTCTGCAGCGCCTCGGGGTCGATGTCGCCGGCGCCCTGGCCGGACATCATTCGTCGCAGGAACTCCTGGAAGTCCTCGGGGGTGGGGTCGTTGTCTGACATGTCGCTCGCCTCTCAGCACGTCTGAAGCCGTGGCATCTACGCTAGTCACAGGAGCGGCCCCGAGACCCCGACGCGGGCAGATCGCTGTACGCCGCCCGCGAACGACGGAGGAAACCTGTGGACCGAACCCGGTCTGTGAAGCTCGGACTGGGAGTCTGGTCGCTGATCGTGGCGCTGATCGCGCTCGTCGTGCTGACCTTCCTCCCCACGCCCTACGTCATCCAGCGACCGGGTCCCGTGTACGACACCCTCGGCACGGCTGCCGGACCCGAGGGCGAGCAGGTGCCTCTGATCCAGGTCGAAGGTGCGGAGACGTTCGAGACCGCCGGCTCGCTCGACCTCACCACCGTGCAGGTCGTGGGCAACCGCGAGCGCACGCCGAGCTGGTTCGAGCTCGCGCTGGCCTGGATGGACTCGTCCCGAGCGGTCGTGCCGCTCGAGTCGGTGTTCCCCGAGGGCGTGACCACGGAGCAGCGCGATGAGCGCAACGCGACCCTGATGGTCGACTCCCAGCACGAGGCGACGGCTGCGGCTCTCGGCGAGCTGGGCTACGACACCGGTGCGGCCGTGGTGGTCCAGGAGGTCGTCGAGGACGCACCCGCCGAGGGCAGCATCGAGGCGGAGGACGTCATCACCGCGATCGACGGCACAGCGGTGACGTCGGCGAAGCAGCTGCGCCAGGCGATCCAGGATGCCGGCGGCGACCCCGTCGAGCTGACCGTGCAGCGGGTCGGCGAGGAGAAGGTCGTCGAGGTCACGCCCGAGAAGCAGATCGACGGCGATGCGACCACGTGGCTCATCGGGGTGACTCTGCGTACCGACTACGACTTCGAGATCGACGTCACGCTACAGCTCGACAACGTCGGCGGTCCGAGCGCGGGCATGATGTTCGCCCTCGGCATCATCGACACCCTCACCGAGGGGGAGCTCAACGGCGGAGAGAACGTCGCAGGCACCGGCACGATCGAGGCCGACGGCACGGTCGGGCCGATCGGCGGCATCCGTCAGAAGCTCTACGGCGCCCGCGACGCGGGGGCCGAGTACTTCCTCGCCCCCACGACGAACTGCGACGAGGTGGTCGGGCACGTGCCCGACGGACTCACGGTCATCAGCACCGGGACGCTCGAGGAATCCCTCGCGGCGCTGGATGTCATCGCCGAGGGGGGCGACGTCGATTCGCTCCCGTCCTGCGACGTCGTGACCTCCCCGTGACGGGGATGACAGCCGCAGCACAGTAAGGCGAGCCTAGGATGGAAGGGTGACCTCGACTTCCGCACCGAACCCGGCCACTCCTCGAACCTCGCGACGAATCTTCGGCATCTCGTTGGCGATCATCGCCGCGCTGATCGCCGTCTTCTTCGTCTTCGCGTCGCTCTACACCGAATTCCTCTGGTTCGACCAGGTGGGCTTCGCGGGAGTGCTCACCACCCAATGGTTCGCCACGGCGGTGATGTTCGTCGTCGGATTCCTCGGCATGGCCGTGCCGCTGTTCGTGGCCATCCAGCTCGCCTACCGGCTGCGGCCCGTCTACGTGCGGCTCAGCTCGCAGCTCGACAGGTACCAGGAGGTCATCGAGCCGCTGCGTCGCCTGGCGATGTGGGGCATGCCGATCTTCTTCGGGCTCTTCGCCGGCTTCTCCGCGGCGAGCCAGTGGAAGACGGTCTGGCTCTGGGCGAACGGCGTCGCCACCGACGCCACCGACCCGCAGTTCGGCATGGACACGGGCTTCTACATGTTCGCCATGCCGTTCTACTCGATCCTGCTCGCCTTCGTATCGGCGGTGCTGCTGCTCACGCTCATCGTGACGGCGCTCGTGTCGTACCTGTACGGCTCGGTCCGCATCGGCCAGGGCGAGCTGCGCATCTCGAAGCCGGCACGCATCCAGCTCGCGGTCATCGCGGGGCTCTACCTCCTGGTGCAGGCGGCGAGCCTCTGGCTCGACCGCTACAAGACCCTGGTCGCCCAGGACGACAGGATCGTCGGACCGGCGTACACCGGGGTCAACGCCACGATCCCCGGTCTCGCGATCCTCACGATCATCGCCGCGATCGTCGCGATCCTCTTCTTCGTCACGGCCGTCATCGGCCGGTGGCGCTTCCCGCTCGCCGCGACCGCGCTGCTGATCGTCGCATCGCTCGTCGTCGGCGTCGGCTTCCCGTGGGCGGTGACCACCTTCCAGGTGCGCCCGAACCAGAACGCCTACCAGGCGGAGTTCTACCAGAAGAACATCGACGGCACGAAGGAGGCGTACGGGGTCGCCGACCTCGAGACCACGCCGTTCGAGGCCGAGACGGATGCCGAGGCAGGGCAGCTGCGCGAGGATGCCGAGACCACGGCATCCATCCGCATCGTCGACCCCGCCGTCATCAGCCCGGCCGTCCGCCAGCTCGAGCAGTACCGCGGTTACTACCAGTTCCAGGAGAACCTCGACGTCGACCGCTACGAGATCGACGGCGTCATGCAGGACACCGTGGTGTCGGTGCGCGACCTCGACATGGATGGCGTCGACGTCACCAACTGGAACAACCGCGTGGCGGTCTACACGCACGGCTACGGCCTCGTCGCCGCCGCAGGCAACCAGCGCACCAGCGACGGAGAGCCGGTGTTCCTCGAGCGCGGCATCCCGTCGTCCGGATTCCTCACCGACGGCGAGAAGTTCGAGCCCCGCGTCTACTTCGGCGAGACCTCGCCCGAGTACTCGATCGTCGGCGGTCCCGACGGTGCCGACCCGGTCGAGATCGACTACCCGCGCGGCAAGGACGGCTCCAACGAGACGAAGACGACCTTCGAGGGCGACGGCGGACCGAAGATCGGCAACACCTTCACCAAGCTGCTGTACGCGCTGAAGTTCCAGTCCGAGCAGATCCTGTTCTCGAACCTTGTGAACGACGACTCGCAGATCCTGTACGACCGCAACCCGAAGACGCGCGTGCAGAAGGTGGCCCCGTACCTCGAGCTCGACAGCGACCCGTACCCGAGCGTCGTGGACGGCAAGATCGTCTGGATCATCGACGGATACACCACGAGCTCGACGTACCCGTACTCGACGAGCGTGAGCCTGTCCGACGCGATCGCCGACTCGAACGTGCCGTCGCCGACGCTGGCCATCGACGAGATCAACTACATCCGCAACTCGGTCAAGGCGACGGTCGACGCATACGACGGCTCCGTGACCCTGTACGCCTGGGATGCGGAGGATCCGGTGCTGCAGACGTGGCAGAAGATCTACCCGTCGACGCTCAAGCCGGTCAGCGAGATGTCGGGCGATCTGATGAGCCACGTCCGCTACCCGACCGACCTGTTCAAGGTGCAGCGCGACGTGCTCGGCACCTACCACATCGACACCGCCGGATCGTTCGCCCAGCAGGACAACCGCTGGCAGACCCCGAACGACCCGCGCAGCGATGCGGTGCTGCAGCCGCCGTACTACCTGACGATGCAGATGCCGGGGCAGGATTCGCCGCGGTTCTCGATGTTCTCGACGTTCATCCCGTCGGCGCAGGGCGGCAGCAACCGCGACGTGCTGATGGGCTACCTCGCCGTCGACTCGGATGCCGGCTCAGAGGCCGGCGTGAAGGCGGAGGGATACGGGCAGCTCAGGATGCTCGAGATCGACACGGATACGACGGTCCCAGGTCCAGGTCAGGTGCAGAACACCTACAACTCGGACACGGCCGTGGTGCCGCAGCTCAACCTGCTGCAGCAGGGAGAGTCGGAGGTCCTGTACGGGAACCTGCTGACCCTGCCGGTCGGTGGCGGTCTGCTCTACGTGCAGCCGGTCTACGTGCAGTCGTCCGAGGGCACGAAGCTCCCGCGTCTGCAGAAGGTTCTCGTGGCGTTCGGAGACAAGGTGGCGTTCGAGGACACTCTGACCGAGGCCCTCGACACCCTCTTCGGCGGTGACGCGGGTGCGACCGGCGGCGACGACGAGGTGGAGCCGACGGAGCCCGATCCCGACACGGGCGAGGTGCCGACCGAGCCCACCGAGCCGACCGACGCCCAGGCGGAAGCCCTGGCCGCCGCTCAGCAGGCGCTCACCGACCGGGAGACCGCCTTGAAGGCCGGTGACCTCGAGGCGTTCGCCGAGGCGGACAAGCGCCTCACGGACGCGGTCAACACTCTGCTCGAACTGGAGTCCGCAGCGGGGGAGTGATCCCGCTGCGACACCACGAGAATGGGCGCCCCTTCGGGGGCGCCCATTCTGCATCCATCCACCGGAGATCCGCATGACCCAGTCGACGGCACGATCCCTCTTCCTGTCGGCGCTGGCTCGCAGCATCCCGCGACCCACCCCCGGCGCTTCCGTGATCGTCGGGGTGGACGGGGTCGACGGCGCGGGGAAGACGCGTCTGGCCGATGACCTGGCCGTCGTCCTGTGCGAGTCCGATCGCGTCGAGCGAGTGAGCATCGACGGCTTCCACCATCAGCGCGAGCATCGATATCGGCGGGGCCGCGGGTCTGCCGAGGGCTTCTGGCGCGACTCGTACGACTACGACCGATTCCTTCACGAGGTGGTGGCCCCCTTCCGAGCCGGGACGGGAACGTATCTGTCCGCCGCTCACGATGTCGAGACGGATGCGGTCCTCACCGGTCCCCGGCATCCGGTACCGCGGGGAGTGATCCTGCTCGTGGACGGCATCTTCCTGCACAGGCCTGAGCTCCGCGAGGTCTGGGACGCGACGATCTTCCTCGATGTGCCTTTCGACGTGTCCGTCCCGCGGATGGCTGTGCGAGACGAATCCTCTCCGGACCCCGACGCCGAGGAGAATGCTCGATACGTCGGCGGCCAGCGACTGTACCTCCGCGAGTGTCGGCCCGCGGAGCGCGCGACGATCCTCGTCGACTACGCAGACCTGGAGCACCCCGTGATCGACAGGGGCGGCAGCTGAGGACCGTCGCCTCGGACACGGTCTCTCGCCGTCGGGGAGATCGGCTGCGGAGGGGCGGCCCGATCAGTTCGCGTCGTAGCGGCAGGTGACGGAGCCGACGCCGCTCTGCTCCACGACCGACTCGCCGTTCCACAGGATCTCGCAGCTCACCGTCGCGACCGCGTCATCGTCCGAAGCGGTCACGGTGATCTCCGCCGTATCACCCGTGGTCGTGTACTGCTTCCAGCCGCTGTCGGACCACTCCTCGTCGTACGACTGGGCGTCGTCCGCGTAGGACACGGTGAAGACGGGGCCGCCCGTGGCTCGCACCTCGACCTGGCTGAGTCCGCTGCCTCCGAGCGCGCCGACGGCGATCACGACGATGAGGATGACATCGACGATGAGTGCGGTCGCTGCGACGAGGAGGGCCGCGGTGCCCGTGCGCGGCACCGAGGAGCGCCGACCTCGTACGCCGAGGACCACAGCGGTGCCCGCAACGAGCGCAGCGGCTGCGGCGGCGACGAGCAGCGCAGGGACGGGCAGGAACTGCACGATCAGCCCTGCGGAGAGGAGCAGCGCCGCCGCACCGATCCAGAGGCCGATGGTCGCCCGCCGCGATGGGCGGGATGTGAACGCGCCACGGTCCGCTGTGGCGGCGTCTGGTGTCTGCGTCATGGTGGAGCTCCCCCTCACGGATGCTGCCGCTCGCACCTTCGCAAGTGGCGCGGCTGTTCGGTGGGACAGTCTAGCCAGAGGATGCGCGGGCGACTCGGTCGCACCTCTCGCTGACGCCGCACGCAACGGGCGCCGCGCGGGCGCATGCGAAAGGCCCCTGATCAGGATCTCTCCGACCAGGGGCCTTTCTTGTGTCGCATTCTCGTTGCGGGGACAGGATTTGAACCTGCGACCTCCGGGTTATGAGCCCGGCGAGCTACCGAACTGCTCCACCCCGCGGCACGTTTTATAGCCTAACACGCGAATCAGGAGGGCGCGAATCGAGGCCGCGCCAGGTCGGATGAGGAAGGATATGGGCATGACCGAGACCCCATCCGCCGCCGTTCCCGTCGCCGTCTGCCAGTTCGCGCCGACGGCATCACGCGCGGATAACCGGGAGCGCATCGCGCGGCTCACCGCCGAGTCGGCAGCACGGGGAGCCCGGTTGATCGTGTTCCCCGAGTACTCGAGCTACTTCGTGGACCCGATGGATGAGACGCTCGCGGAGAATGCGGAGACCCTCGATGGCGACTTCGTCTCGACGCTCACGGCGCTCGCGGCCGATCACGGCGTCGTGATCGTGGCCGGCCTCGTCGAGAGGGCCACGGACTCCGAGCACGTGCGCAACACCCTCGTTGCGGTGCGCGGCGACGGGATCCTCGCGACATACCGCAAGCAGCATCTGTACGACGCCTTCGGGCAGACCGAGTCCGACTGGATCGAGGCAGGGGAGCTGGGCGCCGCGACCTTCGATCTCGCCGGCATCCGCTTCGGGCTGATGACGTGCTACGACCTGCGCTTCCCCGAGGTGGCGCGCACGCTCGTCGACGCCGGAGCAGATGCTCTCGTGGTGCCGGCCGAATGGGTGCGAGGTCCGCTCAAGGAGCTTCACTGGACCACCCTGCTCGCCGCGCGCGCGATCGAGAACACCACGTACGTGATCGCCGCTGACCATCCCACGCCGATCGGGGTGGGCCACTCGCAGATCGTCGACCCGCAGGGTGTCGTGCTGGCGGGAGTCGGGACCGCCGAGGGCATCGCCGTGGCAGCCGTCGAACGCGCCGCCATCGAGCGGGTGCGGGCGGTCAACCCGTCGCTGCGGGTGCGTCGCTACGCGGTCGCGCCCTGCTGACCGTTCGAGCTGACCG
Organism: Microbacterium hydrocarbonoxydans; assembly: GCF_900105205.1. NCBI lineage: Bacteria > Bacillati > Actinomycetota > Actinomycetes > Micrococcales > Microbacteriaceae > Microbacterium > Microbacterium hydrocarbonoxydans. Next base: position 2,550,646 of record NZ_FNSQ01000005.1, on the reverse strand, counting down.
CTCGAGCCGTCTCCGAGAGTCAGAAGCTCGACGCGAGCCGCCTCGCAGCCTCTTCGAGCACCTCGACGCGCTTGCAGGCGGCGAATCGCACGAGACCGGCGTAGTCGCCGCGCCGCTCGTCCGAGACGAACGCGGCGAGCGGGATCGCGACGACCCCCGCACGCTCGGGCAGCGCACGGCAGAACGCGACGGCATCCGCTCCGCCGAGGTCGGTGGCATCGGCGACCGTGAAGTAGCCGCCCTGTGGCGGATGCACCGTGAACCCGGCTGATCGCAGCCCGGCACCGAGGATCTCGTGCTTGCGAGCGAGGGTCGACGCGGCATCCGCGAAGAAGTGATCGTCGAGGCGCAGCCCGACCGCGATGGCGGGCTGGAACGGCGAACCGTTGACGTAGGTCAGGTACTGCTTCACCGTCAGGACGGCGGTGATGAGCTCCGCAGGGCCGTGCACCCAGCCGATCTTCCACCCGGTGGCGGAGAATGTCTTCCCCGCCGAGGAGATCGTGAGGGTGCGCTCGGCCGCACCCGGAAGCGTGGCGATGGGGGTGTGCGGGGCGTGGAAGGCGAGGTGCTCGTAGACCTCGTCCGTGACGATGATCGCGTCGTGGAGGTGGGCGAGCCGCACCACCTCGGCGAGCACCGCGCGATCGAACACCGCTCCGGTGGGATTGTGCGGGTCGTTGACGAGGATGATGCGGGTGTGGTCGGTCACCGCCTCTGCCAGGCGCTGGAGATCCGGCTGGAAGTCGGGAGCGCGCAGGGGGACCGTACGCAGGCGGGCGCCGGCGAGGGCGACAGCGGCCGCGTACGAGTCGTAGTACGGCTCGAACACGACGACCTCATCGTCCGGCCCGTCGATGAGAGCGAGGAGCGTCGCCGTGAGTGCCTCGGTCGCGCCCGCGGTCACGATCACCTCACGCTGCGGATCGACCTCGAGGCCGTAGAAGCGTCGCTGGTGCTCGCTGATCGCCGCGAGCAGGTCGGGGATGCCGCGACCCGGCGGGTATTGATTGGCCCCGCTGGCGATCGCCTCGCGCGCCGCCTCGAGCACCTCGGCCGGACCGTCCTGATCGGGGAAGCCCTGACCGAGATTGATCGCGCCCGTTCGGGCCGCAGCGGCCGACATCTCTGCGAAGATGGTGGGCGCGACGGTTCCGTCGGATGCGAGCAGACCGGCTCCCGCTGCCGTGCGCCGCCATGCGCCGGGGATGACACTCATGAACAACAGGCTAAGGCCATAGCGGAAACTCATCTTCGCCATACGAAACGCACAGATACAGGCGTCACTCTGAAGGGGCGTTGTTGAAGGAGCACACACCATGAACGAAGACAGCACCCAGGACCACTCGGCACCCGCGTCGAACGACGCCGTGCCGCCCACCGAGGCAGCAGAGGCCGTCGACCGTTCGACGACCGGTGCCGCCGCTGACATCCAGGGCCACGGCCACGAGGTGCCGTCGACTTTCGCATCGTCGCCGGCGCAGCCGTCGGCTCCGGCGCAGCCGGCCGCTGCCGCACCGACGCCCACGTTCGAGACGCCGGCCGCGTTCGTGCCGCCCGCGCCGACGAGCGGGAACGCCCCCCAGCACCACCCGTACGGCGCGGCCGCTCAGACCGGGCCCACTCACCCGGGGGCACCGGTCGCGACGGCCCCGGGAGCGGCGTTCGGCATCCACACCGCGACCGCGCCGGAGCAGTCGCCGGACGGTTCCGTGAAGACGAAGGACCAGAAGCCGCGCGCCGGGGTGAAGTTCGCCGCGATCGTGGTCGCCGCAGCCCTCGTGGGTGGAGTCGCCGGATTCGGCGGCGGTGCGATCCTCAACGGCATCTCCGACGACCGCTCCACGGGAGTCGCTCAGGGACCCGACACGGTGACCGTCAACAACCCTGGCTCGGTGAACGAGACCACGGCCGTCGCCACGGAGGCCCTGCCCTCGGTCGTCACGATCGAGGTGGCGGGCTCCGACGAGGCGGGCAGCGGATCGGGCGTCATCATCAGCGATGACGGCTACGTGCTCACCAACACGCACGTCGTCACGCTCGGAGGCGCGGCCGCCGATCCGACGATCCGCGTCACGACCTCGGACGGCCGCATCTTCGCGGCGACCGTCGTCGGCACCGACCCGATCTACGACCTCGCGGTCATCAAGCTGACCGATGCGTCTGACCTGACGCCGATCGACTTCGCGGACTCGTCGAAGCTGAACGTCGGCGACACCGCCGTGGCGCTCGGCGCGCCGCTCGGTCTGTCGAACTCGGTGACCACCGGCATCGTCAGCGCGCTGAACCGCAGCATCCAGATCGCCTCCTCCGCGCTGCCGGACTCCTCGGCCGAGGATGCCCCGCAGGACGACCAGCAGGCGCCGGAGGACGGCGAAGGCGAGGGGCCGTTCCAGTTCGACCTCCCGGGGAACCCCGGCCAGCAGACGACCGACACGATCTCCATCGCGGTCATCCAGACGGATGCGGCGATCAACCACGGCAACTCCGGTGGCGCGCTCGTCAACAGCAAGGGCGAGCTGATCGGCATCAACGTCGCGATCGCGAGCTCGGGCAGTTCCGAGGAGTCCGGTTCCATCGGCATCGGCTTCGCGATCCCGTCGAACATCGCGCAGCGCGTCTCCGAGGAGATCATCGCCGACGGCGCAGCGAGCCACGGTCTGCTCGGCGCCTCGGTGCGCGATGCGGCGAGCGTCGAGGACGCGTCGGTGGCAGGCGCGTACATCGCCGACGTCACCGGCGGCGGCGCAGCGGCGGATGCCGGGCTGAAGGCCGACGACATCGTCACCGCCTTCAACGGAGTGCCCGTCACGAGCGCGAGCGACCTCACCGCCCAGGTCAGGGCGGCAGCTGCGGGCAGCGATGCGAAGGTGACCTACATCCGCAACGGCAAGGAGTTCGAGGCCGACGTGACGCTCGGCGAGCTCGCCGGCTGACCGCCGCAGCTCCTCGTCTCGCAGAGAAGGACGCCACCCCGCGATAGGCTCGCGGGGTGGCGTCCTTCTCCTTCGGCTCCGGCAATGCGGCCAAGCTGCTTCGGATCCCGCTGTACCTCGCCGGGCGCATCGGCACTCTCCTCGTCCCGCGCGGTGAACGCTGGGTGTTCGGCTGCGGCGCCGGCATCGGCGACGGCGCTCTCGCGCTGCATCGCCTCGCGACCGACGAAGGACACGCGACGCTGTGGCTCACCGCCTCCGACCGTGAGGACCGGGACGCTGCGGCTCTCGGGCTGCGGACGGTCCGCAAGGGTGGACTCCGCGGCTGGTGGGCGACCGCACGCGCCGGGGTGGTCGTGGTGACGCACGGGCTGGGCGACGTCAACCGCTATGCGATCCCGGGTGCCTTCGTGGTGCAGCTGTGGCACGGCATCCCGCTCAAGCGCATCGGCCTCGATTCGCCCGCGACGACGCAGGTCCCCGACGTGCCGGGCGCATCGGTGCTGCGCCGTCTGATCGGCATCCTCTACCGCCGCACCGCGCAGCGCATCCGCGTCCTTCCCGCCGCCTCGCACCGCTCGCGCGGTCGCCTCGAGTCGGCCTTCGCACTCGGCGGCGACCGCGTGGTGGTCACGGGGGAGCCGCGGGTCGACGTACTCTCCGCGGGGAGTGCCGAACAGCGTCGAGCCACGGCATCCGCTGTCCTCTCGGCTGTCGTGGGCCCGATCGTACCCTCGACGCGGACGATCCTGTATGCCCCCACCTGGCGCGATGGTGCGGCGGACCCCGCAGTTCCGAGTGCCGTGCAGTGGGTGGAGATCATCCGTGCGCTCGAGCAGCGCGACGCGGTGCTGCTCGTCCGGTCGCACCCGCTGGGGGAGGGATCGTATGCTCCGCCGCTGCCGAGCACGAGAGTGCGGATGCTGGGGGCGGGGCTCCTCGCCGATGTGACCCCCGTGCTCCCCGCGGTGGACGTGCTGATCACGGACTACTCCTCGCTCGCCTACGACGTGGGACTGCTCGCGATGCCGGTGCTGTACCTCGCTCCGGATGCCGACGAGTATGCCCGCACGCGCGGCTTCTACGGCCGGTTCCGGGATGTGGCCGGCGACGACGCGGCAGGCGACTGGCAGGCTCTGCTCGCGCAGCTGACTGCGGTGCTCGACGACGACGGCGTGTTCGCTGCGAGGTCGAAGCGGTCCGCTACGCTCAGCGCGGAGATGCATGCGTTCCGCGACGGCGGGAACACCCGACGCGTGTACGAGACGATCCGCGCGCGGGGCATTCCCGCGCCGAAGGGAGCAGTATGACCACGGCCCGGATCGATGAGGCGGCAGAGACGCTGATCATCGCAGGGGAAGGTCAGCGTCCTGCCTCGGCGGAGCTGATCGGGCCGCGTGCGCGTGTCGATGCGCGCATCACCGGGGGAGGGAAGACGTGGAAGGCGACCTTCCCGCTCCGCGCCTCGCGGTGGGGCGGCGCAGAGCTGCCGCTGCCGACCGGCGACTACGAGATCGCGGTGGCGGATGCCGAGCTCGATGACCTCAGCGTGGCCCCGCAGGTGCTGACCGGCGTGCGCGTGGCGGTGCGGGGCTCCGTGGCGCGCATCGCAGCGCCGGTGGATCCGGCCTACGAGACGGCGGAGGGCCAGTCGACCCTGGAGGGGCGGTACGTCGCCCACCCCGGCGCCACCGAGAACGCGGTCTTCTTCGAGAGCTTCTACGGCCGCACGGTCGGCTGCAACCCTCAGGCGATCGACAGGGCGCTTGCTGCGCAGGCACCAGACGTGGTGCGCTACTGGAGCGTGGTGGACCTCTCGGTGGCGGTGCCGGAAGGCGCGGTCGCGGTGGTCGAGGGAAGCCCGGAGTGGTGGCGTGCCCGTGCGGCGTCGCGCCTGCTCGTCGTCAACGACTGGCTGCGCCGGCGATTCGCGCGCAAGCCCGGTCAGCGGGTGCTGCAGACCTGGCACGGCACGCCGCTCAAGCGCCTCGCGCTGCACCGGCCCGGCTTCGATCCTCGCCGGATGGCCGCCGTGGTCAAGGAGTCGCGCCGCTGGGATGTACTCCTCGCGCAGAACACCTACTCCGAGCGCATCCTTCGCAAGGCATATGCCTTCTTCGGGCGACCCATCTGGGTCGAGGGGTATCCCCGCAATGACGCTCTCGTGACGGGGGACGCCGCATCGATCCGCGCGGCGCTCGGCATCGAGCAGGGCGAGCGGGTGCTGCTGTACGCGCCGACGTGGCGTGACGACCGCACGGAGATGGTCGACTTCGTCGATCCGGAGGAGCTCGCACGGCAGACCGATGCCGTCGTGCTCGTCCGTGGCCACTCACGCACCATCGACACGGGTCGCGATCGCGCCGGTGCGCGGGTGATCGACGTCACCGGGTATCCCGAGACCTCTCAGCTCCTCCTTGCTGCCGACGCGCTGATCACCGACTACTCCTCCGTGATGTTCGACTTCAGCGTCACCGGCAAGCCGATGTACTTCCTGGTGCCCGACCTCGACCACTACCGGGGTCAGCTGCGCGGGTTCTATTTCGACCTCGCCTCGCGAGCACCCGGACCGCTCGTCGGGTCGCAGAAGGAACTCGTCGACGCGCTGGCCGATCCCGAGCACGAGAAGACCTTCGGGGCGCGGTACATGGCGTGGCGTGCGCAGTTCAACTCCCGGGACGACGGCCATGCTGCCGAGCGAGTGGTCGCCCGCATCCTCGACCAGGGGTACGTGACGCGGTGACGCCTCCCCGATCCGCCCGACGGATCAGGGGAGCGGGGTGTTGCGGGTGCCCAGCCGCGACGCGTCGACCGTGTCGCGCGCTCCTCTGAGAACGCCGCCGAGGAATCCGAGGCCCCACGACAGATGCATGGTGGGCATCACCAGCAGGGTCCAGAGGCGCTGACGGATCCCGCCGCCGCCGGGCAGAGCCGCGACCGCGACGACGAGCAGCACATACGCGAGGAGCGGCAGGTACGCGATCGCCGAGAGGATGGCGGAGAGCGCCCCGGAGAGGACGCCGCTCAGCTGGAGCACGCCGACGACGACAGCGACCGCGACCAGGATCACGAGAGCCGGGGGAGCGAAGAAGCGGATGCCGTTGCGGCGGCCGAACCGTCGCACCAGCTCGCCGCGCCACGCTCCGGTCGCGCGGAACTGCCTGGCCAGGCGCACCCAGCTCTCCCGGGGCCAGTAGGTCACCGAGAGCGAGGGGTCGAACCACACCAGGTGACCGGCCTGTCGGATGCGGAGGTTGAGCTCCCAGTCCTCGCCGCGACGGATCGTCTCATCGAACAGCCCCACCGCGTCGAGGACCTCGCGCCGCATCACGCCGAGGTAGGCGGATTCCGCCTCGCCCTCGTGCGTGCCGCCGTGGTAAGCACCGCCGCCGAGGCCGACAGGGGAGTTGTAGAGGCGGGCCACTGCCTTCTGGAACGGCGTCCTCCCGTCGGCCCGCATGACGCCGCCGACGTTCGCGGCTCCCGTGCGGTCGAGGGTCTCGAGCGCGCGTGCCGCGTATCCGGGTGAGAGCTCGGAGTGCGCGTCGACCCGCACGATCGTCGCGAACCGGCTGGCGCGGATTGCGGCGTTCAGTCCGACGGGGATGTGCGCTGCCGGGTTGTCCACGAGCTGGATGCGGTCGTCGTCCGCGGCGAGGCGCCGGGCGAGCTCGGTCGTGCCGTCCGTGGAAGGACCGAGCGCGAGGACGAGCTCGGCGGCAACCGGGAGCTCCTGGGCGAGGACCGATTGGATCGCGTGCTCGAGATATGCCCGTTCGTTCAGCACGGGCATGACGAACGACACCCCGGGCTCGGGGACGGCGATGTCGTTGTCAGGCACATGACGATCATGGCATGCGGTTCTCGGGCGTTCGCTGATTCGCTCCGGCCGGGGCCCGGGCGCAGCACCGTCGGCGTACGCCGCGCCACGGTATCCTGGAGGGATGGGTGCAGTGTCCGACGCGAAGAAGGCCTACCGTCTGCTGAAGCGGGCACTGGCCTCGCGCAAGGCCGTGCAACGAGTGCGGCGGCGTCTGGCCGACCGCGAGCCGCATCCCACCGATCACTACCAGGTGGCCGTGTACTTCGCCGACGGCGCGGTCAACATGTACCAGATGCGGCAGTGGTACCGCCCGCTCACCGAGCTGGCGAAGCGCTGGCCCGTCGTGGTCCTGTCCCGATCCGCCACCGGTGCCGACAAGCTCCTCGACGAGGACGGGCCCCCCGTCGCCTTCGTCCCGACCGTCCGGGACCTCGAGCGCTTCATCGCGACGCAGGACATCCGCGTCGTGCTGTACGTGAACCAGAACACGCGCAACTTCCAGATGTTCCGGTACGGGCGCCGGTGGCATGTGTTCATCAATCACGGCGAGTCCGACAAGATGTACATGACCACCAACCAGTACAAGGCGTACGACTATGCGCTGGTCGCAGGACAGGCGGCGCGAGACCGCCTCTCCCGCACGCTCTGGGATTGGGACATCGACAGCCGCACGATCGAGATCGGGCGCCCGCAGGCCGACCATTACTCGGGGTCTCTGCCGTACACACCCGACGAGCGGACGGTCGTGCTCTACGCCCCGACGTGGGAGGGAGATCGTCCGAGCGCGCACTACGGGTCCATCGCGACCCACGGCGAAGCCCTCGTCTCGGCGCTGCTCGCCTCCCGGACGCACCGCGTGATCTATCGCCCGCACCCCCGCAGCGGGGTCGTCGACGACGAGTACGGCGCGGCGCATCGCCGGATCATCGCGGCGATCGCCGCGGCCAACGCCGCCGATGCCGCCGCGCAGCACGTGTACGACGACGGGGCGGAGCTCGGCTGGCAGCTGGCCGCGGCCGACGTGGCTGTCGTCGACATCTCCGCGATGGTCTACGACCGTCTTGCCGTGGGCAAGCCCTTGATGATCACCCGCCCCACCGACGAGCGCGCCTCGGTCGACACCAACGGCTACCTCTCGGATTGCGAGTGGCTCACGGCGGAAGGCGCAGCCGACATCGTCGCCGAGGTGGAGCGGGTGCGCGCGGACGAGGCGGCGATCGCGCGGCTTCGCATGTGGGTCCAGCACTACTTCGGAGATACGACGCCAGGGGTCGCGACCGCGAAGTTCCATGCGGCGATCGAGCAGCTCATGCAGAAGTGGGAGAGCTGGCAGGCGAACGAGATCGGCTCCGTGCGCACCGACGAGGATGACGACGACGAAGAGGCCGACGAGGAAGAGGTCTGACGATGGATCTCCCGCTCGCCCGCGCCATCGGGTCGAGGATCGATGTCCTTCCGGAGGCGGGATCCACGAACGCGCTGCTTCGGGAGGCGGCTGCGGACGCGCGTGACTGGCCGCACCTCTCCGTGCTGCTCACCGAGAATCAGACGGCCGGCCGCGGACGACTCGACCGCTCATGGGTGGCGCCGGCCGGAGCCTCGCTCGCGGTGTCGGTGCTGCTGCGTCGGCTCCCCGCCGAGATCGAGGCGCGAGGCTGGGTCCCGCTGGCCGCAGGCGTGGCGATGACGGATGCGGTCGCGGAGCAGCTGCCGCACTCCGCGGTGTCCCTCAAGTGGCCGAATGACGTGATGGTCGAGGGGCGGAAGATCTGCGGTGTCCTCGCCGAGGCGACGGGGGAGGCGGTGATCGTCGGTACCGGGGTGAACACGGCGATGACGTCAGCCCAGCTCCCCGTGCCGACCGCGACGTCCTTCGCCGTGCTCGGTGTCGAGGTCGATGCCGACCGGCTTCTCGCCACCTACGTGCGCCGCCTCGACGAGGTGGTGAGCGCGCTCGCTCGGACCGGGGACGCGGTCTCCAGCGGTCTGCACGAGGAGACGAGTCGGCGATGCGCCACGATCGGCCAGGAGGTGCGAGTCTCGCTCCCCGGCGACAGGACACTCGAGGGGACGGCCACACGGCTCGACGCGTCAGGGCGCCTCGTGGTCGTCTCGAGCCGGGTCGAGCATCCGATCTCGGCCGGCGACGTGGTGCACGTCCGGCCCGCCGCCGTCTGACACGCCCGGGCGGAGGAGCAGGGCGATGTCTGCGGTTGCGGGCACAATGGAGGGGTGACCCAGCCAGTGACTCTCGGCGGACGGCCGACGATGCCACCGCCCGGTGTGCCGACCGAAGAGCTGCTCATCGCGCGGTTCCGCGGTCATGCGCGCCGGCTGTTCTGGTCCGCCCTGATCCTGATCGGTGCATTCGGTGCCACGGCGTACTACTTCGACAATCTGCCTGCGCCGTTCGAGAACTGGATGCTCCTGACAGCAGCCGGAGCGGTCGTGCTGCTCCTCGTCGTCGTGCCCTGGGTCGCCTGGTACTCGCGCACGGTGACCGTCACGACGCGCCGGGTCATCGCGAACCACGGTGTCGGAGCGCGAAACCGACAGGAGATGTCGCACGCTCGCGGCTACAGCATCGGCGTCCGTCGCAGCGTGCTGCAGCGGCTCTGGGGGGTCGGCACCATCACACTGTCCAACGGCGTCGATGCGCCGCTGCGCCTGGCCAACGTCCCGAATGTCACTCTCGTGCACGAGACGCTGGCCGACCAGATCGAGGTCAGTCAGATCCTCGCTCACCGCGACGCGCAGTCAGGACAGGACTCCTCGAGCGGCTACTGACCGCCGGTCGCCGCGAGGCCTTCGGTGTCCACGCGGTGCGTCTCGATGCGAGACAATGTTCAGGACGAATGGAGGCGCACATGGCGCTGCGCGTGGGCGTGATCGGTGGGGGCCAGCTGGCCAGGATGATGATCGCTCCGGCGGTCGAGCTCGGACTCGAACTGCGGGTGCTCGCAGAGGATGAGGGCATGGCGGCGCAGCTCGCCGCGCACGCGGTGGGCGACTACCACGACCTCGAGACAGTGCGCGCGTTCGTCAAGGACGTCGACGTCGTCACCTTCGATCATGAGCACGTCCCGCAGGAGATCCTGCGAGCGCTCGTCGCCGATGGCGTGGCCGTCCATCCAGGTCCCGACGCCCTGCAGTTCGCACAGGACAAGCTCCTCATGCGCGCGCGTCTCGCAGAGCTCGGCGTCCCGCAGCCCGACTGGGCGGCGGTGCGCGACGAGGCGGAGCTGCAGGCATTCCTCGACGACCACGACGGGAAGGCGGTCGTGAAGACCCCTCGCGGTGGCTACGACGGCAAGGGCGTCCGCGTGGTACGCGCGGCATCCGACGCGGCGGATTGGCTCGAGCGGCTGGACGACGGCGAGGCCCTGCTCGTCGAGGAGCTGGTCGGCTTCGTCCGCGAGCTCGCTCAGCAGGTCGCTCGCAGGCCCAGCGGGCAGATCGTGGCCTACCCGGTCGTGGAGACCGTCCAGCGCGACGGGGTCTGCGCCGAGGTGATCGCTCCGGCGCCGCACGCTCCCGAGCGGCTCGCAGAGGTCGCCGAGGGCATCGGCCGGTCGATCGCCGAGGGGCTCGGGGTGACCGGGATGCTCGCGGTGGAGCTGTTCGAGACCGACGACGAGCGGATCCTCGTCAACGAGCTCGCGATGCGCCCGCACAACAGCGGGCACTGGAGCCAGGACGGTGCCGTGACCGGCCAGTTCGAGCAGCATCTCCGAGCGGTGGCGGATCTTCCCCTCGGCGACACGTCGCCCAGGGCCTCCTGGGCGGTGATGGTCAACATCCTCGGCGGCCCGAAGGAGGGCTCGCTCGGCGACCGATTCGCGGGTGCGATGACGGAGCATCCCTCCGCCAAGATCCACACCTACGGCAAGGCGCCGCGGCCGGGCCGCAAGGTCGGTCATGTCAATGTCGCAGGGGACGACCTCGACGACGCGGTGTACGTGGCGCGTGCGGCAGCGGCTCACTTCGATTGAGGGGCTTCACGGGCGTGCCGCTGGGGGGTTCTCCCAGCAGCAGACCGTAGCCTGAGTGGGTGACTGAGCCATTGCACTCCTCCACCGCACCGCTCGTCGGCGTCGTGATGGGATCCGACTCCGACTGGCGCGTGATGAAGGACGCCTCTCAGGCGCTGACGGACTTCGCGATCCCGCACGAGGTGGAGGTCGTCTCCGCTCATCGCACCCCGGACAAGCTCATGCAGTATGCCCGTGAGGCCCGCGACCGGGGTGTGAAGGTGATCATCGCCGGCGCGGGCGGTGCAGCGCACCTTCCCGGAATGCTCGCCTCGATGACAGCGCTGCCGGTGATCGGCGTTCCCGTACCGCTCGCATACCTCGACGGCATGGACTCCCTCCTGTCGATCGTGCAGATGCCCGCCGGTATTCCTGTCGCGACCGTGTCGATCGGGGGAGCGCGCAACGCGGGTATCCTCGCGGCCCGGATCCTCGGGACGTCGGACGATGACCTGGCCGACCGCATCGAGGCCTTCGCCCTCGACCTCGAGGCGCAGGTCGAGGAGAAGAACGATCGGCTGAAGGGTTCGCTGTGACCCTTGCGCCGCCGCGAGGGTCGGCGCGACCGCTGATCGAGACGCGCCCGCTGCGGCATCCCGATCCGACGGACGCCGGCACCATGACCAAGCGCGGCTGGTGGCTCGTCGCACTGAACCTCCTCATCCCCGGATCCGCTCAGGTGCTCGCCGGCAACCGCCGGCTGGGACGCTTCGGGCTCGGGGCGACGCTGCTCGCCTGGTTCCTCGTGATCGTCGCGGCGGGGCTCGCGCTCTTCGCGCGACCGGTGGTGCTCTGGCTCACGGTGGGGGCGGGCTGGTTCTCGGCCGTCGTCCTCACGCTCGTGCAGGTGCTGATGATCGGCTACATCGTCCTCTGGGCGGTGCTCACGTTCGACGTGCTGAGGATGGTCCGACTCGTCCGGATCCCTGGGCCCTCGAAGCTCGCGATCCCGCTGGTCGCTCTGCTGCTGCTGGGTCTCGTCGGCACCGGGATGGGGTACGCCGCATCGTACGTCGGCACGGCCAGAGGCACGATCAGCACGATCTTCGGTCAGAGCGGACCGAGCCTGCCGCCCAGCGAGGGCTATTACAACATCCTCCTGCTCGGTGCGGACAGCGGCGAGGGGCGTGACTCGATGCGGTTCGACAGCATCTCGGTCGTCTCTGTGAACGCCACGACCGGGGCCGTCACGATCACCGGCATCCCGCGCGAGCTCCCCAATGCCCCGTTCAGCGAGGGAAGTCCGATGCAGGAGCTGTATCCGAACGGGTTCGAGGGGCACAGTTCGGATTCCTGCGGTTGGAACGGCTGGATGAACCACGTCCGCAACGCGGCGGAGATCTGCCGCGAGGACAACGGGCAGAGCCTCTACCCCGATGCTGCCGCACACGGCTCCGACGCCGGCATCGAGGCGACGAAGGATGCCGCCGAAGGTGTGCTCGGCATCGAGATCCCGTATTACGTGTTCGTCGACATGCACGGTTTCGCCGCCCTCGTCGACGCCCTCGGCGGAGTAGACATCAACGTGACCGAGCGTCTGCCCAAGGGCGGTCCGCCCGACGGCACCGACCCGTACGACGTCGACGCCTGGGCGACCGGATGGATCGAGGTCGGGCAGCAGCACATGGACGGCGACACCGCCCAGTGGTATGCGCGCTCGCGGTACACGACGAGCGACTGGGACCGGATGAAGCGTCAGCGCGAGCTGCAGGAGGCGATCCTCGCGCAGTTCACGCCGCAGACCGTGCTCACGCGCTTCAATGAGGTCGCCTCAGCGGGGACCGCTCTCATCAGCACGGATCTGCCGCAGGACAAGCTGCCGGAGTTCTTCGAGCTGATGACGAAGGCGCGCAAGCACACCGTGACGACCGTCGAGCTCACACCCGACAACGGCGTGGACGAGTTCGAGCCGGACTACGCCTTCATCCACGATCTCATGCAGCAGACGCTGCACCCGCCGACGGAGACCCCGGCGCCCTGACGACCTGCGGGCACGAGTGAAGCACACGGCGGGCATGAGTGAAGCACCCGGCGGGCATGAGTAAAGCCCACGGCCGCCACCTGAGAGTGAAGGGGGCGGTCGTGGGCCTCCGGTACATGACCGGATTCACCAGACGACGGTGATCGGAGGGGGAGGGATCACCGTCGTCCGGTCGACCCCCGCGCGAGCGGGAATCTGACCTAGGCGCGCTTGCGGCGCGCGATGCCTGTGGCGACGAGTGCTCCACCTGCCACCACTGCGGCGGCCCCTCCACCCAGCACCCACGGCGACACGCTGCCGCCGGTCAGGGCGAGCTCCAGACCTCCGCCGGTGAGCGGAAGCTCAGTGCCCGCGGTGACTGCCGGGTCGTGATCGCAGCTGGCTGCCGAGTCGTGCCCCTGCGAGACCGTGATGGTCGCGGTGTACGAGCGCGAGCCGTCGAATGACAGGGCGTAGGAGCCCTGGCCGTCGGACGGCGGACGGTAGCTGACGACGAGACTTCCGTCGGCTGCTGCGGTGTTGCCCGACACGGAGGAGTCGCCGGCATCGAGCCCGGAGACCGACACACCGACCTTCTCGGACGGCAGGAAGTACCCCGCGCCGAAGGAGACGGTGGAGGCCTCGCAGGTGTCGATGATCGGTTGATCGACGCTCACGCGCGGTGGCTCCGAGTAGGACTCAGATCCACTCGGTGCGGCAGAGGCGACAGCAGGTGCGATGAGCACGAGCGCGCCGGCGGTAAGGCTGATGGCAGCCAGTTTCTTCAGCATGATTCTCCCCAGAAATGCACGCGGAATCGCCTTCGGCTACACCCCTGCAACCGACTGCGTGGGCCCGTTCTGTCCCCACGACAGAGTTCTGAACCCAGATATTCCCCAGTGAGACCGACACTACATCATCGGATGGTGAAAGTCACGATGCGCAGCGCAGTTCGTCTCGGGCCGTCTTCGGCGTGTCGATCATGGGGGTGTGATCGACCACGGTGAGCCGTTCGCCGGCCCCCGTGCCCTGGTATTCGACGGTGATCGTCGACGACTCGCCGGGGGCCAGCAGGACCTCGTGCTGCACGGCCGATCTCGTGCCGAGGAGCGCCGTCTGCACGCTCTCCTCTTTCCCGTCGCGATCGATGTGCGAGGGAGTGGCGCCTTCGGGGCCGTACACCGTGACGAGGGTGCGGGTGGACCCCGCAGGCACACCGTAGAACCCGTCGGCCGTGACGTACGGCGGTAGTGACGTCGCCGCATCGGCAGGAGCGTCATTGGTCCAGGTCACCCTCAGCTGCGTCGTCGGCTTCCCGTCGCACGTGCCGGTCGCGACCGAGAGCGCCGCATCCGTGTAGTAATCCATCTTGCCGCCGGTGGTGTCGTTGAGGAGGACGCCCACGTGCGTCTCGGTGTCATCGACGGGCAGCGCTCCACCGAGGGACGACGCGGCTAGCAGCTTCTCCTCGTCCTCGTGCGCGCTCCAGATCCGGATGCGCCGCTGATCCGCCGACTCCGCGAGGGCTGCCAGGAGGTCCTTGGGATCGGCTTTCGTCAGGGCGGCGGACAGGAGCACTCCTGCAGCCTGCGAGAAGACCTTGTCCTGGGCGCGCGGATCGGGGACGGCGGCGTAGATCTCGGACAGCAGCTGGCTCACCACGGTGTCCTTCGTCGCGGTGAAGGGCCCGAAGGCGAGCGGCCCGGTCGCGGCCAGGAGGTTCTCGGTCATGACCGCGTCGACCGCGATGACGCCGTCGACCCGCTGGCCGAAGCGGTCCTGCCAGCGTTGGGCGATCGCCGGGCCGGCCTCGGTGAAGTCGACGACGCTGGTCAGGTTCTGCATATACCGCCCCGGCTGGTCTTCGAACAGCGCCACGGTCGCCTCGCTGAGAGGAATCGGCGTGTCCAGGGCGGGGAAGTCGGGGACCGATGCCTGCTGCACGAGGGTGATGCGTCCGTTCTCGGCGTGCAGCAGGGCGATCGCCCCGATGATGCCGCCGGAGGAGCGCAGCTCTGCGTTGTTCTGCATCGCGATCACGTAGTTCCGAGGCCCCTCGGCCCCGAGCATGCTCGGAAGCAGCGCCGCGGCCCCGTGCAGGGATCCGACGATGGTCGCCGCCTGTGTGACGGTGGAGCGCATCTCTCGGACGGCATCGGCGAGGGGAGGGAGCGTCGATTCCGCGTCGATCCGGAGGGCGCGCTCCTCGGCCCCGCTGAGGGTGTCGCTCGCATCCGCGAGCGACGGCTCGATCGCCGCGAAGGGAGTGACGTCGATCGTGCCGCCGGACAGACCGAGACTTGCGAGGTCGAGTGCGCCTGCGGCATCGAGGACGGGCACCAGGGCGTCGGACGCCACATCGTCGGCGATGGTGGCGACCTCGCTCACGGCGGAGAAGTTCGGTCCGAGCCAGGGGACGAATCCGAATCCGGTCCAGATCGGATCCGACGTCAGCTCGTGCGCGGACTGCGCGTGATGGGCGATGCGGGACGACAGCGATGCAGCTCGCTCGAGATCGCCCTGACCGATCGCCTCCTTGAGCTTCGACGAGGATGACGCGACCTGCTGGAGGTCATGCACCGCTCCGACCCCGCGCACCGTGACCCACCCGATCGCGAGCACGAGAAAAGTCAGGATCACGCCGATGGTCCATCGCAACCAACGGCGACGTACCGGCAGGCGTCCGTCACTCACTCCTGCATTCAAGCATGAAGCGGCATATCCGGGGTGTGGCGGTGCGATCCGGCCGCACGCCGACGCGCTCCCGGGGATCCGGGTCCTCGCCGACTACTGTGGTCGCATGGGTGCTCGGCTGCGTGTTGTTCTGGATCAGCTGACGCATGTCGTGGACGCCGATCAGGCCGCTGCGGCCAGTGATCTCGCGGCAGCACTGGTCGCGACGGCGCCTGCCGGCTGCGTCGTCGACGCGATCGTCCCCTCTGGAACCGAGGTGACCGTTCCGGGCATCTCCGACATCCGCCGTCTCTCGCTCGCCCGTCGCGAACTCGCCGGGTCCTGGCAGCTGGGCATCGTGGCAGGCGTCGGAGGTGGCCTCATCCACTCTCCGACCCTCATGGCCCCGCTCGTGCGGCACGACAGGGTGCACGACCACGACCAGACCACTGTCACGGTCTGGGATCTGCAGGCGTGGGACGCACCCGGCTGCCTCTCCAAGACGAGGGTCGCCTGGGAGCGCGGGATGCTGAAGCGGGCCGTCAAGCACGCGGACGCGGTCGTCGTGCCCTCGCACGCGATCGGCGCACGTCTGGTCGAGATCGCCAAGCTCGGCAATCGGATCCGGGTGATCCCTGGCGCTGCGCCCTCGGGTTTCGTGGTCCCGTTCGATGCGGCGACCCGCCGTCAGGCGCTGTCCATGCCCGCCGCATACGTCGTGCTCACGGGGTCTGCCGACTCGCTCGCCCAGGGATTCCGCGCGGCGCTCGCCGCGGGCACGGACGCCGTCGTGCTCGACGCCCCTGAGGGGTCGGAGCCGAAGCTCGCAGAGATCGCTGCATCGGTCGGACTCCCGGAATCCCGGGCGCACATCCGCGGCGTGCTGTCAGCGGATGACCGCGCCGCCGTCTTCGCGTCCGCATCGGCGCTCGTGGCGACGAGCACGATCGCGAGCTGGCCCTGGCGCGTGGTCGAGGCCATGACGCTCGGCGTGCCGGTCGTCGCGGCCGAAAGCGGAGTGCACCACGACGTCATCGCCGACGGGGGAGTTGTGGTCGATCCCGAGTCGATGCCGGATGCCGTCGTGGACGCGGTCGGAGACTCCGGTCGCCGACTCAGCGTGCTCGGTGCCGACCGCTCGCGCTCCTTCTCCTGGCTCGGGGCCGCAGAGCGGGTCTGGGGCCTGCACGCCGACCTCTGAGGTCCTGAACGCGGGCTGTGTCTTCACGCGACACGCCGATGAGCAACGCCCGATTTACCGCAACAGTGGCATCATCCTGCAACTTCCGTCACACTGGTCACATGTCTCGACGTGCCCCACGCTCTCGAAACACCATGAGGATGCCCCGAATCCTCGCCACCATCGTCGCAACCGCGGCGCTCGTGGTCGGTGTCGCCGTTCCCGCTGCCTCCGCCTCAGCCGCCTCCCCGGCATCGTCAGCCGCCATCGCGGCGTCGTCAGGCTCCGTCCAGGCGCGCGAGGTGAAGACGACCCTCGCGGGGTTCAGCGCGGGCAACATCATCAGCGACGCGGTGTTCACGAACAAGAACACGATGACCCAGGCGCAGATCCAGAGCTTCTTCACCAGCAAGGTGTCGAAGTGTCAGAGCGGCTACGTCTGCCTGAAGGACTTCAAGATCACCTCGGTGACGCGTCAAGCCGATGCGTACTGCAACGGATACACGGGAGCGGCGAACGAGACAGCCGCCCGGATCATCTATCGGGTCGCTCAGTCCTGCAACATCAACCCGCAGGTCCTGATCGTGATGCTCCAGAAGGAGCAGGGGCTGATCACGCACACCTGGCCGAGCGCCTGGCGATACAACATCGCGCTGGGTCAGGGCTGCCCTGACACCGCTCCCTGCGACCCGAACTTCGTCGGATTCTTCCACCAGATCTATGGCGCCGCGCGGCAGATGCAGATCTACATGGAGGGAAAGTGGTTCCAGTGGTACGCGCCGGGGAACACCTGGAACATCCTCTACAACCCGAACGCCTCGTGCGGCTCCGGACGCGTGTACGTCGCGAACAAGGCGACGGCGGCTCTCTACTACTACACGCCGTACCAGCCCAACGCGGCAGCGCTGCGTGCAGGCTACGGCCTGGGTGACAGCTGCTCGGCCTACGGCAACCGCAACTTCTACAACTACTTCACGGACTGGTTCGGCTCGACGCAGTCGAGTCAGGTCGGCGAGGGCTCTCAGGCGATCAGCGCCGCCTGGGCGGCTGCCGGTGGGCTCAAGGGCTCCTGGGGCAACCGTCTCGACGCGCCCAAGTGCAGTGGTGCCGCGGTGTGCGGTCATGTGTTCCAGAATGTGATCGCCTATTGGCAGAAGGGCAAACCGCTCATCCTCGCCAAGGGAGCGATCGCGAAGTGGGCGATCTCGCGCGGCGTGTCCAAGGTCGGATATCCGAACTCGGCGGTCGTCACCGTCACAGAGAACGGTGGCGGTACGGCGCAGTCCTTCACCAAGGTGCTGGTCAACGCCGGCCCGAGCGGGATCTTCTCGCTGAGCGGGCTCACACGGACGGAGCACGGCGCACTCGGCGGCGTCCGTGAATCGGCGGGCTGGCCCACCTCCGAGAAGACCTGTGCCAGCGGGACGGACCGATGCGTGCAGACGTTCCAGAACGCTGTGATCTCGGAGGTCGGCGGACGAGCGCTGTCGGTCACGGACGCTTCGGTGCTGAAGACATACAACGCCTCCGGAGGGGTGAAGGGCGTTCTCGGCATCCCGACCTCGAAGCTGGTCTCGTCCGCGGCGAGCGGCGGAGGCAAGGAGCAGGCATTCGCCAATGGCGCAGTCAGCATGAGCGGCGCCGGCGTCTACGCCGTCGTCGGCGAGATCAGGAAGGCTCACAGCCGCGCAGGCGGTGTCTCCGGACAGCTGGGGTGGCCGACGGGTGAGCAGAAGTGCGGCCTGGCCGGTGGCGGATGCTCCCAGACGTTCCAGCACGGGACCGCGTACCTCAGCGACACCGCCGGGAAGTATGTCGTCGGCGACATCTCGGAGTACTTCGGTGCGAAGGGTGGTCCGTCGGGGGCGTTGGGTTATCCGTTGGGTGACACGGTGTCGGTGTCTGCCAATGGTGGTGGCACGGCGCAGTCGTTCGCGGGTGGTCTGGTGAACGCGGGTCCCAGTGGTGCGTTCCTGATGACGGGCGCGATCCGGACGGCGCATGGTGCTGCCGGTGGTGTCGCCGGTGCGTTGGGGTGGCCGACGGGTGAGCAGAAGTGCGGCCTGGCCGGTGGCGGGTGCTCGCAGTCGTTCCAGCACGGCACGATCTATCTCGTGGGCGGGAAGGCTCGGATCGTTCGTGCGGGGGCGGGTGCGGACTATTACGGTGCGAAGGGTGGTCCGTCGGGGGCGTTGGGTTATCCGTTGGGTGACACGGTGTCGGTGTCTGCCAATGGTGGTGGCACGGCGCAGTCGTTCGCGGGTGGTCTGGTGAACGCGGGTCCCAGTGGTGCGTTCCTGATGACGGGCGCGATCCGGACGGCGCATGGTGCTGCCGGTGGTGTCGCCGGTGCGTTGGGGTGGCCGACGGGTGAGCAGAAGTGCGGCCTGGCCGGTGGCGGGTGCTCGCAGTCGTTCCAGCACGGCACGATCTATCTCGTGGGCGGGAAGGCTCGGATCGTTCGTGCGGGGGCGGGTGCGGACTATTACGGTGCGAAGGGTGGTCCGTCGGGTGCGTTGGGTTATCCGTTGGGTGACACGGTGTCGGTGTCTGCCAATGGTGGTGGCACGGCGCAGTCGTTCGCGGGTGGTCTGGTGAACGCGGGTCCCAGTGGTGCGTTCCTGATGACGGGCGCGATCCGGACGGCGCATGGTGCTGCCGGTGGTGTCGCCGGTGCGTTGGGGTGGCCGACGGGTGAGCAGAAGTGCGGCCTGGCCGGTGGCGGGTGCTCGCAGTCGTTCCAGCACGGCACGATCTATCTCGTGGGCGGGAAGGCTCGGATCGTTCGTGCGGGGGCGGGTGCGGACTATTACGGTGCGAAGGGTGGTCCGTCGGGGGCGTTGGGTTATCCGTTGGGTGACACGGTGTCGGTGTCTGCCAATGGTGGTGGCACGGCGCAGTCGTTCGCGGGTGGTCTGGTGAACGCGGGTCCCAGTGGTGCGTTCCTGATGACGGGCGCGATCCGGACGGCGCATGGTGCTGCCGGTGGTGTCGCCGGTGCGTTGGGGTGGCCGACGGGTGAGCAGAAGTGCGGCCTGGCTGGTGGCGGGTGCTCGCAGTCGTTCCAGAACGGCACGATCACGGTGAGCGGCGCGGGCAAGGTGACGATCGTCAGGAAGGGGTGAGTCGCAGCGCCAGGCGCTCCACGGCGTCGGCGACCCGCTCGGGTCCGCGTCCGTCGAAGGCTTCTGCGCACGCGGCCCACAGGCTATGGCGCAACGGCTCATCCTCGATGAGCCTGAAGACGGCGTCGACCAGTGATCTCTCCGCCGAGGAATCGTGCTCGAGGTCGACTCCGAGCGCGAGACCCCGCTGAAGCAGCGCCTCGTACCCGGCACGCTGATTCTCCGCGACGGTCGTGAAGATCGTCGGCACACCCATCGTGCAGAGATCCCACGCGCTCGTGCCCGTCGCCGAGATCACGACGTCTGCGCGTGCGAGCAGGTCCGGCAGCCGGGGCGTCGGATGGTGGAGTCGGACGTGCTCTCCGGCCGCCGCCGTGACGGCCGAACGCCAGCGATCGGTGACGACGAGGTCGATCTGGAAGCCGCCAGGGAGTGCAGCGAGAGCACGCGCGACCACGACCATCGCCCCTGTGGGGTCGCTGCCTCCCATGAAAGCGCAGATGCGCTTGGGATCGGCGATGGGGCGGGGGGCAGGACGATGCAGATCCCTGATCTCCCGCCGGACGAGTGCATAACGCGCACCCGCGAGCAGCCGCGTCCGCTGTCGAGCGCTGAGTCCCTCACCCGTGGCACCCAGGTTCTGGTCCAGATACGCGGCGGCGTCGATTCCGCGTGCGTCCCCGTCCACCACAGCCAGAGTCGGAACCGAGCGGTTCACACGCGTGATGTCGCCGGAGGGAAGGACGTAGGAGTCGACGATCATGACGTCGATCCCGTCGTAGTCGCGCTCGTCGGTACTGAGGCAGCCGAAGTCTTCAGCCTGCGTCTCGACGCCGACTTCGGCGATCCGAGCGAGGAGCCACTGGATCATCCCGAAGGAGCCCCGGAGGACCACCTCATGCCCTCGCGCCTTGAGCTCTTCGGCGATCGTGAGACACCGCATCACGTGTCCGGTGCCGGTCGCCTCGCCGGCGTCTGCGCGTATCAAGCACCTCACGAGTAAGATCCTATTGGCCGGCTATCCGCGACTGCGTGCGCTGGATTGCTATGTCTCGGACTTGGAGGACCATCATCAGCATTTTGCAGGGCTCATCGATTCTCGTGACCGGCGGGACCGGATCATTCGGAAAAGCCTTCATCAGATACGCGTTGGATAACTTGGATCCGCGTCGCATCGTCATCTACTCCCGGGATGAGCTCAAGCAGTACGAGGCTCGGCAGCTCTTCGCGGACGACCCTCGTCTGAGGTGGTTCATCGGCGACATCCGTGACCAGGATCGGCTTCGCCGCGCCATGCACGAGGTCGACTACGTGGTGCACGCGGCCGCGCTGAAGCAGGTCGACACGGCAGAGTACAACCCGTTCGAATACGTGAAGACGAACGTCGTCGGGTCCCAGAACGTCGTCGAGGCATCCATCGACGCAGGCGTCAAGAAGGTCGTCGCCCTGTCGACCGACAAGGCCTCCAGCCCGTTGAACCTCTACGGCGCCACGAAACTCGCCGCGGACAAGCTGTTCCAGTCGGCGAACCACTACGCGGCCAGCTACGTGACGCGGTTCAGCGTCGTCCGCTACGGCAACGTGATGGGCAGCCGCGGCTCCGTCGTCCCGTTCTTCCGCAAACTCGCTGCCGAAGGCAAGCCGATGCCGATCACCGACGCGCGGATGACACGATTCTGGATCACGCTTCCTCAAGCCGTCCAGTTCGTGGTCGACTCCTTCGATCAGATGCAGGGTGGGGAGCTCTACGTCCCCCGCATCCCCAGCATGAAGATCCTCGACCTCGTCGAGGCGATCGCACCAGGGGCCGAGACCTACGAGATCGGCATCCGACCCGGCGAGAAGCTGCACGAGGAGATGATCAGTCTCGACGACGCGAGGCGCACGCTGCGGCTGGGCGACCGGTATGTCGTGCTGCCGACGATCGCGAACTGGGGCTTCACCGCGCCGGAAGGGACCGAGCTCCCCGAGGGCTTCGCCTATCAGTCCGACAGCAATGACCTGTGGCTCGATGCGCAGGGAATCCGCGACATCCTGGAGACGCTGGACTAGTGACGAATTCGATTCCGTACGGACATCAGTCCATCGACGAGTCGGACATCGAGGCTGTCGCAGCGGCACTTCGCGGGGACTGGCTCACCACCGGACCCACCGTCGCGGAGTTCGAACGGCAGATCGCTGCAGTCGCCGGTTCCCAGGGAGCCGTTGCGGTGACGAGCGGGACGGCTGCACTGCATACCGCCTACGCCGCCGCGGGTGTGTCGTCGGGTGACCAGGTGATCGTGCCGGCGCTCACGTTCGCAGCGACCGCCTCGACTGCTTCCCTGCTCGGCGCCGAGATCGTGTTCGCCGACGTCGAGGAGGATACCGGCAACATCGATCCCGATGCCGTCACCGCCCTGGCGACCGAGCGGACCGCGGCGGTGGCCGCGGTGGACTTCGCCGGACATCCCGCCGAGATCGATGCGCTGCTTCCGATCGCGCGCTCGGTCGGAGCATTGCTCGTGGAGGACGCCGCGCACTCGATCGGATCGACCTATCACGGCCGACCCGTCGGATCGCTCGCCGACCTCACCACCTACTCGTTCTTCCCGACCAAGAACCTCACGACCACCGAGGGGGGAGCGGTGGTCTCGGACGACGCAGCGCTCCTGGGCGCGGCGAGGGCCTTCCGGAGCCATGGACTCGTGCGGGATCCGGAGCTGCAGCGCAATCCGGACGAGGGCGCCTGGCATCAGGAGATCCATCGGCTCGGGCTCAACTATCGTCTTCCCGACGTCCTGTGCGCATTGGGTCTGAGCCAGCTGCGACGGCTCGAGGAGTTCAAGGCGTCCCGCTCCCGAGTCTTCGACCGGTACGTCGAGGGGTTGGGGGGCGTGGAAGGACTCCGCCTGCCCACGAAGAGAGAGCACGTCGACCCGATGTGGCATCTCTTCCCCATCCGGGTGCAGGACGGCCGCCGCCGAGAGGTGTTCGACCGGCTGCGTGCACAGGGGATCCTGGTGCAGGTGAACTACATCCCCGTGTACTGGCACCCCTACTACGAGGACCTCGGTTATCGTCGCGGGCTGTGCCCGGTGGCGGAACGCTACTACAGCGAGGAGATCTCGCTGCCGATGTACGCGAACCTTTCCGCTGCCGACCAGGATCGCGTGATCGACGCCGTGCGATCGATCCTCGCCTGAGAGAGACACAACATGACGAAGACGGTCCAGAGTCCGATGATCATCGCCGAGATCTCCGGCAACCACAACGGCTCCCTGGAGCGGGCGCTCGACATCGTGCGTGCGGCGGCCGACGCGGGCGCGCACGCAGTCAAGATCCAGACGTATACGGCGGACACGATCACGCTGAATGTGGACTCGCCGGCATTCCGGGTGAGCGAGGGACACGCGCTGTGGGGGTCCAGGACTCTGCACGAGCTCTACCAGGAAGCGCACACTCCCTGGGAATGGCACGAGCCGATCTTCGAGCTCGCGAAGCAGTTGGGCATGCAGGCGTTCAGCACCCCGTTCGATGAGACCGCCGTCGAGTTCCTCGAGAAGCTCGAGGTGCCCATGTACAAGATCGCGTCGCTCGAGATCGTCGATCTTCCGCTGATCGAGCAGGTGAGTGCCACCGGGAAGCCGGTCATCCTCTCTGTCGGCACGGCCACGATCGGCGAGGTCGCTGCCGCTGTGGAGGCCGCGCGTCGTGGCGGCTGCGAGGACCTGACGCTGCTGGCGTGCACCAGCTCGTATCCGGCCGAGCCCGACGACGCCAATCTCAGGC
This sequence comes from Microbacterium hydrocarbonoxydans, assembly GCF_900105205.1. NCBI lineage: Bacteria > Bacillati > Actinomycetota > Actinomycetes > Micrococcales > Microbacteriaceae > Microbacterium > Microbacterium hydrocarbonoxydans. Next base: position 2,527,147 of record NZ_FNSQ01000005.1, on the reverse strand, counting down.
GTATCCCGGTCATGGCCGAGATGTTCGGGGTGAAGGTCGGGCTGTCCGACCACACGATGGGCGTCGGTGTGTCGATCGCCGCGACAGCGCTCGGTGCGACCGTGATCGAGAAGCACGTCACGCTGCGACGAAGCGACGGCGGCGTGGACTCCGCGTTCTCTTTGGAGCCCGCCGAACTCCGTCTGCTCGTCGATGGATGCGACGCCGCCGCTCGCGCTCTGGGCTCGGCTCATGTCTGGGCGACAGGGGCGGAGGCGGAGTCGTTGAGATTGCGTCCGTCTCTCTACGTGACCGTCGATGTGGCAGCGGGAGATCTGGTCACGGACGCGAACGTGCGCAGCGTGCGCCCTGCGGGCGGTCTTCCTCCGGCAGAGCTCTCGCGGGTCATCGGACGGACATTCGCGACGGACGCGACGGTCGGCACCGCGCTCAGCTGGGAGCTTCTGTCCTGACCTCGCGCGGAGGCAGCGCGTACGTCAGGACGCCGTCGGCGCTGCCGAGCTCCACGAACCCGGCGGAGGTGAAGAGCGCCCTGCTCGCGGCGTTCTCTTCGCGGATGCGCGCCGTGATCCGCTGATTCTGCGCCGCGTCGCCGCTGAACAGGGCGAGTCCCGCCTTCAGCAGAGGGCCGGCGAGCCGTTTGCCGCGCTGGCGCGGAGCGACGGTCAGGCTGACCTCAACATCGGTGTCCGATTCCGCGTCGAAGCGAATCGTCCCGATGGCCGTGCCCTCCAGCTCGCCGATGTACAGCGTGCGACGCGGATCGGCGATCGCGCGCATCAGCCACTCGACGTGGGCGTCGCGGTCGACCGGCTGGGTGCTGAGCGACGCCGCTCGCGTCGCAGGATCATTACGCCATTCGAGGAGCACATCGGCGTCGTCGAGAGAAACGGGGCGGACGATGATCACGCCTCCCAGCTTAGCCAGCAGGTCCCGAATAGGATGGAACGATGGTGCTCGCGATCCTCCAGGCCCGGACGAGTTCTCATCGTCTGCCGGGCAAAGTGCTTTCGCCGATCCTCGGCACGCCCCTCATTCTGAGGGCGCTCGAGCGCATCTCCCGGTCCGCCCTGATCGACCGGATCGTGCTGGCCACCTCTGACGACCCGTCCGACGATGCGCTGGCTCGCGTGGTCTCCGACGCCGGCTACGTCGTTCAGCGCGGCCCGCTCGATGACGTGCTGACGCGGTTCATCCAGGTGCTCGACCGGTTCGACGACGAGACCGTCGTCCGCCTGACGGGCGACAACGTCCTGTGCGATCCTCGGGTCATCGACGAGGTGATCAGCGCGCACCTGGACGGGGGAGCGGACTACACGGCCAACACCCTCCAGCGGACCTATCCTCGGGGACTGGATGTCGAGGTGTTCCGCGCCGATGCCCTGCGCGCGGTCGACGGGTCGGCGGTCGCGGCCGATGAGCGCGAGCATGTCACCCTGGGCATCTATCGGCGCCCCGAACTGTTCCGACTGCGCTCGGTGACGCAGCCGATCGATCGCTCGGAACTGCGGTGGACGGTGGATCACCCGGCCGACCTCGAGTTCGCGCGCACCGTATATTCGCATCTCCACGACACCGACGCGGCGTTCGGTCAGGAGCAGGTGGTGGGTCTGCTCGAGACGCATCCGGATCTCGTCCTCCGCGAGCAAGACGTGTCGTGAGCGTCTCCGTCGCCCAGTCTCAGGCGACTGCCATAGAATACAGAGGTTTGCGGCGACACCCGTCGCCGCCGCCTAGTGAGTGGGCCCGTGACTGATACCCGAGATCTTTTCGCCGCCGTCCCGCGTTCCGACTTCGAAACCCCCGGCAAGAGCCGCGGTCTCATCGACGTGGTGCGCTGGCGGTATCTGCTGAACCTGCTGGTGCGCACCGGGGTGACGACGAGATACCGCAACTCGGTGCTGGGCTGGACCTGGTCCTATGTGCGTCCGGCGGCGCAGTTCCTCGTCTTCTGGGTGGTCCTCGGACTGTTCATGAACCTGGATCGCGGCATCCCGAACTATGCCGTCTATCTGTTCTCCGGCATCGTCGTGATCAATCTGTTCTCCGAGGGATTCAAGAACGCGACGACCTCGATCGTCGGGAATGCTCCGCTCGTGCGCAAGGTGTTCCTCCCTCGCCAGCTCTTCGCCGTCTCGGCGATCATCGTCGCCTTCGTGCACTTCCTGCCGCAGGTCGGTCTGCTCCTCGTCGTGTGCCTCCTGCTCGGCTGGATCACGCACATCTCCATCGTCTCGATCCTCGCGATCCTCGCGGGGATGATCATCGTGATGGTGTTCAGTCTGGGTCTCGGCCTCTTCTTCGGAGCGGTCAACGTGCGCTTCCGGGACGCGGAGAACATCGTCGAGCTGATGCTGCTTCTCGCCACCTGGGCATCCCCTGTCCTGTACGGATGGGTGCAGGTGCAGGATGCGGTCGTCAAGACGCTCGGCTGGCCGCAGTGGATCGTCGAGGTCTACCTTCTGAATCCGATCACGCAGGGCGTCGAGCTCTTCCACTACGCCTTCTGGCGACCGGCGACGGAGGGGATGGTCACCGCCGCCGGATACGCCGGCGAGGCGATGATCGACATTCCACCGGGACTGGCGTGGAACACGCTGTGGACGTTCCTCATCGCCGTCGCCACCCTGCTGTTCGGACAGTTCGTCTTCCGGCGCCTCGAAGGAAGGTTCGCACAAGACCTATGAGCGAGCAGACGGCGCATAAGCCGAGCATCATCATCGACGGGGTTCGCAAGCGCTTCACCCTCAACCACGCGTTCTCACTGAAGGACACGGTCGTCGCCTGGATCAAACGACGCAAGCTCACCAGCGAGTTCGAGGCGTTGAAGGGTCTCGACCTCGTCATCGGCGAGGGGGAGTCGGTCGCGATCCTCGGCTTCAACGGGTCGGGGAAGTCGACGCTCCTCAAGCTCATCTCCGGCGTCATGGAGCCGGACGACGGCGAGGTTCTGACCCGCGGTCGAGTCGCGGGCCTCATCGAGGTCGGGGCAGGGTTCCACCCTGAGCTCTCCGGTCGCGAGAACGTCTTCCTGAACGCTGCCATCCTCGGCATGAAGCGCCACGAGATCGAGGCGCGCTACGACGAGATCGTGGCGTTCAGCGAGATCGAGCAGTTCATAGACCAGGAGGTCAAGCACTACTCCTCCGGCATGTTCATGCGTCTCGCCTTCTCGGTCGCGATCCACGTCGAGCTCGACGTGCTGCTGGTCGACGAGATCCTGTCGGTCGGTGACGCGCCGTTCAGGGAGAAGTGCCGCCTCAAGTTCGAGGAGCTCATCGCGCAGGGCAAGACATTGGTGGTGGTCAGCCACGACATGGAGATGGTGCGCGAGCTCTGCACGCGAGGCATCGTGATCAACAAGGGCGAGGTCGTCTACGACGGCGAGGTCGAGGGCGCGATCGCATTGGTGGACGCCTGATGTCAGCGTGGATCGGCGAGATCCCCGCGCTGGTCACGGCGATCGCGATCCTGATCCTCCCGGGGCTGCCGGCCGCTCTGTGCCTGCGCACGACCGCACTGCTGCGCCTCGGTGCTGCGATCGCCCTGTCGATGGCGATCGTCGCCGCAGCGAGCGTCATCGCTCCGTGGTTCATGGGGTGGTCTCCGCTGCCGGTGGCGCTCGTGGCGGCGATCGTCACGATCGTGGCAGTGGTGCTGCGCCGATTCGATCATCATGACGAAGGCGCAGCCGGCCGCACTCCTCGTGCCATCTGGATCGCCCTGGCGGGAGCATTCGCGGTGTGGACTGCCGTCGTGATCGTCGGCATCGCAGACCCGTCGCATCCCAGCCAGCTCTACGACGGTCTGTTCCACTTGAACGCCGTCGAGTTCATCGTCCGGAATGCGGATGCCTCTCCGCTGCATATGACGATGGTGACCCCGGGGTCGACGTCGGGGATCTATCCCACCCTCTGGCATGCGATCGTCGCGCTGGTCGTCCCTGTGTCGGGCGGCGTGGTCGCCGCCACCAACGTCGTCACGGTCGCGGTGATCGCCGTCATCTGGCCTGTGGCGCTCGCGTGCCTGGCCGCCGCGGTCTTCCCGCGCCACCCGATGGCCGCGGTCTGGGCACCGCTTGTGGCCTTCGGATTCAGCGTCTTCCCGCTCGGGTTCCTCACCTGGGGCGTCCTGTACCCGAACCTGCTGGGCAACGTGCTGATCCCGGTGTTCCTCGCCTTCCTCATCGGCGCATTCCGGTCGGGGCAGTCTGCATCAGGCCGAGCTCTGTCGATCCTCGTCGCTGTCGCCGCGGGTGGCGCCTCGGCGGCCGCGCATCCGTCCTCGCTCCTGGGCGGCGTCGCGCTCGGCCTTCCCTTCGTGCTCTGGATGATCGTGCGGCCGTGGCCCTCGGCCTCGCCGCGTCGTAGGGCTCTGATCGCGGTGAGTGTGATCGCCCTCTGCGGAGTGATCGCGTTCATCTGGATCCGCGCCAATGTGACGACTCACGAATGGCTTCCCAACGAGACCATGGGGCAGGCGCTGGGCGAGGTCGCGCTGCTCAGTCCGGTCGGCCGAACCGCAGGTCTTCTGCTCGGGCCTCTCGCTGCGATCGGGATCTGGCGGGTCGTGAAGGACCGTCAGTGGTGGGTGCTGTTCGCCGGCGGCGTGTCGATCGCCTTCTATCTCGCGTCGGCATGGTTCCCGATCCTGTCTCTCCGCAGCCTCGCCGTGGGGGTCTGGTACGACGACACGACCAGGGTGGGGGCGCTGCTCGCGGTCTGGGGCATCCCTCTGGCCGGCCTCGGGGCCGCTGTCGTCGCGGGGTGGCTCCATGAGCGCTGGATCGGTGGCGCACGCGCCACGTCCGTCGTCGTCGGCGCTCTGCTCGCGCTCGGGGCGGCGAGTCACCTGCCGGCCCTGGCCAACGATCTGTCGTACATGCGCAATTCCAGCTACCTCTTCACTGCGCAGTCACAGGGACTGTCCTCCGACGAAGCCGCGCTGTTCGAGGAGATCGGCGACGACCTGGACGACGATTCGATCGTGCTCGGCGACCCCCTCACGGGGGCCGGGCTGCTCTTCGCCTACACCGGACATGACGTGGTGTTCCCTCACGTCACCGGGCGATACGGAGCCGATGCCGACCTGCTCGCCCGCGACTTCGCCGCGGGTGGAGATCAGGTGTGCGACGCGGTCGACAGGCTCGGTGTGACGCACGTGCTGGACTTCGGTGACCGCCAGCTCTTCGAGAATCACTGGACGACTTTCGATGGCCTGCATCACCTCGGCGATTCGGCACTCCTGACCGAGGTCGAGAGCGTCGGCGACGCCACGCTCTACCGGGTCACCGGCTGCGAGTAGCGCGCTCGTCGTTCTCCGCGTCGAGCAGAGCGATCTTCCGTGCCAGGAGCGTGAGTTGACGCTGCATGGCCAGGTTCCTCCGATACTGGGTGTACACGAAGGTGAGGAACATCACGACCAGGGCATAGAAGAGCAGGTCCGTCCCGCGCCCGACGCCGATCAGCGACGCCACCCAGGTGAGCCACTGCGGGAAGAGCACCGACAGGACCGCGGCGATGATGAACAGCATCATGAGGATGCGGCGGATCGCCAGGTGGCTGTCGGCGCCTGTGCGGCGCATGACGACCAGTCCGAGGATGACGATGGCTGCGATGAGCAGCAGCTGGACCCACATCAGCGCACCACCAGGTCGACCAGGATGTTGATGGAGTTGAGCACGCTCTGCCCCTTGCCTTTCGAGTAGTCGGTGTACAGCAGCTCGACGGGGTGCTCGCGCCATGGAAGACCTGTGCGACCGAGCTCGAGGACGATCTCGGTCGCGTGCGCCATGCGGTCCTGCTTGAGGTCGATCTGATCCGCCGCATCGCGTCGGATCACGCGGAGTCCGTTGTGCGCGTCGGTGAGCTTCATCCCGGTGGTGAGGTTGGTCACACGGATCGCCGTCTTCAGCACGACCTTCTTGAGCCATCCCGGATTCGTGCGGTCGTCCAGGAAACGCGAGCCGAAGATGATCGCAGCCCCCTCGGAGCGTGCGGTCTCGAGCATCTCCACGGCATCCTCGACACGATGCTGGCCGTCGGCGTCGAAGGTCACGATGTACTCGCAGGAATCGTGGGTCAGGGCGTACTCGATCCCGGTCTGGAGCGCTGCTCCCTGACCGAGGTTCACCGGATGATGGACGACGTGCGCTCCGGCGCGCGCCGCCTCCTCGGGAGAACCGTCGGTCGAGCCGTCATCGACGCAGACGATGTGCGTGAAGCGCGGCCGGAGGTTCATGATGACGTCGCCGATGACGCTCGCCTCGTTGTAGAGCGGTATGACGATCCAGGATGTGCTGTCCGGCACGGACCCGCTCGGTGTTTCACGCATGACACCATTCTGACAGGGCGCATGGCCGCTCTCGGCCATTCATCAGGTGTGGCCGCCTCAGCCGATAGACTTTCCCCTGCGCCTGCCCTGCGGCGGCGGCGCAGGAAGCGTGTGAAGTGGCAGAGTTCTCTCGAGTGCGGATCGTCGACTCCGCAGATGTCTCCACCGACGCCACGATCGGTGACGGTTCGTCCATCTGGCACCTCGCGCAGGTGCGCGAGAACGCCCGGCTCGGTGCGAACTGCATCGTCGGGCGCGGCGCCTACATCGGCACCGGGGTCGTCATGGGCGACAACTGCAAGGTCCAGAACTACGCACTCGTGTACGAGCCGGCGAAGCTCGGCGACGGCGTCTTCATCGGGCCGGCCGTCGTTCTGACCAACGACACCTATCCGCGTGCGATCAACGCCGACGGCACCATCAAGAGCGCGCACGACTGGGAGCCCGTCGGAGTCACCATCGAAAGGGGCGCCGCCATCGGCGCCCGTGCGACCTGCGTCGCTCCCGTGACGATCGGCGCCTGGGCCACTGTCGCGGCCGGTGCTGTCGTGGTGAAGGACGTTCCCGCGTACGCCCTGGTGGCCGGTGTCCCCGCGCGTCGCATCGGCTGGGTGGGGGAGTCCGGCGTGCCTTTGGTGCGCGGCGATGCCGAGAACACCTGGGTCTGCCCTAGCACGGGTGACCGATTCTTCGAAACCGACGGAAAACTGACCAAGGAGACCGTGTGAGCGAGTTCATTCCCCCCGCAAAGCCCATCATCGGCGACGAGGAGCGCGAGGCCGTCGACCGCGTGCTCCGCAGCGGCATGGTGGCGCAGGGCCCCGAGGTCGCGGCGTTCGAGAAGGAGTTCTCGGAGCACTTCGTGCCCGGTCGTCCGTCCGTCGCGGTGAACTCGGGCACCGCGGGGCTGCACCTGGGGCTTCTCGCCGCCGGTGTGGGCGCGGGTGACGAGGTCATCGTCCCGTCCTTCACCTTCGCCGCCACGGGCAACTCCGTCGCGTTGACCGGCGGCACCCCGGTGTTCGTCGACATCGAGCCCGACACTTTCTCGCTCGATCCCGAGGCCGTCGCCGCGGCGATCACGCCGAAGACCAAGGGCATCCTCCCGGTCCACCTGTACGGCCACCCGGCCCGCATGCGCGAACTCGAGGCTCTCGCAGCCGAGCGCGGCGTCGCCCTGTACGAGGATGCCGCCCAGGCTCATGGTGCGGCGCTCGACGGGCGCCCGGTCGGTTCCTTCGGCGAGTTCGCGATGTTCAGCCTGTACCCGACGAAGAACATGACCAGCGGCGAAGGCGGCATGGTCACGACGGCGACCGACGAGCTCGCCCGCCAGGTGAAGCTCCTGCGCAACCAGGGCATGGAGCGTCAGTACGAGAACGAGGTCATCGGCTTCAACGCGCGGATGACCGACATCCACGCCGCGATCGGCCGGGTTCAGCTCACCAAGGTCGACGCGTGGACCAGGCAGCGTCAGCAGAACGCGGCGTTCCTGGACGCGAACCTGCAGGGAGTCGTGGTTCCGCCGGTCGCCGAGGGCGCCGTTCACGTCTACCACCAGTACACCATCCGGGTTCCCGAGGACCGCGACGGCTTCGTCGCCGCGCTGAAGAGCGAGTACAACGTCGGGGCGGGTGTCTACTACCCGATCCCGAACCACCGGCTGCCCTCCCTCACCCACTTCGCCCCCGGCCTCGACCTGCCGGAGACCGAGCGCGCCGCTCGCGAGGTGGCGTCGCTGCCCGTGCATCCGTCGCTGAGTCAGGACGACCTCGAGCGCATCGTCGCCGCCGTCAACGCCGTCGCGAAGGCGGGTTCCTGATGACTCTGCGCGCCGGTCTCCTCGGCGTCGGGATGATGGGACGCCACCACGCACGCGTCCTCCGCGAGATCGACGGGATCGACCTGGTCGCGATCGCCGACCCCGGGGGAGACCCGCACGGCGTCGCCGGGGATCTGGAGATCCTCCCCGACATCGACGCGCTCATCGCGGCAGGGATCGACATCGCCGTGGTCGCCGTGCCGACGCAGTATCACGAGGACGCCGCGCTCAAGCTCGCGGCCGCGGGCGTCCACACGCTGGTGGAGAAGCCGATCGCGCACAGCATCGACGCCGGTCAGCGGATGGTCGACGCATTCACCTCGGCTGGTCTGGTGGGTGCCGTGGGGCACATCGAGCGCTTCAACCCGGCGGTTCAGGAGCTGAGGCGGCGCATCGAAGCCGGCGACCTCGGCGCCGTGTACCAGGTCGTCACCCGGCGCCAGGGTCCCTTCCCCGCCCGCATCGCGGACGTCGGGGTCGGGAAGGATCTCGCATCCCACGACGTCGACCTCACCGCGTGGGTCGTCCAGAGCGACTACGAGACGGTGTTCGCCCAGACCGCCTTCAAGAGCGGCCGGGAGCATGAGGACATGATCACGATCACCGGGCGCACCGCGTCGGGCGTGATCGTCAACAACATCGTCAACTGGCTCAGCCCGATGAAGGAGAGGCTGACCGTGGTCACCGGGGAGAAGGGCGCGTTCGTCGCCGATACCTCCACGGGGGACCTCACCTTCTATGCCAATGGCACGTTCCCCCTCGAATGGGAGTCTGTGTCGTCGTTCCGCGGGGTCTCAGAAGGAGACGTCACGCGCTACGCGTTCGCCAAGCGCGAGCCGCTGCGCGTCGAGCATGAGGCCTTCCGCGATGCTGTGCTCGGGCATGAGACCGACGTCGTCACTATGGCTCAGGGGCTGCGAACGCTCGCGGTCGTCGAAGCCGCCCTCGACTCGGCGCGCAGTAACGCCGTCGTCGTGCTCTAAGCGATGCGTCTCACCGTCGTCAGCAGGATCTTCGCTCCAGAGCCGAGTGCTGCATCCTTCCGGCTGCGGGCCGTCGTCAACAGCGCCTCACGCTCAGGACACGAGGTGACCGTCCTCACGAGTACGGCGCCGGAGGCTCTCCGTCAGGTCGTCAGCGATCTCGGTCCTCGGGTCCGGGTTCGTCGTGCCCCCGTGTTGCGTGACAAGGCGGGCTATGTCCGCGGGTACCTGCAGTACATGAGTTTCGACCTCCCCGTGCTGTTCAGGCTGCTGACGGGGCGCAGGCCTGACGTCGTCCTGGTCGAGCCGCCTCCCACCACCGGGTCCGTCGTGCGTATCGTTTGCGCGATACGCCGGATCCCCTACGTCTACTACGCTGCCGACGTCTGGTCGGACGCCGCACGCATGACAGGTGCCCCGTCTGCGGTGGTGAGCGTCGTGCGTGCGATGGAGAAGTTCGCGATGCGAGGTGCGCGCCGACTCCTGTCGGTCAGCACGGGCGTGACGGAGCGGCTGGGGGAGTGGGGGCTGGCGACGCATGCGGTGACGGTCGGGAACGGCATCGATCTCGAGCAGTTCCGTGCCGAGGGCGAAGCGGCCGACCTCGGTGCGCCGTACTTCGTGTACGCCGGTACAGCATCCGAAGTGCACGGCGCGATCATCTTCGCCGACGCATTCGAGCGGCTGCTCGCCACGAACCCGGATGCCAGGCTCGTCTTCGTGGGCCAGGGAGCGGAGTGGGATGCCATCGCCGAGGTGGCCAGCCGGCTGCCCGACGGCAGTATCGTGATGAAGCCCCGGATGGAGCCTGAACAGGTCGCCGTCTGGTTGCGGGGGGCCTGCGCCTCTCTCGCTTCGGTCCGCACCGGCGGCGGCTACGACTTCGCCTTCCCGACCAAGATCTACGCGTCCGCCGCCTGCGGTACGCCGGTGATCTATGCGGGTACCGGTCCGGGGCATCGGTTCGTGGACGAATCGCCGGCAGGTGACGCCGTGCCCTATGACGTCGCTGCCGTGACCGCTGCGATGAGACGCAGTCTCGAGTCACGTGTGGATATCGAACAGCGTCGGGCGATCGCCCGATGGGCGGCCGAGACAGTCGACATCGACCTCGTCGCCGCCAGGGCCGTGGACGTTCTCGCGTCCGAGTCGAGGCCAGTGTGAAACCCGGAAGAACCCCAGTGATGATGCATCGGAAAGTGAGGAGCAGATGAAGCTCATATGGAGCACGCTGCGATCGATCGTGCCATTGCTGCCTTCGCGCGCGCAGAGATTCCTGTGGATGTACGTGATCGTGTCGTGCGCACTGTCCCTCCTCGACGTCATCGCCCTGATGATGCTCGCCGTCTCCGTCACATCGATGGTGCAGCAGGCGGATGTCACCCTGCCTGTGATCGGCACCATCACAAGCGACGGATACATCTGGATCATCCTCGCGGTGTCGCTCCTGATCATCACGAAGTCCGCGTTGGCTGTCACGCTGCAGTGGTTCGCGACTCGCAGGTTCGCCACCTTCGAACTCGAGATCGGCGATCGGCTCTTCGACGCCTACATCCGCGCACCGTGGACGGAGCGCCTCAAGCGCAACACGTCCCAGCTGGTCCGCCTCGCCGACGTCGGCATCGCGAACGTCACGTCCGGCTTCCTGCTGCCGGTGCTGGGACTTCCGCAGCTCCTGTGCACCTCGGCCGCGGTGATCGCCGTGCTGGTCGTCGCCGAGCCTCTCACCGCGCTGATCACGATGGTGTATCTGGGGCTGATCGCCGTCATCCTGTACTTCTGGATGTCTCGCAAGTCGGTCGAGGCGGGACGGGTGAATCGCGACTACTCCTTCAAGGTCGCATCGCTGATGACGGACATGGTCGCGGCTCTCAAGGAGATCACGCTGCGCAACATGGCTCCCGACGTGGCGAAGGTCGTGCATGACAACCGGATCCACACGACGCGCGCGAGGGCGAACATCAGCTTCCTCGGGACCTTCCCGCGATTCGTGCTCGACGCCGCGCTCATCGGAGGGTTCCTGCTCGTGGGCGGCTTCGCGATGGTGGTCGGCGGTCCGGCGTCGGCGGTCTCGGCAGTCGCGCTGTTCGGCGTCGCCGGGTTCCGCCTCGTGCCCTCTCTGACGGGATTCCAGGCCGTTCTCACCCAGGCGACGTCGAACGTCCCCCATGTCAGAGCGGTGATCAGCGACATCAAGGCCGCGGAAGGGTACATCGCGAGGGCGGAGCGGATCGGCCACGAGCCTCTGGACGGGGAGCCCGAGCGGCTCATCCTCGAGAACGTGGCCTTCACCTACCCCGGCGGGGATGTCCCGGCGCTCAGCGGCGTCAATCTGACCCTGCCGATGGGAAGCACGCTCGCCCTGGTGGGCTCTTCCGGCGCAGGCAAGTCGACGCTGGTCGACCTGATCCTCGGACTCCTCGAACCGACCGAGGGATCCGCCCGCCTCGACGGCCAGAATCTGCACGATGTCATGGCTGCGTGGCGTTCGAAGGTGGGCTACGTCCCGCAGGACGTCGCTCTGTTCGACGGATCGATCGCGCAGAACGTGGCGCTGTCCTGGACCTCGGAGCTGGACCGTGACCGAGTCGAGGATGCGCTGCGGCGCGCACAGCTGTGGGATGTCGTCGCAGCACGGCCGGGCGGCATGGACGGACGTGTGGGCGATCGCGGGATGTCGCTGTCGGGCGGCCAGCGGCAGCGTCTCGGCATCGCGCGAGCGCTGTACAGCGACCCGCTCGTTCTCGTCCTCGATGAGGCGACGAGTGCGCTCGACACGAAGACCGAAGCCGATGTCACGGATGCGATCCAGAAGCTACGCGGCGACGTCACCCTCATCTCGGTCGCGCATCGTCTGGCGACCGTCCGCGACCACGACCAGATCTGCTTCATGCGTGATGGCGGTATCGCGGCGGTCGGCCGGTTCGACGAAGTCGTGGCGGCCGTTCCCGAGTTCGCGGTCCAGGCGCGCCTTGCGGGTCTCGTGAGATGACACCCATGTTGGATGTCGTCATCGCCGTCCATAACGCACGACGGCCGATCTCGAGGGCCGTGCACTCCGTGCTCGAGTCCGCGGAGTCCGCTGATGCGCGGGTGACGGTGGTGTGCCACGGGGTGCCGATCGAAGAGATCCGGGAAGCCGTCGGGAAGGCGGAGGGGACACGGCTCCGCTACCTCGCGTTCGTCGACGGGATCCCCAGCCCGGCCGGCCCCTTCAACTTCGGCGTGCATGCCGCCTCCGGCGACTACGTGACGATCATGGGATCGGACGACTACCTCGAACCCGGAGCCCTCGACGCCTGGAGCCGTTATCTGCGCTCCGAGCGGCCTGACATCGCGCTCGTCCCGCTGCGGCACCAGCAGGGCGCTCGTCTCCTGAACCCGATGCCGCGTCTCGGCCGCACACGGCGCCTCGATGCCGTGCGCGATCGACTCTTCTACCGGACCGCGCCGCTCGCACTCATCCGGCGTGACGTGCTGCGCGAGACGGGCGCCACGCTGGCGGAGGGGCTGCGCACAGGTGATGACATCGCGATGACCGCCCGGCTGTGGACCAGCGGCGCCCGTATCGATCTGATGCGCGACCTGCCGTGCTACGTCATCGGCGCCGATGCCGGGGATCGCGTCACTCTCGCCCCCATGCCGGCGGCCGATCAGCTGGCCGCCGTGACCGACCTCCTCGGCAGCGAGTGGTGGTCTGCACTGCCGGTCCGCGAGGCGACGTCCCTGGGAGTCAAACTTCTGCGCATCCATGTCCTCGATGCGCTTCTCGCCCGCCCGTCCGCCGCAGAGTGGGACGCTGCGGGGGTCGGTGCCGTGTCGGACATCGTGCGGCGGGTTCGGCAGGCCAGCCCGCGGTCCTTCGTCCCGCTCTCCCGCGCGGATCGCCGCCTGCTGGATGCAGTCTCGACGGGCGCCACTCCGGACGAGATCGTGCGCGCGATCGCGTCCCGCCGTGCGGCGTCGCGATGGGATGTCGTGCGTCCGGCCCGACTCCTGAACGCGGTCGACCGAGAGGCCGTTCCCGTGCGCTACCTTCACTACCTGCTGGACAATTGGAGAAGACGATGATCGCATCGCCTCGAGACGACGTCGCCGAGGAGCCCGTGGGGTCCGGCGAGAAGCCGTCGCTGCTCATTCTGTCGTTCTCGCCGATCCGGCGGGACGCGCGAGTGCTCAAGCAGGTCGAGCTGTTCGCGAGGACCTACGACGTCGTGACGTGCGGCTATGAGGAGTCGCCCTCCGACGACGTCCGACACGTGCAGCTGCCGAGTGAAGCGCGCGTCGACAACCCCTACGGGCGGTTCGTCTCGCTGCGCCAGTACCGCCTCGCCTACTGGCGGCTGGCCGGCGTTCGGCTCGCATGGCAGGCCCTGCGCAGCCGTCGCTTCGACGTGGTGATCGCCAACGACGTCCAGGCGGTGCCGCTTGCGCTCCGGCTGCGGCCGAGCGGAGGAGTGCTCGCCGATCTGCACGAGTACTGGCCGCGACTGCACGAGGAGAATCCGGCGTGGATGCGGTGGATCTCGCCGTACTATCGGTGGATCTGCCGCAAGTACGTCTCGAAGGCCGCAGCCACATCGACCGTCAGCCGAGGCCTGGCGACGGAGTACGACCGGGAGTTCGGCTTCCATCCGGCGCTGGTGACGAACGCCGCACCCTTCGCCGCGCTCGAGCCTTCCGCGGTGTCGAAGCCCATCCGCCTCGTCCACAGTGGTGCGGGTCTGCGCAACCGCGATCTCGGGCTCATGGTCGATGCGGTCGGGGCGAGCGCTGCCGACGTCACCCTCGATCTCTATCTGACCCCCAACCATCCGGACTACCTCGACGAACTGCGGGCGAAGGCGGCGACCACGGGCAAGGTGAGGGTCTGCGATCCGGTGCCGTACGCGGACCTGGTCGCCACCCTCAACGAGTACGACGTGGGGCTGTTCGTCCTTCCACCGGCCAACTTCAGCTATCGTCACGCTCTGCCCAACAAGTTCTTCGATTTCATCCAGGCGCGGTTGGGAGTCATCGTGGGGCCGTCTCCCGAGCTGGAGCCGTACGTGCGTGACCATGACATAGGGATGGTGACTGCGGAGCCCGATGCCGCTTCGCTCACCGCCTGCATCGATGCGCTGACGGAGGTCGATGTCGCCCGCTTCAAACGAAACGCGTCGTCGAGCGCGCGCCAGCTGTCCGCCGAGGAGTCGATGGGGCCGTGGACGGAGGCCGTGGCGACCCTGGCCGCGAAGGCCGGTCATCGCTGATGCGCTCGCTCCTGATCCTGTCGTTCTCCGACATCTCCGCCGACGCGCGAGTGCGCAAACAGGTGGAGGCGTTCTCGGGGCGGTTCGAGGTGACGACCTGCGGGTACGGACCCCGGCCGCGCGGCGCCCACCGTCACATCGCCCTTCCCGAGCACACAGAGGTCTGGCGCTACTCACGTCGGCTCCTCCTCACTCGCCGGTATGCGCTCGCCTACGAGCAGAACGAGGCGATCGTCGCGGCCAGGAAGCTGTTGGAGGGATCCGCCTTCGATGTGATCGTCGCCAACGATGTGGATGCTGTGCCGCTGGCGCTGTCGCTCGATCCGACGTACGGCGTCCATGCCGACCTGCACGAGTTCGCGCCATCGCAGAAGAGCGAGATGCTGCGCTGGCGACTGTTCGTCGCGCCGTTCCTGGCCTGGATCTGCCGGCGACACGTCACGCGTGCTCGGAGCGTGACCACCGTGGCAGCGGGGATCGCGGAGGAGTACCGGCGACGGTTCGGGATCACTGCTGAGGTCGTGACCAACGCGACGCCGCGAGCCGATCTCGTCCCCACACCCACGCACCGACCGCTCGCGCTGGTGCACAGCGGCGCGTGCTTCCGCAACCGTCACCTCGACCTGATGCTCGACGCGGTGCAGCAGTCCACCACCCCGCTGACGCTCGACCTCTATCTGACCCCGAACGATCCCGTCTACCTGAACGAGCTGAAGGTCCGCGCGGATCAGACCTCGAACGTGCGAGTCCATGACGCCGTTCCCTATGACGAACTGGTTGCGACACTCAACGACCATGACATCGGAGTGTTCGTGCTGCCGCCGGTCAACGCCAACTACCGGTGGGCGCTTCCGAACAAGCTGTTCGACTTCGTCCAGGCAAGACTCGGTGTGGTGATCGGCCCCAGCCCGGAGATGGCTGCGATCGTGCGTGCGCACGGCTTCGGCGTCGTGGCCGACGACTTCTCCGCCGCCTCGCTGACGCGAATCTTCGATGCGATGGTGCCATCAGATGTCGAGGGGTTCAAGGATGCTGCCGACCGGGCAGCCGCGTCGCTCTCCGCAGAGGAGCAACAGCGGATCTGGGTCGAGGCGGTCGATCGGATGCTCCCCTCGGAGACGACGTCGTGAGACGGCTGGTGCTGCTGACGAACGAGTACCCGTTCGCATACGGGGACACGGCTTTCGTCGAGCGCGAGATCGCCGCCTTGGTGGAGGCCTTCGACGAGGTCCACGTCTTCAACTGCACTGCCGGCGAGTCGCCGAGCGTGCCCCTGCCCGCAGGCGTGACCTATCGCGGAAACCTGTACCCTTCCCGCCGGCGAGAGATCCTTCTGGCCGCGCTGTCGCCTCGCCGAGTGCGGATCGCGGCCCGAGCCTGGAGAAGCGAACGCCGAGCCGGAGTCGGAGCCGCGCAGTTCGGTGCGTTCGCGGCCGCGTGCGCCCGGGGGATGCGGATGGCGGCCGGGCGGCGCGTGCGCGAGTCGTTCGACGACGGAGCCGACATCACCCTGTACTCGTTCTGGGGGCTGGGCGGCGGCCTCGCGGTCCCGTGGCTCGTTGACCGCGCGCAGGGCGCCTTCGTGCGCGTGCACCGCTACGACCTCTACGAGTCGCCAGGGTACCTCCCTTTCCGCGCACACCTCTACGCCGCCGTAGACGCGGTGCTCGCCGTGTCCGCGCATGCGCGCGACTACATCGCCGAGCGTCATCCGGGTGCGAACGTCGTCGTCAGCCGCTTGGGCACACCGGATCCGGGAGCCCTGCCCGAGCCGCGCGGCGAGGGCCGTCCGCGTCTCGTGGTCAGCTGCTCGCATGTCATTCCGGTGAAGCGGGTCGAGCGCATATTCGAGGCCGTGGAGGCCGCGGGACAGGGGACCGCCCTCCGCTGGGTGCATTTCGGTGGTGGAGCGGAGTTCGGCGCGCTCCAGGATCGGGTCCGGAGCGCTCGCATCGAGGCGGAGCTTCGTGGTCAGACCCCGCACGACGACGTGATCGACTTCTACGGGCGGGAGTACGTCGACGCGTTCATCAACCTCAGCGAGTCAGAGGGCGTGCCGGTGTCGATCATGGAGGCGATGTCGTTCGACATCCCGATCGTGGCCACCGACGTCGGCGGGACATCGGAGATCGTCACGGCGGAGGCGGGACGACTGGTCGATCCGAACCCGAGGACAGAGCAGGTTGCCGCGAGCATCTCCGAGGTCCTCGCTCTCCGCGAGCGCTTCCACAGCAGGGACGTCTGGGCAGAGCTCTGCGATTCCGAGCGCAACAGTCGCGCCACAGCCGGCGTGCTCCTCGGTCGGCCGGATCCGCAGAAGCCGTCCGCCGCCCTCTGATAGCGTCGGAATCATGCGCGTGCTCGTCGTGACGACCTGGTTCCCCAGTCCGCGCTCCCCGGGGGCAGGATCGTTCGTCGCTGACGACGTGCGGCTGCTGGCGGAGTCGAACGAGGTCACCGTCCTTCACCTCATCCCGCCGTCGGACGCGCCCTCCGCCCCTGCGAGCGAGGTCCGCGACGGGGTGCGGATCGTGCGGTCGTCGATGTCGCCATCCAGACCGGATCAACTGGTTCGCGCCTCACGGCTCATCCGGAGAATGCTGCGGGACGCCGATCTCGTCCACTCCATGGCGCTGTCCTCGCTCCTGCCGATGTCCCTCCTGCGAGTGACTGTTCCCTGGGTGCACACCGAGCACTGGTCAGGTCTGCTCGCGCCCGAGACGGTGCCCCGCCTGATGCGGCTGACGCTGCCCCTCACCGAGCGCGGGCTCGCGCGCCCTGATCGCGTCGTGGCAGTGAGCCGCACCCTGGCCCGTCGCATCTCCCGGGTGCGTTCGGGCGAGGTCGCGGTGATCCCGAATCATGTCGCCGCCCCGGAGGAGCGATCGACCGCTCCGCGCAGCGGATCACGGGTACGGCTCGTCGCTGTCGGCAACCTGGTTCCCGGCAAGGGACCGATTCTCGCGATCCAGACGCTCGCCGAGCTGCGTCGGCGTGGCATGGATGCGTCGCTCGACTGGGTGGGAGAGGGCCCGCTGCGTGAATCGGCGCGGCAGGAGGCTGCGCGCACCGGTGTGAGCGAACACGTGACATTCTCGGGTTCGGTGCCGAAGGCGGATGTGGCCAGGCACCTGCAGCAGGCAGACGTCTTCCTGCTGCCGACCGAGTCGGAGACGTTCGGGATAGCGATCGCCGAAGCTCTCGTCGCGGGGACACCGGTGGTCGTGGGCGCCAGAGGCGGCCATACCGAGTTCGTCACGGCGCCCGACGGGATCCTGGTCGAGGAGCGGACACCGCGATCGTTCGCCGATGCGGTCGAGCGACTCCTCGCCCTCAATCGCGGCCGATCTCAGGAAGATATCGGCGCCCGAGCGCGGGAGGCCTTCTCGGATGCGTCGCGCGCGCGTGACTACGAGTCCGTCTACCGGGCCGCGCGGGGAGCGGAGGGCGGCGTCGATGGGCCGGTGGTCGATGTGATCATCGCCGTTCATCAGCTCTCGCGACCTATTCGGAGAGCGGTCGGCTCCGTGCTGATGAACGACGTGCCTCTTCGAGTGACTGTCGTGTGCCACAACATCGCATCGGAGGACATCGCGCAACGCCTCGGGGAGCTCACAGGCGACCCGCGTGTGCGGCTTCTCGAATTGCACGACGGTGTGCCCCGGCCCGCTGGTCCGTTCAATGAGGGCCTCGATCATGCCGGGGCGAGCTTCACCTCGATCATGGGCTCCGACGACGAGCTCGAGGCGGGGGCGATCGACTCCTGGGTCGCCATCGCTCGACGCGATGGCGCCGACGCCGTCATACCCAGACTGGCGCATGCGCGCGGGGGAGTGGTCCCGACCCCTCCGACCAGGCCCTGGCGGTCGAGGCGGCTCGATCTGGTCAAGGATCGTCTGTCCTATCGCAGTGCACCGCTGGGACTCGTCTCGCGGCGGACCTTCGGTGACCTTCGACTCGACACCGCGGTGGCGACCGGCGAGGACGTCCAGTACGTGACCACGGTCTGGTCGCAGGCGGGGGCGATCTCTCTCAGCCGGGGGCCCGCATATCTCGTACACGCCGATGCGGCTTCCCGGACCTCCCTCACGGCGAGGCCGGTCGAGGAGGACCTCCGTTTCGTGCATCGACTCCTGACCTCGGCGACGTTCCGGGCACTCGCTCAGGGGCAGCGCGACGCGGTGGTGACGAAGATCCTCCGCGTCAATGTCATCGGCGCGATCCACAACCGACGAGGCTCCGGCTGGAGCCAGGAGGATCGGCGGCATCTCGCCGCGGCGATCGCTGCGCTGCGCTCGGCAGCCCCGCGAGCGGAACAGCCGTTGCCGCTGGTCGACCGGCGTCTGCTCGATCTCGCCGCGGTTCCCAGTTCCTCAGCCGAGGAACTCGATCGTCTGGTGGAGCGGAGGCAGCACCGTGCCAGACCGGGGTCCCTGCTGGCGCGAGGAATCGCCTCCACACTGCACCGCGAGGGCGGGCTGCGAATGAGCGCCGCATCCGTTCTCGCCGCGACGTCGCTGTCGAGGCTCAGGGGCCGTCAGCGCTGACTCGCTGAGACTCAGAGGCGCGCGAAGTCGGCGAAGGCGCTCGTGCCGTCGGGTCGCCAGACCGAGTCGGACAGGGTGCGGTCGACAGCGGTCGGAGGTGAGAGGAATCCCTGGACTGCCACATCGACCTGCGTCAGTTCGCGATCGATCCGGGTGGGGAAGATATCGGCCGACGCATAGTGCTCGGCGAGAACCGATTCGAGAACCGCCGTGTGGCAGCCGTATGCGAGGGCTTCGAAGAGCATCGTGCTGGAGAATCCGATGACCGCTCGGCTCCGGGCAAGAGCCTCGCCGCCGTCCACCGAGAGATCCAGTTCGATGCCGTCGTGCGCCAGGACCGCGGCATGTCGTTGTGCGGCCGTGGCTCGTTCGACCGGATGCGGACGCAGAACGAGACTCCAGTCGGACGGCAGGGCGTCTCGAACGGCGAGAAGGGCGCTGTCGACGAGATCATGCTCGAAGTTGCTCGAGACGAACAGCACGGTCCTGGGGCGGTCAGCCCAGGGGAGCACGTTCAGTGTGGTCCGATCGAGTGTGGGCTTGCCGATCGGCACGAAACGTCCGGGGAATCGGATGTCGCGCCCCCAGTACTCGCCATAGCCGAGCAGGGTGTCCGGCAGGCACCGGACCATGGCGGGTTCTCGCATCGCGGCCCCGAAGTTGTACGCCGCGTGGCTGCTGCCGATCCAGCCGTGCTGCAGTTCGGCCACCTCGATGCCGCGCTCGTGCGCGAGTGCGATCTCGGGGGCGCGGTTGCCGTATGCGGCGGTCTGCATGTAGATGCGGCGCGGCGTCACGCGGTCGAGCAGACGAGCGAACTCGTCTCGGGCGTGTCGTGCCCGGTCCGCCCGGCCGAGGGCGTCTGCGATCGCCCGCTCCCTCCCCGCGTCCGTGACATCGAAGGCGACGAGGTCGAAGATCGCGCGCAGCGCTCGTTCGACCCGCGCACGGTCCTGGGGGCCGAGCGGGCGTCGCGCCGTTCTTCGGATGATCCGCTCGTTGGCCAGCGCGTAGGTGTACGTGGATCGATTGAGCGGGCGTTGGTCCGCACCGCTCAGGGCGTCGAGGTATGCATCCTGCGCCACGATGGAGGACTCGCCCAGCGCCTCGGAGAAGTCGTCCGCGAGCCAGTTCCGGTAGCCGCCCTGACCGCGTACCTTGGTCCATCCCGAGACGACGAAGAGGTGATCGGCCTTCGGCGCGTGCCTGGTCGAGTGGCGGTTCGGGATCATGCGCCGTGCGGCGATCAGGGCGCGCTGGCGGGCTGTGGGGCGTTGGTACACCGGGAGCGCCGTGCCGATGTCGGTCTCCGCGATCGCCCGGGAGAACGGCCAGCGGGCGAGGGGCCAGATCGGCACGTCGAGGCCGGGAATGGTCTCGAACAGTACCGCCGGCGCGGCATCCTCCAGATCGAGAAGGGCGCGCATGCCAGAGGTTTCGGTCACGGAAGCTCCAGATGTCTGAGCGCCGTTCACTCGGCGCCGCGAGAGGGTCGGCGTCGAGTCTAGCGATCGGGCGGCGTGCGGTTCCGGAGCGCGCTGAGGAAAGCGCGTTGCGAGCGCGCATATGATGTTCGGATGCCCGATCACGCCGTTGCGCATCCGACCCGACGCTGGTCCCTCGACGTACTGCGCATCATCTCGATCATCGGCGTCATCGCGATCCATGTGTGCGGCAACATGGTGGGCAACTCCGACGTGTCCGGCAGTGTGCGGTGGTGGGTCGCCGTCGCCGTGGATCTCGGCTTCGTCTGGGTCGTACCCGTCTTCGTCATGATCAGCGGCGCGCTGCTTCTGGAACCCCGCCAGTTCGATCGCGGACCGGCCCCCTTCTACCGGCGACGCCTGTTGCGCCTGGGGCCGGCCTTCGTGTTCTGGCCGATCTTCTACGTCTTCGTGGTCCACCCGGCCGTCACAGGGCAGCCGGGGAGCTGGCGCAGCTTCGTGCTGGGTGTCATCGACGGACGCAGCTACACCCACCTGTACTTCCTCTGGCTGATCGTCGGCCTGTACGTCATCGCGCCGGTCCTCGCGGCGTTCCTGCGCGACGGAGGGAAGCGCCGTGCATACATCTTCGCCGGTGCGGTCCTCGCCGTGACGGTGGCGTCCCTCGTATCGTCGAACGTCCTGACGACGGCGGGATACGATCGCTCCTCCTCTCAGACCGCGGTGACGCAGTGGGTGCCTTACGTGGGGTTCTTCCTGGCGGGATGGGCACTGCGTGATCTGATCCTGCGGGGCTGGAGGCTCGCGGCGGCCGCTCTCATCACGATGGCAGCGATCGCCCTGATCATCGTGCAGTACGGCACTCGAGGCACCTTCCCCTACCTCGATGCGCTTCTTCCGGTCAGCTACTACGGCCCAGTCGTCGTGATCGCCGCGCTGGGCTGCTACGTCACGGCGAACGGAGCCCTCGCCGGATGGCAGCCCGGCCGTATGACCGGCGTCGTGCGGACGCTCTCGGATTCCTCCTTCGGCGTCTTCCTCATTCATTTCGCGGTCATGCTCGCCGTCCGCGCCATTCCCGCGCTCTCCGACACCGCGAGCTCGTTGCCGTCGACCTTCGCCGTCTGGGGGATCGTCACCGTCCTGTCGTTCGCCCTCGTGATCCTCGCTCGACGTGTGCCGGGTGTGCGTCGCCTGGTGTGACGAACGTCCGTTTCCCCCCGCTTAGACTGGACCGTATGCGTATCGCCGTCGTGGCCCTCGGAAAGATCGGGCTCCCTCTTGCCGTCCAGTTCGCCTCGTCAGGTCACGACGTGATCGGAGTCGATGTCAATCAGAAGGCCGTCGACTCCATCAACGCCGCTCAGGAGCCCTTCCCCGGGGAAGCGCACCTGCAGGAGAAGCTCGAAGAGCTGATCCCCGCCGGCCGGCTTCGCGCGACCACGGACTACGCCGATGCCATCCCCGGCGCGGACGCCGTCGTCCTGGTCGCACCCGTCTTCGTGAACGACGAGACGTGGGAGCCCGATTTCCGGTACATGGACTCCGCGACGAAGTCGCTCGCCGAGCACCTGACGCCGGGCACGCTGGTCTCGTACGAGACCACCCTCCCGGTGGGAACGACCCGCAACCGCTGGAAGCCGATGCTCGAAGAGGGCTCCGGTCTGAAGGAAGGCGAGGACTTCTTCCTCGCCTACTCACCGGAGCGCGTGCTCACCGGCCGCGTCTTCGCGGATCTTCGCAAGTACCCGAAGCTCATCGGCGCGCTGTCCGACGAGGGCAACCGTCGAGCTCGCGAGTTCTACGAGGCGGTCCTGCAGTTCGATGAGCGTCCTGACCTCGCCAAGCCGAACGGCGTGTGGGACCTCGGCAGCACCGAGGCCTCCGAGATGGCGAAACTGGCGGAGACCACCTACCGTGACGTGAACATCGGCCTCGCGAATCAGTTCGGTCTGTTCGCAGCGTCGCATGGCATCGATGTCTACAAGGTGATCGACGCCTGCAACTCGCAGCCCTACAGCCACATCCACCGGCCCGGTATCGCGGTCGGCGGACACTGCATCCCGGTGTACCCGCGCCTGTACCTCTCGACCGACCCCGACGCCGATATCGTGCGGGTGGCGCGTCAGCTGAACGCCTCGATGCCTGAGCGGCTCGTGGCGCAGGCGGAGGGGATCCTCGGCGATCTCACCGGTCAGCGTGCTGTGGTGCTGGGTGCCGCGTACCGCGGCGGCGTGAAGGAGACCGCGTTCTCCGGCGTCTTCCCGACGGTCAAGGCGCTCGTCGATCGAGGTGCGCAGGTCGTCGTCCACGACCCGCTCTACACCGATGAGGAGCTCCAGGGCCTCGGCTTCGAGCCGTACGAGATCGGCGGCGCCGTGGACATCGCGATCCTGCAGACGGATCACGCCGACTACAAGGAGCTCACCCCCGCGCAGCTGCCCGGGATCAAGCTCCTCGTCGACGGCCGCGCGGCGACGGACGCCGCGCTGTGGGCCGGTACCCCCCGCATCGTCGTCGGAACGGCCGCCTGATGGATCTCCTCATCGTCGGCTCCGGCTTCTTCGGGCTCACCATCGCAGAACGGGCGGCGAACGCCGGCCGCAAGGTCACGGTCATCGACCGCCGTCACCACATCGGCGGCAACGCGTACAGCGAAGCCGAGCCCGAGACGGGGATCGAGGTGCACCGTTACGGCGCGCACCTCTTCCACACCTCGAACCCGACGGTCTGGGAGTACGTCAACCGGTTCACGACGTTCACGAACTACGTGCACCGCGTCTACACGACCCACAAGGGCACGGTCTTCCCGATGCCGGTCAACCTGGGCACGATCAACCAGTTCTTCCAGTCGGCGTACACCCCCGACCAGGCGCGTGCGCTGGTGCGCGAGCAGGCAGGCGAGTTCGACGTCAAGTCGGCGGCGAACTTCGAGGAGAAGGGCATCGCGCTCGTCGGGCGTCCGCTGTTCGAGGCGTTCTTCCGCGACTACACCGCGAAGCAGTGGCAGACGGATCCGCAGAAGCTCTCCGGCGACATCATCAGCCGCCTCCCGGTGCGCTACACCTACGACAACCGGTACTTCAACGACACGTGGGAGGGACTGCCCACCGACGGCTACACCGCGTGGTTGGAGCGGATGGCGGACCACCCCAACATCGAGGTGAAGCTGAACGTCGACTACTTCGACGAGTCGCAGCCCCTGAGCAGGAAGGCCACCGTAGGACAGCTGCCCGTCGTCTACACGGGACCGGTCGACCGCTACTTCGACTACACCGAAGGCGCACTGAGCTGGCGCACGCTGGACTTCGAGCAGGAGGTGCTGAACATCGGCGACTTCCAGGGCACGAGCGTCATGAACTATCCGGACATGGACGTGCCGTACACCCGCATCCACGAGTTCAAGCACTTCCACCCGGAGCGCAAGGACGTGTACGAGTCGGACAAGACGGTCATCATGCGGGAGTTCTCCCGCTTCGCGAATCGCGAGGACGAGCCGTACTACCCGGTCAACACCCCGACCGACCGCGAGGGGCTGCTCGCTTACCGCGAGCTGGCGAAGGGTGAGAAGGACGTGCACTTCGGCGGGCGCCTCGGCACCTATCAGTATCTCGACATGCACATGGCGATCGGCTCGGCGCTGTCGCTGTGGAACAACACGCTCTCGTAGACTCGACACCGTGAGTCACGCTGCTGTCGGGGCGCCCGGGACGCCCCGGCGCTATCTGCATTCCCTGTGGCTGCTGTCTGCCCGCGACCTGAAGGTCCGGTACTCGACGAGCCTCCTGGGGTATCTGTGGTCGGTCCTGGACCCGCTCGTCATGAGCGCGATCTACTGGTTCGTCTTCACCCAGATCTTCCGTCGGGATGTCGGCGAGCAGCCGTACATCGTGTTCCTGATCAGCGCGCTGCTGCCGTGGGTGTGGTTCAACGCCTCCGTGTCCGACTTCACGCGCGCCTTCAAGAAGGACGCGAGGCTGGTCAGGTCCACGGCGATCCCTCGATCGATCTGGGTCAACCGCATCGTGCTGAGCAAGGGCATGGAGTACCTGTTCTCCCTGCCGGTGCTCGCGGCGTTCGTGATCATCAACCTGCTCGTGGAGCAGGATCCCGCTCAGACCGTGCAGGTGGGCTGGGGGATCCTGTGGATGCCCGTGGCGATGTTCCTCCAGACCGTGCTCCTGGTCGGGCTCGGGCTGCTCGTCGCACCGCTGTGCGTGCTCTACGTCGACCTCGAGCGCACGACCGCGCTGATCCTGCGGGCGATGTTCTACGCCACTCCGATCATCTACAACGTCACCGACCTGCCCGGGATGTTCCAGACTCTGGGCGCGTTCAATCCGCTCGCCGGGATCTTCATGCTCTATCGGATGCCGTTCTTCCCTGATCAGTGGAACCTGTTCACGCTCCTGGTGAGCGTGGGCATGACCTTGGTGATCCTCGCGCTCGGCATCTGGACGTTCCGTTCCCTCGAGCGCCCCGTGCTGAAGGAGCTGTGATGTCGGTCGCGATCGAGGTGAAGGGTCTCGGCGTGCGCTTCCGGCGCAACCGACGCGGTCAGCGCAGCTTCAAGGATCTGTTCGCCGGCGCGTCCCGCCGTTCACGCCCCGGCGAGTTCTGGGCGCTCCGCGACGTGTCCTTCACCGTGCAGCAGGGCGAGTCGATCGGCGTCGTCGGCCGCAACGGGCAGGGCAAGTCCACGCTGCTCCGTCTGGTCGCGAAGGTGCTGCTCGCCGACGAGGGGACCGTGTCCGTGAACGGCGGCGTCGCCCCCCTGATCGAGATCACCGGCGGGTTCGTCGGAGACCTCACGGTGCGCGAGAACGTCAGACTGACCGCCGGTCTGCACGGGATGTCCCGCGACGAGGTCTCGCGCCGCTACGACGACATCATCGCCTTCGCCGAACTCGCCGGCTTCGAGGACACTCCCTACAAGCACCTCTCGAACGGCATGAAGGTGCGCCTGGCGTTCTCCGTGGTCTCGCAGCTCGACGAGCCGATCCTGCTCGTCGACGAGGTGCTCGCCGTCGGCGACAAGGCCTTCCGCGAGAAATGCTACAAGCGGATCGACGAACTGCTGGCAGAGGGGCGCACGCTGTTCTTCGTCAGCCACAACGAGCGTGACCTGCGCCGTTTCTGCACGCGCGGCCTCTACCTCGACAAGGGCGCGCTCGTTCTGGACGCGTCCATCACCGACGTTCTCGACCGCTACAACGCGGACTACAACTCCTGATGCGTGCGCCGACAGGCGCGCATCCTGCGGATCAGCGACCGACGAGGTCGTCGAGGTTCTTCAGCGCGGTGCGGGCGCCGTCGAGCGCCGCAGTGGTGCTCGATCCTGCGCTCAGAGCCGAACGAAGGTCGGTGAGCTGCTGCGAGTAGCTCGACAGGCCGTCGTCCCACTGGGTGCGGATCGACGACGGCGCGGGAGTGTCGGCGAGGCTCTGCAGGTCGAACTGCAGCTGATCGACGATCGACACCGCATCCTGTCCGGTGGCGTTCGCGACGAGGTCCAGCCCCGTCGCCGCGTCCTGCAGCCGAGGAGCGACCTGCGTCCGGAAAGCCTCGACGCTGGGATCGACGACGGGCGGGGCCTCCGTCTGCACCGGGGGCTCGGTGGGCTCCGCCGTCTGGGTCGGCGTCGGCGACGCGCTCGGAGTGGCGGACGCCGTGGGCGACGCGACCGGCTCAGGGGCCGCTCCGCGCGGCAGGAAGAGGAACAGCAGCACACCGACGATGGCCAGCACGGCGATCACGATGCCGACGATCAACCAGATGCGTCCGCGGTTGCTCGGCTTCGGAGGCAGGGGTGCCCAGCGGAGGTCGGGCTGCTGTTCGTCGGTCATCGGTTCATGCCTCCAGGGGAGCCATGGGCTGCCAGGTGCGGTCGCGGCCGAGGCGGCCGCCCTCCCTGAGCCCGCGGAAGAGATTGCTGGTGCCGCGGACGGTGCGCTCGACGAACAGGAGTCGGATGAGCTCCTTCGCGAACGTCATGGCCGTCCCCAGCCCGAACAGCACCGGGTTGTAGTTGTCGTGCACGCGGTAGTACTGCTTGATGTACGCGCGGTTGCGCATGATGTAGAAGCGGTACGCGTTGCTCGAGGCGTTCATGTGCCGGACGCCCATGTCCCACTGCTTGATCTCACGGGTGCGACGCAGTACGAACTCGTCGACGATCACCGCGGTCGTCTTGCGTGAGGCGAGCCAGCCGTACATCTGGTCATCCCAGTAGATGAAGAAGCGCGGGTCGGGAAGGCCGATCTGTTTCACGATCGAGCGATGGATGAACATGCCCTCGAAGCATCCGCTGTTCATCTCCTTGTAGCCGGAGGAGTCGAAGCCTGAGGGGGCGAAGGGGATCGGGATCCCCATCCGCTCGGCGATCCGGTACTGCCAGTAGAACTCGCTGCCGTCGTAGTCGTAGCGGCGGCCCTGGATGCTCTTGAAGCGCGGCGCCCACTTGCCCATCTTGGCCAGGCCGTCCGGCACGACCTCGACATCGTCGTCCATCATCCAGATCCACTCGGACCCCAGTTCATACGCCGTGCGCATGCCCTCGCTGAAGCCGCCGGAGCCGCCGGTGTTGGTCTCCAGGCGCCGGTAGACGAGCTCGGTGCCCAGCCGGGGGCGGAAGGACTCCACGACCTCGGTCGTGTCGTCGGATGAGGCATTGTCGATCACGACCACATGGCCCGGCTGCGGGCTCATCGCCGTGATGCTCTCGAGCAGCCCGGTCAGCAGGTGCGAGCGGTTGAAGGTGACGATGACGATGGTCGCCGACGCCGGATCGAACTCGGCGGATGCCGCGGTCATGCCTTCTCCTCGAAGATCTCAGCCCACGACTCAGGGGACACGAGCTCGGGCAGTGCCTCGCGGTATTCGCGCTGCAGCTCGGGCCACCTCCGCCGCAGCTGGGCGTGCAGGCGGACGGTGTCGCGCAGCATTCTGCGGTACTTCGCCCTGTCGCGGGTGTAGATGTTCTTGCCTGAGCCGTCTGCGGCGCTGACGAGGGCGCTGTCGAAGAGGGGGACACGCCACCAGTGCGCGTCTCCCTTGCCGAACTCGACCTCCGGCTGCTCGATGTTCGCGGGGTCCGGTCGGTGCAGCCAGTGCGAGAGGAGTGTCGACAGGGTGAACCACCGCAGCCGAAGTCCCTTCGGGTTGTCGAAGTCGTTCTTCGCGAGGCGCTTGTACACCTGGCGTCCGTGACGGGAGTGCAGCACGCGCGCGGGGTCGCGATGCACGATCGTCTCGGGATACTCGGCGGACAGTGCACGGGCAGCCGGCATCGCCGTGGCGAGGTTCTTGCGCATGTGGTCGGGGCCGGCGAGGACATCGCGCAGGGCCGACGCTCGGAGCGCGACAGGGTAGTACTGCATCATCATCAGGTGCTTGAGATCGACGCGGCGGCTGTGCGTGAGAAGCCGGCCGCCCCGGGGGGCGTTCGAGTGCAGCAGGCCGGCCACGATGCGGTTGCGCGCATGGAAGTAGGCCTGCCAGTCGATCGTGTCGTCCTTGTTGACCCACGACACGTGCCACAACGCGACTCCTGGCATCGAGACGGTCGGGAAGCCCGCCTCACCGGCGCGCAGGCAGAACTCGGCGTCGTCCCACTTGATGAACGCCGGCAGGGACAGCCCCACCTTGCGGACGGCATCGAGGGGGATCAGGCACATCCACCACCCGTTGTAGTCGGCGTCCATCCGCATGTGCAGAAGCGGAGACTGGCGCAGGTTGGCGACGCCGAAGTCGTGGGGCATCTTCTCCTGGTACAGGTTGCGCCACATGAACGGATTCTCGTCGACGACCTCAGCCCATCCGTGGAGCTTCGGGCGGTCGAGCAGGTCGAACATGTGACCACCCACCAGGACGGGCGTGGTCGCATAGCGCCCGAACACGATCGACCGGCGCAGCGACTCGGGCTCCAGGCGGACATCGTCATCCAGCAGCTGCACGAAGTCGCTCTCGGGCCTGTTCAGGGTCTCGTGCATGGCGCGCGCGAAGCCGCCGGAACCACCGAGGTTGCCCTGACGGATCACGTGCAGCGTCTCGCCCAGTTGCTCGGCGACCTCGTCGTAGCCGTCCTGATCGGAGACGAGCTGCGTGCCCTGATCGACGAGGAAGATGCGATCCACGAACTCGAGCGCGTCGGGCGAGGAGGCCAGAGCGCGCAGCGTCTCCACGCAGTAGTCCGGCTTGTTGTACGTGGTGATCCCGAGCGAGGCCTTGCCCGCACGCGCGGGCTCCTGCTCGGTGGTCCATTCGGCGCCTTCGAGCACCGCGTGCTTCTCGTCGGCGACGATGTCGAACCAGATCCAGCCGCCGTCGCTGTACTGCGTCAGATCGAGGTCGAAGGAGGTGGAGGAGTCGCCGGTCACCTCCCTGGTGGAGACACGCTGGCGGATGCCGCTGCCGTTGGAACGGTAGACGAGGATGGTCGCCGGGCCCGTGGTCCGGACCGTCAGTCGGATGTCGCGGACGCTCGTCCAGTGCTGCCAGTACGCGGCGGGAAAAGCGTTGAAATACGTGCCCAGCGACACACGCCGACCCGCGACGATCCGTGCGCGGTGCCTGCCGAGGATGTTGCCGAGGTGGGCGCGATTGGAGACGCGCACGGGTTCTTCCTCGATGACGGACCAGGTCTCGGGGTCTGCGTACAACGGCAGGAGGTCGGGGTCGCGATCGAGAGGGAAGACGACGTTCTGCAGGACGTGTGTCACAGGTGGAATCTCCGTGGGTAGTGCGCCGACCGGCACCTCAGCAAAGGTGCCGGTGGACTCGACGAGCAGAGAGTAGCCTACCGCCCGGCACCTTCGGATCTTCGGAGAGCCGGTTGGAGCGTCCTATCACCATGACTAAACTGACCGCGATGAAGGTTCTGATCACCGGCGGCGCCGGCTACATTGGCTCGACCGTCGCGACAGCGTGCATCGACGCCGGAATCGACGTCGTCGTGCTCGACGATCTGTCGACCGGGATGAGGGCGTTCGGCGAAGGCCGCAACCTGTATGTCGGTGATATCGCGGACGCCGAGCTGGTCAGGCGGATCATGACGGAACACCCCGACATCGACGCCGTCGTGCACTGTGCGGCGCGGATCGTCGTACCGGAATCCGTCGCCGACCCGCTCGGTTACTACGATGCGAACGTGGGCAAGACCATCCGCCTGCTCCAGCATCTGCGGGCCGCGGGCGTGACTCGCGTCGTGTTCAGCTCGTCGGCATCGGTGTATGCGGGTGACAGCGGCGCAGGAGTCGACGAGGACGGCGCGCTCGCGCCGGCCAGTCCCTACGCCACGAGCAAGGCGATGGTCGAGCAGATCCTCGCGGATGCCGCATCCTCGGGCGATCTGCGCGCGGTGGCCCTGCGCTACTTCAACCCGGTTGGCGCCGACCCCCGACTGCGCACGGGGCTGCAGAATCCGACGCCGTCCCATGTACTGGGGAAGATCATGCAGGCGCACGCCGAGCGCGCGGCGTTCGCGATCACGGGCACCGACTGGCCCACCAGAGACGGCTCCGGCCTGCGCGACTACATCCATGTCTGGGACCTCGCGCTCGCGCACGTCGCCGCCGTGCGGAGGTTCGACCACGTCGCCACAGCACAGAACCCGTACCGGGTGATCAATCTCGGCACGGGGGACGGCGTCACTGTCCGGGAGCTCGTCGACGCGTACACACGAGTGACGGGCGTCGCCGTACCCGTGGTCGAGCAGCCGCGGCGCCCCGGCGATCAGGCAGGCGCCTTCGCGATCGTCGACCGTGCGGCGGCGCTTCTGGAGTGGCGTTCCGAGCGATCGCTCGATGAAGGAGTCCGCGACGCACTGCGGTGGGCGGCGAAGCTCCGCGAAGACGCGCTCGACTGAGGCCCGCCCTGGCTAAGGCCCGCTGCTTCGGAGGGTGGGGATGGTCCCGGTGTGCGCGGCGTCGATGCTCTCGCGCCACGAGCGGGACTGCCCGGCGCGCAGCGCGCACAGGACGAGCATGAACCAGCCGGCGCCTGCGAGCGTGAAGCTCTCGAACATCGAGTCGACCGCGAGCGTGACCAGCATCAGCGGCGTCCAGGCGTAGACGACGGAGCGGCGCACGCTCGCCACGAGCCAGGACCGCACGGTCGCGACACCCCCGAGCAGGAGGAACAGCACGAGCCCGGCGGTGCCCAGCTGGAGGAGGACGTCGAAGTACGCGTTCAGAGCGCTCTGGTGGTGATCGTCGAGGAGGAAGTTGATGTACGTGAACGGATACTCGCCGCGCGCCCACGGTCCGAACCAGCCCCACCCCTCGATCGGCTTGAGGGCGACGAAGTCGAGGATCGTGTTCCACAGGGTCGCCCTGATCGAGAAGTCCGATCCGGCGTCCAGCAACGCGATGATCGCATGCCGCAGCGCGAAGGCGGCGGTGAGCGCCATCGCCACGAGGACGCCGAGCACCCACTGCACGACCGTGCGCCGCTCCGCCGGAGTGTGCCGCACGATCGCCAGGGCGACGGCCACGACACCCACCGCTGCGGCGAGCACGAGCACGGTGGGCGAGGACGAGAGGAAGGCGAGCAGGGCGCCGAGCGCGATCGAGGGGATCGCGATGCGGGCGGTCAGCGACTGGGATCGCCATTCCACGACGAACGTGATGAGGGCGATCACCGTGACGAAGCCGAGCATGTTGCGGCTGCCGAAGATCCCCTGCACCGGACCGCCGACGGCCAGGTCGCCCTGGATGCTGAGGAAGGTGAACGGCATGTCGAGGAGCACCCCCGACAAGATTTCGAGACCGAGGGACAGCAGCAGCAGGATCCGCAGCGAGTCGCCGAGCGCGCGGACGGTCTGCAGAGTGTCGCGGATGTGGCCGACCGTGATCGCGAGGAACGCGAAGCCGAACAGCGCCATCCACCCGAAGGCGGTGTCGGACTTGTCGGTCGTCCAGACCAGACTGACCAGGGCCCAGGCGAGGAACGCCAGGAGCGAGGAGGGCGCGATGCGCAGCAGCGACAGCTCCTCCCGGCGCACCCAGAGGATGCAGGCGCCCAACGCGCACAGCGCGGCGATCACGGTGGCGAGCGTCACGGGCGCTGCGGCGCGCTCGATCGTGAAGGCGGAGAAGACCGCTGTGAGCACCGCGACCGTATAGGCACGCGCGAACTCGGCCGAACCGAGCAGTCGCACCAATCCGCCCTGAGACGTCACGGAACCCGCCGGCTTCTCTCGCCGCGCTCGATCACGCGCTCGCGCTCGCCGACGCCCACCAGCGGCACGGCCTTGATCTTGAAGGACAGCAGCACCAGGAGCATCCAGCCCCACAGCATGATCGGCGTCGACTCCGTCAGCCCCTGCACGAGCAGGACGACCGTGAACAGGCTGGGCAGCAGCGTGAGGGGGGAGTAGGAGCGGTCGGCATCCAGGTCCCACCTCGGCCGGTCGACGGCGAAGAACCACGACCGCCACAGGAGGCCGAGGTACGCGAGTGCCATGAGGACGACACCGAGGGCCCCGAGCTGCATCAGCACATCCAGCCACATGTTGTGAGCGTGGAAGACGGTGATGTGGTGGTCGGTGATCCACCCCTTGAAAGCGGGGTCGAAGGGCACCCACGGGCTGGAGAAGCCGTTGCCGAAGACGGGATGCTCTGCGGCGCGCTCCAGCACCTTCGTCCAGATCTTGTCCGAGCGGCCGGTGAGATCGGCACTCCGCCCGACCAGGGCGAAGAGCGGCTCGCGCAAGAGCCAGACGAGTCCGGCGACGAGCGCTCCGCCCCCGAGGAAGACGACATACAGTCGCGTGCGCGCTCCTGGCGTCGGTGCGCGGCGCATCAGCAGGGCGACGACGAGCACCAGGCCGGCCGCGGCCGCGCACGCGTAGGCGGTCGCCGATCCTGCTCGGAGGATGAAATATGCGGCGAGCAGTGCCCACAGCGCCAGGGTCGTGCGCCACCGGGCGCGGGCGGCGAACAGGATCCCGAACGTGAGCAGGGCGAACAGGCTGATGATTGCCAGGAGATTCGAGTTGCCGACGATGCCCTGGATGCGCCCTCCGTCGAACAGGTTGCCGCGTACCCAGTACCAATGCGCATCGATCTCGCCCTCGGGGCGGACGAAGAAGTTCGGCAGGATCGGCTCGTGCACGACGAGCGCCACCCAGAGCTCGACGGCGAGCGAGAGGCCGAGGATCCACTTGAAAGCGGACGCGAGTGCTCTCACGATCTCGTGCCACGTGAGCACGTGCACGATGAACAGCGCGTTCACGGTCACACCGGCGAGCAGGACCCACGTGATGAGCGTCGCTCCGCGCCACTGCGACCACGCGACCGAGACCAGCGCGAGGACGGTGTATCCGGTCGCCGCCCAGGGGAGCCGGCGCCAGGCGAAGGCATGCGGGCGGCCACGGGCGATCATCGGGATGCCGATCGCGAGGGTGGCTACCAGGAACGCC
This sequence comes from Microbacterium hydrocarbonoxydans, assembly GCF_900105205.1. Classification (NCBI taxonomy): domain Bacteria; kingdom Bacillati; phylum Actinomycetota; class Actinomycetes; order Micrococcales; family Microbacteriaceae; genus Microbacterium; species Microbacterium hydrocarbonoxydans. Next base: position 2,494,344 of record NZ_FNSQ01000005.1, on the reverse strand, counting down.
GCGAGCGCGATCGCTGCTCCGATCTCGCCGAGCAGGTTGTACACGGCGGAATGCGCGAAGGCGGCGAACAGCACCAGGATGATGTACCCGCGCAGCAGAAGGTGCCCCGTCGACTCGCGCTCCGGCGCGGTGGGCGGGGCTGCCACCGGGTGCTTGGTGTAATGCGCCATCGGGTTCAGGCTACAGCGCGCGGCTGGTCGCCCACTCGACGTCTTCGCTCGTGGCACGGTGTGTTCGGGTGCCAATACGCTGGTGGCATGCTTCTCAGCCTCACCAACACTCCCCGCGACTACGCCTGGGGATCGACCACTCTCCTCGCCGGACTCGAAGGACGCCCGCCCGCGAGCGGGCCGGAGGCGGAGGTCTGGTTCGGGGACCACCCCGGCGATCCCGCCGACGTGCAGGGCGACGGGACCCTCGACGCCGTGACCGGTGGTGAGCTGCCGTATCTGCTGAAGCTCCTCGCCGCAGCCTCGCCCCTGTCGATCCAGGTCCACCCGACGCGCGAGCAGGCCCGCGCGGGGTGGGAGCGGGAGGCGGCGCTCGATGCGGACGATCCGACCCGCAACTACCGGGACGACAACCACAAGCCCGAGCTCATCGTCGCGCTGAGCGACCGGTTCGAATCCCTGAGCGGACTCCGGCCCGTTCCCGACACGTTGCGACTCCTGGACGCGCTCGACGGCGGAGCCGGTGTCGCGGCCCTCGTCGAGCGTCTCTCGCAGCCCGGCGACGTGCTGCGCGATGTGATCGGATGGCTGCTGTCGGGGGACGCTCAGGTCGAGGTCGATGACATCATCGCGTCCGTGCGTGCGGCTGCGGACTCGGATGCGGGGGAGTGGACGACCACTCTGAGGGCGGTGTCGGCGATCTCCGAGACCTACCCCGGTGACCCGGGAGTGGTGGTCGCGCTGCTGATGAACCACGTGGTGCTGCGCCGAGGCGAGGGGATCTTCCTGCGGGCGGGTCTCCTGCATGCGTACATCTCGGGGCTCGGAGTGGAGATCATGGCGGCGAGCGACAACGTCCTGCGCGGCGGACTCACCCCCAAGCGCATCGACGTCGCGGAGCTCCTGTCGATCCTCGACACCACGACGGGGGAGGTGCCCGTGCTGCGCCCCGTAGAGGTCGGGGCCGTCACCGAGTACGAGGTGCCCGTCGACGACTTCGCGCTGCGTCGAGTCGCGCTGGACGGTCAGGACCTGCCGATCGAGGTCGCGGGACCCACGATGGTGCTCGCCACCGATGGTCGCGTCGCCGTGCGCTCGGATTCCGACGTCGAGCGGACGGTCCCGGTCGGCACAGCGGTGTTCGCCACCGCCGACGAGACGCGGCTCACACTCAGCGGCGTGGGAGAGGCCTTCGTCGCCTCGCCGGGTCACGGCACCTCCGCCCGCGCGAAGTGAGCCGCCGAGGGGGCCGCGACACGCCGTGTCGAGCTCAAGAACCTTCAAGACCTGATTGAGGGTTTACGATCCGCGACTTGACCGATGCGAATGACACGGGTGTAATTAGTTGAGCACGGCCCGCCGAGGGGGCGGAAATAAAGGGTTGGAGAGCGAGATGACGGGTTACCGTTCAGACGTACCGGAGAACTGGTTCGTCGATCCGGTCAATCTCGGTGTTCCGGGAGTTCGGAAGGCCGAGGGCGACGATGACAACGCGCTCTCCTGGCAGAGCGATGCGCTGTGCTCGCAGACCGACCCCGAGGCCTTCTTCCCCGAGAAGGGCGGATCGACCCGCGATGCGAAGCGGATCTGCACCTCCTGCGACGTGCGTGGCGAATGCCTCGAGTACGCGCTCAACAACGACGAGCGCTTCGGCATCTGGGGCGGCCTCTCGGAGCGCGAGCGCCGCAAGCTCAAGCGCCGCGCGAGCTGAACGCTCCCGGCTTCGCTTCGCGGCCACGCCGCATCCGGTCCCTGTCGTGGACCTGAGGCGCGCATAGGCTGACCACGTCATGCCAGCCCGAGTTCATGCAATCATCGTGGCGCGCCCCGGTTCCTCCGCCCGCGCGCAGCTGCTCCACACACTCGACGCCCTGCGCTCTCAGAGCACACCGGCGGCAGCCATCACCCTGGTGATGTGCGGCGACGCCACCACGGCCAGGGAGAGCGACACCGTCGCGAGCATGGTCGAGGGGATCATCGAAGCGCGCCAGAGCACGTCGTTCGCGGATGCCGTGGAACTCGCGCGCCCCCGGGTGCTCGACGGCACCGCCGTCTGGCTGCTGGCGCACGACACGGCCCCGCATCCGCGTGCTCTCGAACGCCTCGTCGGGACCCTGGAGAAATCGCCGTCGGCGGCGATCGTGGCTCCGAAGCTCGTCCACACCGACAACGACCGCGAGATCGTGTCCCTCGGGGTGAGCATGACCGGACTCGGTCGTTCGGTCGAGCTCGCCGCCGGTGAACTCGACCAGGGACAGCACGACGGTCGCGACGATGCGCTCGGTGCCGACATCCGCGGCCTCCTCATCCGCGGAGAGGTGCGAGACGCGCTGCGTCCTGACCCCGCATTGGCAGGAGCCGACGAGGGCCTCGACCTCGGAGTACGCGCGCGCCTCGGCGGCGGACGCGTGGTCCTCGCGCCTGCGGCTCGGGTGTCGGTGTCTCCGGACGGGCCTGCGGCGCTGCCGACCGGGCGCGGCAGGCGCGCCTACGCGACCCGGGTCGCACAGCTGCACCGGCGTCTCGCCTACGCGCCCGGATTCGCGGTGCCGCTGCACTGGCTGAGCCTTCTGCCGCTCGCGCTCTGGCGCTCGATCACCGACCTCATCGCGAAACGCCCTGAAGCAGTGCTCCCCGAGTGGGCGGCCGCGCTGACCGTGCTGCTCCGATTCCCCGCGATCGCGCGATCCCGTCAGCGGATCAGAGCGTTCCGGACCTCGAGCTGGGCGAGCATCGCGCCCTTGCGCGTGAGCCGCTCGGATCTCCGTCGCCGCCTCGACGACGGCCATGGCAGCGAAGGCGGTGCCGTCAGCGAGCTGCGATTCTTCTCCGGCGGTGGAGCGTGGACCGTGCTCGCCGCCCTCGTCGTGAGCATCGCGACCTTCACGACGCTCCTGGCGTGGCCGGTCCTGGGTGGGGGCGCACTGCTGCCGCTGCGGACGACGGTGGCCGCGCTCTGGAGCGACGCGGCCTGGGGGCTGCGCGGCCTGGGGGCCGACGTCATCGGCCCTGCCGACCCGTTCGCCGGCGTGGTCGCGGTGCTCGGTTCGCTATGGCCGGCGGGCCCCTCGTTCTCGCTCGTGCTGCTGTGGATCCTCGCCCTCCCGCTCGCGGTGCTGGGCGGATGGTTCGCGTCCACGCGGGTCACCGACCGCTCCGGCCTGCGCATCTTCGCCGGCGTCGTCTGGGCGCTCGCGCCGACGTTCCTCACCGCCCTGATCGACGGCCGGCCCACCGCGGTGCTGGTGCATCTGCTCCTGCCCTGGCTGTTCCACACCGCAGTGGTGGCACATCGATCCTGGGGCGCGGCAGGAGCCGCATCCGTGCTGTTCGCGGCCGTCACCGCCTGCGCTCCCTCGCTCGCACCGGCCCTGCTGGTCCTGTGGGTCGTGGCGCTCGGAATCACCCTGGCCGGCGCGCGCCTGCGCGGTGCCATACGACTGCTCTGGCTGCCCGTGCCCGCCATCGCGCTGTTCGCACCGCTGGTGATCTGGCAACTCGGTCATGGCACCCTGATCTCCGTGCTCGCCGACCCCGGCGCCGTCTGGGCAGGACCTCACGCGGGGGCGGACCCGGCAGGCAGGCTCGCGCTGGCGACCGGCTTCCCGACCTCCGACCTCGCTCGGTGGGTCTCCGTGATCGGGTCGGACCTGGCGCCCTGGGCCGGAGTCCTGCTCGCTCCGCTGGCGCTCCTGGCGCTCCTCTCCGCCGTCGCCCCGCGCTGGCGAGCCGGAGTCACCCTCCTCGTCGTCGCCCTCGCCGGATTCGCCACTGCCTTCCTCGCCGTGGGCATCACGGTCTCCTTCGCTCAGGGGAGTGCGATACCGATCTGGCCCGGAGCCGGACTCAGCCTCATGTGGATCGGAATGACGGGCGCCGCCCTGGTGACCTTGGACACGGCTCTCACGCTCCCGCGGGTGCGGGTTCTCAGTGCCGCCGTCGCCGGCCTCGCGGTCGCGATCTGCGCGGTACCCGCGCTCGCTGCCTTCCACGCGGGCTCCTCGGTGCTGCACGACGGTCCGGCATCCACTCTTCCGGCCTACGTGGCGGCCCAGGCAGGGGAGGACCGCCCCGTCGGCACGCTCGTGCTCACGCCGCAGAACGATGGCGGTCTCTCGATGCTCGTGGCATGGGGCGGCAGTGAGACCCTCGGCGCGCAGGCCACGATGCTGTCGACGGCGACCGAGCCGCAGGGTACGGACCTCACGACACTCGCGGTGGACCTGCTCTCGGCCCGTGACTTCGACGCGGCCGATGAGCTGGGTGAACAGGGGATCGCGTATGTGCTCCTCGCTCAGGTGGCCGGTGACGAATCGGATCGGGCGCGTATCCTGCGCACCGCCGCCGTGACCTCTCTCGACCAGCGCGCCGGCTTCGTGCAGGCGGGCTCGACGGACCGCGGAGTGCTCTATCGGCTCGAGGCCGACGCCTCGCGGCCTGGCGAGCTCTCGCCAGGCCAGCAGGCGACCTCCCGACTCGTGATCACTCTGCAGCTCGTGCTGGTGTTCGCCGCGCTGCTGCTCTCCGTGCCGACGCGGGCATCCCGCCGGGCTGCCAGGGCGAAGTCCCGCATCGTCGGACGCGTTCCGGAGGAGCCGCTGGTGCTCCCTCGGCACGCTGAGGAGCGGTACCGCGGCGATCCCGTCGTCGCGCCTGTCGATGATGACGCGCCCTCCGGCGACGCTGTTGCCGAGACTGCGGCGTCGACGGACCTCGACGTCGCGGCTCCGAATGGCGCGGACGCCGACCCTGCTCCGGACGATTCCGACACCGCGGATCCTGATACCGCGGGTCCCGACGCGCCGGACTCTGACATCGCGGACCCCGACACGTCGCACGATCGACACGACCCCGAGGAGGAGAGCCGATGAACGGCAACCGCGCATTCCGGGTCGCCGCGACCGGCGCTCGCGTCCTCACGGGAGCGGCCGTCGCCGCCGCGTGCGTCGTGGGAGTCATCTTCGCCGTGTCCGCGCCGTGGCCGACGATCGCGCATGAGCCGGCGCAGACCGCGGTCACCCCTCTCCCCGCCGACACGGTGCTGGTGTGCAACGGCGACTTCCGCGCCATCGGACGCGACTCCTCGAATCCGCTCGAGATGGTGTCCGCCGCCTCCCCGCGGACGACCGTCGACGGCAGCGCGGGCGCACCGGCATCCGAACCCCTCTCCGCAGACGATCTGGCGGACGGCGGATCCGCGCAGCGCCTCGTCGGCCAGGTCGAGGGCCGGACGGCCCCGCTGCTGGGCGCGACCGAATCCTTCGCCCTGTCGGAGCCCGACCTGTTCGGTCTCGCGGCCGCACCCTGTCGCCCGGCCAATACGGAATCCTGGCTCGTCGGCGGCACTGTCGAGACCGGCACGGAGGATCTGATCGTCCTCACGAACCCCGGCGTCGTGCCCTCGACCGTCGCTCTCACCCTGTACGGGTCGGTCCGGGCGTCGAGCACGATGATCGTCCCCGCACAGTCGCAGGTCGCCGTTCTGCTGACCTCGCTCGCAGCCGGCTCCGAGCTCCCCATCGTCCAGGTCACCGCGACGGGCTCGCCCGTGCGCGCCGTGCTGCAGTCGTCTCTCACGCGCACGCTGGATCCTGCCGGTATCGATCTGCAGGACGCGGTGCCCGCGCCTCAGCAGCATCCGGTGATTCCCGGTATCCAGGTCTTCGAGAGCCCGGGGGACAACTCCGAGATGGCCGTACTCAGACTCATGGCACCGGAGGCCGAGGCGCAGGCGGTGGTGACGGTCACCGAGGTCGGCTCCGCCGCGATCGCCGACGAGTTCACAGTGCCGCTCACTGCCGACCAGCCGGCCGAGGTCTCGCTGTCGACGCTCGATCCTGGCGTGTACACCGTGCAGATCGACGCGGATGCCCCCGTGCTGGCCGCGGCTCGCGCGCAGGACGGTGCAGGACCCGAGACGGACTTCGCCTGGGTGACGCCTGCGCCCGAGATCGAGGACGAGGTCCTCGTGTCGGTGCCGGCAGGGCCGGCCCCGCGCCTGATCGTCACCAACGACGCGGATGCCGATGCGACGATGCAGCTCGCTCCGGTCGACGGCGGCGATCCGATCGACGTCACCGTCCCGGCGGGCTCCTCGGCATCGGTCGCGCTGAAGCCGCGGACCGTCTATCGGATGGTTCCGTCGAGCACCGTGCATGCCGCGGTCACGATGACCGCGGCCGGTGCGCTCGCGGTCTGGCCGGTCTGGCCGGCCGCAGGCGCGCAGCAGAGCATCACCGTCTACCCCTGAGCCTCTGGGGCACGTCCGCGACGCGGGTCAGTGCTCGTGGCCGCCGAGATCCCACGGCTCGCGACCCACGTATTCGGCCGCCGCGCGGAAGACGGCGCTCTCGATCGCCATCCGCCGGTGCGCGTTGTCATCATGGCCGGGAGGCAGCAGCCGCTCGATGGGAAGCCGGAAGAGGACGATCCGCCGATTCTCCCTGTCCAGGTACCAGCGCGGCACTTCGTCGGTGGCCTCGAATGCAGGCATCGCGCCAATCTCGAAGCGCACGTCCTGCAGCTCGGGCCAGGTACCGCGGAGGAACTCCACCGCCGTCCCGACCGTGAGGTCGAAGCGATCGATGCGACCGTCCAACGGTGCCAGCGGCGGCCGTACGACCTCGCTGCGCCCCAGACGACCGTGACGGCCGTGCCGAGCGCCGCGGCGGGGAGCGGCGGAGGTGCGCGGACGACGGGGCATAGCGAAAGTCTAGGCGGACTCCGTCGGTCGTGGCGGCGCGGCATCCGCTCGTCGCGCCTTCGCAGACGTAGTCTGGCGGAGATGAACGGAAGACTCTGCTCGAAGGTCGGCTGCGCGCGAGAAGCAGTGGCGACGCTCACCTACGACTACGGCGACCAGATGGCGGCGCTCGGGCCGCTGGGCCTCGCAGATCATCCGCACGCGCACGATCTGTGCGCGCAGCACGCCGACCGTCTTTCGGTGCCTGCCGGCTGGCTCGTCGTCCGTCACGAGGCCCTCCGCGCCTGAACGCAGCCGCGGCCGGGTCGGCCATCCGCGACGCTCGGACACGCCGCTCCTGACAGGAGGCATCGTTCCATCCGGGCTACGCTGACCGCGGGTGCGCCAGGGCGGCGTCGCCGGAAAGGCTCGTGCTGTGATCGTCTGGCGTCGCTGGATCTTCCCCCTGCTCCTTGTCCTCGTGTTCGGCGCATGCGCCGCCGCGCTCGTGAAGATCGCGTTCTTCCCCGACCGCTCCGAGGCGATGGTGACGCCGGGGGCCTCACTCAGTGAGCCCGTGATCGCGGTCGAGCGGGGGTCGGTCGTGAACGCGCTGTCGCTGCCGGGCAACGTGGCTCGAGACGACGCCTTCGCCGTGCGCACGGAGCTCAACGGCACCGTGCTCGCGGTCCACGTCGCCGACGGCACGACCGTCAAGGCGGGGCAGAAGCTCTTCACCGTCCGGCAGGACGACCCGAGGAAGGACATCGACGTCACCGCTCCCGAGGCCGGGGAGATCTCTGCGATCGCGCTGGTGAAGGGACAGATGACGTCCGCCGGCACTGAGATATACACCTTGACGCCGAACCGCTACCACCTGCTCGCGACCGTGCAGCCGGTCGAGCTGTACCGGCTGGTGAATGCCCCGGCCGAGGCCTCTGTCAGCATCACCGGAGGACCGGCCCCCTTCACCTGCACGGGCGTGCGGGTGCAGGTGAGTGCCGAGGGGACGGCGAGCGTGCGCTGCGCCGTCCCGGCGGATCAGGTCGTGTTCGCCGGCCTCCCGGCGACGATGGACCTCGCCCTCGGGCAGGTGGACGATGCCCTGGTGATCCCGGTCACCGCGGTCCAGGGCGGAGCGGGCAGCGGCAACGTCTGGGTCGATGAGGGCGACGGCGCCGAGCCCGAGGAGCGGGCCGTGACGCTCGGTGTGAACGACGGCACCATGGTCGAGGTGGTGGAAGGTCTCGAAGAGGGCGAGTCGATCAGGCAGTTCGTGCCGGGATTCGTCGCCCCCGTCGAGGAGGTCTGCTACGAGGTCGAGCCGGGCGTCGAGCAGTGCGACAGCGGAGCCAGCTGGTGACCCTCGTCGCTCTCGCGGACATCACCAAGAGCGTTCGTCTGGCGGACGATTCGCACCTCGAGATCCTGCGCGGCATCACGCTCGAGGTGAGCGCGGGTGATCACGTGTCGATCGTCGGCAGGTCGGGGTCGGGCAAGTCCACCCTGCTGAACATCCTCGGGATGCTCGATGCGCCCACCACCGGCTCGGTGTCCTTCGAGGGCCGGGAGGTGCGACGGATGCGATCGGGACGACTCGACCGACTGCGCGGCGACAACGTCGGCTTCGTCTTCCAGCAGTTCAACCTGCTGCCCGGTCGCACAGCCCTGGACAATGTGATGATGCCCCTCGGGCATGCGAGCGGGCGGGTGTTCTGGAACCGCAGGAGGATCGCCGCCGACATGCTGGAGCGGGTCGGTCTCGGCCACCGCGTCGAGCAGGTCGCCGATCGCCTGTCGGGTGGTGAGCAGCAGCGCGTCGCGATCGCGCGAGCCCTCGTCCGTCGGCCGGTGCTCATCCTCGCGGACGAGCCCACCGGTGCCCTCGACATCGACACGGGTGCGTCGGTGATGTCACTGCTCGACGAGGTCGCGACGGAGACCGACGCCGCGCTCGTGACGATCACGCACGACCTCCATGTGGCCGCCCGTGCGCGCAGGCACTACCGGCTGGACGCCGGCGTCCTGGAGCCGGCCGACCTCAGCCGCGCGTTCGAGGCATCGACCCTCGCGGCGCCGGTTCCCTCCGCACACCCCGGGGAGTCCGCGGCGTCACCCACGGGTTCCGCCCCGCCCCTCGTGTCCGCAACCGACGGAGGGACATCGTGACCGGGTTCCTCGGAGCTCTTGCCGACGCATGGGCGGAGATCCGCGTCCACAAGCTCCGCGTCCTGCTCAGCCTGATCGGCATCGCGGTCTCGGTGGCCGCGTTGACCGGAGTCGTCGCCATCTCGGAGTATCAGCGTCAGTTCCAGGCGGAGCAGTCCGACCGCTGGGGAGGACGGGTCGCCACCGTGGTCGTCGGCGTCGCCAGCGACGACGGATCACCCGTGGACTTCGACGCCTTCGACGAGCGGTTCACGCGCGTCTCGGAGCGATTCGAGTTCACGCACACCGCGCGGATCGTGCAGGGCATCTTCGTCCCCGTGCAGCTCCCCGACGGGGTCGCCGATGTCACCGCCCGCGCCCTCGACCCGGCCTACTCGCAGATCCATCGCGAGAAGCTGCTGGAGGGCCGGTTCCTGCAGGAATCGGATGCCGAGGCCCTCGCTCCGGCGGTCGTCATCACCGAGCCGCTGTGGGACCGGATGGGGCGGACGCCCCTGGCGGAGCATCCGACTCTCTCCCTCACCGGCTCCGTCGGCGGCACGTATCAGGTCGTGGGAGTCGTCCCGAGGCAGGGCTTCGGTGACGAGGAGCTCCGCGTCGACATGCTGTTCGACGCCTATCGGGCACGGGTCGAGGCGCTCCCTGCGGACGCGTGGCCCCAGTACGAGGTCTGGCTCGGAGCGGATCAGGTCGATGAGATCGCCCCCGTGCTCGCCATGGACCTGCGGGCAGGTCTGCCGCAGGGGCTGACCGTGTCGGTGAGCCGGTCAGACTGGGCGGCACAGCCCGGCGCGATGGACGCCCAGGCGACGTTCGAGATGATCACCGGGGGATCGCGGCGGTGATCCTCGGCCTCGGCGCGCTCAGCCTGATCAACATCCAGCTCGTCGCCATGCGTCAGCGGGTGCGTGAGATCGGCGTGCGCCGGGCGTTCGGCGCATCGTCCGGACGGATCTTCTTCGCCGTGTTCCTCGAGAGTCTCGTCGCGACCACGGTCGCCGGTCTCGTCGGCATCGCCGTCGTGGTCGCCGTGCTGCGGTCGGACTGGGTGGTCACGAGCCTGTTCTACGGCATCCAGGACATTCCGCCGTTCCCCCTGCGGGCCGCGTTCGTCGGCCTCGCCGCGTCCATCATCGTCGGGGCCGTCGCGGGGTTCATCCCTGCCCTCGTGGCACTGCGGGTCAAGGTGATCGACGCGATCAGATTCTGACGCTGACGGCGCCGAGGGGTAGCGGCATCTCCCGGCGGCGAGGTCAGAGGCCGACGCGGCGCCCGGTGAGCTTCTCGGCGCGCCGATCGGCATTCTGCAGCGCGCGGCGCTCCCGCTCACGGCGGAGCACCGTGATGCCCACGAGCACCACCTCCGGGGCGACCGGCGGAAGAGGGGAGACGAAGGGTGCGGCCTCCGTCAGCAGGTCCTGGGCGACGCGGGCGCGGGCGGCCGGAACCATCCGCGGCGCGCTCTGCAGGAACTGGGAGATGCGGCGCGCGAGCCGATCGGGCAGCCGGGCCACATCGGCGACCTGCGACCAGCCGACGAGGTCGACCGGCAGCACGGGCACCGAGGGGATCAGCTTCGGGGTGCGCACGCGCTGGCTGTAGGTGCCGGCGACCATGTCGCCGAGGCGCTGTGACCGGGCGCTGAAGGCACCCGCGAGCACGGCCACCCCGCCGAAGGTCATGTAGATCTCGAGCACGCCGACCAGCGCGCGGATGAACGCGTGCCGGAATCCGGTCGCGCCGCCGTCGATCCGCACGATGCGTCCGCCGATCGCGAGCTTGCCGAGACTGCGCCCGCCGAGCGCGACCTCCATCGTGATCGGGAGGACGACGAAGCTGACGACGATCGATGCGATCACGGCGATCGTGTCCGTCGCCTCATCGAGGACGCCGATGTCGAGGAGCCAGATCCGCAGGAACACCGTGAGGAGGAACACGGCGAAGGACACCAGCATGTCGATGAGCGCGCCTGCGGCCCGCAGGATGAACCCCACCGGCTGCACGTCGATCGCGACGGCCTCGCCGGAGAGCACCTCATCGGACACATCGAGCGGGGCAGACATGAGTACAGTAAATCAGGTGGATGCCGATGCGCTGACAGATGCACGCCGCGCCGAGTGGGAGCGGCTCGAGCAGCTCAGTCGCGCTCGGCTCGACGGCGCAGGCGTCGACGAGCTCATCGTCCGCTATCGCGCGGCATCCGCTGATCTCGCCGAGCTGAAGACGTCGGTGGGCGACTCCCCGCAGGGGGCGTACCTGTCGACGATCCTGGTGCGAGCACGGCTGCGTCTGACGGGCGCCTCGGACAACATCCTCACCCAGACGTCGCGCTTCTTCTCGCGTCAGCTCCCGGCAGCCCTCTATCGCCTGCGCTGGACGACTCTCGTGGTCGCGGTGTCGTTCATCGCGATCGTCGTGGGAACAGCCGCCTGGATCTCCGCCGACCCCGCACTGATCGCGACGCTCGGCCCGCCCGACCTGCTGGAGCAGTACGCCGACGAGAGCTTCACGGGCTATTACACCGAGAACCCTGCCGCGGTGTTCATGGGCATGGTGTGGTGGAACAACGCCTGGATCGCGCTGCAGTGCGTCCTGTTCGGCATCACAGGGCTCTGGCCTCTGAACGTGCTGGTGCAGAACGCCATGGGCCTCGGGGTATCCGGCGCGGTGATGGCGGCGCACGACCAGGTCGGCGTGATGATCCTGTACATCCTGCCGCACGGGCTCCTGGAGATGACCTCGATCTTCGTGGCCGGCGCCGCCGGATTCCACCTGTTCTGGTCGTGGGTCGCGCCGGGGCACCGCTCGCGGGGCGAATCCCTCGCCGCCGAGGGCCGGGCACTCGCGACCGTGGCGATCGGACTCGTCTTCACCCTGTTCGTCTCCGGCCTGATCGAGGGCTTCGTCACCGGCTGGGCGCTGCCCTGGCCGCTCAAGATCGGCATCGGGGCGGCCGCGCTCGCCGCGTTCCTGATCTACATGCTGGTCGTCGGAGGGCGCGCCCATCGGCAGGGCGAGACCGGCGATCTGGTCGAGTACGAGGCGGGCACACCCCGCCTCCTCGCGGGCTGACCCCCACGGCCTCAGATCGTCGCGGACGCGGTCCTCTCGGCTGCGTCGAAGAGCCCTCGGTACGCGAAGCCCGCGATCAGGGCGCCGAGCGCCGGGAAGACCAGGAACACCCACAGCTGCGTCAGGGCATCCGCATCGCCGTAGACGGCCGTCGCGAGCGAGCGCGCCGGATTGATCGAGGCGAGGTCGATCGGAAGCATCACCAGGTGGATCAGCATCAGCGCGAGACCGGCGGCGAGTCCGCCGAACCCCGAGCCCCGCACCGGGTGCGTCGCCCCGAGGACCACCAGCACGAAGATCGCCGCGAACAGCGCCTCGACGATGATCGCCGCCCAGATCCCGAATCCGGCGGGGGATGCGGAGCCGAAGCCGTTGCTCGCGAATCCGGTCGTGCGCTTCGCCTCGAGCCAGCCGTCCGGGCCGAAGAGCCCGACGAGGAAGATCAGGGTGGATGCGACGAGCCCCCCGATGAACTGCGCCAGGACGTAGGCGGGCACGTCGCGCCACGGCATCCGTCCCGCCGCTGCGAACCCGATGCTGACCGCCGGGTTGAAGTGGCCGCCGGAGATCGGTCCGAACGCGTACCACGAGACGGTGAGCGCGAGGCCGGCGGCCAGTGCCACGCCGACGAAGCCGATCCCGGTGCCTGCGTCGACCTCTTCGATGCCGGAGGCGAAGAGTGCGGCGCCGACGATGCTCAGCACCAGGATCGCCGTGCCGAAGGCCTCCGCGGTGAGGCGCGCCGTCATGGTCGACGGGGCCAGGACATCGAAGGTCGCAGGGATGCCGTCGCTGCTCCCTCCCGGTGCAGACGGGGTCACAGTCGCCCAGCCGCCTTCAGTTCGAGGTAGCGGTCGGCGATCCGCGGCGGAAGGCTCTCCGGGTCCGCCGCGATCGCTTCGCCGCCGGCACGTCGCACGGCGTCGGCGACGTTCTCGGCGTCGCGCATCGTCCGCTCCGCTGCAGCGGCGAGGTAGATCTCCTCCCGCGAGCCGCGCTGCATCGCAAGACGCGCGATGCCGTCGTCGGTCACGGAGCCGACCAGGATGGAGGTGGCCCTCGACGCATCGGGGAACGCGCCGAGGAAGCCCCGCGCGGATTCGGCGGCGTCCTGAGCGGTCAGCACGACGATGAGCGCTGGACGCGTGGTGAGGGTGCGGACCGCGGCGAAGGCCCCGTGCCAGTCCGTGTCCACGAGGCGCGCGTGCACCGGGGACATCGCGTCGGTCAGTGCGGGAAGCAGAGCCGCGCCCTCGACACCGGTCACCCTGGCGCGCACCACGCGGTCGTACATCAGCAGATGCACGTGGTCGCCGGCACGCGCGGCGAGAGCGGAGAGCAGCAGGGCGGCCTCGAGCGATGCGTCGACCCTGGTCCCGTCCCCGACGCGCGCAGCAGCCGTGCGGCCGGTGTCGATGATGATCACGACGTGACGGTCGCGCTCCGGGCGCCAGGTGCGCAGCATCGTGGTGCCGGCGCGTGCTGTCGCCCGCCAGTCGATCGATCGCACGTCGTCGCCCCGCACATACTCGCGCAGCGAGTCGAACTCCGTGCCCTGCCCGCGCACCTGAATGCTGGTGTTGCCGTCGAGCTCACGCAGCCTCGCGAGGCGCGAGGGCAGGTGCTTGCGGGACGAGAAGGCGGGGAGCACGCGGATGGAGCCGCGGACACGATGACGTGCCTGACGCCCGGCGAGCCCCAGTGGGCCCTGGGAGCGGATCATCACGAACTCGCTCGACAGCTCCCCACGGCGGCGGGGGAGCAGGGGCACGGCGACACGTCGGCGTTCGCCGGGCGGCACCGTCAGCCGATGGCGGGCGTCGCTCGCGCCGGCCGTCGGCTGCCACGCGTCGCGGATCAGCGCGTGCAGCGTTCGTGAGCCCTGATTCTGCAGTGCCAGGCTGACCGGCACCGGCTCCCCGAGTCTCGTGCGGGCAGGCACCCGTCTGGTCACGACGACCGTGTGCGGACTCGGCGCGAGGAGCACGTCGATTCCGACCAGCAGCAGGCACAGAGCGACCCAGATCCCGAGCGCCGCGTACGGCGGATATCCCGCGAGCCCGGTGAGGACGAGCGGGACGATGCCGACGGCGACGGCGAGCGCGAGACGACCGGTGACGAACACCTAGATCGGCACCCTGGTCTGCTGGACGACGGAGGTGAGTACGGCATCGGCCGACACGCCTTCCATCTGGGCGTCCGGGCGCAGCTGCAGACGGTGGCGCCAGACCGGCACCAGCATGGTCTGCACATGGTCGGGCGTGACCGCCGTCGACCCGTTCAGCCAGGCCCAGGCCTTGGCCGCCGCCAGCAGACCCGTCGACGCACGGGGGCTTGCTCCGAGCTCGACGGAGGGCGACTGTCTGGTCGCCCGAGCCAGATCGACGACGTAGCCGAGCACGTCGTCGGTGACCTCGACGCGGCCGGCGGCGTTCTGGGCCGCGCGGATCTCGTCAGCGGTGACCACCGACTCCACGCCGGTGAGCTCGCGCGGCGAGAATCCCGAGGCGTGCTTGCGCAGCACGGACACCTCGGCGTCGCGCTCGGGCATTCCGACCACGAGCTTCATCAGGAAGCGGTCCAGCTGCGCCTCGGGAAGGGAATAGGTGCCCTCGTGCTCGATGGGGTTCTGCGTCGCGGCGACCAGGAATGGATCGGGAAGCGGACGGCTGACGCCGTCGGCCGACACCTGGCGCTCCTCCATCGCCTCCAGCAGCGCAGCCTGCGTCTTGGGAGGTGTGCGGTTGATCTCGTCGGCGAGGAGGATGTTCGTGAACACGGGCCCTGCGCGGAAGTCGAACTCGCCCGTGCGCGCATCGTAGACGAGCGAACCCGTCACGTCTCCCGGCATCAGGTCGGGAGTGAACTGGACGCGCTTGGTGTCGAGGCCGAGCGCGCGTGCGAACGAGCGGACGACCAGCGTCTTCGCGACGCCGGGGACGCCCTCGAGCAGCACGTGTCCTCGGGCCAGGAGCGAGACGAGGAGGCCGGTGACGGTACCGGCCTGGCCGACCACGGCCTTGTCGACCTCGGTGCGGACCCGGTGCATGGCCTGGCGCAGCGAGGCGTCGTCGAAGTTCTCAGCGGTCACGTGGTGTCCTCGGCTTCCGTAGGGAGAGGTGGATGGCGGTGCAGCGCAGGGGAGACATCAGTCGGGTGTGCGGATCGGGGTGGAGGAGGTGTCGACGGCGCTCTCCAGCTCCTGGAGCCGACGCGCCATCTCGATCAGAGCCGGATCGTCCCCGGGGAGAGGACCAGCGATCAGGTCGTGCAGGGACCCTCGGGGGACCCTCAGCCGATCCGCGGCGGCGTCCGCGACCTCCTCGGGGCGGGCGTTCACCGCGAGTCCCAATCGGCGAGCAAGTCGCCGGGTGCTCCCGTCACGGATCGCCTCGGCGGCGTGCGCCGCATCGCCTGCCTTCGCGGTGAGACGTGCACGCCCGTGCATCGTCTCCGAGGCACGGACGGTGACGGGCAGGGTCTCGGAGACCAGAGGACCGAAGCGCCGACCGCGCCACAGCGCGACGGAGACGCCGGTGATCATCAGGAGCAGGATGGCCGGGGTCACCCACCCCGGCGTGAGCGAGCCGAGGGTGTCCGGCATCTCGCCCTCGATGTCGCTGTCGCCGAAGCTCGGGACATACCAGATGACGCGATCCGTCTGCCCGAGCAGGGCCAGGGCGAGGGCGGCGTTCCCGTCCTCGCGGAGGGAGGAGTTGCTGAACAGGCGTGCCCCTTCGACGACGACCCGCGTGGCGCCGTCGGACTCGTCGATCAGGACAGCCGCCGCCTCGTCGGTGCCGAAGCATCCCTCCACGCCGTCGGCCGGAGTGAACAGGCGCTCCGGGCGGATCGTCCCCACCTGGGCGAATTCAGGCGCGGCGCACTGCGCGTCCACCGGGGAGGGGTCGGATGCGGCGTTGTCGCCGATCCGCAGGAGGTTGAGCAGGTGGGTGCTGGTGGAGAGGAAGATCACGCGGTCGGCGGGCGCGATCAGCTCCTCGAGCCCCTCGTCCGTCAGCGTGTACGGATTCGTCATCACGAGCGTGGCGCCGTCGTCGAGTGCGGCGCGCGCCTCGGCGCGAGAGCGGTGCACGGTGACCTCGACACCCTGGTCGTCGAGGATCTGTGCCAGGGCCATCGCTCCGGAGTCGCCCACGCTCTCGGGGTCGAGGGCTCCGCGATCCGACGGCATCCTGGCCGCGACCTGGATCGCCACGAAGACGCCGCCGAGGACGAGCACGACGACGATGCCCCATCCGAGCAGGGAGCGCAGTCGGCGTCCGCGAGGAGCCCGTTCGGCCGTCGACCGCTGCTCGTCGATCTGGACGGGGGCCGTCATGCGCTCACCAGCTCGGGCCGCGCGGCGGCGAGGCGATCGTCGGTGGCCGCGAGCTGTGCGTAGCTCTCTGCGGTCGCGGGGTGTCGGAGGTAGCGCACGTCATCGAACGAGACGGCCGCGGCACGCGCCGCCGCTGCCTCGGCGGCGAACACGGCTGCGACCTCGCGGGCGATGGCCTGAGCGGTCGCGCCGGGAGCGGGATCGATGAGGTCCCTCTCGAGCAGGCCTCTCGCGAGGGCGCGGTAACGCAGGACCGTCGCCTCATCCCAGTCGCCATCGCGCGCACTGCGCTCCGCATCTGCTCGCAGCTGAGCGGCGGAGCGGTCGTCGTCGGCGCCCAGGAGCCCGCCGGACGGTCGTCGCACGGCGCTCGGCCGACGCGGCCGCCCCCAGATGATGAGCGCGGCGACCAGGGCGCCGAACACGATGATCCCGACGATGATCAGCGCAGACGGACCGACGTTCGCCCCATTGTCCGAGCTGAACAGGTCGGCCAGGAACCGCCCGATGTCGCGGGCCATGAGATCGAACCAGGTCGGTGTGGCATCGGCGTACCGCGGGTCGGAGAGCTCCTGCTCGGCCCACTTCCTCGCCTCATCGCCGTCAGGGACGAGGACATCGTCGAAAGGACGGGTCATGCCGTTCCTTCGCCGCCGGCACCCGGAGCAGTCCAGACGTCATCCGATGAGGGCGGTGCGGGTGGGGCGGAGGCGGGGGCGGTCGGGGCGGCGGGCGGGGGCGCGTATGCCGGCGGTGGCGCGTATGCCGGCGGTGGTGCGTATGCCGGTGGCTGCGGGGAGTACTGACTCGGGTATTGCCGCGCCGGGTATTGCTGCGCCGGGGACTGCTGCGCCGGGGACTGCTGTCCCGGGTATTGCTGGCCGGGGCCTTGCGGCGCCGGGTACTGCGGCGCCGGGTACTGCGGCGCCGGGTACTGCGGGGGGCCGTATCCCGCGGAGGCCATCGCCCACTCGGGAACCTGCTTCGGCGGAGGACCGCTCGTCACCGCACGGGAGGGGTCGAGGGCGAACGGATCGCCGAGTTGCTCCTCGGTCCATCCGAGGTCCCGTCGTTCGACGTGACCGATGAGTGTCTGATCCAGTCCCTCGTAGCGCATCCGGCTGTCGAGGTAGACGAGGGTCCCCGCAGTGCTCTGCACGACGAGGGTGATGGCCTGGAGCACGAGCAGCAGGATCTGCGGTGCCAGGAGAGCGAAGACGAAAGCCAGGACGGCCGCCGCGTCCGTGGACCCGGTCGGCGCGATCACGGAGCCGACCATCGAGCTCACGAGGGCGACAGGGATGCTCACGACCTGCATCGCGACCCCCATCATGGCGCCGATGAGGAACGTGACGCCGAACGCGACCCAGAACCGTCCACGCGTGAGGCGCCAGGAGCGCACCAGCGCGTCACGGAACTTCGCCCGTTCGAGCACGAGGATCGAGGGGACAAGGAGCAGCTTGGTCGTCAGCCACACCGCGAGCGGCACGGTGGCCGCGATCAGGAGGAGGACGATGACGACCATCCCTCCCACCGCTTCGGCCGATCCTCCGATGCCGCCGGCGATCAGCCCGGCGATGATCAGGAAGATGATGATGATGACGCCGAAGATGAACAGGACCGACAGCGAGGCGAAGCCGGCGAGCCGCCAGAACGACGGGATCATCCGGCGCCACAGCGTGCCCAGCGACGCCTTCACGCCGATCGATGCGTAGCCGATCTCTGCAGCGACGACCCCCTGCATGAGGGCCGTGAAGGCGATGGAGGCGAGGCCCACGGCGATGCCGGCCACGATGTTCATCGCGATCATGCCCGCGAACACGGCCTCGAAGTCGGGCGATGAGGGCGAGAGGGACTCGATCCTCGCGAAGGTCGTGACGAAGACGAATCCCATCACGCCGGCGCTCAGCACCACCACGATGAGCTGGATCAGCACGCCGAATCCGAAGAGGACCTTGGGGTTGTGCCGGAGCGCCGCGAAGGACTTGCCCAGCAGCATCCCGAAGGTCAGCGGGTGCAGGGGGATGATGCCCTTCTTCGGGGCAGGGGTCCACGTCTGGCCGCTCACCGGCACTCCCTCCGTCGTGCGCTCCCATCGTGTCACAACACCCGCCGGGCGCGCAGACATGGGGGCCGTGGTACTGAGTGCCATAAGGTAACAGTTATGACCTCACGCATTCTTGTGGTCGACGACGACACCGCGCTCGCCGAGATGATCGGCATCGTGCTGCGCACGGAGGGTTTCGAGCCCGTGTTCTGCGCCGACGGTGCGCGAGCCGTCGAGGAGTGGCGCTCCCAGCGCCCCGACCTGGTGCTGCTCGATCTGATGCTGCCAGGGATGGACGGGATCGAGATCTGCACGCGCATCCGCGCCGAGTCCGGAGTCCCCGTCATCATGCTCACGGCACGCAGCGACACCGCCGACGTCGTGCGAGGACTCGAGGTGGGCGCGGACGACTACATCGTCAAGCCGTTCAACCCGAAGGAGCTCGTCGCTCGCATCCGCACACGTCTGCGTCCGACCCCGCAGACGGTGGGGGAGCAGTTGCGGGTGGGCGACCTCACCGTCGACGTCGACGCCCACGAGGTGCGCCGTGGCACCGCGCCGATCGCACTCACGCCGCTGGAGTTCCAGCTGCTCGTGGCGCTGGCCTCCAAGCCTCAGCAGGTGTTCTCCCGAGAGATGCTGCTCGAGCAGGTCTGGGGCTACCACTACAAGGCCGACACGCGACTCGTGAACGTGCACGTGCAGCGATTGCGGGCGAAGGTCGAGCTCGACCCGGACAATCCCAAGATCGTCATGACGGTGCGTGGCGTCGGCTACCGTGCCGGGAGCGCGGGCTGAGGACCCCGTGGCCGCGACCTCAGCGACCACCACGGCGGTCGCTGTCATCCGCGACTGGCGAGGCTGGCCGACCGTCACCCGCGCTCTCTGGCGGCGGTCGCTACGTTTCCGCACCCTCACGATCACTCTGCTCCTGACCTCCACGGCGATCCTGATCACCTGCGTGACCATGGCCCTGGTCATCCAGAACGATCTGTTCGAGTCGCGCAAGACGGAGGCGCTCGAAGACGCGGCGCGCGCGGTGAACCTGGCGCAGGTGACCCTGGACTCCGCGGCTCTCGGCGACGAGCCAGCCGCGCTGCAGGAGCTCTGGGACAGCGTGCAGGCGGATCTCCGGCGCTATTCGACGGCCGAGGGCTTCGCGGGCATCCGCATGAACGCCGACCCGGATGCCGTGGCCCTCAACGGCTTCTCGGCGGGGCTGAGCGCCAACATCATCAGTGTGGGGCTGAGCAACAGGGTCGTGCAGTTCGACGACCGTCAGTCCTGGCAGTCGGTCGGGCTCGACGTCGGCGGCCGCGTCGTGCCGGGGATCATCGTCGGCCAGCAGCTGCAGGTCCCGGAAGCAGGACCGTTCCAGCTCTACTTCGCCTACGACCTGGCTGACGCCGACAACACCCTCACCTTCGTGCAGCGCACGCTGTGGATCGCCGGCATCGGCCTCGTGGCGATCGTCGCAGCGATCTCGTTCATCGTGCTGCGCACCGTGTCCACACCCATCGTCGAGGCCGCAGAGACCAGCGCCCGCCTCGCATCCGGAGATCTCGCCGTGCGCATCGACGTGCACGGGGAGGACGAGCTCGCGACCCTCGGGAGATCGTTCAACGCGATGGCGGACAGCATCGAATCGCAGATCAAGGAGCTCGGGGAACTGTCGCTCGTGCAGCAGCGATTCGTCTCAGACGTCTCGCACGAGCTGCGCACACCCCTCACGACGATCCGCCTCGCCGCCGACATGCTGAACGACCAGCGCGGCGAGTTCGACCCCACCACCGCGAGGACCACCGAACTGCTGCACACCCAGGTGCAGCGGTTCGAGACCCTGCTGTCCGACCTGCTGGAGATCAGCCGGTACGACGCAGGATCCGTTCAGTTGGAGCTCGAGGCGACGAGTCTCGCGCATCTCGCAGAGGACATCATCGAGCAGATGCAGCCGCTCGCCGACGGGCGCGGCAGTGAGCTCCGACTCGTCGCTCCCGGCGGCTACTCGCCCGTGGATATGGATCCGCGGCGCGTACGGCGCGTGCTTCGCAACCTCATCGGCAACGCGATCGAGCACGGGGAGGGCCGGCCCATCGTTGTCACCGTCGACAGCAACCAGCACGCGGTCGCTGCGGGTGTGCGCGACTTCGGTCTCGGAATGGACCCCGCCGATGCGGAACGGGTCTTCGACCGGTTCTGGCGCGCGGACCCCTCCAGGCAGCGCACCATCGGCGGCACCGGCCTCGGCCTCTCGATCGCTCTCGGCGATGCGACGCTGCACGGCGGCACCCTGTCCGTCTGGTCCGAACTCGGGGTCGGCACGAACTTCGTGCTCACGCTCCCGCGCCGCGGGGACGCGCTGGAGGGGCCCTCGCCCATCCCGGTCGAGCCGCAGGAGCCGCTGTCCGAGCTCGGGGACGCCACGCAGCCGATCCAGCTCGCCGACATCCCGGCGGAGCTCTTCGACCGAGGGAGCATCGAATGAGCGCCGGACTTCGCCGCACGCTCCAGACCGTCGCGATCGCCGCGGCCGTCGTGCTGCTGGCCGCCTGCACGGGTCTGCCGACGACGGGAGACGTGCAGCCGGGGCTCGCCCTGGGCGCCTCACCAGAGGAGCAGGACTTCCTGCCCCTCGCATCGGGCCCGGTCGAGGGCGCAGGGCCCACGGCAATCGTCGAGGGCTTCATGGAGGCGGCGATCACCCCGGCCGACAACTGGGACACGGCGCGGAAGTTCCTCACCCCCGAGCTGGCCTCGACGTGGCGGCCGACCACGGGCGTCTCGATCGACGCCAGCGCGGCGACGCGATCCTTCACCTCGAGTGTCGAGGACGACGCGGAATCGGCGAACGGCGACTCCGCGGATGTGCGCGTCACCTTCGATCAGGTCGCCAGCGTGGATGCGACCGGCGCGTACTCTCAGACCGTCGCGGCGTCGAACTCGGCCTTCGTGGTGGTGCGCGCGAACGGACAATGGCGTATCGCGGATGCCCCGGACGGCGTGGTGATCGACGAATCGCGATTCGCCCGCGTCTATGACGACTATGCGCTGCAGTACTACGACCAGACCTGGGAGCGACTGGTGCCGGATGTGCGGTGGTTCCCGCGCCGAGCCACCGTCGCGACGACCATCGCGCAGTCGCTCATCGGAGGGGCTCCGAGCCCATGGCTCGCCCCTGCGGTGCAGAGCGCGTTCCCGCCGGGAGTGCAGCTGGCGAGGGATGCGGTGCCGATCGATCCCGACCAGGTGGCCGACGTCGCGCTGAACCGAGAGGCACTGGGGCTTCCCGCGAAGACGTTGGCCAGGATGCGGACGCAGCTGCAGGCGACGCTCCTGGGAGCCGGCGTGCAGATCAGCCAGGTGCGCTTCACCGTCGACGGACGCACCCTCGAGGCCGGCGTCGTGAAGCTCATCGACGATCCGGTCGACGGGGGCAGTGTCGTCTTGAAGGACGGGCAGTTCGGTACCCTGGTCGGCGGCGAGATCACTCCGATCCCGGGCGTCACGGACGAGATACTGGCGTCGTCGCAGCCGATCAGGGCGGTCGACCTCGCCGTTGACAGCTCTCATGCGGCCGTCCAGCTCGCCGACGGGCGCGTCTGGCTCGCGGGCGACGGCCGCTTCGACGCCCTCGACGAACGGGCATCGCTCGTGCGTCCATCCATGGATCCGTTCGACTTCACCTGGTCGGTGCCCTCCTCAGCTCCGGCCGCGCTGCAGGTGATGGGCGTCGACGCGGCGCCGCGCCCGATAGCCAACGCCTGGCCTGATGCCTCCGGGGTGTCCGCCATCCGCGTCTCCGCCGACGGCACCAGGATCGCGGCGGTGCTCGTGGTCGGAGGGCAGCGGTGGGTCGTCGTCTCCGCGGTGATCAGGGACGACGACGGAGTGCCCACGGAGCTCGGTCCTACCGAGCCGCTGGCGCAGCTGGAGGGCACAGCGTCCGGGCTCGTCTGGCTCGGCAGCGATCGCCTCGGCGTCCTGTCCGATGCCGAAGACCGCATCGTCCTCACTCAGGTCGTGGGAGGTCCTGGCACGTCCGAGGTCGCACCGACCGGCGCCGCCTCGATCGCCGGGTCACGGACCGCGGCGGGCATCCGGGTGCTGGGGGCGGGCGGAGCCGTCTTCGCTCGCAGCGGATCGGCGTGGAGCGAGTCGATCGTCGGTGTGACAGTCCTCGGCACCCGCGCCGGCCACTGAGCACTCCTCCTGCACGGCCCCCGGTTCAGCCGGGTAGTGGTCAGATGTCGGGCGGGCCCGCACGAACGACGCTCAGGCGGAGGCGCATCCCCCGACGATCGAGGCATGCCATCGACCTCTCGACTGCTCCGGGCGGTGGGCGCCGACCTGCTCTCGTTCCTTCTCGCCGCCTCCTGTGCGGGGTGCGACGAGCCCGGCGCGGTGCTGTGCACGCCCTGCCGCGCCCGACTGGGCGCCTCGCCGTTCGAGCTCCGCACGCCGGCCGGCTTGCGAGTCGTAGCCGCACTCCCTTTCGAATCGGTCGCCGCGCTCTGCATCCGCAGGCTCAAGGATGCGGGCGAGACCGTGCTCGCCCGACCTCTCGGCAGCGTGCTGCGAGAGGTCCTGCGTCCCGAGCTCGCGAAGGCGGACGCAGAGGCTTCCGCATGGGCGGTGCCGGTGCCCACATCGCGTCGGTCGTACCGCCGGCGCGGCTACCGGGTTCCCGAGCTGCTCATCCGCGGGGCAGGGGAGGACCCGCATCCGCTCCTGGTCCTCGATCGCCGCAGCGCCGACCAGAGAGGCCTCGACGCCGAGCAGCGGATCGAGAACGTGCGAGGGTCGATGCGCGCTCGCAGACGAGGGCGAGGGGAGTCGGTCGTCCTCGTCGACGACGTCCTGACCACCGGTGCGACTTTCGACGAGGCGGCGCGTGCGCTGGGCGACGCCGGATTCGAGGTCGTCTCGGCCGTCGCGCTCGCCGCGACACCACGTCTCAGCGAACGGAATGCGAACGCATCGGGGACACGCAGGAAATGACCCGTGACATCCGTCGGCAGGCGGACTACCGTGGGGGGTCACAAGGCGACCACGGTCCGCCCTTGGCCGGGAGGACCGGGACAAGGAGGCAGCAATGGAAACGAGCATCGTTGGCGTCGGGGTGGGTATCACCGATCGCTTCCGAACCGTTGTCGAAGAGAAGATCGCCAAGATCCAGACGTTCGCGTCACGCGCGCAGCGATTGGATGTGAAGGTCACCCACCGGGTGTACCGAAACGGCCGCGTTCCGGATGAGACCGTGGAGCTGACGCTCGTCAGCAAAGGACCGGTCGTCCGAGCGGAGGCCACGGACGGCGACAAGTTCGTCGCCCTCGACCTCGCGGTCGACAAGATGGCCGAGCAGCTCCGCCGGGCCAAGGAGAAGCGGGTCGACGGACGGCAGCACCCCCGGGGTGCGCACTTCGAGAAGGAGAGCGGTGCCCTCGAGGGCATCGACGTCCAGCCGGCATCCGTAGACGTCCTTCGCGCAGTCGCGACGGGCGCCGTGCCGATCCAGAACGACGAGGACGAGGTCTACTCCCCGGTCGTCATCCGCACCAAGAACTTCGGTGCGGAGTGGATGACCGTCGAAGAGGCCGTCGACCGCATGGAGCTCGTCGGTCACGACTTCTTCCTGTTCGTCGATGTGCGCACCGACCACCCGAGCGTCGTCTACCGACGCAAGGGCTGGGACTACGGTGTGATCGCGCTCGAGACGCAGGCCCCACCTTCCGAGGCGCTCGCCTCGTGAGCTGACACCAGAACGGCCCGGCCCCGAGGGGCCGGGCCGTTCTGGCGTGTGCGCCGGACCCGCTCAGTCGAAGATGCCGTCCAGGATGCTGCCGATGACGAGTCCACCGAGGATGCCGGACGCGACGTCGCCGCCGCCTCCGCGTCGACCGCCACCGCTCCAGCCGCCGCCTCCCCAGCCGTCGCCGCCGCCCCAGCCCTGATCCTGCGGGCGGGACGAGTCGATGTCCCGCTGAGCGAGCTGCAGCGCCTCGGACGCCAGATGCGCCACACGCCGTGCGCTGGCGAGTGCTTCGTCGCGGGTCTCCTCTGCCGGCAGCAGGTCGGACAGATCGACCCTGAGCCGCTCGGCCTCCGCGAGACGGGTGCGCGCGTCTGCGCCGATCCATCCGCGGTGCCCGGCGATGAGCCCGCGCGCGACTCCGAGCTGACGATCGGCGTCGTCGATCGCATGCTGGACCTGCGCGATGCTGGGCA
The DNA here is from genome assembly GCF_900105205.1 of Microbacterium hydrocarbonoxydans. Taxonomy (NCBI): domain Bacteria; kingdom Bacillati; phylum Actinomycetota; class Actinomycetes; order Micrococcales; family Microbacteriaceae; genus Microbacterium; species Microbacterium hydrocarbonoxydans. The sequence goes on along the minus strand of NZ_FNSQ01000005.1, from coordinate 2,469,637 downwards.
GGGGGTGCTCGGCGCGATGCCGCGCATGTGCGATGGCCTCGTCGAGGGCGGTGTTGGCTTGGCGCAGACGCGAGAGCTCTGCGAAGGGGTCGCCGGGCGAACCGGCGGGGGAGAGTGAGCTGAGGGCGCCCTGCAGCGCCGCGACCGCCTCGGCGACCGCGGGCACCTGCGGGGCGTTCCTGGCCGCGATCAGGTCGCCTCGCGAGTCGGCGACGACCTCGGCGAGCGTCGACTCCGCGCGCAGCGCCTCGATCTCGAAATCCTCGACCGCATCGAGCAGGGCGGATGCGCGCCGCGTCGCCTCGGTCGCCGTCTCGAGGGCGAGGTTGGCCTCCTCGTTCTGCTTCGCGGCGCGACGGCGTTCGGAGACCGATGCCCCGTGCGTGGCGAAGGCGATGAGCTGCTCCGCTTCCGCAGCGCTCGCGGTGATCTGGTGCATCGCCGAGTCCGAGTAGCGGGCGGAGAGGCGCGCGACGGTCTCGTTGGTCTGGGGGATCCGTGCGCTCAGCGCCTCGGCATCCGCCCGGACCTGGGCGATGACCTCGGGCGCGCGGCGGACCTTGGAGATCGAGGCGGCGAGATCGGAGGTCTTCTCGTCCAGCAGATCCTGCGCCCAGTCGCAGAGCTGCATGATGCGCGCGTTGCGGGTGCGGAGCTCCTCGGCGGTGTCCGGGATCTCGTCGTGGTTGAGCTGGTGCAGCTGAAACGCTTCGCGCAGATGGGTGCGCACGGCCGCGAGCGCCTTCTTCAGGTCCTTCGTGAGCTGTTCGCCGAGCTCGGCCTCGGCGAAGGCAAGCTCATCGGAGGTGCTCCTGATGCGCTCATCCGCCGAGACGAGTGCCTGCTCGGCGCGCCGAGCCAGATCGGCATCCTGTGCGGCCAGTTCTTCCTGTTCACGCTTGCGTCTGCCCCATATTCCAGCCATAGGACTGATCCTAGTTTCCCGAGTGGTGGCGCTGGCTGTGCATCCGCTTCAGGCGAACGCCCGAGCCGGAGCGGACACTGGCAACGCGACTCAGACGAGTGCCGGTCCGGCCGCTCGAGCGGGCCGTCCCCGTTTCGGGCGGTCGGCGGTCAGCTCGAGGGCGAGCGTGTGCTGAGGATGCTGGGCGAGTCTCGTCCGCACGTGATCGAGCCAGCGCAGCTCGGCATCCGCGGCGAAGATCATCGAGTCGACGACCAACGACCAGGCGAGTCCCTGCGGGCTGTCGTCCTCGCGAGACTCTCGCACCTCTCGAAGCCCGTCCAGGCGGCGAGAGGACGCTGCGCGCTGGGTGTCGATGACCTCCGCGGCGTCTGCTCCGGGGAGGGTGGCGGCCACGGCGATCTTGATCGCCAGCTCGTCCCTGGTGGCCTGGCCCCGCTCGACGGGGGAGACCAGCCACCGATCGACGTCAGCGGCTCCCGCGTCGGTGATCTCCCAGTAGACGTGTCCATGCGCGTCGGTCGCGCCTCGCGCCACCAGGCCGTCGCGTTCGAGTCGCTCGAGCGTGTTGTAGATCTGACCGACGTTGAGCGGCCAGATCGAGCCGGTGCGACGGTCGAACTCGTGCCGGAGCTGATACCCGTAACAGGGTCCCTGCGCGAGGATGGCGAGCAGGGTCTGGCGTACCGACATGAGAGGCCTCCGGGGGTCGTCGACCAATATATACATACCCGGAAACGACATGACGGCACGCCATGCAGACGACGTGCAGGTCACGGACAGGTAACATGACAACGTATGCCTGGTGCGCGCCCGACACGCGGCGCCCCCGGACCCATCGACAGGGAGATGACATCTGTGGCCAATCCTCTTGAGAAGCTGCTGCGCGCCGGAGAAGGGCGGGTCATCCGTCGTCTGAACCAGGTGGTCAAGGCCGTCAACGCGCTGGAAGAGGACATCTCCAAGCTCACCGACGACGAGTTGCGCAACGAGACCGCCGAGCTGCGGGAGCGCTACGCCGCGGGTGAGACGCTGGATCAGCTCATGCCCGAGGCCTTCGCCGCGGTTCGCGAAGCGGCCAAGCGCACCCTCGGCATGCGCGCATACGACGTCCAGATCATGGGTGGCGCGGCGCTTCATCTCGGCAACATCGCCGAGATGAAGACCGGTGAGGGGAAGACGCTCGTCGCGACGTTCCCGGCGTACCTCAACGCGATCGCGGGCGAGGGCGTGCACGTCATCACGGTCAACGACTTCCTCGCCAGCTACCAGGCGGAGCTGATGGGCCGCGTCTACCGCGCCCTCGGAATGTCGACCGGCATCATCGTCTCCGGCCAGACCCCCGCAGTGCGCCGCGAGCAGTACGCGGCCGACATCACCTACGGCACGAACAACGAGTTCGGCTTCGACTACCTCCGCGACAACATGGCGTGGCGCAAGGAGGACCTGGTCCAGCGCGAGCACTACTTCGCGATCGTCGACGAGGTCGACTCCATCCTCATCGACGAGGCGCGGACCCCGCTGATCATCTCGGGACCGTCGTCGGGCGAGGCCAACCGCTGGTTCGCCGAGTTCGCGAAGATCGCGCGTACCCTCGAGGCCGGTGTCGACTACGAGGTCGACGAGAAGAAGCGCACGGTCGGCGTGCTCGAGCCCGGTATCGAGAAGGTCGAGGACTACCTCGGCATCGACAACCTGTACGAGTCGGCGAACACGCCGCTGATCTCGTTCCTCAACAACTCGATCAAGGCGCTCGCGCTGTTCAAGAAGGACACCGACTACGTCGTCATGAACGACGAGGTCATGATCGTCGACGAGCACACCGGCCGCATCCTGGTCGGTCGCCGGTACAACGAGGGCATCCACCAGGCGATCGAGGCCAAGGAGGCGGTGCCGGTCAAGGCCGAGAACCAGACCCTCGCCACGGTGACCCTGCAGAACTACTTCCGTCTGTACGACAAGCTCGCCGGCATGACCGGTACTGCCGAGACCGAGGCGGCGGAGTTCATGTCGACCTACAAGCTCGGCGTGATCCCGATCCCCACCAACCGGCCGATGATCCGCAAGGATCAGTCCGATCTGGTCTACAAGAACGAGACGGCGAAGTTCGCCCAGGTCGTCGAGGACATCGCCGAGCGCCACGCGCAGGGGCAGCCGGTGCTGGTCGGCACGGTCAGCGTCGAGAAGAGCGAGTACCTCTCGCGACTGCTCGCCAAGAAGGGCGTCAAGCACGAGGTGCTGAACGCGAAGAACCACGCCAGGGAGGCCGAGATCGTTGCCCGCGCCGGACGCCTCGGCGCCGTCACGGTGGCGACCAACATGGCCGGTCGCGGTACCGACATCATGCTCGGCGGCAACGCGGAGTTCCTCGCCGTCCAGGAGCTCAAGGGCAAGGGGCTCGACCCCGTCGAGACGCCCGAGGAGTACGAGGTCGCCTGGGACGAGACGTACGAGTCGATGAAGGCGGTCGTCGCCGAGGAGGCCGAGAAGGTCATCGAAGCCGGCGGGCTCTACGTCCTCGGCACCGAGCGTCACGAGTCACGCCGTATCGACAACCAGCTGCGTGGTCGATCCGGCCGTCAGGGCGACCCGGGCGAGAGCCGCTTCTACCTCAGCCTCACCGACGATCTGATGCGCCTGTTCCAGTCGGGAGCCGCCGAGGCGATCCTGTCCCGGACCAACTTCCCCGACGACGTGCCGATCGAGTCGGGGCTGGTGTCCCGCGCGATCCGCAGCGCCCAGTCGCAGGTCGAGGCTCGCAACGCCGAGATGCGAAAGAACGTGCTCAAGTACGACGACGTGCTGAACCGTCAGCGTGAGGCGATCTACGCCGACCGTCGTCACATCCTGCAGGGCGACGACATCGCCGACCGCGTGCAGCACTTCATCGAGGATGCGATCAGCGGGGTGGTGCGCGACCACACCGGCGAGGGCCACAACGAGAGCTGGGACTTCGATGCTCTGTGGACGGAGCTGAAGACCCTGTACCCGGTGAGCGTGACCATCGACGAGGTCGTGTCCGAGGCTGCGGGTCGCAAGGGCGGCATCACGGCCGAGGGGCTGACCCGCGAGCTGCTGTCCGACGCGAAGATCGCCTACGAGGCCCGCGAGGAGTCGCTCGGAGAAGCGGCGACGCGCGAGCTCGAGCGCCGCGTGGTCCTGCAGGTGCTCGATCGCCGCTGGCGCGACCACCTGTACGAGATGGACTACCTCAAGGACGGGATCGGACTCAGGGCCATGGCACAGCGCGATCCGCTGATCGAGTACCAGCGCGAGGGCTACGCCATGTTCCAGTCGATGATGGGCCAGATCAAGGAGGAGTCCGTCGGATACCTCTACAACCTCGAGGTCGAGGTCCGCCGCGCAGGCGACTCGGAGACCGCCGAGGTCGAGGCGAAGGGGCTGTCCGAGGGCGGCGGCGAGCAGCGGCTCGAGTACTCGGCGGCGAACGATGCCGGCGAGGTCGAGGTCCGCAACGACCGCGGTCAGGTCCAGCAGGCGGCCACCGACAAGCTGCGCCAGGCAGCTGCCGCGCGTCAGGCTCCGGCCGAGCAGGCCGAGCCGGAGGAGGGCCCGCGAGGGGCTTTCGGGCAGCGCACCGAGGCTCCGGCTACTCCCGCAGGCAACCGCGAGCAGCGCCGAGCACAGAGCAAGAAGAAGAAGTAGCAGCGCTGACGAAGAGGGGCAGGTCCGAGAGGATCGGCCCCTCTTCGCGTCATTGTAGGCTTGCTCAATGACACCGATGCGCCACTTCGACCAGTCGTCGAAGCTCAAGAACGTCCTGTACGAGATCCGTGGGAACACGCTCGTCGAGGCGGCGCGGCTCGAGGCCGAGGGCCATCGGATCCTCAAGCTGAACACCGGGAACCCGGCGACCTTCGGGTTCGAGGCGCCGCACCAGATCGTGCATGACATGCTCGCGGCGCTGCCGACTGCGCACGGCTACAGCGACAGCAAGGGCATCATCTCGGCGCGGCGCGCCGTAGTCAGCCGCTATGAGGAGATCCCGGGGTTCCCTCGCTTCGATCCTGAGGACGTCTTCCTGGGCAACGGCGTCTCGGAACTCATCACGATGACGATGCAGGCTCTCCTGGACGAAGGCGACGAGGTCCTGATTCCTGCACCGGACTACCCGCTGTGGACTGCGATGACCAGCCTCGCCGGCGGGACTCCCGTGCACTACCTCTGCGACGAGGACGACGGCTGGCAGCCCGACCTCGAGGACATCCGCTCGAAGATCACGCCGCGCACGAAGGCGCTCGTGATCATCAACCCCAACAACCCGACGGGCGTCGTGTACTCCCGCAAGGTCCTCGAGGGGATGGTGCAGATCGCCAGGGAGCATCAGCTGCTCCTGCTCTCCGACGAGATCTACGACCGCATCCTGTTCGACGATGCGGTGCACATCCCGACCGCCACGCTCGCCCCCGACCTGCTGTGCCTGACGTTCAACGGGCTCTCCAAGACCTATCGCGTCGCGGGCTACCGCTCGGGATGGCTCGTCATCACCGGGCCTCAAGGACACGCGAAGGGATTCCTCGAGGGGATCACACTGCTCGCCTCCACACGCCTGTGCCCGAACGTACCGGCGCAGTACGCGGTGCAGGCGGCGCTCAGCGGTGGGCAGTCGATCGATGCGCTCATCGCGCCGACCGGGCGCCTGCACGAGCAGCGGGACATCGCCTGGGAAGGGCTCGAGTCCATCCCCGGCGTCTCCTGCGTCAAGCCGGAGGGGGCGCTGTACGCGTTCCCGCGACTCGATCCGAACGTGCACGAGATCAGAGACGACGCCAAGCTGGTCTACGACCTGCTCGTCTCCGAGCACATCCTCCTCGTGCAGGGCACCGGCTTCAACTGGCCGACCCCCGACCACCTGCGCCTCGTGACGCTCCCCGAGCCGCGGGTGCTCGCAGAAGCCGTCGAGCGACTCGGGAACTTCCTCTCGAGCTATCGTCAGTGACCGCGGATGCCGCTGGGGGAGCGTGCGTCGCCGCCAGACGACGTACCGCGGCGACAAGCGCCGAGCGGGGGGTGACGTCGGCCATCGGGCGGGCGTTCAGCAGTGCCGCGTCTGCAGCTCGCTGATCCCAGGGCAGGAACGCGATGTCCGTCACACCGGAGAACCGCTCGAGGGTGCGCCGGATCTGCGCGCGGGCGTCGAGACCCAACGGCCCAGGGCGGACCCTGTTGATCACGACTCTGATCGGCGTCGGCGCGGTGAGCCGCCGCAGCTCGGCATGCTCGCGGACGAAGCGGCTGATGCCCAGCGGGTCGGCGGATGCCACTGCGACGATGGCATCCGCCTCCTGCAGCGCAGCGGTGGTCGCGGCATGCCGTCGCGGGCCCGCGAGGTCGTAGGTCGCCTCGTCGTCTGCGCCGAAGGGACTGGCGACGTCGACCACGGTCTGCTGCGCCCACCCACGACAGGCCTGCAGTGCGGAGCGGAGCCGATCGGCCCCGAGTTCGGGCCACCTGCCTGGGCGATTGATACCGCCGAGTACCGCGATCTCTCCTGTGCTCGTCTCCAGCGCTGAGGCGAGCCTGGTGAGCTCGGCCGAATCGAGCCCGCCCCGCTCCGCGCGTCGGCATGCGGCGGCGATTCCGGGCGCGTCGTCGCTGAGTCCGAGCAGCAGGGCGAGCGAGGGCGCCACGGTGTCGGCATCCACAAGAGCCGCCCGCCATCCCGCTCGCGCGAGTTCCACCGCGAGCTGGATGGCCACCGTCGATCGACCGGGAGAGCCCGACGGTCCCCACACGACCGTGACGCGGTGCGCCGCCGTCGGCACAGGCTGCTCCGGGATGTCCGCGGTGAGCGCGGCCACGACCTGCCAGCCCTGCGCCCCTGAGGGCAGCACCGGCGGGAGCCCTCGGCGTCCCGCGCGACCGACCGTGTCGCCGAGCGGGACGATCCGGACGCCGGCCCGATCACAGGCGGCGATGAGTTCGGTGGTGAGCGTCCTGCGTCCCGCAGAGACGACGACGGCATCGACGTCCGGCGGGAGAGGGAGGATCGCGTCGGGCTGCACCGCAGTCACCACCCGGACGCCCTCCATCTCGAGCTCGGCGGCGAGCCGTGCGGACTGCACCGGGGGGACGGCGAGCAGCACCGCGATCACGAGCCGGCGCCGATCGGCACGACGGAGAGCACGGACCCGCCGGTGATCGCTGCCAGGACCTCCGCGACGTCCGCCCGATCGATCACCACCTCGACGGCGGTCGCGTCGCCCGCGAGCATCCCCTCGGACCTCGTGACCGTCGCGACGATCGCATCCGCGACGAGGATCCTGGGCGGCTCTGCCGGCGCTCCGTCCGCCACGGCCGGAGCATGCCAGAGCTCCACGACGCTGCCGGTCGCGACGTCGCTCGGGATGCCGGTGCTGCTCTCGATCACCAGAGTGGTCGACCTGCGCGCGTCTGCGGGTTCGGCGGCGCTCCGCGGGACGAGCTCTCCCTCGGCCACGGTCCGCGACGCGATCAGGCCGGGGCGCAGGTCCCCGGGCTCGAGGTACTCGCCGGCGACCGCGCCGAGGTTCACCTCGACGGTTCGGAAGTCCCCGGACACGAGGGGCTCGCCGGTGACCACCGTCCGTCCGGCCTGCAGCACCGGCGTCGTCGTGCCGGACGAGGACAGTACAGCCCAGACGCCGCCGATCGACAGCGCGACGAGCGCGAGACCGATCAGGAAGCGGATGTCGCCCCAGAAGGCACGCCGAGATCGGGCGAAGTTGTTCATGGCGTCATGGTCACAGAGTTTCGCCGCGGGGGCCGGGAGTTATCCACAGAGCATCGCTGGTTGCGGCGGCCCTCCCGCGCCGGGGGAGAATGGGGATCATGTCCGCCTCCCCATCGCCCCCGCCGCGGTTCCTCGCGCCCTCCCAGGTCGCGGAGCTCTTGAGCATCGAGGTCGATGAGGTCATCGAGCTCGTGTACGCGGGACGGCTGCGAGGATCCCAGCTGGGCTCCCCGTCGCGCTGGCGCATCGAGGAGCCGAGCCTGTCCGAGTACCTGGCGGAGCAGTCCGAGGAAGCGCGTCGGATGGCGCTGTGGCATCAGGCGGACGCGGCGAGCTTCCCCGAGGTGTGGGGGAGTCAGCGGGGTCACGGCATCTGATCGCCGGCAGTCTGCACACAGGCCAGCGCACGGAAGGGGATCACGCGGAAGCCCCGCACGGCGGCCGCCACCCGTGCCTCGCCCTGATCATGCAGAGCGAGGTCGAGGTGGTCGGCGCCAGCGCGGTCGACCGTTCCGTGCAGATCGACGCCTTCGATGCTGATCACCCTGACCGGAACCCGACGACGGGCAAGATCCCGCAGGACGAAGCCGAGCGACATGCGTTCGCGGAGCACGGGGTGGGATGCGAGGTCCTGTTCGAGGCTGGACAGCAGCAGTCCGTGATCGACTTCGATCCCGCGTAGGGCGTGGAGCGGGATGATCCGTGTCGAGGGTCGAGAGCCCGAACCCTCGCTCTCGACGGTGGCGATCCAGTCGGCGCCGAGAGCCTGGAGGCGCGCCCGGAGGCGGTGACCGCCGGGCAGATCGACCGTCGCGGGTGCCGCGGCTGAGCACAGCATCCGCAGCCGGGTGCGCAGTTCCAGACGCGAGATGCGGAGCCGCTCGGATTCCGCGTCCAAGGCGGCGCGGTCGCTCTCCCACTCCGCAGCCAGCTGACCTTCGAGGTCTTCGAACAGCCCGTCCCAGTGCACGCGCCCCACCGTAGGCGACGACGGAACGGTCATGTACGAGTTATCCACATGGTTCGCGGATTCCGGCCGGATGCCTTCCGGCCCCATGCTCTACTGGCCGCAGTCTTCCCCGATGGAGAGTGCCGCCGATGATGCTTCACGAATACTTCGCCCCGCAGCCGACGCCCCGCGACGAGCTGCCGGATCCTCAGCCGCTGTTGCGCAGTCTCACCCAGGGGGTGCTCGAAGTGCTGGCAGGGGTGCGTGAAGTCGACCAGCTCGCTCGCTGGTTCAGCGAGGAGGCATACCGGACTCTGGTGACGCGGTCGAATCTCTCGGCGCGAGCACGCAGCGCCAGGGGCGTCGCCCCCACCCGGCCGACATTCGAGATCCTGTCGACCAGGGTGACCGAGCCCGTCGACGGCAAGGTCGAAGCGGTGGTGGTCGTGGCGGGACCCGGGCGCACCAGGGCGGTGGCCATCCGCCTGGAGGGGCTCGACCGTCGCTGGCGTGCGACGTCGCTGGCCGTTCTCTGAGGTGACGCACTCTAGGCTGGTGGAGTGTCAACCCTCAGTGATCTCGCCCAGACCCAGGGCCTTCTGACCGAACACGAGGTCGAATGGCTGCATCGTCTCGCCGGAGACGGCCAGCTGCTCGCCGACCTCGCATCGGCGGACATCGTCGTGTGGATCCAGACCGAGGACGGATCGTTCATCGCTGTCGCGCATGCGCGCCCCAGCGGCGCGGCGACGCTGTTCTATCGCGACATCGTGGGCGAGCGGGTCCGCCCTCAGTGGCGCACTCAGGTGCAGGGGGCGTTCGACTCTGCGGAGATCGTCGACTCGTCATCGCCGGACTGGTTCGAGGAGACTCCGACGCGCGTCAGGGCCGTTCCGATCGTGATCGAACGTCGGGGCGCCGACCCGGCATCGAGCGTCATCGGCGTCGTGACCCGACACACGAACCTGGGTGAAGCGCGCACGCCCTCGCGGCAGCAGATCACGTTCGACGAATGCGCCAACGACATCTTCCGCATGATCGCGGACGGCAGCTTCCCCGACCCCGCTGCCCCCACCTCTCCGCGCCGAGGAGCGCCGCGCGCGTCTGACGGTCTCATCCGCATCGACGTGGACGGCATCACGACGTTCGCCAGTCCGAACGCGCTGTCGGCGTTCAATCGCATGGGCTTCGACGATGAGCTCGAGGGTGAGTCCCTCGCCGAGGTGACGACCCGGCTGGTGCCGCCGTCGCGTCAGGTCGACGAGTCGCTTCCGGTCGTCGTGACCGGGCGCGCGCCGTGGCGCACGGACATCGAGGCGCGCGGTGTCACCGTCTCGCTGCGGGCGATCCCTCTGAAGGACCACGGGACGCGCATCGGCGCGATCCTCCTGTGCCGCGACGTCTCGGAACTGCGCCACCAGGAGCAGGAGCTCATCACCAAGGACGCGACGATCCGAGAGATCCATCACCGCGTCAAGAACAACCTCCAGACGGTCGCGTCGCTGCTGCGCATCCAGGCGCGACGTACGCACTCGGACGAGGCCCGCGACGCGCTCACTCAGGCGATGCGCCGGGTGGACTCCATCGCCGTCGTGCACGACACGCTGGCGCAGGGGCTGACCCAGAAGGTCGACTTCGACGAGGTCTTCCACCGGGTGCTGAAGCTCGTCGCCGAGGTGGCATCCGCGCCGAACACCCGCGCGCGCACGCAGTCGACCGGACGCTTCGGCGTTCTGCCGAGCGAGTACGCGACGCCGCTCGCGCTGGCTCTCACCGAAGTGGTCACCAACGCCGTGGAGCACGGATTGGCCGGTCAGGAGGGCATCGTCACGATCGATGCCGCGCGCACGGAGGAGAACCTGCGGGTCACGGTCCGCGACACCGGACACGGGCTCCCGGAGGGGCGGATCGGCCAGGGGCTCGGCACGCAGATCATCCGCACCCTGATCCAGGGAGAGCTCAGCGGCTCGATCGAGTGGCGGGGGAGCGAGGGCGAGGGCACCGAGGTCGTCATCGACATCCCGCTCCGCTGGCTGACGAAGTAGCAGAGGAACGCGAAAGGCGCCCGAGACTCGGTCTCGGGCGCCTTCTTCTGTCAGATCAGGATGCGCGACGTGCGCGAGCGGCGCGACGCTTGAGCGCACGACGCTCGTCTTCGGAGAGACCGCCCCACACGCCCGAATCCTGGCTGGACTCGAGGGCGTACTGCAGGCAGATCTCGGTCACGGTGCACGTGGCGCAGACGGTCTTGGCCTTCTCGATCTGGTCGACGGCCGGACCGGTGTTCCCTACGGGGAAGAACAGTTCGGGATCGACAGTCAAGCAGGCGGCCTTGTCGCGCCAGTCCATGGGGGCTCCTCGGTGTGGATTGTTAAGCCATCGCCATGCGACGACTTGGATTTCGGGTGCAGTTCGGGTTCAGCTACCCTGTTGAGATACGGACGGATGCCCGCGATTTGTGATGCGAGCACGAAGCCCGCCCCACGCCGCTGTGGGAGCACATGACGCTGTCTATTCTGTTACATGAAACCGGCGAAATCAAGGGTTTCACCGGTTCTCATTCGATTCTCAGGAGACATCGTGCGCTCACCCCGACTGGCTCTCGCTGCCGCCGCCGTCCTCGCCGCAGAGGGAGCGGCACTGACCGTCTTCGCTCTCATCGAACTCCTCGGCCTCGGCGCAGGCGATGCCGCGTCGCTGCCGACGGCCCTGGCGCTCATCGTGCTGACCCTGATCGGCGCGGCGGCGCTGTTCGCTTTCGCGATCGGCACGCGGTCGGGTCGATCCTGGGCGCGGTCGGGCGGACTCGTCTTCCAGGTGCTCGCTGTCGCCCTCGCGCTCGCATCCCTGACGGTGCAGCCGATCTCCTGGCCGTTCACGGTCGGAGTGGGACTGCCGGGAGCATTGGGTTTCGTGCTCCTGCTGGCGACCACTCGAGCCGAGAACGAGCGCCCCGCGGCGTGACGCTCAGGCGTCGACGCCGAGCAGCTTGCGCAACCGCGCGACGTGCCCTGTGGCCTTGACGTTGTACTGCGCGAGGGTGACGATGCCGTTCTCGTCCAGCACGAAGGTCGAGCGGAGCACTCCCTCGACGACCTTGCCGTAGTTCATCTTCTCGCCCCACGCGCCGTAGGCGGTGTGGACGGCATGGTCAGGATCGCTGAGCAGGGTGAACGTCAGGCCGTCGCGCTCGCGGAACGCCGCGAGCTTCGCAGGCTCGTCGCGCGAGACTCCGATCACGCGGTAGCCAGCGCCCTCGAGAGACGAGATGCTGTCGCGGAAGTCGCACGCCTGCGTCGTGCAACCGGGCGTCATGGCAGCCGGATAGAAGTACAGCACCGTCTTCTGGCCTCGCAGATCGTCGAGACGGACGGTCCGGCCGTCCTGGTCGAGCAGAGCGAAGTCGGGGGCAGCGGTTCCGGGTTCGAGGCGCACAGTCACCGCTCCAGCCTAGCGTCCGGGGGTCTGCTCCGCCTTGTCGGCGAAGGTCTGCAGCAGCCGCTGCAGCGAGTCCAGGCGCGCCCGGCCCGTCTCCGACAGTTCGCCGCGTTCGGCGGCCTCGATCAGCGCGCAGTCCGGAGCGTCGGCCAGATGCGTGCACCCCCGGGGGCAGTCCTGGGCGATCACCGCGAGCTCGGTGAAGGCGGCGAGGATGTTGGCAGGGTCGACATGGCCGAGCCCGAAGGAGCGCACGCCCGGCGTGTCGATGACCCACCCCGTGCCGGCGGGACCGACGTATCGAAGCGACACCGTGGAGGAGGACGTGTGACGTCCACGCCCCGTCACCTGGTTCACGTGCCCCGTCGCGCGCAGCGCGCTGGGGACGAGGGCGTTCACGAGAGTGGACTTGCCAACCCCGGAGTGACCGACGAACACGGTCGAGTGGCCGACCAGCGCCGCACCGATCTCGTCGACGGGCATCTCCTCCTGCGCGCTCGTGAACACGCGCAGGTCGAGCCCGTCGAAGTGCGCGAGGAAGGAGGTCGGATCGGCGAGGTCCGTCTTGGTGACGACGAGGAGGGGACGGATGCCGGCATCCAGTGCGGCCACGAGGTAGCGGTCGACCAGACGCGCCCGCGGCTCGGGGTCGGCCGCGGCCACGACCACCAGCATCTGATCGGCGTTCGCGACGATGACGCGCTCGACCTGATCGGTGTCATCGGCGCTGCGGCGCAGCAGCGAGGTGCGATCGACGATCCCGATGATGCGTCCGAGCGTGCCGTCCTCGCCGGTCGTGTCGCCGACGACTTTGGCCTGATCGCCGGTCACGATCGGGTTGCGGCGCAGGTCGCGTGCGCGCGCCGCCGTGATCATCCGCTCGTCGGGGGTTCCCTCATCGAGCATCACCGAGTACCGGCCGCGGTCGACGCCGAGCACACGACCGATCTGGGCGTCGTCGTGTGCTGGTCTGCGCTTGGTCCGAGGGCGGTTCCCCTTGGGGTTCGGACGCGTGCGGATGCTGCTCTCGTACTCCTCGAAGTCGTCCTCGAGGTCGTCGGAGTCGTCGAGCCAGCTCACGCGGACGCGCCCTGCAGCATCCGCTCCCACAGGAGCGTGAACTCCGGCAGGGTCTTGGAGGTCGTGCCGATGTCGTCGATCTCGACCCCTGGGACACGGAGGCCGATGAGTGCCCCGGTCGTCGCCATGCGGTGGTCGTGGTGCGCGGCCCAGCTGCCGCCGTGCAGCGAGCGGGGGATGATGCGGAGTCCATCGGAGAGCTCCTCCGCCTCGCCGCCGAGCGCCCGGACGTTGCCGATCAGGGCCGCGATGCGATCGGTCTCGTGCAGTCGGATGTGTCCGATGCCACGGATCGTGGTCGGACCGGATGCGAAAGCAGCCAGGCCGACGAGGGTCGGCGTCAACTCGCTCGCCGCCGAGAGGTCGAGGTCGAGCCCGCGGATCTCAGAGCCGGCCTTCACCGTCAGCGTGCCGCTGTGGCGGCCGACGTGGGCGCCGAGGGCCTGCAGGATCTCGGGGAGGAGCGCTCCCGGCTGCGTGGAGTGCACCGGCCAGCCGGTCACCGAGACCGACCCTCCGGTGATGAGCGCGGCGGCGAGGAACGGTGCGGCGTTGGAGAGATCGGGCTCGATCGCGATCTCCTTGGCGCGCGGGACGCCGGCCTCCACCAGCCACTCGCCGGTGGCCGGACGTTCGATCCGGATGCCACGCCTGCTCAGGGCCTCGATGGTCATGTCGATGTGGGGCAGGCTCGGCAGGTGCTCGCCCGTGTGCACCAGATGCAGCCCGACGTCGAAGCGGGGGGCGGCGAGCAGAAGGCCGGAGACGAACTGGCTGGACGCGGAGGCATCGATCTCGACGCGGCCGCCGCGGATCCGCCCGTGTCCGCGGATGGTGAAGGGGAGAGCCCAGGTGCCCTCGTCGTCGATGTCGACGCCCAGGTCGCGCAGCGCGCTGATGAGTCCGCCCATAGGACGATGCAGGGCCGTCTCGTGCGCGGTCAGGTGCACGTCGTGCTGGGCGAGGCCGGCGAGCGGTGCGATGAACCGCATCACCGTCCCGGCTTGACCGCAGTCGACCGTCGTGCCGCCGACGAGCTTGGCGGGCGTGACGACCAGGTCGGGTCCGAACTCTCCCTCGCCGTCGACCTCCGCGATGCCGACGCCGAGCGCGCGCAGCGCTTCGACCATCCGTCGGGAGTCGTCCGAGTGCAGCGGGGCGATCAGTCGACCGGGCCCGTCGGCCGTCGCGGCGATGATGAGCTCGCGGTTGGTGAGCGACTTGGACCCCGGAACGGTCACGGTCGCGTGCACCGGGCCGTCGACGGACGGCGCGGCGTAGACGCCCTGGGCGGGGGAGGGGGAATACCTGTTGGCGCTCATCGGTTTCCACCTTAGTGAACGCGGGTGTCCGGTCGATCGAATGACCGGGCCTCGCTGAGAAGGAGAGAGCATGCTCGCAACGCTGGAACGCGAGTCGGTCGACCTCAGCCGCCTAGACTGGCCGGTGATGGATGACACGGCAACCGCAGAGACGGTCAGCGACCCTCGGCGCGAATTCGAGGAACAGGCGATCCCGTTCATGGATCAGCTCTATGCGGCGGCGATGCGTATGACGCGCAACCCCGCCGATGCCGCCGACCTCGTGCAGGAGACGTTCGTGAAGGCCTACGGGTCCTGGGCGACGTTCTCGCAGGGGACGAACCTGAAGGCATGGCTGTATCGGATCCTCACGAACACCTACATCAACATCTATCGCAAGAAGCAGCGCGAGCCGTTCCAGGGCACGATCGACGAGCTCGAGGACTGGCAGCTGGGCGGTGCGGAGTCGACCACGGCGTCGCACAGCCGCTCCGCCGAGGCCGAGGCGATCGACCGCATGCCGGCATCCGTCGTCAAGGACGCCCTGCAGGCGGTGCCGGAGGACTTCCGGTTGGCGGTGTACCTCGCAGACGTCGAGGGCTTCGCCTACCAGGAGATCGCCGACATCATGAAGACACCCATCGGCACCGTGATGAGCCGCCTGCATCGAGGCAGGCGGATGCTGCGGGAGCTGCTGGCTGAGTACGCCGCAGAGCGGGGAATCTCCGCGGCCGACCCGAGGAGCAAGAAATGACCGACTGCGGCTGCGACAAGGCCCGCAAGGATCTCGAGGAGTACCTCCGCAACGAGGTGTGCAACACCGAGCACACCGAGATCCGTGAGCACCTGGAGAACTGCCCGTCCTGCCGGGACGAGGCTCTCGTGGCGACCACCCTCACCGAGGTCGTGGCGCGCGCCTGCAAGGAGACTGCTCCAGAGGAGCTGCGCGACCAGGTGTTCGCCCGCCTGCGCGAGGTGCAGGCTTCGCAGCACTGACGCGGGTCGCGTCCTGACGTTCGCCCTAGGGTGGAGGCATGACGTCCATCGATTCACGCGAACTGCCCGCTGATCCTGCGTCCACCGATCGACTCGCCGCGCAGTCGCTGACCTACCGTGTCGTCGACACCGCCGATCGGGCGCAGTCGGAGCGATTCCAGCGCGCGATGTCGAGAGGCTTCCTCGGGGCCGAGCCCTCGGATGAGGCGATCGCCTTCGGAAGACCTGCCTTCGAGGCTCGACGCAACACGGGTGTGTACGAGGCCTCTGCTCCGAATGCTCAGCCGGTCGCGACCATCGACTCGTGGGTGACCCCTCTCACGACGGCGGGTGGTGGCGAGATCCCGATGTGGGCGATCAGCGGGGTGACGGTCTCTGCGACCCACCGCCGTCGCGGCATCGCCAGGGCGCTCCTGGAGGGTGAGCTGCGTGCCGCGGCATCCGCCGGCGTGCCGATCGCCGGGCTCACCGTTTCTGAGGCGACGATCTACGGTCGGTACGGCTTCGGTTCGGCGCTCCCGATGTCGCGCTTCACCGTCGACACCCGGCGCGCGGGGTGGGCAGGGACAGCGGGTGACGGACGCCTCGAGTACGTCGACCGCGAGACGCTGGCGACCGAGCTCGGCGCGATCCATGAGCGCGCGAGGTCGTCGCGCGCAGGGCAGATCCCGGGCTGGGCGACGCGCTGGACCGGGATCGCAGGGTTGTCGCCGAGCGACACCGACCGTGACAAGGTGCGTGGCATCCGGTTCCTCGACGGGGCCGGGGCCGTGCGCGGCGCCATGGCCTTCACAGTGAGCGAGCGTGGCGGGTCGTTCCGCTTCGGTCTCGACGTCCGCCTGCTGGTCGCCGAGACACAGGACGCGACGGCGGCGCTGTGGAGGTTCGCCCTGCAGCACGACCTCGTGGACGAGGTCACCGCCGATCTGCGGCCGCTGGACGACTCTCTCCCGTGGCTGGTCCACGACCCGCGCGGAGTGAAGCAGACGGTCCACGACCACGGCTGGCTGCGCATCCTCGACCTTCCGACCGTCCTGCGTTCACGCGATTACTCCGCACCGCTCGACGTCGTGCTGCGGGTCAGCGACCCGCTCGGGTTCGCGGCCGGCGACTGGAGGCTGCAGATCGGGAATGACGGGACGGCGACCGTCGCAGCCGTCGAAGGGGGAGCGTCGGAGGTTGACGCCGCGCTCGACATCTCGGCGCTGTCGATCCTGTTCGCCGGGGGTGTGCGGGCGGCGGCGCTGCACGGCGCCGGTCGCATCGCCGCTGCAGCGCCGATCGTCGAGTCCCTCGACCGCGCATTCGTCTCGTTCCCGTCACCTGCTCTGGACATCTGGTACTGACGGCCGACCTGCGCACAGCACGCAGAAAGGGCGCCTCGACCGAGTCGAGACGCCCTTTCTGCGTGCGTGAGTCTCAGCCCAGGGTCAGCGCGTCGCGCAGGAGCTTCGCCTGCTCGGCCGCGTGCACCTTCGACGATCCGGTCGCGGGCGAGGCGGATGCCGGCCGGCAGACCGGACGGAACGACCGGTCGCCGGGGACGTCCGCGAACGCCAGGGCGAGGAACGGCCATGCCCCCTGGTTCTCCGGCTCCTCCTGCACCCACACCAGCTCGGCGTTCGGGTAGGAGTCGGTGATGGCCTTCAGGCCCTCGATCGGCGTCGGATACAGCTGCTCGAGCCGGACGAGAGCGATCTCGGGGTTCGGGTTCTTCTCGATCTCGGACTTCAGGTCCCAGTGGACCTTGCCCGAGTGCACGAGCACCCGCTTGACGGCGGCGCGGTCGAGACCGCGGCCGTCGTCGATCACCGGTTCGAAACGTCCCTGGGTGAAGGCCTCGACGGGACTGGTCGCTCCGCGCAGACGCAGCATCGCCTTCGGCGTGAAGACGATCAGCGGCTTGCGCGGACGCGCGTACGCCTGACGACGCAGCAGGTGGAAGTACGACGCCGGCGTCGAGGGACGCGCGACGATCATGTTGTCCTGTGCGCACATCTGCAGGAAGCGCTCGATGCGGGAGGAGGAGTGGTCAGGTCCCTGGCCCTCGTAGCCGTGCGGCAGGAGCAGCGTCACGCTGGACTGCTGTCCCCACTTCTGTTCGGCGGCGGAGATGTACTCGTCGATCACGGTCTGGGCGCCGTTGACGAAGTCGCCGAACTGCGCCTCCCAGAGCACCAGAGCCTCGGGCGCCTCAACCGAGTATCCGTACTCGAAGCCGAGGGCGGCGTACTCGCTGAGCAGCGAGTCGTAGACGAAGAAGCGTCCCTGCGATTCGGACAGGTTCGACAGCGGCAGCCACTCCTGACCGTTCGCGCGGTCGTGCAGGGTGGCGTGGCGCTGCACGAACGTGCCGCGCCGCGAGTCCTGGCCTGCCAGACGCACGGTCGTGCCCTCGACGAGGAGGGAGCCGAAGGCGAGCAGCTCGCCGAAGCCCCAGTCGATGTTGCCGTTGCGACTCATGTCGTGGCGCTTCTCGAGCTGCTGCTGCAGCTTGGGGTGGACGGTGAAGCCCTCCGGCTTGTTGACGAACGCGTCGCCGATGAGCTGGATCACCTCGTTCGAGACACCGGTGATCTCGGGCGCCCCGACCTGCTCCTCGACCGGGAGCTCCTGGACGACCTGGTTGGCTCCGGTCTCGGCGGCGTGCGTCTCGGCGAAGGCGATCTCCAGGCGGTTCTGGAAGTCGGCCTTGGCCTCGTCGTACTCCTCTTCGGTGATGTCACCGCGGCCGACCAGCGACTCGGTGTAGAGCTTGCGCACTGAGCGCTTCGCCTGGATGAGGTCGGTCATGAGCGGCTGCGTCATCGAGGGATCGTCGCCCTCGTTGTGTCCGCGGCGGCGGTAGCACACCAGGTCGATGACCACGTCGCGGTGGAACCGCTCGCGGTATTCGAAGGCCAGCTGGGCGACGTGGATGACCGCCTCGGGGTCGTCGCCGTTCACGTGGAAGACCGGGGCCTGGATCGTCTTGGCGACGTCCGTGGAGTACACCGAGGTGCGCGAGTCGTTCGGGAGGGTCGTGAATCCGACCTGGTTGTTCACGACGACGTGGATCGTGCCACCCGTGCGGTATCCGCGCAGCTGCGACATCTGCAGCGTCTCGACCACGACGCCCTGGCCCGCGAAGGCCGCGTCGCCGTGCACGAGGATCGGCAGCCACGCGAATGTCCCGATCGGCTTGCGGTCCTGCTTGGCGCGGACGATGCCCTCGAGCACGCCGTCGACGGTCTCGAGGTGAGACGGGTTCGCGGCGAGGTAGACCGGAAGCTCCGACTTGTCGTCGGCGATGAAGGTGCCCTCGGTGCCGAGGTGGTACTTGACGTCGCCGGAGCCGCGCTGGTTGCCCGGCGTCTGCGTGCCCTCGAACTCCTGGAAGACCTGTCCGTAAGTCTTGCCCGCGATGTTGGTGAGGACGTTGAGGCGGCCGCGGTGTGCCATGCCGATCGCCGCGCCCTCGAGGCCGGCGGTCGCGGCGCCCTGCAGGATCTCGTCGAGCAGCGGTACGAGCGATTCGCCGCCCTCGAGCGAGAACCGCTTCTGGCCGACGAACTTCGTCTGCAGGAAGGTCTCGAACGCCTCGGCCTCGTTGAGCTTGCGCAGAACCCGCAGCTGCTCGTCGTGGCCGGGCTTCTGGTACTTGACCTCGACCTTCTCCTGGAACCAGCGGCGCTGCTCCGGGTCCTGGATGTGCATGTACTCGATGCCCAGCGTGCGGCAGTACGAGTCGCGCAGGACTCCGAGGATGTCGCGGAGCTTCGCGACCCTGCGCCCGCCGAAGCCGCCGGTGACGAACTCGCGGTCCAGGTCCCAGAACGTGAGGCCGTGGCTCTCGATCTCGAGGTCGGGGTGCGAGCGCTGGACGTACTCGAGCGGGTCGATGTCGGCCATCAGGTGGCCGCGTACGCGGAACGAGTTGATGAGCTCCTGCACGCGGGACTGCTTGTCGACGCGCTCGGCGAGGTCGACGGCGATGTCCGGGTTCCAGCGGATAGGGGAGTACGGGATGCGGAGGGCCGCGAAGATGTCGTCGTAGAACCCGCGCTGCCCGATCAGCAGCTCGTGCACCTTCTTGAGGAACTCGCCGGATCCGGCACCCTGGATGACGCGGTGGTCGTAGGTGCTGGTGAGCGTGATGGTCTTGCCGATGGCCAGCTCGTTGAGCGTCTTCTCGCTCGCGCCCTGGAATTCGGCAGGGTACTCCAGCGCGCCGGCGCCGATGATGCAGCCCTGCCCCTTCATGAGACGGGGCACCGAGTGCACGGTGCCGATGCCGCCGGGGTTGGTCAGCGAGACCGTGGTGCCTTGGAAGTCCGCGGCGGTGAGCTTGTTGTTGCGGGCACGCCTGACGAGGTCCTCGTACGCGACGAGGTACTCGCTGAACGAGAGGGTGTCGGCGCGCTTGATGCTGGGCACCATGAGCGCGCGCGTGCCGTCGGGCTTCGGAAGGTCGATCGCGATGCCCAGGTTCACGTGAGCGGGCGCGACCACGGAGGGCTTGCCGTCGACTTCCGCGTAGAAGACGTTCTGGCTGCGGAACTCGTCGAGGGTGCGGATCAGCGCCCAGCCGATGAGGTGCGTGAAGCTGATCTTGCCGCCGCGCGTGCGCGCCATGTGGTTGTTGATGACGATGCGGTTGTCGATCATCAGCTTCGCCGGCACCGTGCGCACACTGGTCGCCGTCGGAACGGTCAGCGACTCGTCCATGTTGGCGGCGAGGGTTTTGGGAAGGCCGCGCAGCGGGGTGACCTTGTCTTCCTCGGTCGGCTTCTCGGCTTCAGCCGAGTCCGCCTTGGGTGCGGGCTTCGGGGCCTGCGCGGGGATGGGGGCGGCGGCTGCGGGCTTCGTCGTGGTGCGCGCGACGGGCTGGGCTCCGATCACGGGGATCGGAGCGGTCACGGGGTGCGACGGCTGTTCGGCCGCGGCTGCGGGAGCCGCAGGGGCTGCGCCGGTGGCGGCATCCGACTGGTATCTCTCCAGGATCGGCCACCACTCCTTGTCGACGGAATCGCGGTTCACCTTGAACTGCTCGTAGAGCTCTTCCACGAGCCAGGAATTGGCTCCGAACCCCCCGTCGCCCCCGACGCCGGTCACCTGGTTCGACACGCTCGATCGCCCTCTTTCATCGCTGAAGTCCACATATGCACACCAGGACGCAGGATGCGTCCGGGCCCGCACACTCTCGACCACCAAGCCTAACGTGTTTCGCTGTGCGAATCGTCGAAGCCATGCGCCTCGGGCGGCGTGATCTGAGTACCGTGGGGGTATGGAGTTCTCCGGTGAGTCGCCCACAGTCGATCTGACGTATTCCGACGTGTTCCTGGTGCCGCGACGATCGGCCGTCACCAGTCGCCTGCAGGTCGATCTGGCGCCGCAGGACGGCACCCCGGCGACACTGCCGCTGGTCGCCTCGAACATGAACTCCGTCACCGGTCCGCGACTGGCGGCCGTGCTGGCGCGCCGCGGCGGCCTGGGAGTGCTGCCGCAGGACATGGCCCTGCAGTCGCTGGATGCCGCCATCCGCGACGTCAAGGCGCAGCCGGTGCTGTGGGACACCCCGATCGTGCTTCCCCCCGAGGCGACCGTCTCCGATGCGCTCCGACTGATGCCGCCCACTGCGGGCCACGGCATCGTCGTGGCGCGCGGCACCGCCCCGTACGACGGAGGCAGCATCGTCGGAGTGCTGCCGGCGACGAGGCTGGCCACGGCGCTCGCCGATGCGCAGCTCGGAGACCTGGTGCACGCCGGGACGCCGTCGCTCGACGCGGACGACATCGGGTCCGAGAGACACGCGTTCGACGTGATCACCGATGCCGGGGTCGAGATGGTCACGATCGTGCACCATGGTCACCTCGTCGGCACTCTGAGCGCCCGCAGCGCACTGCGCTCGACCCTGTACCGCCCGGCGCTGGACGGCGACGGACGTCTGGCGGTCGCCGCAGCCGTCGGGATCAACGGCGACGTGGCGGCGAAGGCGGAGGCGCTCGCCGCGGCCGGAGTAGACGTGCTGGTCCTCGACACCGCGCACGGTCACCAGGAGGGGATGCTGAAGGCCCTGGGTACCGTCGCGGAGCTGGGACTCGGGATCCCGCTCGTCGCCGGCAACATCGTCACCGCCGACGGCGTCGAGGACCTCGTCTCCGCCGGCGCCACGATCCTCAAGGTGGGCGTCGGGCCGGGGGCGATGTGCACCACCCGCATGATGACCGCAGTCGGCAGACCGCAGTTCTCCGCGGTGCTGGAGACGGCCGAGGCAGCCAGGGAGCTCGGCGCTCACGTCTGGGCCGACGGGGGAGTGCGCTACCCGCGGGACGTCGCTCTCGCGCTCGCCGCGGGAGCCGCATCCGTCATGGTCGGCTCCTGGTTCGCGGGCACGATCGAGGCGCCGGGCGAGCTGCAGAGCGATGCGGACGGGCGGCTCTTCAAGGAGTCGTGGGGCATGGCGTCGACCAAGGCGGTGCAGGCGCGGTTCGGACGCCTCGACGCCTATGAGCGGGCTCGCAAGGAGCTCTTCGCCGAGGGCATCTCCTCGTCGAAGATCTACCTCGATCCGCTGCGCCCCGGTCTCGAGGATCTCCTCGACATGATCACTTCGGGGGTGCGCTCGTCGTTCACCTACGCGGGAGCCTCGACCGTCCCCGAGTTCCACGATCGCGCGCTGGTCGGGCTGCAGTCCGCCGCCGGGTATGAAGAGGGCAAGGCGCTGCCGGTGAGCTGGTAGACATCCCTGTCAGCACGGCGATCCCGTAGAATCGTGGACACCATGGACGACCCTCCCAGTTGCAGTACATCGCCCCACAGCCCGCTCCTCGCTAGCGAGGGGAATCTCTGATGGACTACATCCTGCTGGGCGTGGGGCTTCTGCTCACTGTCGGCACCGGACTGTTCGTCGCGAGCGAGTTCGCACTGGTCAATCTGGACCGCGCGGACCTCGAGGCTCGACAGGCTCGGGGCGAATCCCGTCTCTCGCTCACGATCAGCGCCCTCAAGCACACCTCGACGCATCTGTCGTCCGCCCAGCTCGGCATCACCCTGACGACGCTTCTGACCGGATACACGATGGAGCCGGCGCTGTCGAACATCCTCGGCCCGACCCTCGTGGCGTGGAAGATCCCCGAGGCCGCTGTCGCCCCGATCGCGACGGTCGTCGCGATGCTGGTGGCCACCGTGCTGTCGATGATCCTGGGCGAGCTCGTGCCGAAGAACTTCGCGCTGGCGCTGCCGCTCGCGACCGCGAAGCTCGTCATCCCGTTCCAGATCGCGTTCACCACGGTCTTCAAGCCGGCGGTCGTCGTGCTCAACGGCAGCGCGAACGGCGTGCTGCGCAGCATCGGCATCGAGCCGAAGGAGGAGCTCTCCGGAGCCCGCAGCGCGGAGGAGCTGTCGTCGCTCGTCCGCCGCTCCGCAAGCGCAGGACTGCTCGAGGCCGACACCGCCAGCCTGCTCGATCGCACTCTGACCTTCTCGCGGCTCACCGCCGCCGACGTGATGACGGCTCGGCCGAGCATGCACGCGCTCGCGGTGGGAGATTCTGCGGATGACGTCATCCAGCTGGCCCGTCGCACCGGTCACAGCCGGTTCCCCGTCTACGACGACGATCTCGACGACATCACCGGTGTCGTCCACCTCAAGGCGGCGATCTCGGTGCCGCGCGATCGCCGCGCCGAGGTGCCGGTGGGCGCCCTCTCGACCGATCCGCTCCGGGTCCCGGAGACCGTGCACGTCGACGCGCTCATCTCCGAGCTCCGCGCGCGCGGCTATCAGCTGGCCGTCGTGGTGGACGAGTACGGCGGCACAGCAGGGCTGGTGACACTCGAGGACCTCGTCGAGGAGCTCGTCGGAGAGGTGTCGGACGAGCACGACCGCACCCGCGCCGGAGTCGTCCGCGGACGCGACGGCATCACCTTCCCCGGCGAGCTCAGGCCGGACGAGCTCCGGCGACGCGCCGGGGTGGAGGTCCCCGAGGGCGATGTCTACGACACCGTGGGCGGATTCGTGATGAGCGTCCTGGAACGCGTGCCGTCGGTCGGCGACGAGGTCGACCTCGACACCGGCAAGCTCCAGGTGGTCCGCATGGACGGGCGACGCGTCGACCGCGTCAGGTACGTCCCGAGTCCGGATCAGCCGGGAGAGGTGGTCGGACGATGAACGACTGGGGAGGACTGGCCTGGCTGGTCGTGCTGCTCGTGGCGAACGCGTTCTTCGTCGGCGCCGAGTTCGCGGTGATCTCCGCGCGCCGCTCGCAGATCGAGCCGAAGGCCGACCGCGGGTCGCGCGCTGCCAAGACCGCGCTCTACGCGATGGAGCACGCGACCCTGATGCTCGCGACCTCGCAGCTCGGCATCACCATCTGCTCGCTGCTGATCCTGAACGTCTCGGAGCCGGCGATCCACCACCTGCTCGCCGTGCCGCTGCATGCGGTCGGCTGGTCGGACGGCGTGGTGGACGCGGTGTCGTTCACGATCGCGCTGCTGATCGTGTCGTTCCTGCACGTGGTGTTCGGAGAGATGGTGCCGAAGAACCTGGCGTTCTCGGTGCCGGATCGCGCTGTCCTGATCCTCGCGCCGCCGCTCGTGCTGGTGTCGAAGGTCTTCATGCCCGTGATCTGGCTGCTCAACGCGGCCGCGAACGGGGTGCTGCGGCTCTTCCGCGTCGAGCCGAAGAACGAGGCGGCGTCGACGTTCACGCTCGACGAGGTCGCCACGATCGTCGATCAGTCGCGTCGCGAAGGTGTCCTCACCGATACCGCGGGCACCGTCGCTGCGGCCGTGGAGTTCACCGACAAGAAGGCCAGCGACGTGGCCGTCCCGCTGAGCGACCTCGTGACGCTGCCGCAGTCGACCACTCCGGACGACATCGAGAAGGCGGTCGCGCGCTATGGATTCTCGCGCTACGTGATCGTCGATGACGAGGGCGTGCCGGTCGGATACGTCCACCTCAAGGACATCCTGCGGGCATCCGACGGTCCCGGTGCGGCGGAGAAGCTCGTCGAGCCCCTGCCGTCCAAGCGGATCAACCACATGGTGCCCGTACAGGAGGACACCGACCTCGAGGATGCTCTGGCGCTGATGCGCCGCGCCGGTCGTCACCTCGCCAAGGTACGCGACTCGCAGGGCCGCACCACCGCCGTGCTCTTCCTGGAGGACATCCTCGAGGAGCTCGTCGGCGAGGTGCAGGACGCGACCCGTCGCATCCGAGGTCACTGACTCACGAGTACGACGAAGCCCTCCGATCCTCGAGGACCGGAGGGCTTCGTCGTGGGTGCGCGGGTCAGCGCCAGTGCGCGCGCTCGTACTGCGGGGGCCAGGCGATGTCGGCGCCGAGCTCATGGGCGGCGCGCAGGGCGAAGTGCGGATCCCGCAGCCACTCACGGCCGGCGAAGACGGCATCGGCCGAGCCCTCGGCGAGCACCTGCTCGGCCTGCGCGGCAGCCGTGATCAGTCCGACCGCAGAGACCGGGATGCGTCCGCCCTGACGCACGGTCTCCGCGAGCGGCACCTGATAGCCGGGGAACACGCTGATCTGCTGATGGGCGACCAGCCCGCCGCTGGAGACGTCGATGAGGTCGGCGCCGCGAGCCGCGGCCCATTCCCCGACGGTCGCCGCCTCGTCCGGGGAGAAACCGCCCTCTGCGTGGTCGGTCGCCGAGATCCGGACGAACAGGGGCACACCGTCTCCGGCGACCGCACGGATCGAGTCCACCACTCGCAGGAGCAGCCTGGCGCGGTTCTCGAGCGACCCGCCGTACTCGTCCTCGCGCCGGTTCGACAGGGGAGAGAGGAACTGGTGCAGGAGGTAGCCGTGCGCGCCGTGCACCTCCAGCACGTCGAAGCCCGCGTCCAGTGCACGACGCGCCGCCGAGGCGAAGCCCTCGACGACCGCCTCGATACCGTCGGCGTCGAGCGCGGTCGGCTCTGCGAAGCCGTCGAACGCGATGGCCGAGGGGGCTGTGGTGGTCCAGCCGCCGTCCGCCTCGGGGACAGATCCGCGCTCCGCGGCCCACGGCCACCAGGTCGACGCCTTGCGGCCCGCGTGCGCGAGCTGGATGCCGGCTGCGGCGCCCCGCGCATGGATCGCGTCCACGATCGGGGTCCAGGCGTCGCGCTGCTCGTCGTTCCACAGACCGGCATCGCGCGGCGAGATGCGCCCCTCCGGCACCACTGCGGTCGCCTCGGCGACGATCAGGCCGGCGCCGCCCGACGCGAACTGGGCGAGGTGGGTATGGTGCCATTCCTGCACCACGCCGTCGATCGCGCTGTACATGCACATCGGCGACACCCAGAGCCGATTGCGGAACGTGAGGGATCGGATGGTGACAGGGGAGAAGAGAATGCTCACCCCTCGACGCTACTGCGCGGCTGGGGTGTGCCGGGTCGCCGGACTAACGTGGAGTCATGCCCGATGCACGCGACTGGACCCGCGAGGACACCGCACGATTCCTGCGGGTGCCGACGGCGGACGACGACAAGTACTCCCGCGGGGTCGTCGGACTGCGCACGGGATCGTCGGCATATCCCGGCGCCGCGGTGCTGGGCGTCGAGGCCGCCTGGCGTGCCGGAGCCGGCTTCGTGCGATACATCGGCGAGGGACGTGCGGCGGATGCGGTGATCGCTCGACGCCCGGAGACGGTCGTCAGCGCGCACGCATCCGGCGCGCGGGTCGGGGCGTGGGTGATCGGCTCGGGAACGGATGCGGCGCACCGCAGCGCGGCGGCGACGGCGGAGCTTCGGGAGCTGCTGGGCGGCTCGGTGCCGGTGGTGGTCGACGCCGGCGCGCTCGATCTCGCCCCTGACAGCACCGCCCCGCTACTGCTCACCCCGCATGGACGGGAATTCGCGCGACTCCAGGAGCAGCTGGGGTCCGAGGTGCCGGACGAACGCGCCGAGGCCGCGGCGGTCGTCGCTGCCGAGCTCGACGCCGTCGTGCTGCTCAAGGGAGCGCAGACCGTGATCGCCGACCCCGAGGGACACGTTCTGCGAGTGGGGGCCGGCACGAGCTGGCTGGCGACCGCCGGTACCGGCGACGTCCTCGGCGGGGTGCTGGGGGCGATGCTGGCAGCCAACCCCGATGCTCCGATCGCCGAGGTCGCGGCCGCCGGCGCCTGGCTGCACGGTCACGCCGGCAGGATCGCCGCCGGCATCGGCGAGGTCGGCGGTGCCCACGGGCATCCGATCGTCGCCCTCGATGTCGCCGAGGCCCTTCCTCGGGCGATCGCGGACGTCCTCGCGTGAGCCGCGCCTCGACCCTGCGGACGACCGCGCTGTGGAGTGCGTTCGCGGCCGTGCACGTCTGGATCGCAGTGGCGGGCTGGATGTTCCCGAGTCAGCCGATGGGCGATGTCGTGCTCGTCTATGAGCCGTGGTCGTCGGCGGCGCTGTCGGGGGGACCGGTGGTCGGCATCACCGAGACCTGGGTGTACCCGCAGCTGGCGCTGGTGCCGATGCTGATCGCCAAGATGCTCTCGACGCCGCTGATCGCCGTGCTCGACGCCTCACAGGCCTACCTCGTCGCGTGGGCGGTGCTCGTCACGGTCCTCGACGCGATCGCCTTCGCAGTGCTGCTCGGCCGCAGGCCCGTGCCGCAGCGGCGGGTCGCCGGCTGGTTCTGGACCGCCGCGCTGCTGATGCTCGGTCCGATCGCGATGTACCGCATCGATGCGATCACCGTGCCGGTCGCAGTGCTCGGCGGCCTGTGGCTGGTCGGTCGCCCCGCGCTGGCGGCCGTCCTGCTCACGGTCGGCGCCTGGATCAAGATCTGGCCGGGGGCGCTGCTGCTCGCAGCCGTAGTGGCGGTCAGGAGCCGGATGCGCGTGCTGCTCACCGCGACAGCCGTGACGGCAGGGATCATTCTCGTGCTGTGGGCGCTCGGCGCCGACTCCGAGATCTTCGGGTTCCTGACCGAGCAGACGGGGCGTGGACTGCAGATCGAGGCCGTCGCGGCGACCCCCTTCCTGTGGCTCGCCGTATCGGGTGCGGCGCGGATCGAGTACAGCTTCGACATCCTCACCTTCCAGATCTCCGCACCGGGAGCGGATGCCGTCAGCGCGGTGCTCACGCCGCTGATGGTGGTCCTGGTCCTGATCGTCGCCGCCATCGGCGGGCTGAAAGCCATGCGCGGCGCATCCTTCGCCCGGCTCTTCCCGCCTCTCGCGCTCACCCTGGTGGCGGCGCTCATCGTCGTCAACAAGGTCGGGTCGCCGCAGTTCCAGACCTGGCTGATCGCCCCGGTCATCCTGTGGTTCGTGTGGGATCGGGCGAGGGCGAACGTCCCCGCGGTGGTCGTGCTCGCGCTGTGCGCCCTCACCTGCCTCGTCTATCCGCTGAACTACGACGCGCTGCTCCGCGCCGAGGTGCTGCCGGTCGTGATGCTGACCGCGCGCAACCTCCTCCTCATCGTGGCTCTCGTCGTCGGCCTCCGCGCCGTCGTGCGGGTGCCCGCCCACCGTTCGTCGAGCCCCCGGGAGTGAACCCATGCTGATCGCCTTCTCCGTCGCGCCGAGTGGCGTGCCCTCCGACGGATCGGAGCGCTCCGATGCCTCGGTCCACGACGCGGTCGCCGCTGCCGTCCGAGTGGTGCGGGAGTCCGGACTCCCTCATCGCACGACGAGCATGTTCACCGAGATCGAGGGCCCGGACTGGGACTCGGTCATGGACGTCGTCAAGCGCGCCACCGAGGCCGTGATGCCCTTCGGGTCGCGCGTCTCGCTGGTTCTCAAGGCCGACATCCGTCCGGGGTACTCGGGCGAGCTCGACGCCAAGATCGAGCGACTCGAGGCGGCGATCGAGGAGTCCGACTGACGACGCAGTCGCTCGGAACAGGCGCAGCCGCGCTTCAGCCGTGCAGTCGCGCACCCTTCACGAGGCGGTCCACGGCGTTGCGCGGACCCCGCAGGGCGATGCCGACCAGATCGAGATCGTCCGCGGCGACGGCGGCGACCGCTGCGCGATTCGCCTCGTCATGCCCGGTCGTGAACAGCTCGCGAGTGTAGATCGCGATCGACACGTCCCCGCGTGCCAGGCTCTTGGCGCGGGCGGCAGCGAGCAGGGGCGCGGAGGCCGTCATCACGAGCACCGGCTGGCGGAGCATCGGAAGGTAGGTGTTGCCGTCGCCGTCGCGGTAGGGCTCGCCCGTGATGCCTGGCGCGCTCACTGCGACCCCCGACATGAGGAACGATGTCACGTTCAACTCCTGCCATGCGGCGAGGTCATCGCGCAGGAGGACCACCACCTTCGTGTCGAAGCGTGGGACGGCGTCGGAGGCGACCGGGAGGGATGCAGTGCTCATACCGTCCACGATCGCGGACGCACACGGTCCGGTCTTGTACGTTTCTTGCATGCCGGATTCCCTGCGCGCGTGGCATCCGCCGGTCCCCTCCGTCCGTGAGGTGTACCGGGCGGCCTTCGATCACGCGTACCCGCCGCATGCGCACGACGGATGGGCGGTCATGCTCGTGGACGACGGCGCGGTCTCCTACGATCTGGGTCGCGCCTCGCACATCGCCGCGCCCGGCGCTGTGACGATCCTGCCTCCCGGGATCTCACACGACGGCCGCTCGGCCGTCGACGGCACGATCTACCGCAAGCGCGTGGTCTCCCTCGACAGCGAGTGGCTGCCGGAACGCATGGCAGGACTCTCGGTGTCCCGCCCCACGGTGCGCAGCGTCGCGGCTGTGTCGGCAGCCAAGCGGATCCACAGTGCGCTCGCCGAACCGGGCGACCTCCTCGCGGCAGAGCACTGGACGCTCGCGGTACGGCAGCTCATCCTGCTCCACCTCGGCACCGGCGAGCGGCGCGTGGAGGACGCGCCGCTCTCGCGCCGCGTGCGCTCCCTCCTCGACGAGCGCTTCACGGAGTCGTTCACGATCGCCGAGGTCGCGACCGAACTCGGAGTGCACCCCAGCCACCTCGCACGGTCGTTCTCGCAGACCTACGGACTCGCGCCGCACCAGTACGTGCTCAGCCGCCGCGTCGACCTCGCGCGCCGGAGACTGCTGGAGGGCGCCGCCCCCGCGTCGGCGGCTGCGGAGGCGGGATTCTTCGACCAGGCGCACCTCACCAGACACTTCCGCCGGATCCTGGGGACGACACCTCGGGCATTCGTCAGCCAGTAGCATGGTCAGGTGAATCCCTCGACTGAATCGAGGGGTGCGGCGAAGTGGGCGCTCCTCTCCCTCGCCATCGGCAGCTTCGGCATCGGCATGACCGAGTTCGTCGTCATGGGCCTGCTGCCCAACATCGCCGACGAGCTGCTGCCGACCCTCTGGGCGAGCAGCCCCGAAGACGCACTGAGTCAGGCCGGCTGGCTGATCTCGCTCTATGCGCTCGGCGTCGTGGTCGGCGCCCCGACGATCGCCGGCTTCGTCGCGCGCTTCCCGCGGCACCGCGTGATGATCGGCCTCGCGCTCGCACTCACCCTGTTCAACGCCCTGACGGTGTTCCTCCCGACTTTCGAGCTGGTCGGCGCGTCTCGCTTCCTCGCCGGGCTGCCGCACGGGGCGTACTTCGGCATCGGCGCCCTCGTCGCGGCGGACGTGATGGGCCCCGGCAACCGTGCCAAGGGCGTGGCCTTCATCCTCACCGGTCTCACCGTGGCCAACGTGGTGGGCGTGCCGCTCGGGACGTTCCTCGGGCAGCTGTGGGGATGGCGGGCCGCCTTCGCCGTCGTCGCCCTCGTGTTCGCTCTGGCCACGCTGTGCATCGTCCTGTTCGTCCCGGAGCACCCCGGCTCGCCGGGTCGGACGATGCGAGAAGAGCTCGGAGTGTTCCGCATCCCTCAGGTCTGGTTCACCCTCGGCATCGGTGCGATCGGGTTCGGCGGATTCTTCGCCGTCTACAGCTACATCGCGCCGCTGGTGACCGAGGTGGCGGGGTCGCCGGAGTGGGCGGTGCCGATCGTGCTGGTGCTGATGGGCGTGGGGATGACGGCCGGCAACCTCGTCGGAGGCCACCTCGCCGACATCGATCTGCGCCGGACGCTCCTGTTCGGCCTGGCGGCCATGGCCGTCGTGTTCGCGCTCCTCGCCGTGCTGGCGTTCTGGATCATCACGCTGGCGCTCCTGGTGCTCATAGTCGGGTTCGTGTCCTCGGTGCTGAGCCCGACGATCCAGACCCGGCTGATGGACGTCGCCGGCGACAACCAGTCGATCGCGGCCGCGATGAACCACTCCGCCCTCAACATCGGCAACAGCCTCGGAGCGTTCCTCGGCGGTGTGGTGATCGCCGCGGGGTGGGGCTTCACCGCGCCGTCCTGGACGGGCGCTGCTCTCGCCGTCGCCGGACTGGCGATCGCGCTGCTCTCGTATCGTGCGGAAGCGCGGATGCCCGTGGGCGCCCGCGCCTGAGCCGTCGGAGCCGCCGTAGAGTGAGGCTGTGACCAGCGAGGATCCCACCGACGTCGACGATCTGCCCGTCGCCGGAACTGCCGTCCTCCTGCATCCGGCGGGGCGCGGTGTCGAGGTGCTGCTCATGCGGCGTCCCGAGCGAGGCTCGTTCGCCGGCGCGTGGGTCTTCCCGGGAGGGAAGGTGGAGCCGGGGGATCGTCGCGATCAGGCCGAGGAGTGGCAGGACGCGAGCCGCGCCGCTGTCAGGGAGACCGCCGAGGAGGTGGGTCTGGTCATCGCGGATCCGGTGCTGCTCTCGTGCTGGGAGCCGCCGGCGGAGGCGCCGGTGCGCATTCGGACCTGGTTCTTCCTCGCACGCGCGGTGGACACCGTACTGCGCCCCTCGCCGGACGAGGTCGAGGAGACCGCCTGGGTCAGCCCGGCGGAGGCTCTTGCCAGGCACGCCACGGGGGAGTGGACGCTGTACCCGCCGACGTGGGTGACCCTGCACCATCTCGCGGCATACGAGAACGCAGACGCCGCGCTCGCCGCAGCCGGGGTCGCGCGACACTTCGCCACTCGGGTGATCTCCTCGGCCGAGGGCACGGACTTCGCCTGGGACGGTCTGCGGCTGCGGACCGGATCGCTCCCGTGGAGACTCGAGGAGGACTAGCTCGCGAGCAGGCGTCGCAGGTGCGCGCCGACCGCCTCGGTCTCGATGAGGAAGCCGTCGTGCCCGAAGTCGCTGGAGAGGACGACCGCATCCGCTCCGTCGAGCGTGTTCGGAATGCTGCGTGCGATCCGGTGCTGCCCGTCGACGGGGAACAGGCGGTCGCTGTCGATCCCCAGCACCAGCGTGGTCGCCGTGACGGCCCGCAGCGCCTCTTCGACACCGCCTCTGTCGCGGCCGACGTCATGCGAGTTCATGGCTTCGACGAGCGTGATGTAGCTGTTCGCGTCGAAGCGTCGGGTGAACTTGTTGCCATGGAAGTCGAGGTAGGACTCCACGGCGAAACGGCCGCCGTGGCCGAGGGGAGACACGCCCGACTGCCAGGATCGTTGGAACCGCTGGTTGAGTTCGATCGGGCTCCGGTAGTTCAGCAGCGCCATGCGGCGGGCGAGGGCGAGTCCGCGGTGCGGGCCGTCTCCGTCCGCGAGGTCGTAGTACTCGCCGCCCTGGAAGCGCTGGTCCATCCGGATCGTCTCGAGCTGCACGGAGTTCAGCGCGATCTGGTCGGCGGTCGTGACCGGCGGTGAGGACAGCACGGCCAGCCTCTGCACGCGCTCGGGATGCGACACCGCCCATTCGAGGGCGTGCATGCCGCCCATCGAGCCGCCGACCACAGCGGCCCACGACTCGATCCCGAGTGCGTCCGCGAGACGCACCTGGGCTGCGACCTGATCGCGGATCGTGAGGTACGGGAAGCGGGAGGCCCACTCGTACCCGGAGGGGGCGATGCTCGCGGGTCCCGTCGAGCCCTGGCATCCGCCCAGCATGTTGGGGGCGATCACGAACCAGCGGTCGGTGTCCAGCGGCGCCCCGGGGCCGGTGACGGCCTCCCACCAGCCTGCCGTCGGATGCCCGGCACCCGCCTCGCCGCGCAGATGGCTGTCGCCGGTCAGGGCATGCAGCACCAGGATCGCATTGTCGCGGGTGGGATTCAGCTCTCCCCACGTCTCGTACGCGAGTCGGAAGCCGGGGAGCTCCGCTCCGCTCTCCGTCGCGAACGGACCGAAGGCGGCGAACCGCCGGCCGCCCACGGGGTCGCCGTCGCGCCAGGCTCCTGTCGCCGGAGGCCTGGCGCGGAGCAGCCGGACATCGGCCTCCGTCACCGGCGCCGAGGGCACAGTGTCTTCAGAGGTCGTCTGCCAGTCCATACTCCCCATTCTCGCGTGGCGAAGGGGGCCGCGCTCGAACGTTACGGTTTCGCGGGTCGGACCGCGAGGGTCGTCACGGTGGCGAGATGGTCGCTCTCGCCGACTCTGGTGGTGGTGGAGCCGAGCACGTCCGCGCCGCGGACGAAGACCTGGTCGATGCGGGCGAGGGGGAGTGCTGCGGGCCAGGTGAGACCCAGCGTGCCGTCGGTCGGCCTCACCCAGTCGAGCTGGGCGCGGATCGGGCCGAGTGCGGGATCGGCGGATGCGGCGTTGAAGTCACCGACCACCACGACCGACTCGGCCGCGTCCGTTGCGACGGCGTCGGCGATCCCGGAGAGCATGAGGTCGCGATCGTGCTGCTGCCCCGGGCGCACCGATGCCGCATGCATGACGTAGACGGCGACCTCGGCATCCGGCGTGTCGACGACCACTCGCAGTGCGCGCTTCCAGTCCAGCCCGAGCGTCAGCGGCTGCGCGTCTGTGAGAGGGAAACGGCTCCACAGCGCGACCGTGCCGACCGCGTACGAGTGCGGGTACTCGGCGGCCAGTGTCTCGCTCGCGGCGGTCAGGCTGTCGCCGTCGAGCTCGGTCAGAGCGACGATGTCGGCTCCGGAGGCGGCGAGCTCCGCCGCCGAATCCGCGGCGCCGCCGGAGTGCGCACGCACGTTCTGGCTCACGACCGTGATCGACGAGGAGCCTTCAGCGGCAGACGAGGCGAAGCCGGGTGCGGAGGGGGCGATCGCGAGCACCCACAGCAGCGCCGGAACGAGCAGCACCACCAGGACCCGCCTCGCCACGAAGACGGCGAGCGCGACCAGGACGAGCAGCACGAGACCGAGCCAGGGCAGGATCGCGGCGGCGGCTGTGCCCACCACGCCCGGTATCCAGGCGCATGCGATGGCGAGGATCAGGATGACCCCGACGGCGGCGACGGCACGCCCTGCGCGCGCGGAGGAGCGGCGGCGGGTCGGGTGATTCGTCGTGACGGCGATCGTGAGCTCCTCGGTCGGGCCTCTCATTCTCGACGGCCGACCCTGTGTGCCCGCCGAGCGTCGGAGCCGCACGTCGCGGCGGAACCTTGCAGCAGACGCACGGATGCCCCGAGCCGAAGCCCGGGGCATCCGAATGTTCGTCGCGAGCGCTCGATCAGGCGCGGGCGGCCTCCGAGACGCGGCGGGCTGCGGCGAGTGCCTCGTCGAGATCGGCCTTGAGGTCGTCGATGTTCTCGATGCCGACCGACAGGCGGACGAGACCGGGGGTGACGCCCGCGGTGAGCTGCTGCTCGGGGGTGAGCTGCGCGTGCGTGGTGGACGCAGGGTGGATGACGAGCGAGCGCACGTCGCCGATGTTGGCGAGGTGGCTGAACAGTGACAGGCTGTTGACGAACTCACGACCGGCCTCCACGCCGCCCTTGAGCTCGAACGACAGCACCGCGCCGACACCCTTGGGGGCGTACTCGTTCGCCTTGGCGTACCAGGGCGACGAGGGCAGACCCGAGTAGTTCACCGAGGCGACGTCGTCGCGGCCGTCGAGCCACTCGGCGATCTCCTGGGCGTTCTGCACGTGGCGCTCGATTCGCAGCGACAGGGTCTCGATGCCCTGGATGAGGTTCCAGGCGCTCTGCGGCGCGATGGCCGAGCCGAGGTCGCGCAGCAGCTGCACGCGGGCCTTGATGATGTAGGCGAGCGGGTCGCCGACAGCGGCGGTGTAGCTGGCGCCGTGGTACGAGGGGTCGGGCTCGGTGAGGCCGGGGAAGCGCTCGACGTTCTTCGACCACTCGAACGTGCCGCCGTCGATGATCGCACCGCCGATGGTGGTGCCGTGGCCGCCGAGGAACTTGGTGACGGAGTGCACGACGATGTCGGCGCCGTGCTCGAACGGACGGATCAGGTACGGGGTCGCGATCGTGTTGTCGACGATCAGCGGCACGCCGCCCTCGTGCGCCACATCGGCGACGGTGCGGATGTCGAGGATGTTGATCTGCGGGTTGCCGATCGTCTCCGCGAAGAAGAGCTTCGTGTTCGGGCGCAGCGCGCGGCGCCATTCCTCGGGGTCGTCCTGGTTCTCGACGAACGTGACCTCGATGCCGAGCTTCGCGAGCGTGTACTTGAACAGGTTGTAAGTGCCGCCGTAGATCGAGCTCGACGAGACGATGTGGTCGCCGGCCTGGGCGATGTTGAGGACCGCGAACGTCGACGCCGCCTGGCCGCTGGCGAGGACGAGGGCGCCGGTGCCCCCCTCCAGGGCCGCGAGGCGCTGCTCCAGGACATCCTGGGTCGGGTTCTGGATGCGCGTGTAGATGTTGCCGAACTCCGCGAGGGCGAACAGGTTCGCCGCGTGGTCCGCGCTGTCAAACACGTACGACGTGGTCTGGTAGATCGGCGTCGCGCGCGCCTTGGTCACGGGGTCGGGAGCGGCGCCGGAGTGGATCTGCTTGGTCTCGAAGCGCCAGGTCTCGGGTGCGGACATGTGTTCCCCCTGGAACGGTTGGAAGGTCGATGCGACTGATGTCGTTGCATGCGACAGTACGGAATATCGCCGGCTGTCAACAGCGGGTGGGAAATGTGACGTAACAGACCGAGCCCTGCGAGCGGCGGACGGCGCCCCCGGCGCTCAGGCCTGGGCGAGCAGCGCGGCGGCCCAGCGGCGCGCGACAGCGAAGGGCTCTGCGAACGTGGTCATCCCGACCGTGACGATCGCGCCCTCGTAGAGCAGCATCATCGCCTGCGCGGAGGCGCGAGGATCCCGAAGCCCCGCCTCGGTGCAGAGCTCCTCGAAGACGCCGAGTAGCCAGAGTTTCTGGCGGGAGACCTCGGGAAACACCGGGTGGTCGTCCGTGCCGTCGGCGATCTCGGCGCGGGCGTTGATCGCGCTGCATCCCTTGGGGCTGTTCGCATCCGACCAGCTGATCGCGGCGTCGAAGATCGCGAGCACACGATCGATCCCGGGCTCGGGGACGAGTGCGAGCTGCTGGGCCACGTGCTCACGCCACCGCGCATCGCGGTGCTGCAGATACGCGACGACGAGCGCCTCCTTCGATCCGAATCGGTCGTAGAGCGTCTTCTTGGTGACGCCGGCCGCCTCGGCGATCGTATCGACGCCCACGGCATGGATGCCTCGCTCGTAGAACAGCTGCGACGCGGCGTCGAGTACCCGCCGCCCACCGGGAGTGAGGGGCGCGAGTTCCGGAACGGGGTGGGGCATGACCTCGACTATACCAGTCTGTATAGTCGAGGTCATGAGTAAACAGATCGGTGTACTTCAGGCCGCCGTGACGGTGGCTGCCGCAGCAACGTTCATCGTCTCGTGGAGCTCGGGGTTCATCATTCCGGCCTTCGCGACGGTCGACGTCTCTGCGCTCACCCTGCTCGTCTGGAGATTCGTGCCGCTCGCGGGGCTGCTGATCGCGGTCACGCTCGTGTCGGGAGCAGCGAAGGGCGTCTCTGGCCACGAGCTGCGGGTGCAGGCGGCGATCGGCGTGTTCGCGCAGTTCGGCTACTGCGTGGCGGTGTACGGCGCGGTGGCCGCCGGCATCGCGACCGGCACCGTGGCCCTGATCGATGCCGTCCAGCCGCTCGTGGTGGCGGTGCTGGTCGGCCCCATCCTCGGGCTGCGGGTGCGTGGCGCGCAGTGGATGGGCCTCGGCGTCGGCGCGGTCGGGGTCCTTCTCGTAGTGCGTTCGCAGTTCGGCTCGTCGGATGCTCCGGTGCTGGCGTACGCACTGCCCGTCATCGCGATGGCGTGTCTGATACTCGGCACGTTCGTGCAGCGGAGGTCGCCGGTGAGAACCGGTGTGCTCGTGACTCTGACCATTCACGTGACCGTCACGGCGGTGCTGCTGCTCGTGATCGCCGCGGCGACGGGGACGCTGGCGCCGCCGGCATCCGGCTCGTTCTGGCTCGCGGTGGCGTTGACCGCAGTCTTCCCGACGGTGATCGCCTACGGCCTGTACTGGTGGCTGCTGCGCCGAGTCGGAATCACCGCGCTGCAGGCCCTCCTCTTCCTGATGGCGCCGGCGACGTCGCTGGCCGGCGGTCTGCTGCTCGGCGAGCCGATGACCGTGGTCACGCTCGCCGGTTTCGTCCTGTGCGGGATCGGGGTCGGGCTCGTGCTCGCAGGAGAGCCGAGAGGGAGTGTGCAGACGGTGCAGTCGACCGGATGACCGGGGCGACGACCCGGGGCGGGGGAGCGGCGTTTCGGCGCAGAACATCGTACGGTGGAGGCATGGTGAACAGGCGTGCAGTGGTGACCGGTGCCAGCTCGGGAATCGGGGAGGCGACGGTGCGTGCCCTCCGCTCTCGCGGGTGGGGCGTCGTCGGAGTCGCTCGGCGCGAGTCCCGGTTGGCGGCGCTCGCCGCCGAGACCGGAGCCTCGGCGGTCGCGTGCGACCTCACGGACCCGGAGGCGGTCGCGGCGCTCGTCACGGAGCTCGAGGCCTCGGGGCCTGTGCACGCGCTGGTGCAGGTCGCCGGCGGTGCACGCGGCACGGACCGGATCGAGAACGCATCGACCGAGGACTGGCAGTGGATGTACGACGCCAACGTGCTCGCCAGCCAGCGACTCGTCGCTGGGCTCCTGCCGCTGCTGAGGCGCGCCGCTGCTGCGGACGGGCATGCGGACACGGTGTTCGTGACCTCGACCGCCGCGCAGGTCGCCTACCCGGGTGGCGGCGGGTACAACGCCGCGAAGGCCGCGCAAGCGATGCTGGTGCACGCGCTGCGCCTGGAGCTGAACGGCGAGCCCATCCGCGTGGCCGAGATCGCCCCTGGCATGGTGCGCACCGAGGAGTTCACCCTGAACCGTCTGGGCGGTGACGCGGTCGCCGCCGAGGCCGTCTACTCGGGCGTCGAGGCGCCGCTGCGCGCCGAGGATGTCGCGGACGTCATCGCCTATGCGCTGGACGCCCCCGCGCACGTCAACCTCGACCTCATCACGATGCGCCCGGTCGCCCAGTCCGCGAACCACCTGCTGGCGCGGGGTCCGCTGCGCGTGCGTCCGATCGACTGAGCATGGGGCCGCGGACTCTCGCCGAGCTCGCCGTCGACGGTCTGATCGATCAGGAGTGGGCCGAGGCGCTGGCGCCGGCGCAGCAGACGATCAGCGCGCTGGGCGATCGACTGCGCGAGGAGCAGGCGGCCGGTCGCGGCTACCTCCCGGCCGGCGATCACGTGCTGCGCGCCTTCGCGCGCCCGATGTCCGACGTCAAGGTCCTCATCACCGGTCAGGATCCGTATCCGACGCCCGGGCATCCCATCGGACTCTCGTTCGCCGTCGACCGGGACGTGCGTCCCCTGCCGCGCAGCCTCGGCAACATCTACCGCGAGCTGGAGAGCGACCTGGGTATCCCGCCGGCACCTCACGGCGATCTGACCTCCTGGAGCGATCAGGGCGTCCTGCTGCTGAATCGGGTGCTCACGGTGCGCCCCGGCGAGGCAGGCTCCCACCGCCGTTGGGGATGGGAGCAGGTGACCGAGCTCGCCATCCGCGCTCTCGTGGCACGGGATCGGCCGCTCGTCGCCATCCTCTGGGGCAAGGATGCCGGGAACCTGCAGCCGCTCCTCGGGGGCACGCCGGTGATCGCGTCCGCGCATCCGTCCCCCCTGTCAGCCAGCCGGGGATTCTTCGGTTCCCGGCCCTTCTCCCGGGCCAATGCCCTGCTGGAAGGCCTCGGCGTCGACCCGATCGACTGGCGCATCAAGGACGGCTCGCCTCTAAGCTGAGCGCATGCAGTTCGAGCCCGGTGACCGCCGCCGTGTGCTGCCGCGCCATCTGCGCCCGCAGCAGCAGCCCGATGTGTTCTCGTACTCGATCCGCCCGGCCAGGGCGGGAGATCTGCCCTACGTGCGCGAGATCTACAACCACTTCGTCAGCAACTCGGTCGTGACCCTCGACGAGCGCCGCAGCAGCATCCCGTACTGGCGGGAGAAGTTCGCCCTGCTGAGCAAGCTGGGGCTGCCCTTCCTCGTCGCGGTGTCGCCGACCGGAGTCGTGATCGGCTACGCACTGGCCCAGCCCTGGGCGGGCAAGAACGCCTACCGGTACACGGTCGAGGACTCGATCTACCTCGGTCCCGGCGCCGGGGGCAAGGGTCTCGGTGCGGCACTGCTCCAGGCGCTCATCGACGCGTGCGAGCAGCTCGGGATCCGCGAGATGGTGGCCGTGATCAGCGACAGCAAAGCAGACGCGTCGATCCGCCTGCACGCCAAGCTCGGATTCGTCGAGGCCGGCCGCATGGGGCGGGTCGGGCACAAGTTCGGGCGGGATCTCGGGACCGTCTACATGCGGCGCGCGCTGCGTCCGACACGTCGACGCAGATTCTTCGGCGCGGGCACCGGTCGCTGACCGCGCTCAGTCCGGGGGAGCGGGCATGACGGGGATCGCCGCGAGTAGCGTCTTCGTGTACTCCTGCGACGGATGCAGCAGCACATCAGCCGTCGCACCGCGCTCCACGACAGCGCCGTCCTTCATCACGACGACGGTGTCGCAGAGGTTCTGCACCACCCCGATGTCGTGGCTGACGAGCACGAGCGTGAGCTCGGTCGTGCGTCGCAGGTCGATGAGCAGCTCGAGGATCTGCGCCCGCACCGTCACGTCCAGTGCCGACAGCGGCTCGTCTCCGACCAGGATGCGCGGCCGGTGCGCGATCGCCCTCGCCAGCGCGATCCGCTGGCGCTGACCGCCGGAGAACTCGTGCGGATAGCGGTTCGCCATCTCGGGCTCGAGGCCGACCTGCGCCAGCACCTCGCGAACCCTGGCGCGGTGATCGCCGGGGATGTCCAGCGCCCACAGGGGTTCCCGGATGATCTGCTCCGCCGTCATCCGGGGGTCCAGTGAGGCGTACGGATCCTGGAACACCAGCCCGGTCTGACGTCGCAGCCAATGCAGTGAGCGAGCGGATGCGGACGCATCCACCGCCCTTCCATCGACGGTGACCGTGCCGGAGGTCGGCCGGTCGAGGCCCAGCAGGAGCCGGATGAGAGTGGACTTGCCCGAGCCCGACTCGCCGATGATGCCGAGGGACGACCCCTCGGCGATGTCGAGATCCGTCTCGGCCAGGGCGGTCTGCGTGCGGGCGCGTGCGAAGGACGAGCGTTGCGGGACGACGAAGTCACGCCGGAGCGACCGCGCCTCGATCAGGCTCATCGCTGCCCTCCCTCCGGCCGCCACAGGGTCGCGGTGGCATCGCGGAGGAGGCCCTGGGTGATCGGCGACGTCGGTGCGCTCAGCAGGGTGCGCACCGGGGCGGCCTCGACAACGTGCCCGTCCTCGAGGACCACCCCCTGCGTCGCGACCTGCGCGAGCACGGCCAGATCGTGCGTGATGAACACGAGCGACATGCCCTGCTCCTCGACGAGGCTCAGCAGCAGCGACAGGATCTCGGCCTGGATCGTGACGTCCAGCGCGGTCGTCGGCTCATCCGCGATGAGCAGACGGGGTCGGCAGGCCAGCGCCATCGCGATCGCCACACGCTGCCGCTGTCCGCCGGAGAGCTGGTGCGGGTATCGGTCGATGATCGACTCCGGGTCGGGCAGCCGCACGCGCGCGGCCTCCTGGACGGCGCGTGCCCGTGCGTCCCTGCGGCCGATTCCCTCGTGGATCCGGATCGACTCCGCGATCTGCCTGCCCACGGTGCGGATGGGGTTGAGCGCCGTGCGCGGCTCCTGGAAGACGATGCCGATCTCGTCCCCCGGAGTCGGGCGAGTTCGCGATCCGGCATGCCGATCAGCTCCGTGCCGTTCCAGCGGATGCTGCCGCTCGCGACTGCCCCCTCAGGAAGGAGGCCGAGCACGGCGAGCGCCGTCAGCGACTTGCCGGAGCCGGACTCGCCGATCAGCCCCAGTCGGGTGCCATCCGGCACCTCGAAGGAGATGCCGTCCACGACGGGGCGTCCGTCGATCCGGACGACGAGGTCGTTCACCTCGAGGCTCATGCGATCACCGCCGGGGTGTGGACCTCGGCCGCGCGGTGGCGCAGCGTCGGGTCAGTGGCCTCGCGCAGGCCGTCGCCCAGGAGGTTGAGCGCCAGCACGGTGATCGTGATCGCCAGACCCGGCCAGATCACCGAAAGCGGATGCACGCCGATGTAGCGCTGCAGGTCGGCGAGCAGCAGTCCCCAGCTCGGCTCGACGACCGATGCTCCGAAGCCGAGGTAGGAGAGCCCCGCTTCGGCGAGCACGGCGACGGCCATCGACCAGGAGAGCTGCACGATGAACACCGGGGCGACGTTGGGGAGGAGATGGCGGCGCAGACTCTGCCCTGCGGTGAGGCCGGACGCCTTGGCCGCGAGCACGAAGTCGCTCTGCTGCACCCGGCGCAGCTCCGGTCTGGTGACTCTGGCGATGTTCACGCCGAACCCGATCCCCACCGACCAGATCACGACCCAGAGCGAACCGCCCCAGACCGAGGAGATCATCATGGCGATCAGGAGCACGGGGAAGGCGATCAGGATGTCGACCAGCACGGCGACGGTCTCCCGCAGCCAGCGAGCGGTGAGCGCCCCGAGAGCCGCGAGGGCGATCCCGACGAGCGTCGCGACGACGCCGGCTCCGACGCTGACGAAGACGGTCGTCCTGGCGCCGGCCATCAGCAGGCTCAGGATGTCGCGGCCGGTGTCGTCGGTGCCGAGCAGATGCGGCCAGCTCGGGATCGCCCAGCGGTTGCGGACGTCGGACTCCTGCGGGTCGAACGGCGTCCACAGCAGCGAGACGAGCGCGGTGACCGTGATGACCGCGACCACGATCAGCCCGAACCGCCCTGTGGCGGTGCGCCAGAGTCTCGACAGCCAGCCGGGCATCAGGACTCCCTCTGCCGGGGGTCCACAGCGCGGTGGATGAGGTCGACCACGGACCCCACCACGAGCACGAAGCCGGTGAGCACCAGCAGCTCGCTCTGCACCTTGATGAGGTCGCGCGTGCCGACGTCGGCGACCAGCATCCGTCCGATGCCGGGGAGCGTGAACAGCTGCTCGATCACGACGGACCCGACGATGATCCCGGCGATCTGCAGGCCCAGCACGGTGATGATCGACAGGCCGACGGCGGGG
Source organism: Microbacterium hydrocarbonoxydans (assembly GCF_900105205.1). Taxonomy (NCBI): domain Bacteria; kingdom Bacillati; phylum Actinomycetota; class Actinomycetes; order Micrococcales; family Microbacteriaceae; genus Microbacterium; species Microbacterium hydrocarbonoxydans. The sequence goes on along the minus strand of NZ_FNSQ01000005.1, from coordinate 2,427,976 downwards.
ATGCCGTGCGAGATCAGAGCGCGGGTGCGGGTGAGCCCTTTCGCGGCGGCTGTGCGCACGAAGTCCTGTCCCGCCGCCTGCAGGGTCGCGCTGCGTACGAAGCGCATCAGCATGGCACCTTCGACGATGCCGATCGTGAGGGCGGGGAGGAGGAGCGATTCGATGGCCTTACCCGGCGTGCTCCACCCGGTGCGGGGGAAGCCCTGAGGGGGGAGCCAGCCGAGCCACACCGAGAACACGACGATGAGCATCATCCCGGCCCAGACGACGGGCACCGCCGCGAGGGCCTGGGCGCCGACGCTGAGCGCCGTGCCGCCGCGTCCGCCGCGACGGAGGGCTGCGAGGATGCCGAAGGGCACGGCGATGAGCACGGCGATCAGCAGAGCCATGATGCCCAGGGGCACGGTCACCTGGGCCTTGAGCAGTAGCTCCTCGCCGACGGATGCGCCGGAGAGGAGCGAGGTGCCGAGATCCCCGCGGAAGATGCCGCCGATCCACTCCGCGTACTGCGCGGGCAGGGGACGGTCGAGTCCGAGGGACTCCCGCAACGCCTCGACCTCCGAGGGGGAGGCCTGGGTTCCGGCGATCAGCTGGGCGACGTCGCCGGGGAAGACCCGCAGCGTCAGGAAGATCACGACGCTCGACACGAGGAGCCCTGCGATGAGCAGGGCTCCCCGGACGAGCGCGTAGCGGATCACGACGTGCGCGTCGTCACTTCTCGGTGGCGACGGTGACGCCGGCCAGGTTGATGCGCGAGTTGATCGAGTCCTCGGGGAACCCCGCGACGCGCGGGCTCACGGCCGTGATCGTCGCGCCGTTGTACAGCCAGTCCGCGGCGTGGTCCTCCGAGACGATCCGGGCGGCTTCGGCGAGGAGATCAGCGGACTTGTCGGGGTCGACCTCGGCGAGGGCCTCGGTGTAGAGCTCCTGCACCTCGGTGTTGTCGTATCCGAAGTAGTAGTCCGGGTTCGCGAAGTTGCCGAAGTCGCGCGGCTCGACGTGCAGCACGAAGCTCAGGTCGTAGTCGTGGTTGGTGTAGACGTCCTCGAGCCACGTCGGGAACTCGACCGAGTCCACCTTGAGCGTGACGCCGACCTTCTGGAAGTCGGAGATGAGCACCTTCGGCACGGTCGTGCCGTAGAAGCTCGGGATCGTCAGAGTGAGCTCGAGATCCTCCTGGCCCGCCTCGGCGAGGAGCTCCTTCGCCTTCTCGGGGTCGTAGGAGATCACATCGGAGAGGTCCTCGTAGCCGGGGTCGAGCTCCGGGATCGGGCCGTAGAGGGTGGCGCCGGCGCCGACGGCCTCGACGAGGCCCTCGTGATCGATCGCCAGACGCAGGGCCTCGCGGACCTTGACGTCGTCGAGCGGAGCCTTGGCGTTGTTGAACGCCAGCGTCGCCTTGTCGGTCGTGCGGCCGGTGGTGAGGGTGAAGTCGCCCGAGTCCTCGAGCTGAGGCGCAAGGTTCGGGTCGACGGCGGTCAGCACCTGCACGCCGCCGTCGAGCGCGGTGTTCACGCCGGCGGTGAAGTCGGGGATGTACTGGAACTCGACCTCTGCCACGCCGGCCGGCTCGCCCCAGTACGCCTCGTTGCGTGCGAACGTGATGGAGCTGCCCTTGTTCCATCGTGTCAGGGTGAAGGGCCCCGTGCCGTTCTCGGCGGTCTTGAGGTCCGTCTTGTCGCCCTTCTGGAAGACGAGTCCGGCCGGGCCCGTCAGCGCGAAGAGGAAGTTCTGGTTCGGCTCGGTGAGCACGATCTGCACGGTCGTGGCATCCGGCGCGCTGATGGAGGCGATCGAGGCGAACTCGGCGTTGCCCTGCAGGGTGGCATCGGTGCGGACCGCTTCGTAGGACGCGACGACGTCGGCGGAGGTGAGCGCCGTGCCGCTGTGGAAAGTGACCCCGTCGTTGAGGGTGAAGGAGTAGGTGAGCCCGTCCTCCGACACCTCGTAGTCCGAGGCCAGGCGCGGTTCGATCTCGTTCTCCTGAGAGCGGCTGACGAGCCCCTCGTAGATGTTGTCGATCAGGATCTGCTCGAGGGCCGCGCCGCTCGTGTGGCGGATGTCGAGGTTGGTGGGTTCGAGGACCAGTCCGACCTGGAGCGTCGCATCGGGGTCGGGCTCGCCCACAGGCTCCGTGGCCTCGGGTGCGGAGCCGCCGGAGCAGGCGCTGAGGACGATGGCGCTCGCCGCGATCGCGGAGATCAGCGCGAGTCGTCGCGTACGTCGGAACATGGGGTGATTCCTCTCGGTGCGGCAGTTGCTGTGTGCCGGTGGGTCGAGCCTAGGGATGTCTCGGGTGGGTCGGGCGGAGTGTGGAACGGAACGTCACAATCCGTGGCTGGCGAGTCGGGAGCCGATCAGCGCGGCGAGTTCCGCCGGAGCGGTCTCCTGGACGTTGTGGGTGGCCTGCATCGCCACGACCCGAGCCTCGGGAAGGCGTCGGGCGAACTCCTCCGCATCCGCTGCGGTGACGAAGCCCGCGGTCGCCCGTACGAGCGTCACGGGGACGGCGACCTGCGCGAGATCGTCCCATCCGGTGGTGTGCAGCGCTGAGGGAGCGGCGTCGTCGCCGGGGTGGTGGGCGGCCAGAGTCTGGGCGGCGAGGTGTGCGAAGTGGTGCTTCCACTCGATCCGGCCGTCCTCGCGGCGGCGCGTGTTGAGGAACACCCCTCGCTCGGTGTCGGCGCGCGCGCCGCCGAACCCGAATGCGATCGCCCGATCCACGAGCTCGTCCCTGGTGGCGAAGTCGGTCGGTCCCGCGTAGAACTCGCGGAGTGCGGCCGGGCCCGCCGAGGTGTCGATGCCGGGGGTGATGTCGACGACGACGAGCTCGGCGACGAGGTCGGGGCGCGCTGCGGCGAGGGCAGCTCCCGTCAGTCCGCCGAGAGACTGGCCGACGACCAGCTGCGGCTCCGTGGTCCAGGCGTCCAGCGCTGCGGCGACATCGGCCGCGAGCGTGCGCGGGCTGTACTCGGCGTCGCTCCGCCACGAGGAGTCGCCATGACCTGCCAGGTCGATCGACAGGACCGGCTGCCGCAGCGCGAGGACGGTCGTGTCCCAGGTGTGGGCGTTGAGGCCCGCTCCGTGCAGCAGGGTGATGCGCGGTGCGCCGTCACCGAAGCGCAGGCCGCTCACCTGGCGCCCGTCGGGAAGGGTCAGCAGCATCCGCTCCGCGGACGGGACCGGTGCTCCCATCGCCTCTGCCTGTGCGGGAAGATAGCTGAACTCGCTCTTGTCGATCGCCACATCCATATTCTGCTCTGCTTTCGGGAGGAGGAGGCAATGCGGGATCACTATGACAAGTTGAACCCCGGACTTGCTTGCTTTTAAACCAAGCCATTCGCCGATGTGCTTGTCTGTCTGGATTCTCCAGCTTGTCTGGGCTCTCGGCGAGATGTCGCCGCAACGGAATATCATGGAGGCATGAGCGAGAAGCGCGTGCACCTCTCCAAGACCGAGCCGGCGGCCTACCAGGCGCTCGACGCATTCGCGCGGACCGTCGGCGATATCTGCGCCGCCAACGGCATCGACGATCGCCTCAAGGAGATCGTGATGATCCACTGCTCTCAGCTCAACGGCTGCAGCTACTGCACCCGGCTGCACGTGGACAGGGCGCTCAAGGCGGGTCTGGACACCGACACGCTCATGCAGATCGCCACCTGGCGGGAGAGCGACGTGTTCACCGAGCGGGAAGAGGCGGCGCTCGAACTCGCCGAGGCCTTCACCTTCATCTCCGAGGAGGGGATCTCCGACGAGGTCTACGACCGCGTGGGCGGCATCCTCACCGAGAAGGAGTACGCGGCCCTCAGCTGGGCGTGCATCTCCATCAACGCGTTCAACCGCGTCGTGATCGCCGGTCGCTATCCGGTGCCGCCGCGCGCGCCCCAGGCACAGGCATGAGCGTCCTCGACGTCGACGGCGTCAACAACTTCCGCGACGTGGGCGGTCTGCCGGCGGAAGGCGGACGCATCCGCTCCGGCGTCCTGCTGCGGTCGGGTCAGCTCTCCGGCGCCACCACGGCGGGTGTGAACGAGGTGCGCCGACGCGTCGCCCACATCGTCGACCTGCGCGACGGCGAGGAGGTCGCGGCCGAGCCGACGGAGATCGAAGGCCCCGAGACCACCCATCTGCCGCTCTTCCTGGGGTCGGTGCGGTCGTTCTTCGAGACGGACACGAGCCTCGAAGACCTCTATCTGCATCTCCTCGAAGAGAGTGGCGAACGGCTGGTCGCCGCCATCCGGATCATCGCCGCCGGTGAGCCGACTCTGGTGCACTGCACGGTCGGCAAGGACCGCACCGGGGTGACCGTCGCCCTCGCGCTCGCGGCGGTCGGCACCGACCGCGAGGCGATCATCGAGGACTACGCGCTCACCGAATCACTGCTGCCGGCTGAGAGATCGCAGCGGATCGCCGCCTACCTGCGGTCCCAGCACCCCGAGGCGGTGCACGCCGTCGCCCTCGCCACCCAGTCACCGGCGCCTGTCATGCGTGCGCTGCTGGACGGGGTCGACCGCCGCTGGGGTTCGGTCGCCGACTACCTGCGGGCGAACGGGATGACGGACGAGGAGCTCGCCGCGCTTCGGGCGGCTCTCGTCGAACCTCTCCTCGAGCAAGGTTAGGCAACCCTTCATGTGGTGTATCATGGATGCATCATGGAGACGTTCCTCGAGACCCGCAGCACGCGCGCTGAGCGCCGTGCGGCGCGGCGTCGCGCACACCACCTGGTGACCGCCGACGAGCACTCGCTCGCCGAGCTCGAAGCCTTCCTGGCGACGCTCCCGCTGTGCGCCTCCGGGCGCATCTTCATCGAGGTGGCCGACGCGTCGGACATCGGCGTGATCGAGGCTCCCGGTCGGATGACCGTGACCTGGCTCGCCCGAGCGCAGCGCTCCGGAGCTCCCGGTACCGGCCGCGCCTGCGCGCCAGGACAGGCCATCGCGCGCGCGACGTGCGCCTGGGCCGACGAGATGCTGTGCGACGATGAGCTCGAGACCCACGTGACGCTGCTCGGCGGCTACCTCGGCACGGCCGACATCGTCGAGCACCTCACCGGTGCCCTCGAGATCCAGCCGTCGCAGATCTACGCGCCCGAGCGGTTCGGACTTCTTCCCGCCGAGCGCTGAGCGCCTCCGCGTCGCACGTAGTTGCCGTCCTCGAGGCCCGCCTCGATCTCGAAGCGGTTGCGCAGCGGGTCGCGACCCGCGAAGAGGTACAGCACCGGCAGCAGGATGCCATAGCGCAGCCACTGCGCCTTGTGCACGGCCTCGTGCTTGAGCATGGCGTCGCTCGGAGGCTCGTCGCCCGTCAGGAAGCAGCCGCCGACGCACACTCCGCCGCGGTTGAAGGTCCAGCTCGGCATTCCGCGGAACACCCAGAGTCCACTCCGTCGCTCGATCGGGCCCGTGCTCCACAGTGAGCCCCAGACCCAGCCGACGGCGGTGCCCCACCAGTAGCCGGCACGGCTGATCGGGGAACGGAGCAGGAACGAGGGGATGCGCCGATCGAGACGTCGGCCGCGGGCGAGCGCCCGATCGGCGGCAGGACGCCAGTCAGGCGCGCTCACGCGACTGCTCCGACGAGTCGCAGCAGCGCGCCGAGGTCGTCGACGGCGTCGGCGGGTGAGCGGGGCGCGAAGCCGGCGATCGTGGCTCCGGCCAGCGGTACGCGCGTGCGGAGGGCGCGGATGGCGGCGCTCAGCGTGGCCGGCGAGAGGCCGAAGGGGGAGGGGGATGAGACACCGGTGATCTCCGCGGGGTCGAGCACATCGACGTCGATGTGCACCCAGACGCGGGACGCACCGGTCCGCTCGACGGCGTCCGCAAGAGCGTCGGCGTCGTCGAGGTCGGCGACCGAGAGTGCAGTGAGACCGTCGCTGGCCGTGACCTCGTCATCGTCGAGCGTGCGCATCCCCACGGTCACCACGCGGTCGCGGGAGATTCCGGGGGCGAGGGCGAGCTGCGGCTCCCCATCGCCGAGGACTGCACGCAGCGCCATGCCGGAGAAGGCGCCGGAGTGCGAGGTGTCCGGCGTGTGCATGTCGCCGTGCGCGTCGCACCACACGACGGCGAGGTCGTCCGTACCTCCGGGGAGCGCGGCGAGGGCGGCCACGGTCACACTGCAGTCGCCACCGATCACGACGGTGTCGGCGGTCATGCTCGCCTCCACCAGTTCGCGGGTGCGCAGCAGGGCGCTGAGGCGGCGCACGCCGGTGCCGAGAGACTCACCCGCCTCGACGGGGACCTCGAGCACCGTGGTCGCACTGCGCGGAAGGTCGCCGGCGATCGCCGAGGCGCCGTCCACGAGCAGCATGGCCCGCGCGGCAGGGGAGCCCTGCCACTGCGGGACGACGAGGAATCGCACCATCGGTGCCTCCAGCTGAAAAAGAGCGGATGCCCCGGACGCGACGGTCCGGGGCATCCGACTGCGGGGTCAGGAGCCTTCGATGGCCTGACGGGGTGCTGCTCCACCGGACTTGAGCTCCGCGAGGCGTGCCTCGACCTCGGTGAGCTCGCCGAGGTCCTCGAGGCTCTCGAACTGGGCGTCGAGGCTGGACGCGGCCAGTTCGATCTTGCCCTGGGCGAGCGCCTCCTGGCGACGGACCTTGTCCTCGAAGCGACCGAGCTCGCTGGTCGGGTCCAGGACGTTGATCGACGAGACCGCATCCTGCACCTTGGTCTGCGCCTCAGCGACCTTGGCGCGGGCGAGCAGCTCGCTGCGCTTGTTCTTGAGCTCGCCGAGCTTGTCCTTCATGCCGTTCAGGCCCGACTTGAGCTTGTCGACGATCTCGGTCTGCGCGGCGATCTGCGGCTCGGCGCCGGTCGCCTCGCGCTCGGCGCTGATCTGACGCTGGAGCGCGATCTTGGCGAGGTTGTCGAACTTGTCGGCATCCGCCGCGTCCCCGGTGGCGCGCATCTCGTCGGCCTTGCGGCTGGCGGCGAGGGCCTTGTTGCCCCACTCGGTCGCCGCCTGGACGTCTTCCTCGTGGTCGCGCTCGAGCAGGCGCAGGTTGCCGATGGTCTCGGCGATGGCCGACTCGGCATCCGCGATGCTGTTGGTGTAGTCGCGGACGAGCTGGTCGATCATCTTCTGCGGGTCTTCCGCAGAGTCCAGGAGCGAGTTGATGTTCGCGCGGACGAGGGTGGAGATACGTCCGAAGATGGACTGCTTGGTCATGCGTGGTTCCTTTCAGAGGGTCGGAATCGATGTCTGTGGGTGGTCTGCGAGGCGGCTCAGAAGCGTCCTCCTCCTGATCGACGGCCTCCGCCGCTCGAGCGGCCTCCGCCGCCGAAGCCGGAGCTGCGGAAACCGCCGCCGCCGCTGGATCTCCAGCTGCTGCTCCGAGACGAACGTCCGCCGCCGCCTCCACCGGAGAGCAATCCGCCGATGATGCCACCCAGGATGTCGCCGCCGAGTCCGGAGCCGCCGGAGCTGCCGCCGCCGAAGAAGCCGCCGCCACCGCCCCAGCCGTCGCTCTCGTACCGGCTGGGGTTCATCGCCGCGACGTCGGCCTGGGCGGAGGAGGTGGCTTGCCGGACGAGCTCGAGGGCTCTGCCCGCCTCGGACAGCGCGGCCTCGGGCTGCGAGCTCCGCAGCCCGAGCGCCTGGTTCAGGGTGCTCTCGGCCTGGGAGAGGCGCGTGCGGGCGGTGGATCCGACCGTTCCGCGTCGCGTCTCGATGTACTCCCTGGCCGCGCGGATCTCGGACTCTGCCTGAGCGAGCGTCTGCTCCAGCATCTGCTGCACGCGACGAGCGCGTTCGACGGCCTGCGTGCCCTGGGCGATCGCGGCGTCGATCTGCGTGTTCGCGGCTGTGAGCGCGTCGAGGACGCGGCGCGGGCTGCGAGCCGATCCCGTGAGAGACGCCTGCGCCTGCTGCAGCTGCTGAGCGGTCGCTGCGGCCACAGGAGCGATCGTGCCACTCTCGTCCGGCAGCTGCTGAGCCGCCGCGATGTCGGCCTGCAGCTCGGTGATCAGTGCCTGCGCCTGGGATTCGATGGCCACGAGCTCCGATCCGAGCGCGGTGATCGCCTGCACGAGCTGTCCGGCCTGTGCGACCGACTGCTCCGCCGTGCGGATGGCGAACGCCGCTTCGCCGCTGCGACCGGCGGTGATCGCCGCCCTGGCCGCCTCGATGGAGCGGTCGGCCAGGGCCGCGCGCTCCCGTGCCTGCGCGGGGTTGTCGACGACGGTGGAGAGCTCTGCCGCGTCGAAGGTCGTGGAGAGAGCGGCGAGAGCGGGCTCGGCGCCGGCCAGCACGCCGTTCAGGGCCTGCCGCTCCTGCGCGACGCGTTCGAGCTCCTGAGGCGCGTTCTGCTCCAGTTTGCGCAGCGCGTCGAACGCCTCGGCATTCCGGTCGAGGACCTCGTCGATCTCGTCGCAGATCTGGATGATGCGGATGTGCCAGGCGCGGCGGTCGTGGACGGTGTCCTCGATCTCGTCGTCGAGCTTCTGCCTGAGGTCGAACGCCTCGGACATTCTGGCCTTCGCCGTCTCGATCGCTGCGCTGAACTCGGCGGTCGCCGGTTCGCCGAACTGCGCCACCGCGAAACCGAGCTCCTCACGGCTCGACGTGATCGCATCATCCGCCTGCACGAGCGCAGTCCCGGCCTGCGTCTCGACCTGCTCGTCGGTGAGGGTGGAGAACGGGTCGTTCGGATCGGGGGTCTCCGGCATGGCGCCGCGTCTGCGGATCTCGGCGTTGCGTCGAGCCCGCCGGACGAGCGAGATGACGAGCCAGACGATGAGCGCCAGCGCGATAACGCCGACCACGATCAGGGTCGTGCGCAGCGCGCCCGCGCCGCCGTCCCCTTGCATCTCGTCCGCCGCGGCAGTGATCGCGCCGGCCCACTCGTCATCACTGAGACGACTCTCGATCGCCCTCTCGATGCCGGCCTGCTGTGAGGCGCTGATCGGCCCTGACGAATCGGCACTGAACGAATAAGTACGGTCGTCGACGGCCACCGCGAGGAGGTAGTCGCTGCTTCCGAGACCATTCATCTGGGCGACGGCGTCGGTCCAGCCGGGCGCATCACCCGGGTTGGAGAAGGAGTCGACGAACACGACGAAGAGGTCCATACCGGTGGCATCGGTGAGCTCGGCAAGACGTGCCTCTGCATCATCCTGCTCGGAGCTGCTCAGCACGCCTGCCTCGTCGAGGACGTGATCAGCGCCGAGTCGCACGGGATCGGTCGCGGATGCCACGGTCGTCGGCACCACTGCGAGTGCCGCAGCCAGTGCGAGTGCGGTCAGCGTCAGCCACCGTGTCTTCATCGTGATCCCTCCGACCGGCAGCCGAGCCCCATGGCACGAGTCTATGCACAGAGGCCGACACGCGACAGCTTCCGGACCGGGATAGCCGTTCGCCCTCAGCGGAGACACATACGCTGGAAGGCATGGACGACAGGTACGGATCCGATGTGCTCGCGGCGGGATGGCGGGAGCGAGCGGCGAAGCCCGTGCCGCAGGTCGCCGCCGAGCTCGACCTGGTCGTGGAGGTCGCGGAGGACGGGTACTGCGGTGCCGTCACCCGGGTGCAGGGCGGCACCGTCGAGCTCGAGGATCGCCGAGGCCGCAAGCGGCTCTTCCCCCTCGGCGGGGGCTTCCTGATCGACGGCTCTCCGGTGCGGCTCACGGTGCCCGCGCCCCGAGAGCAGGGCGCGAGGCGGACGGCATCCGGATCCTTCGCGGTCGCCGATCAGCGCGCTCGCGTGGCGCTCCCCAGCCGCATCCTCGTGGAGGGCAAGCACGACGCCGAGCTGGTCGAGAAGGTGTGGGGCGCTGACCTGCGCGTCGAGGGCGTGGTTGTCGAGTTCCTGCAGGGCGTCGACCTGCTCGACGAGCTGCTCGCCGCCGAGCCCCCGACCGCCGCGCGACGCTACGGCGTGCTCGTCGATCACCTCGTCCCCGGATCGAAGGAGTCGAGGATCGCCGAGGCGGTCGCCCGTGGGCCGCACGGGCGTCATGTGAAGATCGTCGGGCATCCCTTCGTCGACGTGTGGCAGTGCGTCACGCCACGGGCGCTCGGCATCGCCCGGTGGCCGGAGATCCCGCGCGGAACGGACTGGAAGACCGGCATCTGCCGTGCATTCGGCTGGCCCTACGAGACGCAGGCCGACACCGGGCGGGCCTGGCAGCACATCCTGTCGAAGGTGCACACCTATCGCGACCTCGAGCCGGCGCTGCTGGGCCGGGTCGAGGAGCTCATCGACTTCGTCACCGCTCCGGCCGGCTGAGTCGCAGATCCGACCGGCTGAGGAGCCGGCGGTCGGTGGCGTCCCGCCTCGCCGACTACCCTGGATCCATGCCCGAACCCCGCACCTTCCGCGACGAACCGGTGTCGTTCGTGCGCCGTAGCGGCCGGATGTCGGATGCGCAAGAGCGCGCCTTCGACGAGCTCGGCCCGCACTACCTGCTCGACGTCCCCCGTGACGTCGCCTGGACCTCGGTGCACCCCGAGGCCCGGCTCGACCCGGCCGTCGAGTACGGCCGGGAGGCCGACCTCTACGTCGAGATCGGCTCTGGTCAGGGGCACGCCATCGTGTCTGCCGCCTCGTCGCGCCCCGCTGACGACTTCCTCGCCGTCGAGGTCTTCCGGGCGGGTCTCGCCCGTACGATGCTCGACGCCGATCGCGAAGGCGCCCGCAATCTGCGGGTCGTCGAGGCGAACGCGCCGGAGGTGCTCTCGTCGTACCTGCCGGAGGCCGCGGCCGCCGAGGTCTGGATCTTCTTCCCCGATCCGTGGCACAAGAAGAAGCACACCAAGCGCCGCCTCGTGCGCCAGGGCTTCGGCACCACCGCCGCCCGCGCCCTGCGCGACGGCGGCCTGCTGCGTCTGGCCACGGACTGGGAGGACTACGCGGTGCAGATGCGTGAGGTGCTCGATGCCGACCCGCTGTTCGAGCGAGCCTTCGAGGGCGAGTGGGCTGACCGCTTCGAGGGCCGCGTCATGACCGCCTTCGAGCGCAAAGGGATCGCGAAGGGCCGCGACATCCGCGATCTCGTGTATCGGCGGAAGTCGCGCGCGTGACCACGGCGCAGCGCACGTCGACGACGTGGCCCGCCGTGGTGCCTGCGCTGCTGGTGTGCGCTGCGGCGCCGGCGTTCTTCGTCGTGCAGATCGCCTGGCTCGGGTGGGCGCTGCTGGCTCTCGGAATCGCAGGCGCCTGGCTCGTCGAGCGCCGCTCGCCCGCCGCACCCGACCAGACCGTGCGCGTCGGCGCCAGGAGAGACACGGCGCACGTCATCGGAGTCCGCCGGCAGCCGTCGCTCACCCGCGATCTCTCCCTGATCGCTCTCGGCATGCTGATCGTGTCGATCATCCCGCTGGCGGCAGAACTCGACAACCTCGCGATGCTGCGCTTCACGCTCGCCCTCGGCGGTGCCGTGGTGGTGCCCTACGTCGTCTCCCGCTTCGTGTACCGCGACAGGGCGATCGGCTTCCCCTGGCGTGCACACCGCCGCTGGGGGCGGCTGCAGTGGGGCTGGCTCGTGGCCGTCCTGGTGCTCGGCTGGCTGATCCTGCCGTTCTACTTCATCACCAGCGGCGTCTACCAGAACTGGCCTGTCGTCGACTCGCCCGACCTCATCGCCCGGCTGTTCGTCGGCGTCGGAGCGGTCGGCATCTGGGACGAGCTGTTCTTCATCTGCACGGTGTTCGCGCTGCTGCGTCGGCACTTCCCGGATGCGCTCGCGAACGTGCTGCAGATGATCGTGTTCGTCTCGTTCCTCTGGGAGCTCGGATACCGCGAGTGGGGGCCGCTCCTGACGATCCCGTTCGCGCTGCTGCAGGGGTTCATCTTCATGCGGACGCACTCACTGGCCTACGTCGTGACGGTGCACCTGCTGTTCGACGCCGTCGTCTTCGGCGTGCTCGTGCACGCGCACAACCCGGGCCTGCTGCCGATCTTCCTCATCTAGCGGGTCCCGCGCCGATACGATCGAGGCATGCTCATCGTCGGACTCGTCCTCGCCGCGGCCGCTGCCGCCTTCCACGTCTTCATCTTCGCGCTCGAATCGCTCAAGTGGACGGAGCCCGAGACCCGCAAGATCTTCGGCGTCGCGAGTGAGGCGGATGCCGTGACCATGAAGGCGCTCGCCTTCAACCAGGGCTTCTACAACCTGTTCCTGGCCCTCACCGCACTCCTGGGCGTCGGTCTCGTCATCGTCGGCGCCACCACGGTCGGCGTGACCCTGGTGTTCGCCGGCACCGGCATGATGCTCGCGGCCGCACTGGTGCTCGTGCTCTCGGATCCCTCGAAGCTGCGCGCCGCGGCCATGCAGGGGACGCTGCCGCTGCTGGCCGTGATCGCCACCGCCGTCGGGGTCGCCACCGCCTGACGATCGCCACTCCCCGGTGGTCGCGAGCCGGTCCGAGGGGTGACAACCTCGCTGCCACCGGCCACACTCGTCTCATGGCCGAGTGGGTGCTGCATGTCGACATGGACCAGTTCATCGCCGCCGTCGAGGTGCTGCGACGTCCCGAGCTCGCCGGGCGCCCGGTGATCGTGGGCGGGCGCGGAGATCCGACCGAGCGCGCCGTGGTCTCGACGGCGTCGTACGAGGCGCGCGCCTTCGGCATCGGGTCGGGGATGCCGCTGAAGATCGCCGCACGCAAGGCGCCGGAGGATGCGGTGTTCCTGCCCGTCGATCATGAGGCCTACGAGTCGGCATCTGCCGAGGTCATGTCCGCCCTGCGTGCGCTGCCGGGTGTGGTGCTCGAGGTCGTCGGTTGGGACGAGTGCTTCCTCGGCGTGACGACGGACGACCCCGAGGCGGTCGCGCGGAGCGCCCAGGCCGCCGTCCTGGAGGCGACGGATCTGCACTGCTCCGTCGGGATCGGAGACAACAAGGTGCGGGCCAAAATCGCCACGGAGTTCGGCAAGCCGCGAGGCGTGTTCCGGCTCACTGCGGAGAACTGGTTCGACGTGATGGGCGAGAAGCCGACCCGTGACCTGTGGGGCGTCGGTCCGAAGGTGCAGAAGCGACTGGCAGCCCGCGGGATCACCACGGTCAGCGAACTCGCCGCAGCGGATGAGGCGGAGCTCGTCTCCGAGTTCGGCCCGCGCATGGGCGTCTGGTACCACGGCCTGGGATCAGGGCTCGGACCCGCCGTGGTCGACGACACCCCGTGGGTCGCGCGCAGTCACAGCCGCGAGACGACCTATCAGCAGAATCTCACGACCGCGAGCGAGGTGCAGGCCGCCGTGGCTGAGCTCGCCGGTCACGCCTTCGAGGACTGCCTGGCTGACGGCCGACCGGTCATGCGCGTCCATCTGAAGGTGCGATACGCCCCCTTCGAGACGAAGACCTTCGGGCGCAAGCTGGCGGCGCCGACGAACGATCGCGACGAGGTCATCGCCGCCGCCGTGGAATTGAGCACGACGCTGGACGCGGAGCGAGAGGTGCGGCTGCTCGGAGTGCGGGCCGAGATGGTCATGCCCGAGGCCGGCGAATCGACGGAGCGCACCCCCGTCAGGGGCCGGATCTGACGGCGATCACTCTCGGATGACCGCGGCGATCGCACTCACCTCGATCAGTGCCCCCGGCACGCCGAGACCGGCCACGAGCGCAGCGGTCACGAGCGGGGGAGCGCCTTCGCGTGCGAGCGTCGAGGCGACAGCCCCGTAGGCGGCGCGCAGATCGGCATCCTGGTGGATGTAGATGGTCCAGCTGATGACGTCGTCGAGCCCTGCTCCGGCTGATTCGAGGGCGAGACGAGCGTTCTGGACGGCGCGGAGCGACTGCTCGGCGGCGTCCGCCGAGATGAGCGCGCCCGTCTCGTCGACGCCGTTCTGGCCGCCGATGTGGATCGTCGTCGCGCCGGGCGGCACGACGGCGACGCGGCTGAAGGCGGGACTCGCGACGAGTCCCGCCGGCTGTGTCAGGGTGATCTCCATGGGTGCAGTGTGCACCCCGCCACGGACATCCGCGACGGGGTGCACATACACCTCGCTTGCCGTGCCGGCACCCTGCGCACCCTGCGCACCGTGGGATCAGAAGCGCAGGAGCACCTTGCCGACGCGACCCGCGGTGTTGCTCGCGCGGACCGCATCCGCGGCATCGGCAGCGTCGAAGATCCCGGCGACGGGAAGGGTGAGCGTGCCGTCGGTGACGCGCTGGATCAGCTCGCCGAACAGTGCGCCGCGGGTCTCGGCATCCATTGTCTGGATGACCTTGCTGCCCCAGAAGCCCTTGACGGTGGCCTGCTTGAAGATCACGTCTCCCGATGCGATCTCCATGGTGGGGGAGTTCATGGCGCCGAACGCGACGAGGGTCCCGCCCTCGCCGAGGAGAGAGAGCACGTCACCCGCAGAGCTGCCGCCCACCGAGTCGATGCCGAAGGCGACGTGCGCGCCGTCGGTGATCTCGGCGACCTGCTCGCGCCAGTCGTCCGCATCCGTGGAGACCACGTTCTCGATGCCCTGATCGCGCAGTTCATCGACTCCGGCAGCGCGACGCACGAGTCCGAGCACGTTCACGCCGCGTGCCGCACCGAGCTGGGCGAGCATGCGGCCCACCGCGCCGTTGGCGGCGTTCTGGACGATCCAGTCGCCCTTCTCCGCCCCGAGGAACTGCAGCAGGCTGATGGTGCTGAACGGCATCGAGACGAGCTGTGCGGCGCTCTCGTCGCTGAGCGCGTCTGGCACGGGGATGAGGCCGGCGGCGGGTGCCACGACGTACTCCGCCCAGGCGCCGAACGTGCCGCCGGTCGCGACGCGCTGTCCGACGGCGAGGTGGTCGACGCCCTCACCGAGCGCGTCGACCACGCCGAGCGCCTCGGTGCCGGATGCCGCGGGGAGCTCCGGCTTGAAGCCGTACGTGCCGCGGATCGTCCACAGGTCGTGGTTGTGGATCGGCGACAGCACGATCCGCAGGCGCACCTGGCCGGGGCCGGGGTTCGGGGTGGGGCGCTCGGTGACGGTGAGGACCTCTTCGGGTTCTCCGAAGGTGTCGTGGGTGAGTGCGCGCATGGTGCCTCCTTGTGGGATGGTCGGGGATCGGTCTGTGGGTCGTCGGGAAGCTCAGGTGTCGATCAGTCGTCGGTGACGGTGATCTCGACCTCGATGTTGCCCCTGGTCGCATTGGAGTACGGGCAGACCTGGTGCGCCGCGTCGGCGAGAGCCTGGGCCTGATCGTGCGGCAGGTCGGGAATGACGACCTCGAGCTGCACCGCGAGTCCGAAGCCGCCCTCGCCGTTCGAACCGATCTGCACGCGCGCTCCGACCGAGGAGTCCGTGATCTTCACCTTCTGCGAGCGTGCGACGGTCTGCAAGGCGGAGTGGAAGCACGCGGCGTAGCCGGCGGCGAACAGCTGCTCGGGGTTCGCGCCGTCGCCGCTGCCTCCCATCTCCTTCGGGATGGCGAGATCCAGGTCGAGGCGGGCGTCGCTCGTGGCGACGCGGCCGTTCCGGCCTGCACCGGTGGCGAGTGCTTCGGCAGTGTAGAGAGCATCCATCGTTTGGATTCCTTCCGTTGGGGTGGTCAGTCGTCGGCGCGCTGCAGTCGCGCGGTCAGCTCCTGCAGCTCGGTGATCAGGCGGTGCCGCTCGTCGTCGTCCTGCATGCCGGCGAGGGCCGCGATCCGGGTGTGCACGGGCGCGACCTCGGCGCGCAGCGCGGTACCCGCATCGGTCAGGCCCACGGTGACGACACGCTCGTCGGCCGTGCTGCGGGCGCGCGCCACGAAGCCCGCCTGCTCGAGGCGGCGCACGAGGGGCGAGAGGGTGCCGGAGTCCAGCTGCATCGCGTCGCCGAGCGAGCCGATCGTCTGCTCGCCCTCCATCCAGAGGATCGCGAGGACGAGGTACTGCGGATACGTCAGACCCCACGGTGCCAAGAGCGTGCGGTACGCCTGCGTCGTCGCGCGGGCGGCGGAATACAGCGAGAAGCACACCATCTCATCGGTCACGGCCATTCCTTGAGTATTGCACGCGATTGAATTGTGCACAACCTAATCAGTGGAACCGGGAGATGGCGATCCGACCCCCGGTGAGATTTAGCTAGCTAAGCTAGTAGTCATGGAACGGTACATTCGGTTGCGCTGGGTCGGCCTCGTCTTCATCAGCATCGCGGTCTCGCTGATCATCGTCGACTCGACGATCGTGAACGTCGCGATCCCGGCGATCGTCGACGACCTCGGCATCACCTCGACCGAGGTGCAGTGGGTGCAGGAGGCCTACACGCTGGTCTTCGCCGCGCTGCTGCTCGTGTTCGGCAGCCTGGCCGACCGGTTCGGCCGGCGACGGGTGATGCTGATCGGCGTCGTGATCTTCGCCGCATCCTCGGTGCTCGCCGCATCCGCTCCGGATGGCGGGATGCTGATCCTCGCCCGCCTCGCGCAGGGGGTGGGCGGCTCGATGATCCTGCCGACCACCCTCTCGATCATCAATGCGACCTTCCGGGGGCGCGAGCGCGGCATCGCATTCGCCGTCTGGGGATCGACCATCGGCGGTATGGCCGCACTCGGCCCGCTTCTCGGGGGCTGGCTGACGACGGCCTTCTCCTGGCGGTGGGCCTTCGGCATCAACATCCCGCTCGGCATTCTCATCATCATCGGCGTGCTGCTCACCGTCGCGGAGTCGCGTAGCGACCGGACATCTCGGATCGACGTGGTCGGGGCGGTGCTGTCGGTCGTCACGATGGCGAGCCTCGTCTTCGGACTGATCGAGGGACGCACCTACGGGTGGTGGCTGGTCGATCAGCGCCCGCAGATCGGCGACTGGAGCTGGCCGTTCGACCTCTCGCCCATCCCGTTCGCGTTCGCGCTCGCCCTGGTGGCGCTCGCCGCGTTCATCGCCTGGGGCGTGCGCCGCGAGCGCCACGGTCGATCGACCTTGCTGGCTCTGCGTCTGTTCTCCATCCCGTCGTTCCGCAACGGCAACATCGCGGCGACCGTGGTCTCCCTCGGCGAGTTCGGAGTCATCCTGGCGCTGCCGCTGTGGCTGCAGTTCGTGCTCGGCTTCGACGCGCTGCAGACCGGGCTGCTGCTGCTCGCTCTGGCGGGAGGCTCGTTCGTCGCGAGCGGCGCGGCGGGCGCGGCGAGCGGCAGGATCGCCCCGGTCTGGGTCGTGCGCGCCGGACTCGTCGCCGAGGTCGTCGGTGTCGCCGGGGTGGGCTTCGTCATCGGGCCGGACGCATCGTGGTTGCCGCTCATCCCGTTCCTCTTCGTCTACGGCCTCGGCGTCGGACTCGCGACCGCGCAGCTCACCGGAGTCGTCCTCGCCGATGTCCCGGTCGCCGACAGCGGTGCAGCCTCCGGCACGCAGTCGACGTCGCGCCAGCTCGGCGCGGCGCTCGGCGTGGCCGTGCTCGGCACGGTGCTGTTCACCAGCACAGCCGGCATCCTCGCGTCCTCCCTCGACGCGCGTGGCGTGCCGGATGAGCAGCGCGATCAGATCGTGTCCGCCGTCGTCGACAGTGCGGGCGCGGCGATCGGCGGGCTCCAGGCGAACCCGGACACCGCCGCGATCGCGGACGACGCCGAGGCGGCGTTCTCGGACGGCACGCGGTTCGCCGCGTGGACGGCGGCTGGCTTCCTGGCGCTGGGACTGCTGTCGACGATCTCGCTCGGATCGGGCTCCGGGCGGACCCGAGAGTCCGAGGGCGCGGACGAGGTGGAAGCGCACGCCGAACCGGACCGCTCGTAGCGCGCACCGGACGCACGAAACCCCCGCCTGAGACAGGCGGGGGTTTTCGCGTGTGCGGTTGTATGTGCCCCCGACAGGAGTCGAACCTGCGACCTACGGTACCGGAAACCGGCGCTCTATCCACTGAGCTACGGAGGCGTACCGATCGACAATATCACTGCTCGGGAGTGGTCTCCGACCCACCGGCCTCGGTGACCGGCGCGTCGCCGAGTTCCGCGAGCGCGGCGGCGAGCTTCTCGGCCAGGTAGCGGTGGCCGTCGGTGGAGGGATGCTTGCGTCCGACCTCCACGTCGATGACCGCGAGATAGTTCTGCTCGGTGATCCAGTCCTGTGCGATGGGGGAGATGTACCACCAGCCTCTGGCCGCGGCGAGTGCACCGAGGTCGGTGTCGATTCGCGCGGTCTCAGCTCCCACCGGCAGCTCGTGCGGGGCAGGGCCGAGGATGACGATCGTCGCCTCCGGGTACTTCGCCGACATCGCATCCCAGGCGGCGGTGACCGCCCCGCGGTAGCCGGCCTCGCCCTGGGCGCGGTCGTTGATCGACCCCTGCATGATGATCAGGTCGGGGGAGAGCGCAGGATCCAGGGCGGCGATGCGCTCTCCGAACGCGGGACCGTCCAGACCGGGCTTCAGGTACCCGCTGCCGCGGACGCCGTTCACGATCGTCTCGCCACCGAGGAGGTCGGCGAGCACGTACGCGTACCCCAGCGTCGGCTCGGTGGCCGCCGAGCCGTACGTCCAGGAATCGCCGAAGACCAGCACGGTCGGATGCTCGGGAAGGAGCAGCGGAACCGGTGCGATCTCGACCGCTTCCTCATCCGTCGCGGCGGCTCCGACCGGGGCGGTCGAGGGCACCGGGACCCACGGACGCCAGACGCCGAGGACCACGGCCGCGACGGCCAGGACGACGGCTACGACGAGACCCGCGACGGGCAGACTGTGGCGGGTGGACGCGGCCTTCATGGCATGACTGTAGATCACGAAACCGCCTGCGCAAATTCGGCGGCCCGACCCGCCGTAAACTGGGTGGTCTATGAACCCTGAAACGCTCGCCGAAGCCCTCCTCGCCGTCCTCGCCCCGATCGCCGAGGAACGACGTCCCGGCGAGCCGTTCACGCTCACCGCATCCGACATCGTGTTCGAGCGTCCCCGCAACCGGGACCACGGCGACTGGGCCTCGAACATCGCGATGCGCCTCGCCAAGCAGTTCGCGACGAACCCCCGCGAGCTCGCGCAGCAGATCGCCGACGGCCTCGCACAGGTCGACGGCGTGCAGAACGCCGAGGTCGCAGGGCCCGGGTTCATCAACATCCGGCTGGATGCCGCAGCCGCCGGCGCCCTGGCGAAGCTCATCGTCGACGCGGGCTCGGCCTACGGGACCAACGACTCCCGTGCGGACGAGACGATCAACCTCGAGTTCGTGTCCGCGAACCCGACCGGCCCCATCCACCTCGGCGGTACCCGCTGGGCCGCGGTCGGCGACTCGCTCGCGCGCATGCTCACCGCGCAGGGAGCGAAGGTCACCAGGGAGTACTACTTCAACGACCACGGCGGGCAGATCGATCGCTTCGCCCGCAGCCTCGTCGCCGCTCACCTGGGCGAGCCGACCCCGGAAGACGGATACGGCGGCGGATACATCCTCGACATCGCCAAGCGCGTCGAACTCGCCTACGACGGCGATCTCTCGGCACTCTCGCCGGAGGACCTGCAGGAAGCCTTCCGCGCGCACGGCGTGAATCTGATGTTCGACGAGATCAAGGCGAGCCTGCACGAGTTCGGCGTGGACTTCGACGTGTACTTCCACGAGAACGACCTGCACGAGTCGGGCGCCGTCGAACGTGCGATCTCGCGGCTGCAGGAGCTCGGCCACATGTTCGAGGCCGACGGTGCGCTCTGGCTGCGCACGACCGAGTTCGGAGATGACAAGGACCGGGTCGTGGTGAAGTCGGATGGACAGCCCGCCTACATCTCCGGCGACCTCGCCTACTACCTGAACAAGCGCGAGCGCGGCTTCAACCGGTGCATCATCATGCTCGGTGCGGATCACCACGGCTACGTGCAGCGGCTCATGGCGATGTGCGCCGCCTTCGGCGACGAGCCGAACGTCAACCTGCAGATCCTCATCGGGCAGATGGTCAACCTCGTGCGCGACGGCCAGCCGATGCGCATGTCCAAGCGCGCTGGCACCGTCGTCACCCTCGAGGACCTGGTCGAGATCGTCGGCGTGGACGCGGCACGGTACGCCCTGACGCGGAGCTCGACCGACTCCAACCTCGACATCGACCTCGACGTCCTGCAGAAGCGGACGAACGACAACCCGGTCTTCTACGTGCAGTACGCGCATGCCCGCACGCACAACGTCGCCCGCAACGCCGCCGATTCCGGGGTGGACCGCTCGGAGTTCGCACCCGAGACGCTGACGCACGAGACCGAGGCCGCACTGCTGGGCGCTCTGCAGGAGTTCCCCCGCATCGTCGCCTTCGCCGCCGAGGTGCGCGAACCCCACCGCGTCGCCCGCTACCTCGAAGAGCTCGCCGGCCTGTATCACCGCTGGTACGACAACTGCCGCGTGATCCCGCAGGGCGACGACCCGATCGAGACGGTGCACCGCACGCGACTGTGGCTCAATGACGCCGCGGGCCAGGTCTTCCGCAACGGTCTCGACCTGCTCGGCGTGTCCGCTCCCGAGCGCATGTGACCCGGCCGTCGTCCGCGCTGTAGGGCAGGATGGCAGCATGAGCGACGACAACCACACCCTCCCTTATCCGGCCGGCGATTCCGAGCATCCGACGCTCGTGATCCCCGGTGGGACGGGGGAGGATGCGGTCGCAGTCGCCCCGGCGAAGCGTCGACGCAAGCGGTGGCCGTGGGTCCTGCTGATCGTCGTGGTGGTCCTGGCGCTGCTCGCGGTCGCCGCGGAGCTCGTCGTCCGCTCGATCCTTCCCGGCGTCGTGCGCTCCCTCGTCATCGACCAGCTCGACCTGCCGGCCGATCAGGAGCTCGACGTCGAAGCCGACGGCATCCTCGTGCCGCAGCTGATCGGCGGTACCCTCGACACGCTGCATCTGTCGACCGACTCGGTGACGCTGCAGGGGATCACGGGTGCGGTCGACGTCACCGCGACCGGCGTGCCGTTGCGAGGCGGCGACCTGCGCGGCGCCTCCGGCACCATCCGCATCGACGAGTCGCAGTTCACCACACTTCTGGAGGGCACCGAGCTCCCGATCGAGACGGTGACGCTGGAGTCCCCGAACGCCACGGTCGCGGGGTCGGTGACGGTGCTCGGCATCGCGATCCCGATCTCGCTGACCGTGACGCCGGGCGTGGCCGAGGGGGATCTCGAGCTCACGCCGGTCGGTCTGACCATCGGCGGACTGGAGGTCGATGCGGATCAGGTCGGCTCATCGCTCGGTTCCCTGGGCGGACGCCTCACCGAGACGCAGCGCATCTGCATCGCCGACCAGCTGCCGGCCGGGATCACGCTCACCGGGCTCGAGATCGAGGGCTCGGATGCGGTGATCGACGTGGACGTCGACGGTGCGATCGCCACGGATCAGGCCCTGTTGGAGAAGGGCGTGTGCCCGCAGGGCTGATAGTCAGTCCGCGGACACCTTCGCACGCGCCTCGCTCTCGGCCTGCTGCGCGGCCCTGAGCTCGGAGGTCGCGAGCGTCACCTCGGCCTCCGCCCGCTGCACCCGGCGCTGCTCGAAGGTCGCCGCGCCGAAGCGGGCATGCACCCGGTCGTGACGCTCCTCCTCCGAGGTGACGATGTAGGCGCACGCGATCAGGATCACCTGGGTCGACAGATTCAGCCAGATCAGCAGTGCGAGCAGCGAGGCGAACGAGGCGAGGAGCGGGTTGCTCGTCGCGCCGCCGATGAAGAGGCCGGAGAGCTCCTGCAGCACGAGGAGTCCGACGCCGCCCACGAGGGCGCCGATCCACAGGGAGCGCGCGGAGGCGTGCACGCCGGAGAGCAGGCGGAACACCCCGGCGATCAGCACCGTGTCCAAAGCCAGCACCACCAGCAGCGAGATGATGCGAAGGCTCCAGGTGGCGACGGGGGAGTCCTCCGGGATGCCGAGCAGTCCGCTGACCCAGCTGATCCCGAGCCGGCCGACGAAGGTGACCGCGGCCGCGGCGACGAACAGGGCGGCGACTCCGACGGCGAGCAGGAGGTTGCGCAGCAGCACCCAGATGAACAGGACGTCGTCATGGGCGGTCCCGGCAAGGACCCGCACGGCGGTCCGCAAGGACCCGACGGCACCCAAGGCGGAGCCGATCAGCGCCACGGTCGAGACGGCTCCCGCGATCGAGAGGGAGAGAGGTTCGCGGAGGTCGGCAGGGTCGACCACACCGTTCTCGCCGATGAGACCAGGGACGACCGACTGCACGGCGTCGATGATCGCGCGCCACGCCTCGGGGTTCCCCGCGAGCCAGAGAGCCGCGACGGAGAAGCCGAGCAGCACGGCCGCGAAGACGCTGAACAGCGCACGATAGGTCACGCTGTCGGCCAGCATCGCGCCTCGGCGTTCCGAGTACAGCAGGAAGGCGCGCACGGGGCGCAGCCTCAGCGCCCAGCGGATCACTGCGGCGATGGCACGCGGGATCGGACCAGGCCGGCGGGCTTCGGATGCTGCGGATTCGGTGCTCACCCTCACCACCTTAGGAGGGGCGCCGACGTGGTCGCAGGGGGTTGACGCGGGGTGTCACCATGACGGACGCGGCATGGGCGGTGCCCTAGAATCGGGGGCAACCTCGCAGTGCGCCCGCCCGCCCGAGACCCGTCCCACGATTGGTGATCCTTGCTCTCCCCTGCCGATTCGCTCGTCCCGGAATGGCTCGTCGTGCCCGACGACGTGAACGACCTCCCGAGTGCCGTCTGGCCGGCATCCGCCGCTCGCGACGCGGATGGCGTCATCCAGCTGGCCGGGATCCCCGCGACCGAGCTCGCGCAGACCTACGGCACTCCGCTGCTCGTGGTCGACGAGGACGAGGTGCGCTCGCGCGCCAGGGCCTTCCGTCTCGCCTTCGACGCCGCGGCCGCCGATCACGGCACCACCGCGCAGGTCTACTACGCCGGCAAGGCACTGCTGACCACCACCGTGGCCCGCTGGGTCATCGACGAGGGCCTTCGCATCGACGTGTGTACCCGGGGCGAGCTCGAGGTCGCACTCGCGGCGGGTGTCGCTCCGGCATCCCTCGGGTTCCACGGCAACAACAAGTCTGTCGCCGAGCTCGAGCGGGCCGTCGACGTCGGCATCGGCACGATCATCGTCGACAGCGCGATCGAGATCGAGCGGCTCGCGGCGATCACCGCGCGGACGGGTACCGTCCAGCGCGTGCTGGTCCGTGTGATCAGCGGTGTGCATGCCGAGACCCACGACTTCCTCGCGACCGCGCACGAGGATCAGAAGTTCGGATTCCCGCTCGCCGAGGCGGAGCAGGCGGTCGCCCGCATCCGCGAGATCCCCGGCATCGAGTTCGCCGGTCTGCACTGCCACATCGGGTCGCAGATCTTCGGCGTCGCCGGATTCCGGGAGTCCGCCGCGCGGGTGCTGGAGCTCCACGCCACACTGCTCGAAGACGGACCCGTGCCGCAGCTCAACCTCGGCGGGGGGTTCGGGATCGCGTACACCAGCGTCGACGACCCCACGCCGATCGAGACCCTGGCTGCCGAGATCGTCGATGCGGTCGCCGAGGGATGCGAGGCGCGCGGGATCGCCGTCCCCGCCCTCTCGTTCGAGCCGGGTCGGGCGATCGTCGGCACCGCAGGGGTGACGCTCTACGAGGTGGGCACCACCAAGGACGTCTCGCTCGACGCCGGCACCAGCCGTCGGTACATCAGCGTCGACGGCGGGATGAGCGACAACGCGCGCCCCGCCCTCTACGGCGCCCAGTTCTCCGCCCGCCTCGCCTCGCGCGCCGGGGTGGGCGAAGCTCGACTCAGCCGCGTGGTCGGCAAGCACTGCGAATCCGGCGACATCGTCGTGGACCACGAGTTCCTCCCCGCCGACGTCTCGCCCGGCGACCTGCTGGCGGTGCCCGCCACCGGCGCCTACTGCGCACCGCTGGCGAGCAACTACAACCACGTCCCTCGTCCTCCGATCGTCGCCGTGCGCGACGGGAGGTCGTCGGTCATCGTCCGCGGCGAGACCATCGCAGATGTCCTCGCGCGGGATACCGGCATCGACGCCACCGGGATCGACCGCTGATCGGAGCCGCGGCCCGCGCGGCTCCTCACGATCCACCACCGACCACCCTCCTAAGGAGAAGCAATGACGACTGAGTATCGACGACTTCGGGTGGCGCTCCTGGGCGCCGGCGCGGTCGGCTCGCAGGTGGCCGACCTCCTGCTGCGCCATGGCGACGAGCTCGCCGACCGCGCTGGCGCCGCTCTCGAGCTGGCCGGGATCGCCGTGCGCAACCTCGACGCCCCGCGCGACGTCGACCTTCCGAAGGATCTCTTCACCACGGATGCCGAGTCGCTGATCCTCGGCTCCGACATCGTGATCGAGCTGATCGGCGGCATCGAGCCCGCTCGCACCAGCATCCTGCAGGCGATCGGCTCCGGCGCCGACGTCGTCACGGCCAATAAGGCCCTGCTCGCCACCCACGGTCCCGAGCTCTTCGAAGCGGCTGACCGGGTGGGTGCCTCCGTCTATTACGAGGCCGCCGCCGCCGGGGCGATCCCGATCATCCGTCCGCTGCGCGACTCGCTCGCCGGTGACCGCGTCGTGCGCATCATGGGCATCGTGAACGGCACCACCAACTACATCCTCGACCGCATGGACACCGAGGGCGCCGACTTCGCCGACGTGCTCGCCGACGCCCAGCGTCTCGGCTATGCGGAGGCCGACCCCACTGCGGACGTCGAGGGCTACGACGCCGCGCAGAAGGCGGCGATCCTCGCCAGCCTCGCCTTCCACACGGCCGTGCCGCTGGACGCGGTGCACCGCGAGGGCATCACCTCGATCACCGCGTCGATGATCGAGGAGGCGCGGGCAGCCGGCTTCGTCATCAAGCTCCTCGCCGTCTGCGAGCGCATCGAGGCCAACGGCGCCGAGTCGATCTCGGTCCGCGTCTACCCGGCGCTGGTGCCGCAGTCGCACCCGCTCGCCTCGGTGCACGGCGCGAACAACGCCGTGTTCGTCGAGGCGGAGGCCGCCGGCTCCCTGATGTTCTACGGCGCGGGAGCGGGCGGCGTGCAGACGGCATCCGCTGTCCTCGGCGACGTCGTGTCGGCCGCCCGCCGCCACATCGCCGGCGGAGTGGGCGTGGGCGAGTCGACCCGCGCAAACCTGCCGGTCGTGCCCATCGGACATGTCACGACGCGCTACCAGATCACGCTCGAGGTCTCGGACGCACCGGGCGTCCTCGCCACCGTCGCCGGCATCCTCAGCGACGGCGACGTGTCGGTGGCGACCGTCGTGCAGACGGTCGAGGGCGAGGCTGAGCCGACTGCTCGACTCGTCATCGGCACCCACCGGGCCACGGATGCCGCTCTCAGCGCCACCGTCGATGCCCTCGCCGACAGCTCCGTGGTCGAGCGCGTGGTCTCGGTGCTGCGCGTGGAAGGCGAGTGACGATGGCCGCAGGGCGCTCGGTCGAGGTCACGGTCCCCGCGACCAGCGCGAACCTCGGCCCCGGATTCGACACTCTCGGCCTCGCGCTCAGCGTCTACGACACACTGCTGGTCACCGAACTCCCCGCAGGAGAGCTCGAGATCGAGGTCTCGGGATCGGGTGCGGGCGAGATCCCGCGCGACGGCTCGAACCTGATCGTCCGCACGGTGGCGCACGTGTACGCCGACGTCGACCGCCCGCTCCCCGGTCTGCGGATCGTCGCGGAGAACGGCGTCCCGCACGGCCGCGGTCTCGGATCCTCCGGAGCGGCGGTGGCCGCAGGCATCCTTGCGGCCAAGGGGCTGCTCGAGGGCGACATCGAGATCAGCGATGCCGATATGCTGCGTCTCGCGACCGAGATCGAAGGGCACCCCGACAACGTCGCCCCCGCGCTGTTCGGCGGACTGACGATCGCGTGGGTCGGAGAGCGCGGACCCCAGCACAAGAAGCTGCTCGTGCACCGCGGCGTCTCGCCGCTGGTGCTGGTGCCCTCGTACACGATGTCGACCTCCAAGGCGCGCTCGCTGCAGCCGCCGCAGGTCTCGACGGCGGATGCGGTGTTCAACGTCTCGCGCTCCGCCCTTCTCATCGCGGCACTGACCCAGAGCCCCGAGCTGCTGTTCGACGCCACGGCCGACCGGCTCCACCAGGACTACCGCGCCGAGGCGATGCCCGAGACGCAGCGCCTCGTGCAGGCGCTGCGCGCCGCCGGTTTCGCAGCCGTCGTCTCGGGGGCAGGCCCGAGCGTCCTCGTCCTCGCGGACGGTCCCGGCAGTCGACAGGACGCCGTCGAGCTCGCCGAATCCACGACCGACACCCCGTGGGATGCGCTCCTGCTCGCGGTCGACGTCCGTGGTGGTACAGTGGGGGATCGAGCGGAGGGCTCCACGTAACTGCGTGAATCTGGCCCCATTGCAACTCTGCAAGACCCGCACGCAAACCCCTGTGGCACTGCTCTTTCCGAGAACCTCGTTCTTTCTGAGAACCCAGTGCCGAGGCTGGCTGGCGCCGAGCGTCAGCCCGTGCGACCGCGCGCAGCACCCGTTGTGCGCGTACCGCTCATGTCTCCGAGACCAAAGAGGGAGTACTCGTGGAGAATTTCTCCGAGACCCAGAACGACCAGGCGGCATCTGCCGCTGAAGCTCCGGCACAGGCCGTGAGCTCCGACGCGGCGGCCACCGCCGCGACCGAGGTGGCACCGGCCCGCAAGCGCGCGCCGCGCCGGGCGAGCACGGCCACCGCCGCTGCCAAGGCCGAGAAGGCCGCTGCGGCGGACGCTCCCGCCGACGCCGCCCCGGCGGCATCCACCTCGGGCGCATCCGAGTCGTCGGCCGCTGAGGCGCCCGCCGCCGAGGCGCCGAAGGCCAAGGCTCCTCGCCGCAGCCGAGCCAAGAAGGCCGACGCCGAGCCTGCTCCGGCCGCCGAGAGTGCTGCGGCCCCTGCCGACGCACCGGCCGCAGCCGCTGAGGCGCCCGCCGCCCCGGCCCCCGAGAGCGCCGAGGGCTCGGACGAGCCGAAGAAGACCACCGGGCGTGGCCGTCGCACCGCCAAGAAGCCGGCGGCCGACGCCGAGCAGCCCGCTGCAGAGAAGCAGTCGGAGGCGGCTCCCGCCGAGTCCGCTCCGTCCGGCGACTCCTCCGACTCCGCAGACGGAGGCGACGAGCAGGGCGGCCGCGGTCGCAACCGCAACCGCAGCCGCAACCGCGGTCGTGGCCAGAACGGCAACGGCAACGGTGGCGAGCAGCAGCAGTCTCAGCAGCAGCAGCCGCAGCAGCAGAACGCCTCCGACGACGAGGGCGGCAACGGTCGCAACCGTCAGCGCAACAAGCGCCGTGGCGGAGTGCCGACCGACGAGTTCGACACCGAGATCGGCGAGGACGACGTCCTGATCCCGATCGCGGGCATCCTCGACGTCCTCGACAACTACGCCTTCGTGCGCACCACCGGCTACCTCGCCGGCCCCAGCGACGTCTACGTCTCGCTCGGCCAGGTCAAGAAGTACAACCTGCGCAAGGGCGACGCGATCGTCGGCGCGATCAAGCAGCCGCGCGAGGGCGAGCAGCAGGGGCGTCAGAAGTACAACGCCCTGGTGAAGGTCGACTCGATCAACGGACTGTCGATCGACGATGCGGCCACCCGCGTGGAGTTCGGCAAGCTCACCCCGCTGTACCCCCAGGAGCGCCTGCGCCTGGAGACGGCACCCGAGAAGCTGACGCAGCGCATCATCGACCTCGTCGCCCCGATCGGCAAGGGCCAGCGCGGCCTCATCGTCGCGCCCCCGAAGGCCGGCAAGACGATCGTGCTGCAGCAGATCGCCAACGCGATCGCGCAGAACAACCCCGAGGTCCACCTCATGGTCGTGCTCGTCGACGAGCGCCCCGAAGAGGTCACCGACATGGAGCGCACGGTGAAGGGCGAGGTCATCGCCTCGACCTTCGACCGCCCCGCTGAGGACCACACCACGGTCGCCGAGCTCGCCATCGAGCGCGCCAAGCGTCTCGTCGAGCTCGGTCGCGACGTCGTCGTGCTGCTCGACTCGATCACCCGCCTGGGTCGTGCCTACAACCTCGCGGCCCCCGCCTCCGGTCGCGTACTCTCGGGCGGTGTCGACGCCTCGGCGCTCTACCCGCCCAAGCGCTTCTTCGGTGCGGCGCGCAACATCGAGAACGGTGGATCGCTCACCATCCTCGCGACCGCGCTCGTCGAGACCGGCTCCAAGATGGACGAGGTCATCTTCGAGGAGTTCAAGGGCACCGGCAACAGCGAGCTGCGTCTGTCGCGCCAGCTGGCCGACAAGCGGATCTTCCCCGCGGTCGACGTCAACGCGTCGAGCACCCGCCGTGAAGAGATGCTGCTCTCCACCGACGAGGTCAAGATCACCTGGAAGCTGCGCCGTGCCCTCGCGGGTCTCGACCAGCAGCAGGCGCTCGAGGTCGTCCTCGGCAAGCTCAAGGAGACCCACTCGAACGTGGAGTTCCTCGTGCAGATGCAGAAGTCGATTCCGACGCTGCCCTCGGGCGCGCACGGCCACGACAACAACATCCGCTGAGCGGAGCCACCGTGTTCGAGTCCGTCCAGACTCTGATCGACGAGCATCGCCGGGTGCAGGAGGAGCTCTCCGACCCGGCGGTGCACGCCGACGCCGCCCGCGCGAAGCGCGTCAATCGCCGCTACGCCGAGCTGTCGAGGATCGTCGCCGCCCACGAGGCGTGGGTGGCGGCATCCGACGATCTGGATGCCGCGCGCGAGCTCGCCCGCGAGGACGAGGCGTTCGCCGCCGAGATCCCCGCACTCGAGGCGGGGGTCCAGCAGACCCAGGAGCGGCTCCGGCGCCTGCTCATCCCGCGCGACCCCGACGACGCCCGCGATGTGATCATGGAGATCAAGGCGGGGGAGGGCGGTGCGGAGTCGGCGCTGTTCGCCGCCGATCTGCTGCGCATGTACATCCAGTACGCCGCCTCCAAGGGGTGGAAGACCGAGCTGCTCGAGCGCAACGAGTCCGATCTCGGCGGATACAAGGACGTCCAGGTCGCGATCAAGGGGTCCTCGTCCGACCCCGCGCAGGGCGTCTGGGCGCACCTCAAGTACGAGGGCGGCGTGCACCGCGTGCAGCGGGTGCCGGCGACGGAATCGCAGGGACGCATCCACACCTCGACCACCGGCGTGCTGGTCTTTCCCGAGGTCGATGAGCCGGACGAGATCGCGATCAACCAGAACGATCTCAAGATCGACGTGTTCCGCTCGTCGGGGCCGGGCGGTCAGTCCGTCAACACGACCGACTCCGCAGTGCGCATCACGCACCTGCCGAGCGGCATCGTCGTCTCGATGCAGAATGAGAAGTCGCAGCTGCAGAACCGAGAGGCCGCGATGCGCGTCCTGCGCGCACGGCTCCTCGCCAAGCAGCAGGAGGAGCTGGATGCCGCGGCATCCGACGCCCGCAAGTCGCAGATCCGTGGCATGGACCGCTCGGAGCGCATCCGCACCTACAACTTCCCCGAGAACCGGATCGCCGACCATCGGACGGGATTCAAGGCGTACAACCTCGACCAGGTGATGGACGGCGCGCTCGAGCCGATCATCGAGAGCGCCATCCAGGCCGACGAAGAAGCGCGTCTCGCGGCTGTCGGCTCGGAGTCCTGAGCCGGCGTTTCACGGCGCCCGTCGGGATCCTGACGGGCCCGTGAGCGACATCCGGTCTGATCAGGAGCGGACGGCGTACCGGTGCTCCGGGCGCCCGGTCGCGCCGTAGCGGAGCCGGACCTCCACGACCGTCCGCGCAGCGAGCGCGGCGAGGTGCCGCTGCGCTGTCGCCCGGGAGATGCCGACCCGCTCGCCGACCTCGGCAGCAGAGGCCTCGCCGTCGCCGAGAGCGGCGAGCACCAGCTGCTCGGTCGCGGATCGTGAGACGGACACCGGTTCGCCCGAGCCGTGCAGGATCGCCAGGGCACGATCCGTGTCGTCTTGACGCAGCGGCCGCTCCCCGGCGAGGAGGTTGCGGTAGCGCGAGTACCGGTCGAGAAGATTCGTGAGAGCGCGGCGCTCGAACGGCTTCATCAGGTATCCGACCGCGCCGGAACGCAGGGCCCGTCGCACGGTGGGGCCGTCATCGGCGGCGGAGATGAGGATCGCATCGACACCTGTCTCCCGCACGAGGGCGATGCCGTCCCCGTCGGGCAGGAAGACGTCGGCGACGAGCAGATCCGGTGTCGATGAGCGCAGGCCCTCGCGCGCCTCGGCGATCGAGCGGACCGGTTCGAGCGCGGTGAAGCCGGGCTGGTCGTCGATGATGTCCCGATGCAGCTGACCGACGCGGAAGTCGTCGTCGAGGATCAGGACGCGCAGGGAGTCGTTCATTCGGTCTCCTTCGGAGAAGTCGGGATGCCGGAGACGGCACCGCGGAGTCGGGCGGCGACCACGGCGCCGTGTGCCTCGCCGCCGAGGTCGATGATCCAGAGGTCCCCGCCACTGCCGCGGGCGATCTCGCGAGCAAGGGGGAGGCCCAGTCCATGCCCGTGGGCGGCCTCGCCGTCGGCCGTGCTCTCGCTGCGGCGATCCGGCTGGGTCCCGCGCTCGTGGAGCGCCAGCGGGTCGTCGAGGCCGAAACCGGCCCCGGAGTCGGCCACCGTGACCACGAGGGCATCGCCGTCGCCCAGCACCGCGACCTCCACCCAGCGGGGCGATCGCGGTCCGGCGACGGCGGCGGTCACGGCGTTGTCGACGAGGTTGCCGAGGACCGCGGCGACATCCTCCGGCTCCACGACCGTGCCGATCAGCTGGGTCTCCTCGGCGATGCGCAGCGCGACTCCGCGCTCGCTCGCCTCGATGCCCTTCGCGCCGAGGAAGGAATGCAGGAAGGGGTCGCTCAGCAGGTCGAGCCCCGCAACGGGGAACGCGACGGAGCCACGGGCGACGAGCTCGCCGAGGAAGGCGCGTGCATCGGAGATCCGGTCGGCGTCGATGAGACCGGCGGCGACATGCATGCGATTGGCGAACTCGTGTCGCTGGACACGCAGCGCTGCGGTGACGGCGCGGACGCTCTCGAGCCGATCAGTCAGCGCGATGAGATCGGTGCGGTCCCGGACGATCAGCACCCGACCGAGCGGGCGATCGTCGCGCACGACCGGACGGGAATCGAGATACAGCACGCGCCCGTCGACGACTGCGCTGGAATGGGCGCCGTCTCCTGCCGCGGTATCGCGGACCGCGGTCGGGAGCCCGAGGTCGGCGATCGGGCGCCCGATCGGAGCGTCGAGACCGAGCATCCGATCCGCAGCGGCATTGCTCACCCTGACGATGCCGCTCCCGTCGACGGCGAGGACGCCGTCGTCGACGCCGTTCAGGACGGCGGTCTGATTCTGGACGAGGGCGACGAGCTCCTCGGGCTGCACCCCGAGCGTGAGTCGTTCCCAGCGGCGGCGCAGCAGGAGGAACGTGAGGAGTGCAAGCGTGAGCGCCGCCGCCGCCGAGATGCCGATCACCGTGAGCAGGGGAGGGAGGTCGTCGAAGACCCCGGTGCGCTCGAAACCGACGCTGACTTCTCCGACCGGCACGCCGGCCGCGTCTCGCACGGGCACTTTGGCTCGCGCGGATTCGCCGAGGGTCCCGGTCTGCCAGTCGACGACCTCGTTGCCGGCGAGCACCGCGGCGAACGGGGTGCTGACGACCTCGCCGATGCGCTCGCTCGTGGGATGGGCGAGGCGGATGCCGTCTTCGTCGGTGATCACGACGAAGAGAGCGTCGGTGCGCTCCGCGACGCTCATCGCGATCCGCTGCAGCGGGCCGGACCTCAGCGCCTCGGCATCCGGCCGGTCGCTCTCCGCCGAGATACGGGCCACGTCCGATCGCACCTGCGGGTCCTCGGCGAGCGTCCTCGCGATTCCGAGGGCCGTCGACTCCGCCTCCGCCCGCAGCTGCTGGACCGCGAGGGCGAGGTAGACGCCGGTGCACAACCCGACCACCAGCGCGACCGTCGCCAGGTGCAGCAGGAGCGCCCGGGTGGCGAACCGTGGTCTGATCGTCGTCGACATCGTGCCCCCTTCGCGCAATATGCGCAGAACCAACGGTACGCGCACAACGGCAGGGAATGCGGGATATCGCATCCCGCGGCGGACGATTGCCTAGTCTCGTCAGGATCCGTCGCAGAGGACGGATCGACGACGAAGGAGTCAGCGCATGCCCGATGCACTCACCGGCCTGTTCGCGGCCGCAGAAGAGACGCCCACGTACGACGTGGCGTTCGTGCCCCCGGAATGGATCCTGGTGCTGCTCGGATTCACGATGGTGCTCGCGTTCATGACGCTGATCATGACCAAGCGGTTGACGCCCATGGTGGCGCTGATCCTCGTTCCCACGATCTTCGGCCTCATCGCGGGAGCCGGTCTCGGCCTCGGCGACATGATCCTCGACTCGATCGCGACGATGGCTCCGACCGCCGCCCTGCTGATGTTCGCGATCATGTTCTTCGGCATCATGATCGACGTCGGTCTCTTCGATCCGCTCATCCGGGTCATCACCCGGGTGCTCGGCGATGATCCGGCGAAGGTGGTGCTCGGCACGGCGATCCTCGCCGGAGCGGTCTCCCTCGACGGCGACGGGTCGACGACCTTCATCATCACGACGTCCGCCATGCTGCCGATCTATCTCCGGCTCGGCATGAGCCCCGTGGTGCTCACCTGCGTGGCCGGCCTCATGAACGGCACGCTCAACATCGTGCCCTGGGGCGGCCCGACAGTGCGGGCGGCGACCGCGCTCGGCCTCCAGCCCACTGACATCTTCGTCCCGATGCTGCCGGCGCTCGGAGTCGGCATCATCGTGACCCTCGGGTTCGCGTGGATGCTGGGCCTGCAGGAGCGTCGACGCCTCGGGCGCCTCGACTCCGCAGGGCTCCTCACCGGCACCGACGGCGGCGCCCTGTCGACCGTTCCGAAGATCTTCCGCGGCGCCGACACGACGCCCGGAGCCCGCGCGGCCCTGCGCACCGGCAACATCGTCGTGGTCGCCGGTGGCCACGGTCCCGTCTCGGCGGCGAGCGTCGACCTCGCCGACACCGCCATGGCCGACACCATGCTGGATCCCGCGCGACCGACGCTGCGACCGCGACTGATCTGGTTCAACCTGGCGCTCACGCTCGCCGTGATGGTGCTCCTCGTGATCGACATCATGCCGCTGCCGTACGTCTTCATGGTCGGGGCCGCCGTCGCGCTCCTGGTCAACTTCCGCACCATCAAGGACCAGGCGTCCGAGATCGTGGCGCACGCGCCGAGCATCGTGGGCGTCGTCTCGATGGTGATCGCCGCCGGCGTGCTCGTCGGTGTGCTCTCCGGAACAGGGATGGTGGATGCCATGGCGACGTGGATCACCGATGTCCTGCCGCCGGCGCTCGGACCCTACCTCGCGCCGATCACCGGAATCCTGTCGATCCCGTTCACCTTCTTCATGTCGAACGACGCGTTCTACTTCGGTATCCTGCCGGTGCTGGCGCAGAGCGCCGCGTCGTTCGGCATCGATCCGGTCGAGATGGCGCGCGCGTCGATCATCGGCCAGCCGGTGCATCTGCAGAGCCCTCTCGTGCCGGCGATCCTGCTGCTCGTGTCGCTCGCGAGCGTGAACCTCGGGGATCATCACAAGAAGGTCCTCTGGCGCGCGGTCATCGTCTCGCTGGTGATGCTCGGTGTCGGCATCGTGTCCGGCGCCATCCCGTTCTTCGTGGCGCAGTGACCCGGCATCCCATCGCGGGGCGAGCACGGGCGGCGCTATGCTCGGCCCGTGATCACCTTCCTGTTCCGCGCACTGATGTACGTCGTGTCCGCCGGCCTCGGCCTCATCGTGGCCGATCTGGTGCTCGACGGCTTCCAGATCCAGTGGGACCGGTGGTGGGGGTTCGTCGTCTGCATCCTGATCTTCGCGATCCTGCAGAGCGTGCTGTCGCCCTGGGTGAGTCGGATCGCCGACCGCTATGCGCCGGTCCTGATGGGCGGGATCGGCATCTTCTCGACTCTGATCGCACTCATCGTCGTGGTGCTGCTCCCGATCGGCGGTCTGCGCATCGTCGATCTCGCCGGCTGGCTGCTGGGGTCGGTCATCGTCTGGCTGATCACGGCGCTGGGCAGCGTGCTGCTGCCGTTGATCTTCCTGCGCAAGAAGGTCGACAAGGTCCGGTCGCGCCGCGCCTGACCGCGCCGCAGCCGGCTCAGATCGAGTAGTCCGGGGCCGTCAGCATCGCCCTGGTGTCCTCGCCCGTGAGGCGTGTGCGCGGCTTCGCCGGCACACCGACCAGGATGCTGTCGGCCGGGGCGTCGCGGGTGACGACGGCGTTCGCGCCGACCACGGAGCCCGCGCCGATCGTGATGGGCCCGAGGATCTTCGCGCCCGCTCCCACAGCGACGCCGTCGCCGAGGGTGGGATGACGCTTGCCGGCGTCGCGCGTGCGTCCACCGAGGGTCACGCCGTGATAGAGCATCACGTCGTCGCCGATCTCGGCGGTCTCGCCGACCACGACACCCATGCCGTGATCGATGAAGAAACGGCGTCCGATCCTGGCGCCGGGATGGATCTCCACGCCGGTGAGCCAGCGAGAGATCTGCGACGTCGCCCGCGCGAGCAGACGCAGCCTCCGCCGCCATAGCGCATGCGAGACGCGATGCGCCCAGATCGCGTGCAGTCCGGGGTACAGCAGCGCGACCTCAGCGCCGCTACGGGCCGCCGGGTCGCGCAGGCGCGCTGCCGCGATGTCCTCGCGCATTCGGCCGATCATGTCCATCGGATGTTCAGGCCTCGCGCAGATCCTCGTAGAGCGCCGTCGAGAGATACCGCTCGCCGAACGACGGGATGATGACGACGATGGTCTTCCCCGCAGCCTCCGGGCGCTGGGCGACCTGCAGAGCCGCCCAGATCGCGGCGCCGCTGGACATGCCCACGAGGATGCCCTCCTTGCTCGCGGTCTCCCGCGCGACGCGGATGGCGTCGTCGAAGGTGACGTCGATGACCTCGTCGAGGACATCACGATCAAGGATCGGGGGCACGAAGTTCGGTCCGATTCCCTGGATCTTGTGCGGTCCGGGGTGTCCCTCGGTGAGGATGGGGGAGTCCTTGGGCTCGACAGCGACGATCTGCACGCCCGGAATGCGCTCCTTCAGCACCTGGCCGACGCCGGTGATGGTGCCGCCGGTGCCGATGCCGGCGACGAAGTAGTCCACGGAGCCCTCCGTGTCGCGGAGGATCTCCTCGGCGGTGGTCCGGCGGTGGATCGCGGGGTTCGCCTCGTTCGCGAACTGCTTCGCCAGCACCGCGCCGGGCGTGCGCTCAGCGATGGCCTCCGCCTCGGCGATCGCGTGCGTCATGCCCTTGGTCGGGTCGGTGAGGACGAGCTCGGCACCGAATGCCTTGAGAAGGAGGCGCCGCTCCTTCGACATCGATGCGGGCATCGTGAGGATCACCTTGTACCCGCGCGCGGCGCCGACCATCGCCAGGGCGATACCGGTGTTGCCGCTGGTGGCCTCCACGATCGTGCCTCCGGGCTTCAGCTCACCCGATGCCTCCGCGGCGTCTACGATCGCGATGCCGAGCCGGTCCTTGACGCTCGACGCCGGGTTGTAGAACTCGAGCTTGGCGAGCACCGTCGCGCCGAGGCCCTCGGTGACCCGGTTCAGCCGGACCAGCGGGGTGTTGCCGAACGCCGTGGTGATGTCGGGGTGGATTCCGGTCATGGGAGAGCCTTCCTGTGCGGGGTGACTGCGGCTCCAGCCTAGGCGAGGGGCGATGGCGAGAGGTCAATATGACACCTCGCGCGCTCTACGCTGGGATGATGCCCGACATCTCCCTCGCCTCCGCGGTGCACGCCGCCGCGCAGCGGCTCGCCGATGCCGGCGTCTCGGATCCTCTCGTCGACGCCGAGCTCCTCGCCGGGCACGCACTGAGTCTGCGCCGCGGCGAAGTGCAGGCCGCGCTGATCCGCGGAGACTCGGTGTCTGAGGAGGAGGCGGCCGTGCTCGAGACGCTGGTCGCTCGTCGGGCCACGAGGGAGCCGCTCCAGCACATCACCGGGACCGCCCCGTTCCGGCACCTGGAGCTCGCGGTCGGCCCCGGCGTGTTCGTGCCGCGGCCGGAGACGGAGACCGTCGTGCAGTACGCGATCGACGCGCTGCTCGGGTCTCCGCTGCCGGCGCCGATCGGCATCGACCTCGGCACGGGCAGCGGCGCGATCGCTCTCGCGATGGCCACGGAGGTGCCCCACTCGCGGATCTTCGCGACCGAGCTCTCGCCAGACGCCTACCCCTGGGCGGCGCGCAACACCGCGGGCGTGGCCAACCTGACGCTCGTGAACGAGGATCTGGCCCAGGCGTTCTCGGAGTTGGACGGTACCGCATCCGTCGTCATCTCCAACCCGCCGTACGTGCCGGACGCGGCGGTCCCGCGCGACCCCGAGGTGCGCCTGTTCGATCCGTCGATGGCTCTCTACGGGGGAGAGGACGGACTCGACATCGTCCGCGTGCTGAGCGTGCGCGCGCTCGAGCTGCTGCATCCGGGCGGACTCCTCGTCATCGAGCACGGCGAGCTGCAGGGCGAGGAGATCCGCAGCATCCTCACCCGCGACGGATGGCGTGCGGCGGCGACGCATCGCGATCTCACCCTGCGTGACAGGGCGACCACGGCTCTGCGCCCCTGAGACCGGTCACCGCCTCCACAGACATCGCCCGATAGAATCGCACCGTCATGTCCTCCATCTTCGATTGCGGCGACGAGGCCCAGCTCCTCGCCGGGATGCGCCACGCACGCCAGGCGATCAGCCGCGGCGAACTCATCGTGATGCCCACCGACACCGTGTACGGGGTCGCCGCCGACGCCTTCTCCCCGGCTGCCGTGCAGCGCCTGCTCGATGCGAAGGGCCGTGGCCGCAACCAGCCGCCGCCCGTGCTCGTCGGCTCGAAAGAGGTCCTGCACGCGCTCGCGGAGTCCGTCCCGGAGCCCGTGCAGCGTCTCGTCGACGCCTTCTGGCCCGGCGGGCTCACGATCGTCCTCCCGGCGCAGCCCTCGCTCGCCTGGGATCTCGGCGAGACGCAGGGCACCGTGGCCGTCCGGATGCCGGAGGGGCGTGTCGCGCTCGAGCTGTTGGCCGAGACCGGACCGCTCGCTGTTTCCAGCGCCAACCTGACCGGCCAGGACGCGGCGATCTCCGCGCTGGACGCGGAGCGGATGCTCGGCGACAGCGTCGCGGTCTACCTCTCCGACGGGGTGAGCCGCGACGGCATCGCCTCGACGATCGTCGACGCGACCTCCCTCGTGCCGCGCGGCGCGGAGCCCGTGACCGGCGGGGTGCGCATCCTCCGCTCCGGTGCGGTCAGCCGCGAGCGGCTGGAGGAGGTTCTCGGCGATCTCCTCGAGCCCGCCGTGCAGCCGACGCAAGCGGACGAGGATTCGTGAAGCAGTATCTCTTCACGATCATCCTCACCGCAGCGATCACCTTCGCGCTGACGTGGGCGGTCTGGCGTCTCAGCCTGCGGTTCAAGCTCTATCCGGGCATCCGCGAGCGCGACGTGCACACCACCCCGACACCGCGCCTCGGCGGAGTGGCGATCTTCCTCGGCATCGCGACCGCGATCGGCGTCTCGGCGGCCAATCCGTTCTTCGCGAACATGTGGATGCCGCCGCAGACGATGTGGTCGATCCTCGCGGCAGCGCTCCTGATCGCCGTCATCGGCGTGGTCGACGACCTGTGGGATCTCGACTGGATGATCAAGCTGGGTGCGCAGTTCCTCGCCGCCGGGATCATCACCGTCGGCGGCGGGCTGCAGATCCTGTCGCTGCCGTTCGGCGACCTGATCGTCTTCTCCAGCTGGCTCAGCATCACGATCACGATGTTCGCGATCGTCATCGTCATGAACGCGGTGAACTTCATCGACGGGCTGGACGGGCTCGTCGCCGGGGTCTGCCTGATCGCGAACGGCGTGTTCTTCGCCTACTCGTACATCCTGACGCGCGACACCGGCGCCTCCAGCTACTTCAACCTCGCCTCCTTCCTCGCCGCGGTCCTCATCGGCGCGTGCCTCGGATTCCTGCCGCTGAACTGGAGCCCCGCGAAGCTCTTCATGGGCGACTCCGGTGCGCTGGTGCTCGGCCTCCTCATGGCGACGTCGGCGATCGCCGTCACCGGTCAGCTCGAGCCCTCAGCGCTCGACCCGGAGCGGCTCGGCCGCTCGCAGCTGCTGGGTGCCTTCATCCCGATCCTGCTGCCGTTGCTGGTCGTCCTACTGCCGCTGCTCGACTTCGGCCTGGCGGTGCTCCGCCGGATGAACGCCGGCAAGTCGCCGTTCTCGCCCGACCGCAAGCACCTGCACCACCGCATGCTCGACCTCGGCCACCGCGATCGTGACGCCGTCCTGATCTTCTACGCCTGGACGGCGGTGATCTCCCTCGCCGTGCTGCTGATGTACGTCGGCGCACGTGAGGACTGGCCGGGCCAGTACATCCCCGGCGTGGTCTTCGGAGTCATCGGCATCGCCGCCTGCCTGGTCATCACCCTGAACCCTCTCCGCCGCCGGAAGTCCGCGGCGGCCGCCGAGCCCGACCCGACACCCGTGGAGCCCTCATGAGCCCGAGCCCCGTATCCAGCAACCCGATCCTGCGGAGGACGCTGATCTGGTCTGCGGTCTCCATGGTGGTCCTCGCGATCGTGGCCGGCGGCATCGGCCTGCTCGTCGGCGAGACGGAGGGCCTCGTGAGCGGCCTGCTCGGGGTCGTGCTCGCGATGCTGTTCCTCGGCATCACCGCCCTCAGCATCCTGATCGCCAACCGCTGGTTCGGCGATCCCCTCTACGTGCAGCTGTTCTTCGCGATCGTGCTCGGGGGATGGCTCCTCAAGCTCGGCCTCTTCGTCGTGATCATGATCGTGCTGAGCGGTCAGCCCTGGATCCACCCGATCGTGTTCTTCCTCTCCATCGTCACGGGCGTCGTCGCGACTCTCGTCATCGACGTGATCGTCATCACGCGGATGCGGCTGCCGCACGTCAGCGACGCATCGCTCCCGTCGGAGGTGCAGGACGACCGGGCTCCCGGCGTGCAGCTGCCCACGGTCGTGCCGGAGGATCGGGCACCGGGGCGGCACCACATCGTCGCGGAACCCGCCGACCAGGACGGGCCGGACGAAGCGTCCGCGCGGTCTTAGGACACCCTTTATTCTGATAGTGTTGACACGTGCCCGCCGCTCGCCCGCGAGCGCTTGCGCTTGAAGCACACCGACCATCGTCGCCCCGGTTCTGACCGGTGCCCCGAAGCTGGAGCCCGCGCTGTTCAATCTTGCTGCGACCCTGATGCCCAAACTCGCCTCTGACGGCGAGTTCCACGGACCTTCGATCGACGAGTTCTTCCCGGAGATCCTCTTCAACGTTGCCGGGATCCCCGTCCACCGGATCCACCTCGTCCAGTTCCTCGCCGTCGTGGTCGTGGTCCTGCTGCTGGTTCTCGGAACCCGCCGGATGAAGGTCGTTCCCGGCCGCTTCCAGAGCGTCGTCGAGATGGGGCTGGACTTCGTCCGCTCCAACATCGCGCACGATCTGCTCGGACGCAAGGACGGCAACCGATTCCTGCCGATCCTCACCACCATCTTCTTCATGGTGCTGTTCATGAACATCACGGGAATCATCCCGTTCCTGAACATCGCCGGAACGAGCATCGCGGCCGTGCCGCTGACGCTCGCCCTGGTGAGCTACATCACCTTCATCTACGCGGGTATCAAGAAGAGCCCGGTGGGCTTCTTCAAGAACGCGCTGTTCCCCGCGGGCGTGCCGTGGCCGGTGTACATCATCGTGACGCCGATCGAGTTCCTCTCGACCTTCATCATCCGGCCCGTCACGCTGATGCTCCGACTCCTGATGAACATGGTCGTCGGCCACATGCTCCTGGTGCTCTGCTTCGCAGCCACCCAGTTCTTCTTCTTCACCGCAGGTGGCGGCTGGGCCGCCCTGGGTGTCGGAACCCTCGCCTTCGGCGGCGCCTTCACTCTCTTCGAGATCCTGGTCGCCGTCCTCCAGGCATACGTCTTCA
Organism: Microbacterium hydrocarbonoxydans; assembly: GCF_900105205.1. NCBI lineage: Bacteria > Bacillati > Actinomycetota > Actinomycetes > Micrococcales > Microbacteriaceae > Microbacterium > Microbacterium hydrocarbonoxydans. The sequence goes on along the minus strand of NZ_FNSQ01000005.1, from coordinate 2,388,172 downwards.
CCGTCCTCACCGCGGTCTACATCCAGCTCGCGGTCGCAGAAGAGCACTAAGCCCACCAGACACTGAGCGGGTCGGCGACTGCCGGCCCACCCAACGAAAGGAAAAACCCGTGGACGCTACTACGGTTCTCGCAGACATCAACGGCCACCTCGCTTCGGTCGGCTACGGCCTCGCAGCCATCGGACCGGCCATCGGTGTGGGCATCGTCGTCGGCAAGACCATCGAGGGTGTCGCTCGTCAGCCCGAGCTGGCCGGCCGCCTCCAGGTCCTCATGTGGATCGGTATCGCCTTCACCGAGGCGCTTGCATTCGTCGGCATCGCCGTCGGATTCATCCCCTTCCCGTAATCTCTACCGACTTCTGAAGGAGACAGGATGCTGAACGCTCTTGTCACGAACCTCGCAGCAGAGGGTGAAGCGCACAACCCGCTGATCCCTGCGTGGTACGACATCATCTGGTCGGGTCTGTGGTTCCTCGTCATCCTCATCGTCGTGTGGAAGGTCGCCCTTCCGAAGTTCACGGCGATGCTCGACAAGCGGTCAGCCGCCATCGAGGGCAACATCGCCAAGGCTGACGAGGCCCAGAAGCAGGCAGAGGCCGCGCTCGAGGAGTACACCCGGCAGCTCGCCGAGGCGCGCACCGAGGCCGGCGAGATCCGCGAGGCCGCCCGTGAGGACGGCAAGAAGATCGTCGCCGAGGCCAAGGAGGCTGCGTCGAGCGAGGCTGCTCGCATCACCGCGACCGCGCACACGCAGATCGAGGCCGAGCGGCAGACCGCCCTCGTCTCGCTGCGCAGCGAGGTGGGCTCGCTCGCGATCGACCTCGCCGGCGGCGTCGTCGGCGAGACGCTCTCGGACGATGCCCGTGCGACTGCGGTCGTCGATCGCTTCCTCGCCGACCTCGAAGCATCCGAGAAGGCGGCTCAGTAATGGGCAGCGCGACCACTCAGGCACTCGCGGCATCCATCCAGACGCTTGCCGCAGCGAAGGACGTCACCCTCGACACGGCGCGGGAGCTGTTCGCAGCCGCACGCGCCGTGACCGAGTCGTCCCAGCTGAGCGGCGCGCTCGCCGACCCCGCGGCTCCGGCCGTGGCGCGACAGAACGTCGTCGCAGCGGTGTTCGGCGGGTTCTCCCAGGGTGCGCAGAGCGTCCTGAAGACCGTCGTCGCCGAGCGCTGGTCGAAGGCTTCCGAGCTGGTCGACGGCATCGAGGAGCTCGCGATCCGAGCCGCGGCGATCGCCGATCCTCAGGCGGACATCGGGGGAGAGCTCTTCGGCTTCTCCCGCGTGATCGCCGCGAACGCGGAACTCGAGCTCGCGCTCGGCAGCCGCCTCGGGGGAGAGGACGCCAAGGGTGCGCTCGTCGAGAAGCTGCTGGCCGGCGGCGTCAGTGACGCGGCCGCTCTGATCGTCTCGTCGCTGGTGCGCCAGCCTCGCGACCGTCGGGTCCGTCAGATGCTCAACCGGGCAACGCGCATCGTCGCAAGTCAGGGCGACCGCGTGGTGGCGACGGTGCACAGCGCCACGCCGCTCACCGACGCACAGCGCACCCGCCTCAGCGCCGCACTCTCGCGGCGCTACGAGGGCACGGTGTCGCTCAACGAGGTCTCTGACCCCGCCGTCGTCGGAGGCCTGCGCGTGCAGATCGCCGATGACGTCATCGACGGCAGCATCTCCGCCCGTCTCGCCGATCTTCGCCAGAAGCTCGCCGGCTAACACGACTTCGCGCGGGGAACCGCGCACCCAGATACAAAGGGAAGACAATGGCAGAACTATCGATCAGCCCCGACGTCATCCGTGACGCGCTGAAGGACTTCGCCGCAGCATACGAGCCCACTGGGGCCGCGGCGACCGAGGTCGGCACCGTCATCGACGCTGCGGACGGCATCGCGCACGTCGAGGGCCTTCCCGGGGTGATGGCGAACGAGCTCGTCACCTTCGCGGACGGCACCAAGGGACTCGCGCTCAACCTCGACGAGCACCAGATCGGTGTCGTCGTGCTCGGTGACTTCACCGGCGTCGAGGCCGGCCAGGAAGTCACCCGCACGGGCGAGGTCCTCTCGGTTCCGGTCGGCGACGGCTACCTCGGCCGCGTGGTCGACCCGCTCGGCAACCCGATCGACGGCCTCGGCTCGATCGCGACCGAGGGTGTGCGCGAGCTCGAGCTCCAGGCGCCCGGCGTCATGCAGCGCAAGTCGGTGCACGAGCCGATGCAGACCGGCATCAAGGCGATCGACGCGATGATCCCAGTAGGCCGCGGTCAGCGTCAGCTGATCATCGGCGACCGCCAGACCGGCAAGACCGCCATCGCGATCGACACGATCATCAACCAGAGGGCGAACTGGGAGTCGGGCGACGTCAACAAGCAGGTCCGCTGCATCTACGTCGCCATCGGCCAGAAGGGCTCGACCATCGCGGGTGTCCGCGGTGCGCTCGAAGAGGCCGGCGCCATGGAGTACACCACGATCGTGGCGGCTCCGGCATCCGACCCCGCCGGCTTCAAGTACCTCGCCCCCTACACGGGCTCGGCCATCGGCCAGCACTGGATGTACGGCGGCAAGCACGTCCTCATCATCTTCGACGACCTGTCGAAGCAGGCCGAGGCCTACCGTGCCGTGTCCCTTCTGCTGCGTCGCCCGCCGGGCCGCGAGGCATACCCGGGTGACGTCTTCTACCTGCACTCCCGTCTGCTGGAGCGTTGCGCGAAGCTCTCCGACGAGCTCGGCGCGGGTTCGATGACCGGTCTGCCGATCATCGAGACCAAGGCGAACGACGTCTCGGCGTACATCCCGACCAACGTGATCTCGATCACCGACGGCCAGATCTTCCTCCAGTCCGATCTCTTCAACGCCAACCAGCGTCCTGCGGTCGACGTGGGTATCTCGGTGTCGCGAGTCGGTGGTGACGCGCAGGTCAAGTCGATCAAGAAGGTCTCCGGAACGCTGAAGCTGGAGCTCGCTCAGTACCGCTCCCTCGAGGCGTTCGCGATGTTCGCCTCCGACCTCGACGCGGCTTCGCGTCGTCAGCTCTCCCGCGGTGCGCGCCTGACCGAGCTGCTCAAGCAGCCTCAGTACTCGCCGTACCCCGTCGAGGAGCAGGTCGTCTCGATCTGGGCCGGCACCAAGGGCAAGCTCGACACCATCGAGGTCGAAGACGTCCTGCGCTTCGAGCGCGAGCTTCTCGACTACCTGCGTCGCAACACCAAGGTGCTCGACACCCTGCGCGAGACGAATGTCCTCGACGACGACACGGTCGCCGAGCTCGACAAGCACACCGACGCATTCCTCCTGGAGTTCCAGGGTGGCAAGGGCCACGCCATCGGCGCCCCCGGTCACGAGGAGCACGCTGCAGCCGAGGCTGAGGACGTCAACCAGGAGAAGATCGTCAAGGGTCGTCGCGCGTAATCGCGTGAGGAACTGATTTCATGGGCGCTCAACTCAGGGTCTACAAGCAGAAGATCTCTTCTGCTCAGACGACCAAGAAGATCACGAAGGCGATGGAACTCATCGCGGCTTCGCGCATCCAGAAGGCGATGGCACGCGTCAAAGCGTCCAGCCCCTTCGCGCGGGCCGTGACGAGGGCCGTGTCCGCCGTCGCGACGCACTCGAACGTCGACCACCCGCTCACCCGCGAGCCCGAGACGATCCGCCGCTCCGCGGTCGTGATCTTCTCGTCGGACCGTGGACTGGCCGGAGCCTTCAACTCCCAGATCCTCCGTGAGGGTCTGGAGGTCGCCGAGCTCCTGCGCGGTCAGGGCAAGGAACCGGTGTTCTACCTCATCGGCCGCAAGGCCGTCGGCTACTTCCAGTTCCGTCGCATCGCGGCGGCCGCGGAGTGGACGGGTGACACCGACACCCCGTCGTTCCACACGGCGGAGGAGATCTCGGCCACGCTGCTCGAGGACTTCTCGCGCGGTGCGGACGAGGGCGGCGTCGACGAGATCCACCTCGTGTACAACCGTTTCGTCAGCATGATGACGCAGACGCCGGAATCCGTGCGCCTGCTGCCGCTGGAGATCACGGAGGCCGACGACTCGGAGGCGGGCAGCGCTGTCTACCCGCTGTACGAGTTCGAGCCGGATGCCGAGACCGTCCTCGACGCGATCCTGCCGGTGTACATCCAGAGCCGCGTCTTCAACGCCCTCCTGCAGTCGTCTGCCGCCAAGCAGGCCGCGACGCAGAAGGCGATGAAGTCGGCCAGCGACAACGCCGACAAGCTCATCACCGACTACACCCGTCTGCGCAACAACGCGCGTCAGGCGGAGATCACGCAGCAGATCGCGGAGATCGTCGGCGGCGCCGACGCCCTCTCGTCGAGCAAATAGACCATCAGGAAAGAGACGAAGAAATGACCCCCACCGCTACGGCTGACCAGCCGGCGACCGCGGTCGTCGGGCGCGTCGCGCGCGTCAACGGTCCGGTTGTCGACATCGAGTTCCCGCACGACTCGATCCCCGACATCTACAACGCTCTGAAGACGACGATCGTCATGGGCGAGGAGTCCACGGAGATCACCCTCGAGGTCGCTCAGCACCTCGGCGACGACCTCGTCCGCGCCATCGCTCTGAAGCCCACCGACGGCATCGTCCGTGGCCAGGAAGTGCGCGACACCGGCGAGGCCATCTCGGTCCCCGTCGGCGACGTCACCAAGGGCAAGGTCTTCAACGTGATCGGCGAGGTCCTGAACCTCGAGCCCGGCGAGACCATCGAGGTCACCGAGCGCTGGCCGATCCACCGCAAGGCTCCGAACTTCGACCAGCTCGAGTCGAAGACCACCATGTTCGAGACCGGCATCAAGTCGATCGACCTCCTCACCCCGTACGTGCTGGGTGGAAAGATCGGTCTGTTCGGTGGCGCCGGCGTCGGCAAGACGGTCCTCATCCAGGAGATGATCCAGCGCGTCGCGCAGGACCACGGTGGTGTGTCGGTGTTCGCCGGTGTCGGCGAGCGCACCCGTGAGGGCAACGACCTCATCCACGAGATGGAGGAGGCGGGCGTCTTCGACAAGACCGCCCTCGTCTTCGGCCAGATGGACGAGCCGCCGGGAACGCGTCTGCGCGTCGCCCTGTCGGCTCTGACGATGGCGGAGTACTTCCGTGACGTGCAGAAACAGGACGTGCTGCTCTTCATCGACAACATCTTCCGCTTCACGCAGGCCGGTTCCGAGGTCTCCACGCTGCTGGGCCGCATGCCCTCGGCCGTGGGATACCAGCCGAACCTCGCCGACGAGATGGGCCTCCTGCAGGAGCGCATCACCTCGACGCGTGGTCACTCGATCACCTCGCTGCAGGCGATCTACGTGCCGGCCGACGACTACACCGACCCGGCTCCGGCGACCACCTTCGCCCACCTCGATGCGACCACCGAGCTCTCTCGTGAGATCGCGTCGAAGGGTCTGTACCCGGCCATCGACCCGCTGACCTCGACGTCGCGCATCATGGACCCCCGCTACTTGGGCGAGGACCACTACCGCGTCGCCACCACGGTCAAGCAGATCCTCCAGAAGAACAAGGAGCTGCAGGAGATCATCGCCATCCTCGGTGTCGATGAGCTCTCCGAAGAGGACAAGATCGTCGTGTCGCGTGCACGTCGCATCCAGCAGTTCCTCTCGCAGAACACCTACATGGCCAAGAAGTTCACGGGTGTCGAGGGTTCGACCGTCCCGCTCAAGGAGACCATCGAGTCGTTCGATGCGATCACCCGCGGTGACTTCGACCACGTCGCCGAGCAGGCGTTCTTCAACGTCGGTGGCATCTCCGATGTCGAAGAGCAGTGGGCCAAGATCCAGAAGGAGAACGGCTGACCATGGCATTGCATGTCAGCCTCGTCTCCGCGGATGCGGAGGTCTGGACGGGAGAGGCGAGCCTCGTGGTCGCCAAGACCGTCGAGGGTGAGATCGGCTTCATGACCGGCCACGAGCCGGTCCTGGCGATCCTCGCCGAGGGCCAGGTCCGCATCACGCAGACGGATGGCACGAAGGTGCTCGCCAACGCGCAGGACGGCTTCCTCTCGATGGAGGGCGACGTCCTGACGATCGTGGCCGGGAACGCCGCGCTCATCGCCTGATCTGTTCTTCCTCACGTCCGCCTCGGCACCTTCCGGTGTCGGGGCGGACGTGTCTGCATCCCCGAGGTCCCATGAAGATCCTGCTGCCGCCGTCCGAGACCAAGCGTCCGGGGGGAGACGGTGCTCCGCTCGACCTCGACGCCCTCGCGCTGACGGCCCTCTCGTATCGGCGCCACGCCGTGATCGACGCTCTCGTCGACCTCGCGGCGGATGAGGAGACCGCACGCTCGGTCCTCAAGCTGAGTCCGAAGCAGGCGGGCGACATCGCGCACAACCGGATGCTCCGCTCCGCCCCGACGATGCCCGCCGTCGACCGCTACACCGGCGTGCTGTTCGATGCGCTGGACGCCGCGACCCTCAGCACGGCGTCGAGACGGTGGCTCGCCTCTCACGTGTGGATCCACTCGGCGCCGCTCGGCCCGGTGGCCGCACTCGATCCGCTTCCGGCCTACCGTCTGGCCGCCGGGACCTCGCTGCCGGGACTCCCGGCGCTGCGTCGACACTGGGCGGAGGCGACGACCGCGGCGATCGCGGACGAGGATCCGGTATTCGTCCTGGATCTCCGCAGCGAGGCCTACGTGGCACTCGGACCGGTCCCGGCATCCGTCCCGTCCGTCTACGTCCGGGTGGTCACGGAACACGGCAAGGCGCTCAACCACTTCAACAAGAAGTCGAAGGGGCTGCTCACGCGCGCACTCGCCGAGGACCGGCCGCGGGTGCGCTCGGTGCGGACCCTGCGGACGTGGGCGGATTCGCGGGGAATCGTTCTCCGGGATGCATCCGAGCCCGGCGTGATCGAGCTCGTCGTCGCGGAATGACGTGGATGACACGTGGGGATTTCTCCCCGCGTGTGTCGTTGCCCCGAATATCGGCACACCGATATGGTTGGTGTCGCGGCGCGCAAGGCGTCTGCTCCATCGGATCCGGAGGGGTTCATGTTCTCATTTATCGGCGACGTCAGCGCGGCAATCGCGTCATCGTATAACTATGACGGAGGCGGGGCCGCAGCAGCCGCCTTTTGGCTGATCTACGGCGTCTTCATCTTCATCATCGCTGTCGCTGGCTACGTCCTCAGCGCCCTGTTCCTCATGAAGATCTTCGAGAAGGCCGGAGTCGAGGGCAAGTGGCGCGCCTGGGTTCCGTACTACAACTTCATGATCTTCTTCAAGCTGGGCGACGTGAACCCCTGGCTCGTCTTCGCCAGCCTGCTGACCTGGATTCCGGTGCTCGGATGGCTGGTCGGGATCGGCTTCGCCATCGTCGCCGTCCTCGCCGCCTGGCGTGTGGGACTCAAGCTGCAGAAGGACTCCGTCTGGGTCGTCCTCTACATCTTCCTCTCGCTCGTCTGGCTCGGCATCAACGCCTTCGACAAGTCGCGCTGGAACCCGAACATCGCTCCGGCTTCGTGGGCGAACAACGGCTTCCTCGCTGACCGCACGGTCTGGCAGGGCATCCCCGTCCAGCCGCGTCCGGCCGCCGGTCCCGCCTACGGCGCGCCCCAGGGCTACGGTGCACCGCAGCAGGGCTACGCGCCTCCGGCCCCGCAGGGGTACGCGCCGCCGGCCCAGCCCGGCTACGCGCCGCCCGCACAGCCCGGCTACGCGCCGCCCGCACAGCCCGGCTACGCGCCGCCCGCCGGTCCTTCGGCTCCCGGTGCTCCTGGTGAGCCCCCCACGGCTCCGCCGGCAGCTCCGCCGGCAGCTCCGCAGGTTCCGCCGGCACCCCCGGCAGCTCCGCCGGCTCCGCCGACGAATCCCACTCAGCCTCCGGCCTGATGATGTGACACAGAGCCCCCGACCCCGGTCGGGGGCTCTGTGCTGTCTCCGAACCCGATAGCGTGGATGCATGCTCACCTCTCACCGCCGGGTAGGTGCCTCCGGCCTTCTCGTCTCTGCGACCGGCCTCGGGTGTAACAACTTCGGACGCACGGGAACGGCGACCGAGACGCTCGAGGGAACGCGGGCGGTGATCGACGCGGCGATCGCGAACGGCATCACCCTCCTCGACACCGCCGACATGTACGGTGCCACGGCCGGCACCAGCGAGACGCTGATGGGACAGGCGCTGGACGGGCGGCGGGATCGCGTCGTCCTCGCCACGAAGTTCGGCCACGAGCGCGATATGGGATACGACTTCCCGGCCGCACGCGGGTCGCGCCGCTACATCCGCCGCGCCGTCGAGGAGTCTCTCAGACGCCTCCGCACCGACTGGATCGACCTGTATCAGCTGCACCTGCCGGATGCCGACACTCCGGTCGCCGAGACGATCGACGCGCTGGACGAGCTGGTGCGCGAGGGCAAGATCCGGTACTACGGCCACTCGAACTTCACCGGCTGGCAGATCGCGGAGGCGGAGTTCACCGCCAGGGAGCGGCACACGGGACGCTTCGTGTCGGCGCAGAACCACTACTCCCTGCTGGCACGCGCCGCAGAGCGCGAGGTGCTTCCCGCAGTGCAGCGATACGGCCTCGGCTTCTTCCCGTACTTCCCGCTGCACAACGGGCTGCTGACGGGGAAGTTCACGCGCGAGGGCGGCCCTTCATCGAGCAGGATCATGTCCAGTCGTCGACACGTCTGGGAGGCTGCCCCGTGGGCCGCGCTGGAGCAGTTCGCGGTGTTCTGCGAAGACCGCGGGATCACGATGCTGCAGGCGGCTTTCGGATGGCTGCTCGTGAACCCGGCAGTCTCCAGTGTGATCGCCGGAGCGACCTCGCCCGAGCAGGTCGAGGCGAATGCGGAGGCCGGAAGCGCCTGGCGGCCTGATGCCGACGATGCGGCGGCGATCGATGCGCTGTTCCCCTTGCCCGAAGACCCCGCGGCGCGAGTGTGAGCGTCTCGGTGTCCACTACGATGTGTGAGTATCCCGGGGCGGCCCGACGCACGGGAATTTCGGAGGCTACGAGTGTCTGACACGACGACGAAGACGCGCAGCGTCACGGTGGCGCAGCGACGGCTGGTGCTGTCCTGGGCTGGCGTCACCGATGTCGGCCGGCGCCGCGAGACCAACCAGGACGCGTTCTTCGCGGAGTACCCGCTGTTCATCGTGGCTGACGGCATGGGCGGTCACGCGGGCGGCGAGATCGCCAGCCAGAGCACGGTCAAGCGCCTGGAAGCCGTCGTCGCTTCGGGATCGGTCGAGCGGGGAGCCATCCAGGGTGCGCTGGAACTCGCCGTCGGAGATATCGCGGACCATCCCGAGACCACCGACGAGGGCACCGGCACCACGTTGACCGGTGTGTTCCTCGAGTACGAGGACGACGAGCCGCATTGGGCCGCGCTCAACATCGGGGATTCCCGGGTCTACCTGCTGCGCGATGACCGGCTGGTCCAGGTCACCACCGATCACTCTGTCGTGCAGGAACTCATCGCTGCGGGCAAGATCAGCCCCGAAGAAGCCGAAGGCCATCCGTACAGCAACGTCATCACGCGCGCGGTCGGAGCCAGCGAGCTCACGGCCCCCGACTACGTCACCCTCGACGTGCGGGTCGGCGACCGCTTCGTGATCTGCTCCGACGGCCTCACCAAAGAGCTGACCGACTACGGCATCCAGCACTTCCTGCGCGAGAACGCCGACCCCGGGGCGGCGGTGGAGGCGATGCTCGCGGCAGCGCTCGAGAACGGCGGCCGCGACAACGTGACGCTCGTGATCGTGCAGATCGCCGAAGAGCCGTCCTCCACAAACGAGTCCGAAGAGGAATAGCTCCTCCGGGCTGTGGACGGCCCCCGCGCGGCAGTCGGATGATGTCGACTGGTCGGCATGGATTCCCCGTCGATCACCCTGCCTCCTGCGGTCGTGCCTCCGCGGAGGCCACCCACGCCCTTCGTCGCGGCGCTGGTGCCGGTTGCTGCCGGAGTCGTGCTCTGGATGGTGACGGGATCCCTCCTGTCCCTGTGCTTCGCCGCTCTGGGCCCGCTGATGATCCTGGCCTCTCTGATCGACGGGGCGCGGTCGCGCCGCTCGGCGCACCGACGTGCCCGAGGCGAGAGCACCACGGCGTGGTCCGCTGCCGAGGAGCAGCTCACGCGCCTGCACCATGACGAGCGCATGCTGCGGTGGCACCGGCATCCCGATGCGGCGACGGCTCTCGCCGACCCGCCGTTGCGCGGTGCAGAGCCCGTCGATGCGACCACCGAGGTCGTGGTGGGCAGCGGCCCGGGGGAGAGCAGGATCCGCGTGACGGGGGGCGACGACGAACGCGGCGGAGAGTTCCGGCGGCGGTGCACGGCGATCGAGGCGATCCCTGTCGTCGTCCCGTTCGGCGGCGGGATCGCGGTGCGCGGGTGCGGACCGGTCGTGGAGTCGGTCGTGCGGGCACTCGTCGTCCAGATGAGTCTGCGGTTCGGTGCGGCTCAGATCTCGCTCGTCGGAGAGGGGCTCGATGAGTGGGGTGTGGCCGATCTTTCGCAGGCGAAAGTGCTGCGCCCCGGAGCGTTCCGCCTCGGCCTGGCGCACGGCGGTCGTCCGCGCCCGGCCTCGGACGCGGTGATCTGGGCGCTCGAGAGGGAGGCGGCCGTGCCGGAGGGCATCACGACCGTCATCGACGTCCTCGAGCCGCACAGCGCCCGGATGCGCACGCCGCGGGGAGTGATGCCCTTGGGCGTCGAGTGTCTCTCGCAGGTGCAGGCGGTCGCAGCGGCCGCCGTCCGCCCAGATGACATCGACGGCGGGGACCGGATCCCCGACCTCGTGCGCCTGGCCGACCTCGATCAGGTCGCTTCGCAGTCCACCTCGAACGGGCTGGCGGTGGCGGTCGGTCGAGCAGAGGGCTGTGACGTGGTGCTCGACATCGTCGATGACGGCCCGCACGCTCTCGTGACCGGGACGACAGGCAGCGGCAAGAGCGAGCTCCTGGTGTCATGGGTGACGGCGATCGCCGGGCGTTACGGCCCGGAGGAGGTGAGCTTCGTCCTTGCGGACTTCAAAGGCGGCACCGCCTTCGAGCCGCTCCGGTCCCTGCCTCACGTTGCGGCAGTGATCACGGATCTCGACGAGCGCGGTGCGCGACGCGGTGTCTCGAGCCTCACAGCCGAGCTGCGTCGGCGCGAGGCGATCCTCGCTGCAGCCGGCGCACGGGATGTGCGCGAGGTCGGTCTGATGCGCCTCGTGATCGTCGTCGACGAGTTCGCGGCGCTCCTGCAGGAGCACTCCGATCTCGGAGCGGTGTTCACCGACATCGCCGCGCGTGGCCGGGCGCTGGGGATGCACCTGATCCTCGGCACGCAACGCGCTGCCGGAGTCGTCCGGGAGGCTCTCGCAGCGAACTGCCCGCTCCGCCTGAGCCTGCGGGTCTCCGAAGCCTCCGACAGCCGCTTCGTGATCGGCAGCGATGCGGCGGCCGACCTGCCCGGTGGGCTCGGCTCACGCGGCCTCGCCCTGGTGCGGCGTCCTCAGGACGCCGTCGCCGTCCTGATGCGGGTGGGTGTGACCACGGCCTCGGACAGGTCCGACATCGTCGAGCGGTGGAGCCAGAGCACCCCGCCGCAGAGCCCCTGGCTTCCGGCGCTTCCCCGCATCGTTCCGCTCGCCGCCCTCCGTGGCGGCTCCCCGGACGACCGTGTCGTGCTCGGTCTCGCGGACGAGCCCGAGCAGCAGAGGCAGCCGATCGAGACCCTCGCGGTCGGCATCGATCGGGGACTCGCCGTGCTCGGAGGTCCAGGCTCGGGACGGACATCGGTCCTGCGTGCGCTCATGACGCAGCGTGCGGATGCGCTCCGAGTTCCTGACGACCTCGAGAGCGCCTGGGACACGATCACGGCTCTCGCAGAGGGCCGCAGACGACTCCCCGCACTGGTGGTGTGCGATGACATCGATGCGCAGCTCGTCGGCCTGCCGGCCGAGTACGCGCAGCACCTGGCGCGACTGTGGGAGCAGACGCTGCGCGCAGCCGCGGGCACCACCTTCGTGCTCACCGCCACTCGGCCAGGAGGCGCAGCAGGCCGGATCCTCGAGATGCTCCCCGTGCGAGGGCTGCTGCGGATGGCGAGCCGAGTGGATCACATCGCTGCAGGGGGAGATTCCGCCGGCTTCGACCCGGCGCGTCCTCCCGGCCGGATGAGGATGCTCGACCGTGAGGTGCAGGCGGTCTGGGTTCGCGAGGAGGATCCGCACGCAAGCGCGCCGCACCGGGTGCGCTCTCGCGCGAGGGGCGTCGTCTCGTGGAGTCCGCACGCGGCTCTCACCGGCCTGGTCACCGCGGGAACATCCGCCGTCGCGGCTCTGCTCGGATCGACCTATCCGGAGTGCGATGTCGTGGCGCTGTCGGAGAGACGCGAGCAGCCAGACGGCACGCGACCGGTGATGCTCGTCGGCGACACCGAGTCGTGGCAGCGCAGCTGGTCACTGTGGCAACGCGTCAGAGCCGAGGGGGAGATCCTCATCCGCGTCGAGAACCCCGGAGACCTGCGACAGCTGGCCGGCGTGCGAGATCTGCCGCCTTACGCGCGCCCGAATGCGGGCAGAGCCTGGTCGCTCATGGCCGATGCCGGTCCCCGCAGAGTCGTGCTTCCCGCCCTCAGCGCGCGGTGACCGCGCTCGCTCCGCGACGGCGATCTGTCAGATGCTCGCGCTGACGTGGATGCGACCGACCTCCGTGCCTCCGCCGAGAACTTCGAGCGAGAGCGCGTCGGCGAGGGACGCGACGTCCGCATCGCTCAGCGCACCGGCACGGGCCAGCAACGTTGCCGCGACGATCGTCGTGGCACGGGCTGCGCCATCGAGCATCTTCAGGGCGACGGTGGTGCCGTTTGGGGCGACCATGACCATCACGCCCTCCGCACCGCCCTTCGCGAACACGCCGAGCTTCTCGATGGCGATCGTGTCGGGGCGCCCGGGGCCATCGATCGTCCAGGGGTGCTCCTTGACGGCCTTCACCAGGGAGCCGGCGACGCGGTGCAGAGCGAAGGGGGAGCGGTCCGACGCTGCGCCGATCCGGTGGATGGCTCGGGCAAGGCCCGTGAGTGTGAGGGCGTAGACGGGGGCGCCGCATCCGTCGATCGCGGTGTGCGCGACCTTCTCACCGGTCAGCCGCTCGATCACATCGCGGATGTGCACCTGCAGAGGATGGGCGGGATCGAGGTACCCGTCCGTGGGCCAACCGGTGGCGACGCACGCACGCAGCATCGCCGCATGCTTGCCCGAGCAGTTCATCCGGATGCGGGTCTGGGCGCCATGCTCTCGCACCAGCTCGTCCCGTGCCGCCGTGTCACCGGGCCATGCCGGTGGGCACGCGAGGTCGTCTTCGGTGAGGCCGCCCTCCGTGAGCACGTTCCGCACGGTCGACGCATGACGCTCTGTACCCGAGTGGCTCGCGGTCGACATGGCGAGCTGCTCACCCTCCAGGGCGGCGCCGGCCGTGATGCAGGCCACTGCCTGCAGCGGCTTCAGGCTCGAGCGCGGCAGCACCAGGGCATCCGCGTTCCCGTATCGGGCGACGACATCCCCGTCGGGGGAGAGCACGACGGCCGCCCCCGCGTGGCGGGATTCGACGAATCCGCTCCGTTCGACGACGGCGAGTTCCACGGCATCCTGCACAGTCAGAGTCTCCAGCACCTCCCCAGGATATCGTCGTCGGCGATCAGCCGATCGCCGACGCGGACGCTCCGGCTGGCAGACTGAGGGCATGGCAGATCGATCAGCGCCCCTCGGGGAGCACCGCTACGCGCTCACGTCCACCTGGACCGGCAACTCGGGCACGGGGACGAGCGGATATCGCGAGTATCGCCGCGACGTCACGCTCGAGGTCGAGGGGAAGCCCGAGATCCTCGCGTCCGCCGACAAGCCCTTCCGCGGGGACCCGTCGCGGTGGAACCCCGAGGATCTTCTGCTGGCCTCGCTCTCGGAGTGCCATCTCCTGTCGTACCTGCATGCCTGCGTCACCGCAGGGGTCGTCGTGGTCTCCTACCGCGACACCGCGTCTGGGACGATGCGCGAGGACGGCACGGGCGGAGGCGCATTCGTCGAGGTGATGCTGCGCCCCGAGGTCGTGGTCGCCGAGGCGTCGATGATCGAGGCCGCAGAGCGAGCGCACGCCCAGGCGCACGACTGGTGCTTCATCGCGAACTCGATGAACTTCCCGGTGCGTCACGAGGCGACCGTGCGCGCGGCGACGGACTGACCTCCGCCCGCAGATCCCTGCCTGTGTCAGCGGCGCTCGTGCGGCAGCGCCTGCTTGATCTTCTCGATCGTCCCCTGCGCCGGAGCCTCGTTGTACGCATCAGCCAGCTCCTGACCCGAGAGCGCGTGGATCGCGGCCATGATCTCGTCCGTGGCTTGACGGCGGGCACGTCCGCTGGTCGCTGGTCCGTGCGGCGAGAGATCGAGAGGAGTGCCGAAGCGGACCGTGATGCGCTCCTTCAGAGTGGGCATCTTGGCGCCCACCGGCATGACCTTGTCGGTGCCGATCAATCCCACCGGCACGACGGGTGCTCCGGTCTGCAGCGCGAGGAAGGCGACCCCGGTGCGGCCCTTGTAGAGACGTCCGTCCGTCGAGCGGGTGCCCTCCGGGTACAGCGCCACGGCGAGCCCCTCCTCAAGGAGCTTGCGCTGCACGTCCAGCGCGTCGAGCGCGGCCTGGCCGGCTCCTCGGCGCACGGGGATCGCTCCGATGGACTCGAAGAAGGTCTTGCTCAGCCAGCCGCTGAAGCCCGGACCCTCGAAGTAGCTCGACTTCGCGAGGAAGTGCACCGGTCTGGGGGCTGCGACCGGGATCGCGATCGAGTCGATGAACGAGAGGTGGTTGCTCGCGAAGATGACGGGGCCGTCCAGGGGCACGTTCTCCCGGCCCTCGATGCGGGGTCGATAGATCGTGCGGGCCAACGGCGTGATCAGACCTCGTCCGAGGGAGTAGGCGAATCCGGCGTGACGAGGCTGCTGAGTCTCTGCTGGCGGAGTTTCGGGCTCCGCGGACTGCTCTGACGTCATCAGAGCAGGTTACCCCCGGTTCCATGCCGAGTCGGGAATGAAGCGCCTGAGCGCGCCTCCCAGCATCGACAAAGGGGTATGCGAGATGATGGGGTGTCCCGCCCGCGATCCTGAGGTCTCACTGTGCGCAAGCGTCCGCTGCTCGTCCTGTCCACTGTCGCTGCGGCGACCCTTCTGCTGGCGGGATGCTCCGGTGGCGCGACTCCGGAGTCGAGCGAGACTCCTGACGCGTCCCCGCAGAGCTCCTGCCTCGCCGACCTCAAGTCGGGAGCCGGCTCCGACGCCGTCTCCGTCGAGGGCGAGGGGACCGCGGCGAAGGTCACGGTGCCCGAGGGGACCGAGATCACCGAAGCCGAGCGATCCGTGATCGTCGAGGGCGACGGCGACGACGTGGCACCCGGCGACCTCGTGTCGCTGCGGTACCAGCTCGTCGACGCCACGACCAACGAGGTGCTGAGCACGTCGGAGCGCGGTGTGGACGGCGTGCTGCCCGCTCTGCTGCCCGTGCAGCAGCCGCAGCAGATCGTCGACCCCACGCAGTCGACGGTCTTCACCGTGGCAGCCGAGTGCCTCCCCATCGGCTCGAGCGTCGTGCTGACGCTCCCCGCCGCGCAGGAGGGGTCGCACCCGAGCATCCTCTACGTCGAGACGATCGAGGAGCTCCCGACGATCGCCACGGGCTCCGACGTCGACCCGGAGAAGGGTATGCCCAAGGTCGAGCTGGATGACGCCGGTTCGCCGACCATCACGCTCCCGGATGCCGATGCGCCCACCGAGACCGAGGTCGCCGTCCTCAAGCAGGGCGACGGCGCGACCGTCGGCGCCGGCGACCTCGTCACCGTCCAGTACCGCGGCGTGAAGTGGTCGGACGGCAGCGAGTTCGACTCGACCTGGAGCCGGGAGGCGGCACCGTCGCAGTTCCAGACCAGTGGCGTCGTGACGGGCTTCAAGATGGCGCTCGAGGGGCAGAAGGTCGGCTCCCAGGTCATCGTCACGATGCCGCCGAAGGACGGCTACGGCGAGGGCGAGATCAACGAGACGGACCTCGTGGGCGAGAACCTGACGTTCGTCGTCGACATCCTCGGCACCACGCCGGTCGAGCAGGCCGAGTAGGACCGCCGGAGGGCGACGCCATAGGCTGGCGACATGCGTCGCATCATCGTCCTCGGCTCCACAGGCTCCATCGGCACCCAGGCGCTCGACGTCATCAGGGCGAACCCGAGGCGCTTCGAACTCGTCGGTATCGCCGCCGGGTCGAACGCGGAGATGCTCGCCGATCAGGCGGAGGCCTTCCAGGTCGAGCACACCGCCCTGGGTGCGGTCGACGCGGAGCAGCTGGTGCGCGAGGTCGAGGCGGATGTCGTCCTCAACGCGATCACCGGATCCATCGGGCTCGGCTCGACCCTGGCTGCGCTCGAGTCGGGCCGCACCCTGGCGCTGGCGAACAAGGAATCCCTCATCGTCGGCGGCGAGCTCGTGCTCGCTGCCGCTGCCAAGGACCAGATCGTCCCGGTCGATTCGGAGCACTCCGCACTCGCGCAGGCGCTGCGCAGCGGCACCCATGCGGAGGTGCGCCGTCTGGTCGTGACCGCATCAGGCGGCCCGTTCCGCGGCCGCTCTCGCGAGGAGATGCAGCAGGTCACCCCCCAAGAGGCGCTCGCGCACCCGACCTGGGACATGGGGCGCATGGTCACCACGAACTCCGCGACCCTGGTGAACAAAGGACTCGAGGTCATCGAGGCGCATCTGCTGTTCGACGTCGCCTATGACGACATCGAGGTGGTCGTGCATCCCCAGTCGATCGTGCACTCGATGGTGGAGTTCATCGACGGGTCGACGATCGCCCAGGCATCGCCGCCTGACATGCGACTGCCGATCTCGCTCGGACTGGACTGGCCGAACCGGGTCGGCGGCGTCGGTCGCCCGCTCGACTGGACGCAGGCGACCTCGTGGGCCTTCGAACCGCTCGACGACGCGGCGTTCCCCGCCGTCGATCTCGCCAAGGCGGTCGGGCGCGCCGGAGCGACGTTCCCCGCCGTCTACAACGCCGCGAACGAGCAGGCGGTGGACGCTTTCCACGAGGGACGGCTGCCGTTCCTCGGTATCGTCGACACGATCGCCCGCGTGGTCGACGCGCACGAGCCGCCGCCGTCACTCACCGTGGAGTCGCTGGCCGACGCCGAAGCGTGGGCCAGACGCAAGGCCGATCAGCTCATCGCCCAGGCCTGAGTCCCAGACCTGACGACTCACTCCCGAGAGATCGAGTTGAGAGTTCGGGTCTGCGCCTACGGGCCTGAGACGTTTCCGCCCGGGGGAGAGGTCAGTCCTCGTCGGGGTAGGGCACCGGCCAGCTCGAGTCGGGCACCGGCCATCCTGCCGCGCGCAGAGCCCGGCGGGCGAGTTCGCGCGCCGAGTAGGGCGTGCGGACACCGCGGATGTCGCGGTAGTCCTGGTGGCCAGGCCCGGCCCAGAGGATCGAGTCGCCGTCGCCGACCAGTCCCACAGCCGCCACGATGGCCGCTTCCGGAGGCGAGAACTCGTGGATCTCCGCGTCCGGACGCGCCCTGCGGGCGCCGTCGACGAGCGTGGCCCTGATCGAGTCCGGATCTTCGTGGCGGGGGTGGTGGTCCGTGACGACCAGGATGTCGCTGCCCTCGACGGCGGTGCGGGCCATGTCGAAGCGCTTGCTCGCGTCGCGGTCGCCGTCGGCGCCGAACAGCATCAGCACCTTGCCGGGGGTGACGCGGCGGACCGCTGCGAGCGTCTTCTCGAAGGCATCCGGCGAGTGGCCGAAGTCGACGAAGACAGACGGGCCGGTCTCGCCGGAGACGAGCTGCGTGCGTCCGGGAAGGTGCGCGCGGATGCCGCCGTCGCGGTGCAGCGCGGAGACGATGCGGTCCCAGGCGTAGCCGCCCTCGAGGAGCATCACGATGGCCAGAGCCGCATTCGCCGCCATGTGCGGGCCGATCACGGGGACAGTGGTGGTCAGGGTGCCCGCAGGGCCCGTGAGGGTGAACGTGGTGCCCGAGGTCCGTTCGTCGTCGATGACGACGACCCAGTCCGCGCCGGCGGCCGCGTCCGCGTCGACGGCGATGGACGGCGTGCCGACGGTCACGACGGGGATCTCGGAGCGCTGCACTACCACCGACCCCGAGGGGGAGTCGAGGCAGACGACGCCCCTGACCGCCCGATCCGGGCGGAACAGCGGCAGTTTGGCCTCGAAGTACTCCTCCATGTCGGCGTAGTCGTCGAGGTGATCATGGCTCAGGTTGGTGAAGCCTGCGACGTCGAAGCGGATGCCGTCCACACGATGACGCGACAGAGCCTGCGCGCTGACCTCGACGGCCACCGCCTCCACGTCGCGCTCCCGCATCAGAGCGAGCAGCGCGTGCATCTCGGACGCCTCGGGAGTGGTGAGCCGCGAGACGATGACCTCGCCGGCGATATGCCGTTCGGCGGTCGAGGAGAGTCCGGTGACGACGCCGAGCTGGTCGAGGATGCCTTCGAGCAGGTGCGACACGCTCGTCTTGCCGTTGGTGCCCGTGGTGGCGAACAGCAGCGGCAGCGGCTCGCCGGCGCCGGTGCCGTAGACCCAGGCGCTCAGAGCGCCGAGCACTCCGCGCGGATCGTCGACGACGAGGACGGGCAGCCCCGCGCTCGCGGCGATCTCGGCGCCGGCTTCATCCGTGATGATCGCGACAGCACCCTTCTCAGCGGCTGTGGACGCGAATTCGGCGCCGTGGCGGTTCACGCCCTTGATCGCGACGAACGCCTCGCCGGGGCGGAGGTCGGCGGTGGCGAGGGTGATCCCGGTCAGGATGATCCCCTTCACCTCGCCCCGGACGTCTCGAGCGAATCGAGAGGCGAGTTCGGACAGCTCACGCCGGGGCGGGTTCGCGGGGCGGAGCACAGGAGGCAGGCTCGGTTGTTGTTCAATCGACATGTCGCATCCATGTTCTCACGGCTTGCGACGGGAGCCGAGGTACGGCACGTCTCCTCGTCCGCCGGGCGGCGAGGAGACGTGCCGGATCATCAGGCCCTGCGGCGGTAGGCGAGGACGGAGACGACCAGCGCGGCGATGCCGGCGACGAGTCCTCCCGCGCCGAGAGCGGTCGCGAGCGCGTCGGGCGCGTCGGCCGCGTCCGGGGCCTCTTCGGTGTCCGCGTCATCCGCCGCATCGTGCCCGCCGTGCTCGCCGTCGGCGGACGCGACGACGTTCACGACCGGAGCCGGGGCGTCGAGGCTGTGCGGGTCCTCGCCCTCCTCCGCCAGCTGCGTCCACTCCGTGCTGCCCTCGACACAGGTCTGGACGACCGGGAACGCGAGAGTGTCCGGGGTGTTCTCGTCGAGCCCCACCGACATGCTCACAGCCCCGCGGAGCTCGTTGGGCACGGGGGCGAGAGCGGTGTAGGTGACAGCGCTCACGAGACCGTCGTCGCCTTTCTCGATGTCGATCGTCCAGTCGCTGTCCATGGTGGGTGCGACGGAGGCGAGGCCCTCCGGCATGGTGACCCTGAGCGAGGTGGTGGGTGAGTTGTCGCAGCCGTGGGCGAAGGAGAAGGTCAGAACCCCGTGGTCGCCGGCGACCAGCTCGTCCGGGCTGACACTGACGTGGGCACTGGCCATCATGGGGATCGCGAGCGCGAGGACGGCGCCTCCGATGATCCCGGTGGTCACGGTGCGGCGGGTGGTGAAGGTATGCATGGTGGAACTCCTGATGATCGCTGTGCGGGCGCGCAGAATGCGCGACATCCGCGGAAGGATGGTCGACGCCTCGTCGATCCGGTGATGCGAGGAGGCGATGCGGGATCAGGCGAGCGAAGGAGGACCTCGGCGAGACACCGAGGACGAGAGTGCTGCGCTGACCAGCAGCGGCAGAGGCGCGACGGGAAGAGCGGGGCGCTCGTACCGCGCCTGGAGCACGGGGACGGCGCGACGCAGCCGTCCCTGCACCCATCCGGCGACCGCGCGGACCGTCGCCTCACCATGCCAGAGCACGGCGGTCGTCAGAGCGGCTGCTGCGAGGTGGGCCAGCAGCATCGCCGCGTCGGGTGCAGCGGCGGAGGAGACGGGCCCGAGGACGCTCAGATCGAGGTGGTGCTGATGCCCCGAGAGCACCGTCGTTCCGGTCGGCGCTCCGAGCAGCTGGAACACGACGTGGAAGGCGCACTGGCTCACCACGACGGTCGCGGCGACGCGGACACGCGACGCTCGTACGCCGATGAGCAGCGCCGCGATCGGGAGGAGGAGCACCGCGATGGCGAGGAGGAGCAGCGGATGCGGTGCCGCACCGCCCGCCACCGTGTGCGAGACCCCGGCGAGCAGCGTCGCGACCGACGACGCCGATGCCGCGCGCAGGAGTCGCAGCTGGCGGGTGGTCACGGAATCAGCCTAGTGCGACTGCGGCGGCGCGCCCGGCACGGCCCCCGGCGTATTCCTAGGCGGCGAGCACTAGCTTGGGGGAGTGGAAGCACTGCTCTATCTGGGTGGCATCGTGTTCATGCTGATCGGCCTCGGCCTCTCGATCGGTCTGCACGAGGTCGGCCACCTCCTGCCTGCGAAGCTGTTCGGCGTGCGCGTCGGGCAGTACATGATCGGGTTCGGCCCCCGCCTCTGGTCCCGACGCATCGGCGAGACGGAGTACGGCTTCAAGCTGCTGCCGCTCGGCGGGTTCATCTCGATGTCGGGGATGTATCCGGCATCCACCACGGCCGGACCGGCGAAGGGCGTGTTCCGCGCTCTCGTCCAGGACGCGCGCTCGGCCAACGACGAGACGATCGCCGAGGGTGCGGAAGACCGCGTCTTCTATCGCCTTCCCGTCTGGAAGCGTGTCGTGGTGATGCTGGGCGGTCCGCTCATGAACCTGATCCTCGCGATCATCATCTTCACGGTGCTCGTGTCGGGGATCGGCGTGCAGCAGGGGACCACGACGATCGCCTCCGTGAGCCAGTGCGTGCTTCCCGCGGATTCGACGGCGACCGAATGCGCTCCGGATGATCCGGCGACGCCGGCTGCCGAGGCTGGAATCAAGCCAGGAGACGTGCTGGTGTCCGTCGGCGGTGAGCCGGTGACGACCTTCGCGGAGGCGACGGCCATCGTGCAGGCGTCGCCCGGCGAGGCGCTCGATGTCGTCGTCCGCCGTGACGACGAGGAGAAGACGCTGCGCATCACCCCGGTCGAGGCCGAGCGCGCCATCACGGATGCCAGTGGTCAGCCCGTTCTCGACGATGACGGAGAGCCGGTCGTCCGGGAGGTCGGCTACGTCGGCATGGGCGCCCAGATGGGCTTCGTGCAGCAGCCGCTGAGCGCGGGCCCGCAGATGGCGGCCGACACGGTCGCCCGCGTCGGTTCGATGATCCTGACCCTGCCGGTGCGCATCTGGGACGTCGGGGTCTCGCTCGTCACCGGCGGTGAGCGGGATCCCAACGGACCGCTCAGCGTCGTGGGCGTGGGCCGGATCGCGGGAGAGGTGGCGGCCACGGATGCTCCCGTCCTGAACCGCTTCGCCGTGCTGCTCGGGCTGCTCGGCTCGCTCAACGTCGCACTGTTCGTGTTCAACCTGATCCCGCTGCTGCCCCTCGACGGCGGTCACGTCGTGGTCGCGCTGTGGGACGGCATCCGACGAGCCTGGGCGAAGCTGTTCCGTCGTCCGCCTCCCGCGCCGGTCGACGCGACCAAGCTGGTGCCGCTGACCGTGGTCGTGGCGACCCTGCTGATCGCGATGGGAGCGCTGCTGCTGCTCGCCGACGTCTTCAATCCGGTGAACATCTTCGGCGGCTGAGCCGGTCTCTCACCGACTCCGCCGCTCGTCGCGATCACGCCAGGGCGTGCGAGACGAGTCGCTCGAGGGTGCGGATGCCGTCGCGCGACAGGATCGACTCCAGGTGGCCCTGCACGGAGGCGAAGCGCTCGCCGCGGAGAGCGTAGACATCGCCCGTCTCCGGATCCGCCGAGACCTCGGCTGTCTCCGCCCGCACCGAACCGGGGACGACCCGGGCGGTGAAGGTGTTGTAGAACCCGATTGAGGCGTCCTCGCCGAACACGGGCACCGCCTTCTGCAGCCCCTGGTGCGGAGCGTCGAGGGGCACGAGGGCGATGCCGAGACTGTGGCTGAGGATCTGGTGGCTCAGGCAGACGGCGAGCAGCGGGGCGCGCGCCTCGATGCGTCGCGACACGACCTCTCGCATCCGAGCGATCCGGGCACTCTCGATGTCGCGGGGGTCTCCGGGACCCGGCCCCGCGACCACGAGGTCCGCGGAGTCGAGCTCCGCGTCGTCGACGTCGCCCCAGGCCCTGATCGTGACGTCGAGGCCGAGGTGGCGCAGCTGGTGCGCGAGCATCGTGGTGAAGCGGTCCTCGGCGTCCACGACGATGGCGGATGCTCCGGAGAACGGGCCGGTGAAGCCGTCGCCCTGCGGGTTCAGCCAGAAGTCGGCGAGCCGGGCGTTGCGGGACGCCAGGAGAGCCGTGACGGTGGGGTCCGCGGCGAGGGACTGCGGTGCAGCGGGGGCATCCGCATCCTCGCGGGCCTCGGCCGCCTCGTCGCGGTCGATCGCTCCGATGGCCCCCAGCACTCCGGCGGCCTTGCCATGGGTCTCGGAGACCTCGCCGTGCGGATCCGAGTGCCGGACCAGCGTCGCGCCGACGGGCACGCTGAGCGAGCCGTCCTGGAGGTAGACGGTGCGGATCAGGATCGGCGCGTCGAGGTCATGCCCGCCCTCCGCGTTCGGCGTGAACAGGGCGGCGACGCCGGAATAGTACCCGCGTGGCTTGCGCTCATGCCGGCGGATCACGGCGCAGGCGTTCTGCATGGGCGAGCCGGTGACGGTCGGCGCGAACATCGTCTCGCGGAGGATGTCGCGGGGATCGAGGGTGCTGCGGCCCCTGAGCATGTACTCGGTGTGGGTGAGGCGCGACATCTCCTTGAGATGCGGGCCGGTGATGCGTCCGCCGTCCGAGCACACCGCGCTCATCATCTTGAGCTCCTCGTCGACGACCATGAAGAGCTCCTCCGTCTCCTTCGTCGAGGAGAGGAAGTCGACCAGCGTCTCCTTCGTGGCGCCGCCAGCCGGATGCCGGAACGTGCCGGAGATGGGGTTCATGGTCACGACTCCACCGCGCGCCACGACGTGCGCCTCCGGGCTCGCGCCCACCGCGATGTGGCCGGGCGTCACGACGGCGAACGTCCAGTAGGCGCCGCGCTCGTGGGTGAGCAGCGCGCGGAACCAGGTGAGGGCGGCCGTGCGATCGTCGACATCGATCTCGGCGGTGAAGTCGCGGCGGATCACGAAGTTGGCACCCTCGCCGCGGCCGATCTCGTCGGCGATCACGGTCTCGACGATGGCCGCGTACTCCTCGTCCGCGATGTCGAATCCGCCGTCGCGCAGCGGCACTGCTGCGGTCGGCAGCTCGGCCAGCAGTCCGTCGGTCGGCAGGTGGAGGTGCTCGTCCACCACGATGCACCGCAGGGGAGCGCCGTCGTCCTGGGCGACGAACCCGCGCTCGCGGACCTGACGGTAGGGCACCATCGTGAAGATCTCGCGCGCAGCCCCGTCGATCGTCAGAGGGATGTCGGCGAGCAGGTCGACGTCGAGGACGTCGCCGGTGAGCAGCTCGACCGTGTCGGAGCCGTCCCGGGCGATGAGCACGAAGGAGGCGGACGGGTCCGCGGCGAGCTCGGCAAGACGTGAGAGGGTCATCGGTGTCTCCTGTGCGTGGCTCCGGCTCGGCTCAACGAAAAGACCGCCCCGGAGGCGGTCTGGATTCGTGGGAACGCGAACACACCGCCTAAGAGGCGGGCCACCAGGTGAAGTTCGCGAGCATGGGCTGAAAACTATCACACCGGCGTGCTGCCGATCCGCCGCATGACGCGGAGATCCGCGTCATCCGCTTCCAGCCCTCGCCCATCCAGGCGGCGTAGGCTGAGGGGGTGCCAGCAGTGAATCTTGGGATGCCGAAAGTCCCCGAAGTCCTCGCCCCGCGCCGCAAGTCTCGCCAGATCAAGGTGGGCAAGGTGCTCGTCGGCGGTGACGCTCCCGTCACCGTGCAGTCGATGACGACGACGAAGACGACGGACATCAACGCGACCCTTCAGCAGATCGCGGAGCTGACCGCATCCGGATGCGAGATCGTCCGTGTCGCCGTGCCTCACCAGGACGATGCCGACGCGCTCAAGATCATCGCGATGAAGAGCCAGATCCCCGTGATCGCCGATATCCACTTCCAGCCGCGCTACATCTACACCGCCATCGACGCCGGATGCGGCGCGGTGCGCGTGAACCCCGGCAACATCCGGGAGTTCGACGGCAACGTCGGCAAGATCGCCGAGGCCGCCAAGGCCGCGGGCGTCTCGCTGCGGATCGGCGTCAATGCCGGATCGCTCGACCGGCGCATCCTCACCAAGTACGGCAAGGCGACGGCCGAGGCACTCGTCGAGAGCGCCGTCTGGGAGGCGTCGCTGTTCGAGGAGCACGACTTCCACGACTTCAAGATCTCCGTCAAGCACAACGACCCCATCGTGATGGTCAAGGCGTACCGCCAGCTCGCCGAGCGCGGCGATTGGCCGCTGCACCTCGGCGTGACCGAGGCAGGGCCCGCGTTCCAGGGCACGATCAAGAGCGCCACGGCGTTCGGCATTCTGCTCGGTGAGGGGATCGGCGACACCATCCGTGTGTCGCTGTCCGCACCGCCCGCCGAAGAGGTGAAGGTCGGACATCAGATCCTGCAGTCGCTGAACCTCCGCGAGCGAAAGCTCGAGATCGTCTCGTGCCCGTCGTGCGGTCGCGCGCAGGTCGATGTCTACACGCTCGCCGAGAATGTGACCGAGGGACTCAAGGACATGACCGTGCCGCTGCGCGTGGCCGTCATGGGCTGCGTCGTGAACGGTCCGGGAGAGGCGCGCGAAGCCGACCTCGGCGTCGCGTCCGGCAACGGCAAGGGCCAGATCTTCGTCAAGGGCGAGGTCATCAAGACCGTCCCCGAGGCCGACATCGTGGCGACCCTGATCGAAGAGGCCAACCGCATCGCCGCCGAGATGGGCCCCGCAGCCCCGGTCGGCACCGCGCAGGTCGTCACGGTCTGAGTTCCCCTCACCACCGATCCCACCAGCCGATCCACCACAGCACAGGAGACGACGTTGTCCGAGCACTCCCTTCCCGCGCCGGCTCAGGCGATGGTCGATGCGATCAACGCTGCGGATACCGAGGCGTTCGTCGCCGCGTTCTCCGCAGACGGCCACGTCAGCGATTGGGGAACGGTGAAGGCCGGCCCCGACGGCATCCGCTCGTGGGCCGAGACCGATGCGATCGGCGCCGGTGCGAGGATGACGGTGCTCAGCGCGACCTCGGGCGACAACACCACGCGCATCCGATTCGCGTGGACCAGCAGTGTGTTCACCGGCGAGTCGGATGGCATCTTCGTCATCGACGGCGACAAGCTCGCCAGCTTCACCATCCCGCCCTCGCACTGAGCGGGGTCGAAGTCCCACCGCTCTCGCCGATCGCGTCGAGCTCACCAAGGAGTCCCATGCCGTCCACGACCGTGTCCTTCGCCGACGGAGGCGTCTCCGGATCGAGCACCGTGCAACGCATAGACCTCACGCCGGACGGTGCGGTCGTCGTCGTCGACGCCACGCCCTTCCATCCGGTCGATCACACCTGGCCTGATCAGCCCGGAGACAGCGGCGAGATCTCGGTCGACGGTGCGACGGTGCGTGTGGCCGAGGCCGTGATGGCCGCCGTGGCGGACGACGGGACCTTCGCGGTGGCGGGAGACATCCCCGTCAAGCGCGGTGCCGACGGCTGGACCTGGCTCGTCGGGCACCGACTCGACGGCGAGGCGCCGAGTGCCCTCATCGAGGGCGCTCGGGTGGAACTCGCCGTGGACCCTACGCGGCGGTCGGGCCTCAGTCGAGGCCACACCGCCTGCCATCTCGCGTCGCTCGCCCTGGATCGCGCGCTGTCGGATCTGTGGCGCAAGGACCCGGGGACGGATGCTCTGGGCAGTCCGAACTTCGAGGCGCGAGCCAACCAGTCCAGCCGCATCCATGAGGACGGCTCGGTCGACGAGTACCGTCTGGGGAAGAGCCTGCGCAAGGCGGGCTTCGACACCGAGGGCTTCGCGGCGACTCTCGCCGAGCGTGAGGCAGCGATCAACGCACAGCTGTCGGCATGGGTCGAGTCCGCGGCTCCGAGCCGGATCGTCACTGAAGGACCGACGATCGTGGATCGGCGCAGCTGGCACTGTGAGCTGCCCGAGGGAACAGCGGAGATCCTGTGCGGGGGAACGCACGCCCGGTCTCTGGCCGAATTCGTGTCGATCTCGGTGACGCTCGAGCTCACCGATCCTCAGCTCCTCGTCATGACGACGACAGCGGTTCCCGCCGCCTGAGGCGGGTCAGCGTACGAAGCCGCTCTGCACCCGCCCACCAGCCCGGACGAGTTCGGCATCGACGCGATCGGCGAAGGCCGTGTAGTCACCGTCGAGAAGAGGACCGCTCAGCCGCTCCGCCCGTTCGGAATCGAGGTCGCGCAGCCGCCGCGGCAGCCACTTGCCGGTCGCGATCCACCTGTGCTCGCCGAGCAGCATGAGCTCGGCCGTCCTATCGAACAGAGCGGATGCCACGACGCGGCGCTCGAGCGGGTCGGTCGCGTCGCGAAGGTCGTCGAGCAGGTCGGTGATGACGTAGCGGCGGAAGGCCGACTCGTGTGCGCTCAGCGTGGGTCCGGCATCGAGCACCTGCCGCCACTGATGACGCAGCGCGGCGAGCGTCCCATCGTCGCGGACGGGGGTGCCTTCCACCAGCATGTGCACCGTCACCGGGCGGTGCTGCTGCACGCCGCGGTCGGCCCATTCGACGAACCCCGCGGGTGTGTACGCGAAGACCTCGAAGATCTCACCCTCGAAGTCGTGCGTCGACGCCTCGCTGCTCTGAGCCTCGGAGGCGAAGAGGCGTTCGCCGATGAGCAGCAGGTCGATGTCGCTCGTCGCTGTGCGCTCGCCCCGCGCTGTGCTTCCCGCCACGATCGCGATGGAGGCCCCCGGATAGCGGGCGTCGATGAAGCGTTCTGTCAGAGCGAGGGGATCCACGCCGCCAGCGTACGTCAGAGGGCGAACTCGATCTCGCCGCGCGTGATGTCGGCGCTCAGGACCCGCAGTCTCACGACGTCTCCAGGTGCCGCGCCCTCGGGAAGCGGAGCTGAGGCTGTCACGGCGGGCGTCGCGAGCTGGACCGATGCCCGTTCCCCTCGGATCTCGATCACCGTGGCATCGACCGTCTGGCCGACGAGCGGGGTGATCAGGGCGGCCTCGACGCAGTTGATCGTCGCGGAGTCCAGTCGTGACGCGCGCTGACCCGATTCCTGCATCAATGCCGGAAGCTCGGACAGGGACTCGCGCGCCCAGCTCGGAATGTCCCGGCCCTCGGAGGCGGCCAGGCAGATCGAGAGGGACCAGCGGTCGACGAGCCGACGCAGGGGAGCGGTCGCGTGTGCGTAGGGCGCCGCGATCGCCGCCTGCTCCGCATCGCTCGGGACGGTGCCGTCGAACGTGACGTACCCGGCACCGCGGAACAGGGATGCCGCGGCCTCGAGGACGGGAAGAGTCATCGGGTCGGTGCGGTCCAGGTTCCGCAGGTAGTCGCCGTACCGGCCGCTCGTCCACGGGCGGCCGAGCGCCTCTGTCTGGTGGCGGAAGGCGTCGAACGACTTCTCGTCCGGTTGAGGCATCGTCCGCAGGATGCCGATCCGTGCGTCGAGCATCAGGCTCGCAGCGGCCATGCCCGTCATGAGTGACAGGTGGGCGTTCCACTCCTCGACGGGAAGCGGATGGCGCCGGTCGATGGCGTAGCCGCCGTCAGGTGTGCGCACGACCTCCTCATCGGGCAGGTTGAGGCTCGCACCGCCGCGGAGCTTCTCCTGCTCCACTCGCAGCGCGCCGATCTCAGGCAGAAGCGCCGCAGGGCCGTCCTCCCCGCGGTCGAGTGCCGCCTGCACTGTGGCGTAGTCGAGCTGGGCGCGGGATCGGATCAGAGCGCGCTCGAGGCGGAAGTCCTCGACGGAACCTGCCGCGTCGATGGAGAACGTCCAGACGAGCGCTGGGCGGTCGACATCCGGGAGGAGGGAGGCGCGGCCTTCGCTCAGCACCTTCGGATGGAGAGGGATGGTGCCATCGGCGGCATACAGCGTCTGTCCTCGCCGCCGGGCCTCGGCGTCGATCTCACCGCCGGCGACGACGAAGCTCGGCACGTCCGCGATCGCGTAGTGCACGGTGTAACCGGAGCCGCGGCGCTCGAGATGGAACGCCTGATCCAGGTCTCTGGATCCCACGGGGTCGAGCGTGGCGAACGGGATGTCTCGAAGGTCCAGGTCGGGCTCGGGCGCGACGGCGGCCTCGGCTTCGGCCAGCACGGCAGCCGGAAACTCGGTCGGGGCGTCGAGCGACACCCGTAGCTCCGCGAGCGCCGCGGCGAGTTCGGTCTGCGCGGCAGAGGGGGCGACGTGCGATCGGCGCTGAGGCATGTCTCCACACTATGTCGGCCTCGCCGGATCCCGCCGAAGCCAGGGCCGGTTCCCGTCAGCACCGGCTCGCGTCAGGGCCGGCTCGCGTCAGGGCCGGCTCATGTCAGCGTCGGTTCCCGTCAGCACCGGCTCACGGTCACGGCTGGCTCATTCTCAGAACGGCGGCGAGTCGTCCTCGGTGAACGTCTCGGCGTTCTGGGCACGCGGTCGATCGATGTGAACCTGCCCGGTGGGGCTGGTCCAGGCGAACGTGCCGTCGCCGAGGTGCTCGACATGCCACGGAGTGCGGTGCTTCAGTACATGGTGCCGTCGGCAGAGGTGACCCAGGTTGTCGGCGTCGGTGGTGCCGCCGAGGGCATGATCCTCGGTGTGATCGAGATCGCAATCGCGGGCGGCATACCCACAGGTGGGGAACCGACATCGGCTGTCTCGCGCTGTCAGATGACGTCGCAGCTCGGCGGATGGCCGGTATCTGTCCACGGCGAGCACTGCCGCGGTGATCGGGTGGGTGAGGACGCGATCCCATCCCGCGGCGGAGCCGGCGAGGAGCCGGGCGGTGCGACCGTCGATCGGGACGCAGCCGTTCAGTTCGGCGGGGACGGTGCCCGACCCGAGCAGGGTCATGACGGGAACGGTGACGGACACCGTCGGGGTGATCCGGGCGAGCATTCCATCGGTCGTGTCGTGCCCCGCCGGTGCACCGGTGAGAAGCAGATCGAGCGCGATGTCGCAACGGGTCTGGCCCAGCGTCCGACCGTCGTGAGGACGACCAGAGCGTGATCCGTGCGCGCATTCGACGACTTCACCGCCAGCCGCTGCTGCCTTCGCCATCGCCGTGACCCGATCGAATGCGCCGTGCACGAGTGCGGCCGGACCGAAGATGCTGAGCTCGGCCATTCCGTCGGCGCGGTTCGTCAACCACACTCGACGCTCCTGGCGCGCGTCCGCATGGCGGGCGTCGACGGTGCGCGGCTGGAGGCGGTCGGCGACCCGTCGCGCCTCGCGCCCGACGCGGTTGGCGGACTCCGTTCGTGCGAACGCGACCATCCGCTCCGAGTACTCCTCGCGCCGGGTCTCGTCATCGAGGTGTGTGCCGGCATCGACGATGATCCTGGCATGCGCGGCGCTGATGACCCCGGCGCCCTGGGCACGCCACACTCGCGGGAAGCGCGTGACGAGGAGCTCGGCGTCGAGCATCCGCCGTTGGAGCGTGCGGTCGCTGACCCGCAGGGCAGCACCGAACTCGGCAGCGACAGCGCGCATCGCCAGATCGACGCCGTCGGCGCTCGGCTCCTCGGACTGCTCCGCCGTCTCGACCGCGAGGCGCGATCCGAGGGCCAGAAGACCGTCACGCGCGGCGAGCAGGGAACCGATCGTCCGCTCGACGGAGACGAGCATCTCGGTGACCGCGCCGAGCGCTGCCACCTGCTCGATCGTCGCGTCCATCAGTGCTGTCATACCCGCATCTCACCACCCACCTCTGACATTTCGACACCAGATCAGGGCCGAAAACCATGACGTCGAGCGAGAACATCGGCATCCCGGAACAAGAGCGCGCTGGGCTCGTCCCGACGGATCAGACGGCATCCCACGAACCGAGGACTTGCCGCCCCGTCCGGCCTGCGGCCGGATCGAGCGCGTTAGCGTGGGAGCATGACCACTGCTGCGAAGGCCCAGACCCTCATCGGACTGTACGAAGACCCGGAGATCCTCCGGGTCGTGAACGTATGGGATGTCGTTTCCGCCAAGGCGGTCGCGATGCTCCCCGAGACGAAGGCGATCGCGACGGCCGGGCACGGCATCGCGGCCTCGTTCGGCTACGAGGACGGCACGATTCCGCGCGACATCATGATCGACATGGTCGGACGCATCGCGGCATCCGTGTCCGTTCCCGTGACGGCAGACCTGGACGACGGCTACGGCGACGCGGGGGAGACCACCCGCCTCGCGATCGGCGCCGGCGTCGTGGGCGCGAACGTCGAGGACCGGCTCAAGCCGTTTGACGAGTCGGTCGCCGCCGTCGAGGCGATCGTCAAGGCCGCCGAGGCAGAGGGCGTCCCCTTCGCGCTGAACGCGCGCACCGACGCCTTCGTGCGCGCCGGACACCGGCCCGTCGCCGAGAGCGTCGCCGACGCGATCCAGCGCGGCCGCGCGTTCCTCGACGCAGGAGCCACCGCCGTGTTCGTCCCCGGGATGCTCGACGCCAACACCACTCGTCAGCTCGTCGAAGGACTCGGCGAGGGCAAGCTCAGCGTGATCGGGCTCCCCGGCACGCTCGCCGCGTCCGAGTACGAGAAGCTCGGCGTCACGCGCATCTCCTACGGACCGCTCCCGCAGCGGGTCGCGCTCACCGCCGTGCAGGAGCTCGCGGCGAGCCTGTACGCCGGCGGTGTCATCCCCAACGGTCTTCCTGCCCTCAACTGACCACGGTCGCAATCGAGTGACCGCCGGTCAGTAGACTTGCCCGGTGGTCACTCGTCTTTCGAACTTCTTCCTCCGCACGCTCCGCGAAGACCCTGCCGGCGCCGAGGTCGCCAGCCACCGGCTGCTGATCCGCGCCGGGTACATCCGACCGCAGGCGGCGGGCATCTTCGCGTGGCTCCCGCTCGGTCTGCGCGTGAAGGCGAAGATCGAGACTGTCGTCCGCGAGGAGATGGCGGCCGCCGGAGCGCAGGAGGTCCACTTCCCCGCGCTGATGCCTCGCGAGTCGTACGAGGCCACCGGGCGGTGGGAGGAGTACGGAGATCTGCTCTTCCGTCTCCAGGACCGCAAAGGCGGCGACTACCTGCTCGCGCCCACTCATGAAGAGGCGTTCACTCTGCTGGTGAAGGACCTGTACTCCTCGTACAAGGACCTGCCGCTGACGATCTACCAGATCCAGGACAAGTACCGCGACGAGGCGCGTCCTCGTGCCGGACTGCTGCGCGGGCGCGAGTTCACGATGAAGGACGCCTACTCGTTCGATTCGTCCGACGAGGGCCTGGATGTGAGCTATCAGGCACAGCGCGATGCGTACGAGCGCATCTTCCAGCGCCTGGGACTCGAGTACGTGATCGTCCAGGCGGATGCCGGCGCCATGGGCGGATCACGCAGCGAGGAGTTCCTGCACCCCACGCCCGTCGGCGAGGACACCTTCGTGCGCAGCGCCGGCGGCTACGCCGCCAACGTCGAGGCCTTCACGACGGCGGTTCCCGACGCTGTCCCGTTCGACGCCGACGCCGCTCCCGTGATCTTCGACTCGCCGAACACCCCGACGATCGAGACGCTCGTGGCTCACTCGAACGCGCACCTCGACGGCGACTACACGGCAGCGGACACGCTCAAGAACGTCGTCCTCGCGCTGACGCACCTCGACGGTCGCCGCGAGCTCGTGATCGTCGGCATCCCCGGCGATCGTGAGGTCGACGAGAAGCGGGCCGAGGTCGCGTTCGCGCCGGCCGTGGTCGAGACGGCCACGACGGACGACTTCGAGAAGAACCCGCTGCTCGTCAAGGGGTACATCGGCCCGTGGTCACCGACGGGCGCCGTCCTCGGCGAGGAGTCGGCGACCGGCATCCGCTACCTGGTCGACCCCCGCGTCGGCGAGGGCACCAGTTGGATCACCGGTGCGAACCTCGACGAGAAGCATGCGCACTCGGTCGTCGCAGGCCGTGACTTCTTCGCCGACGGGATCGTCGAGATCGCCGACGTGCGAGCGGGCGACCCCGCGCCCGACGGATCAGGGCCGGTCGAGCTCGCCCGGGGCATGGAGATCGGCCACGTCTTCCAGCTCGGCCGCAAGTATGCAGAGGCGCTGGGGCTCAAGGTGCTGAACGAGAACGGCAAGCTCGTCACTGTCACGATGGGGTCGTACGGCATCGGCGTCACACGCATCCTGGCGATCATCGCCGAACTGAACAACGACGAGAAGGGCCTGATCTGGCCTGCATCCGTCGCGCCGTTCGACGTCCAGGTCGTGGCCGCCGGTCGTGACCAGGTCGCCTTCGACGTCGCCGCCGACCTCTCGACGACCCTCGAGGCCGCCGGCCTCGACGTCCTCTACGACGACCGCCCGAAGGTCTCGCCCGGAGTGAAGTTCGGCGACGCCGAGCTCGTCGGCGTGCCGAAGATCGTCATCGTCGGGCGCGGTGCCGCCGACGGGGAGGTCGAACTCTGGGATCGGCGCACCGGCGACCGCGACGCGTTGTCGATCGCCGAGGCGGTGGAGCGACTGACCAGTCGCTGACCATCGACGCGAAGACGCCGCGCAGCTCCTCACGGAGGTGCGCGGCGTCTTCGTCTGCGGATGCCGCGTCAGCAGACGATGTGTCCGTGGTTCATGATGTCGTCGTCCGGAGTGTCCTTCGTGACCAGCGCCTTCAGCGCTCCGGCCGCCATTGCGATCTTCCCCTTGGCCGGTTCCCAGAACTCCGTGACGGTGGGTGTGACCTTGAGGAGTGCGATCCCCGGCGTGTCCAGCCCGTCCTCGAACCAGATGTCCAGCGACGGAGAGTAGAGCTCCTCCATCTTCGCGCGATCGTGCACGATGGACGCGTTGCCGGCCACGGAGACATAGCGCATGCCCTTGGCGTCGCAGTACGACAGTCCGACCTGTCGGTGCGCTCTCGCCTCCTCGACCTTCTCGGTGTCTTCGGCGGTGAAGAACCAGATGTCGCAGGCGTCGTCCATCTGCCTCGTCGACATCGGTCGGCTGACGAGGTTGCCGTCGTCGTCCGTCGTCGTCAGCATCGTGAAGTCGATGTCCTCCACGAGGTCTTTCACCCGTGCCAGTGCGTCAGGTCCAGTGATCTCTGTCATGCGCTCAGCTTCGCCGTGGTGTGGCCAGAACGCACGGGCGTTGACACGGCGGTCTGAGCGTGGTGAGCAGCCACGGGCGGCGTTGCGGATCCCCGCGCGGCAGCCCGTCGTGACAGGCTGAGAGCATGACCGAGGAACCGCTGCCGGAATCGCTGAGCGCCGAGATCAACACCGTCCTCGACGAGGCGGGGGTGAGGACCGACCGCAGGCTGGTGATGCGCATGATGCGCACGGCCGTGCTCCTCGGCGAGGACGGCACGAACCGCCTCGATCTCAAGATCGCATCGGCGGCGCTTGCTGAGATGCGAGACGCCTTCCGGCTG
Organism: Microbacterium hydrocarbonoxydans; assembly: GCF_900105205.1. NCBI lineage: Bacteria > Bacillati > Actinomycetota > Actinomycetes > Micrococcales > Microbacteriaceae > Microbacterium > Microbacterium hydrocarbonoxydans. The sequence goes on along the minus strand of NZ_FNSQ01000005.1, from coordinate 2,354,551 downwards.
TTCGCCCCCTTCGAGGGCGTTCCCAAGGTGACCGTCTTCGGATCCGCGCGCACCCGTCAGGACGATCCGCTCTACGTGCAGGCGCGCAACGTCGCCGGCGCGCTGGCCGCCGACGGATGGATGGTGGTGACCGGAGCCGGCCCCGGGATCATGCAGGCGGCGGCCGAGGGAGCAGGGCCCGCGCTGTCGCTCGGGGTGTCGATCCGGCTTCCCTTCGAGGAGAAGGCCAACAGCCTGATCGAGGCGAGCGAGCACGTCGTCGCGATGAAGTACTTCTTCACGCGCAAGCTCATGCTCATCAAGGAATCCAGCGGCTTCATCTGCCTTCCCGGCGGGTTCGGCACCCTCGACGAGATGTTCGAGCTGCTCACCCTGCAGCAGACGGGCAAGGCGGAGCCGACGCCGATCGTGCTCCTCGACGAGCCGGGCGGCACCTTCTGGAACGGACTCAAGCGCTTCATCGACGAGGATCTCGCCCCGACCGGCGTCATCTCCGAAGGCGACTTCGATCGCGTCGTCATCACGGACTCCGTCGAGTCGGCGGCAGGGGTGATCGCGGGCTTCTGGCGCAACTACGACTCGCTGCGGTGGGTGGGCGACACGCTCGTGCTGAGGCTCCGTGCGGAGCCGACGGACGCGGAGATCGCGGAGCTGAACGATCGCTTCGCCGGGATGCTGGTGAGCGGTCGCATCGAGCGCTCGATGCCCCGTCAGCCCGAGGTCGCGGACGACGATGTGCTGCATCTGCCGCGCCTGGCTCTGCACCTGGACCAGTGGCACGTCGGGAATCTGTTCCGGCTGATCGGGGCGATCAACGAATTGGGTTCTGCTCCCGCTCCCTGATCCGGGCCGCGAACTCGGCGAGGTCGATCTCGTGCCCGAGGATACGCTCCGCCGCCCGATGCCCTGAATAGAACGCCGCACCGACGGTCGCAGGCTCCTCGCCCCACGTCGCTTCGCCCGCGAAGTGCAGGACGCCGTCGACCGGACCTGCGAGCTCGTCGTGATCGTGGTGCGACGAGCCGAGGGCGAGGTGCGAGTAGGAGCCGTTCGAGAACGGATCCTGCCCCCATCGCGTGATCCAGTGAGCCGTCGGCGCGCCGACGCTGTCCCCGTACAGCACCCGGAGGGCGGAGACGACGTCCGCGACGATGTCCTCGTCAGCGAGGTCCTGCACCCTCCGTCCGAACGGCCCCGCCGCGAACGTCAGCAGGGTGGGCCGCCCGCTGACGGCAGAGACGTCGTACCACGAGTGCCAATGCTCGCCCGCCTCGCCCAGGGCGCGCAGCACGTAGCTCTCCTCGTCCCAGAAGCGCTCGGGGAACTGGATGAAGACCTTGTTGAACACGCCCATGCCGAGTCGCTCGATCGGCTCGGCCACGGCTGCGGGCAGGGGAGGGGCGAACTCGATCGCACCGCTCTTGAGCACGCCGAGCGGCACGGTGACCAGTGCGCTGCGGGCCCTGAACTCGCCCCGGTCCGTCGACACGGTGACCCCATCGGCATGGCGCGAGACGCGGGTCACGACATGTTCCCGTCGGATGTCGAGTCCGGCGGAGGTGCGCCGGGGCAGCTCGTCGTACCCGCGCGGGAAGATCACCTCGTCACCGTCGATCGCGTCCTCATCGAGGCCGTGCGCGTCGAGGTCTCCGATCCACGCGCCGCACTGCTCCTCGACACGGTGGCGGAAGAACTCGCGGATCTCGTCGATGCGCTCCGGGGCGAATCCGGAGCGGTCGAGCGCGCGCTCGGTCACATCGAGGTACGTGTCGCCGGGGGAGGAGGCGGCGATCTCCTCGCCGAGCATCCGGTCGGCCTCGGCGACGTCGTCGACCCATCGCGCGGTCGCCTCGGCATCCATCCGCCGGCCCTCGCCGTCGAAGTTCTCGATCGTGCGCCCGCCGGCCTGGAAGCTGCCCACCGTGTACTCCAGAGTGGGGATGCCGAGCGCCTGCACGAGGTCCCACAGCGGCGACTCCTCGATGCCGTGGACCCACGACGCGCCGAGATCGACGGCGAATCCGGCCGAGCGATCGGTGTTCATCCTGCCGCCCACGCGATCCCGGGCCTCGAGCACGAGCACCGTCGCGCCGTCGTCGGCGAGCATCCGCGCCGCCGTCACCCCTGACATCCCCGCTCCGATCACGATGGTGTCGTACGTCGTCACTGGGTCCTCCTGCGCGTCTGGCACCGCGTCGGTGCGGCCGCCTCCGTGGCATCGGGCGGTGGGCACAGGGTATCGTGGTACGGATGTCGCGCGTGCACACCCGCGCGACGAGAGCTGAATAGGGAGCCGTCATGGATATCGAACTGAGTCTTTTGCGTGGGATCGAGAAGGAGAAGGCGATTCCCTTCGATGAACTCGTCTCGATCATCGAACAGGCCATCCTGACCGCGTACTCGAAGCACGTCTCCGCAGACGGAGCCACCCCCGAAGGGGTTCGCGTCGAACTCGATCGTCGAACCGGGCACGTCGCCGTGCTGCAGGTCGTCAAGGACGAAGACGGCGCGATCATCGGCGAGGAGGAGGCCACGCCCGACGACTTCGGACGCATCGCGGCCTTCGCAGCCAAGCAGGTCATCAGCCAGCGTCTGCGAGACATCGCGGACGACGTCGTGCTCGGCGACTTCAAGGACAAGGAGGGCGACATCGTCGCTGGAGTGATCCAGCAGGGACCGAACCCCCGCATGATCCACGTCGATCTCGGAGCCGTCGAGGCGATCCTTCCTCCCGAGGAGCAGGTTCCGGGCGAGGAGTACACCCACGGATCCCGTCTCCGCGTGTACGTGACCAGCGTCGCGAAGGGCCTCAAGGGGCCGCAGATCACGGTCTCGCGCACCCATCCTGGCCTCGTCCGCAAGCTGTTCGCGCTGGAAGTCCCTGAGATCGCCGCCGGGCTGGTCGAGATCGTCTCGCTCGCCCGCGAGGCCGGCCACCGCACGAAGATCGCCGTCCGGGCGAACGACCCGGCCATCAACGCCAAGGGTGCCTGCATCGGCGAGATGGGACGTCGCGTCCGTGCCGTCACCGAAGAGCTCGCGGGCGAGAAGATCGACATCGTCGACTTCGATCCGGAACTCGCGCCCTTCGTCGCGAACGCTCTCTCGCCGGCCAAGGTGACCAGCGCGTTCATCCTCGACGCGAACACCAAGGCCGTACGTGCCCTGGTGCCCGACTACCAGCTGTCGCTAGCGATCGGCAAGGAGGGGCAGAACGCCCGCCTGGCCGCCAAGCTCACCGGCGCGAAGATCGACATCCAGCCGGACAGCGTCCTGGACTGACCCCTCGTGACATCCGACTCGCGCCCCTCGCGCGAGTCGGATGGGAACTCAGGTGTAAGATGGAACCCGTACGAACGTGCGTCGGCTGTCGCACGCGTGCTCCCCGCTCCACTCTTCTCAGGGTGGTGTCTCAGAACGACATCCTCGTCCTCGATGAGAGTGCTGTCCTGCCGGGGCGCGGCGCGTGGGTGCATCCGACACCCGATTGCATCGAATCCGCACTGCGGCGACGGGCCTTCGGACGAGCACTGCGCGTCTCCAGCGATCTGGACACGCGGATCATCGAACAGCACCCACCAAGAAACAAAGGCTGAACGGCTATGGAAACAAAGTGAACGGCTCGAAATGAGACCCGTCCGCGACTAGTGGTCTGCCCTGTCTGGGTGGACCGACCCCAGACAGGAGAATTGTGGCTGGTAAACCACGCGTACACGAGATCGCCGCCGAACTCGGCGTCGACAGCAAGATCGCACTTGCAAAGCTCAAGGAACTCGGAGAGTTCGTCAAGAGCCCCTCGTCGACCATCGAACCTCCGGTGGCGCGAAAGCTTCGCGCTGCCATCGAATCGGATGCCTCACTGAAGGCCTCCGCAGACGCTGCACCCGCAGCGGCGAAGCCTGCGGCCAAAACCGGTGCAGCCAAGCCCGGTGCTGCCAAGCCCGGTGCTGCCAAGCCCGGAGCCGCGAAGCCCGGTGCGTCTGCACCGAGTGCTGCTGCACCGAGTGCCTCCGGCGCTCCGACCCCCGGTCCGAAGCCGGGCCCGAAGCCCGCTCCGGCGCCGGAAGCACCTGCTGCCCCGGCCGCCGAGGCTCCGGCCGAGCCCGCCGCTCCCGCGGCTGCGACGCCCGGCCCCGCCGCGGCGAAGCCCGCTGACGGCGGAGCGCCCAAGCCCGGAGCCCCGCGCCCCGGCAACAACCCGTTCTCGTCGGCGCAGGGCATGGGCCAGCGTCCGACCGGTCCCCGGCCCGGCAACAACCCCTTCGCCTCGGCGCAGGGGATGGGCCAGCGTCCGACCCCCGGCAACATCCCGCGTCCGCAGGCTCCGCGTCCCGGTGCCCCGCGTCCGGGTGCGCCCCGTCCCGGTTCCCCCCGTCCCGGCGCCCCGCGCGGCGGTCAGGGTGGTCGTCCCGGAGGCGCACCGTTCCAGCAGCGTCCGGGTGGACCCGGTCGTCCCGGCGGTGCCGGTGGACCTGGTGGCGGACCCGGTGCTCGTCCCGGTGGTGGCTTCGCAGGTCGTCCCGGCGGCGGCGGAGGCCGCGGTCGTGGTCCCGGTGGTGGTACCGCTGGTGCCTTCGGCAAGGGCGGCGGCAAGAGCAAGCAGCGCAAGTCGCGGCGGGCGAAGCGGCAGGAATTCGAGATGCGGAGTGCCCCGGTCGTCGGTGGCGTCAACGTCACCCGCGGTAACGGGGAGATCATCCGGATGCGCCGCGGCGCGTCGATCGCGGACTTCGCCGACAAGATCGAAACGCTGACCGGCTACACGGTGCAGCCGGGAACCCTCGTCACGATCCTCTTCAACCTCGGCGAGATGGCCACGGCCACCGAGTCGCTGGACGAGGCGACGTTCGAGGTCCTGGGTGCCGAGCTCGGCTACAAGATCCAGATGGTCTCGCCCGAGGACGAGGACAAGGAGCTCCTCGAGGGCTTCGGTCTCAACCTCGAGCAGGAGCTGGAGGCGGAGAGCGAGGATGACCTCGAGATCCGTCCCCCGGTGGTCACCGTCATGGGTCACGTCGACCACGGTAAGACCCGACTCCTCGACGCGATCCGTCAGACCAACGTCATCGAGGGTGAGGCCGGAGGCATCACCCAGCACATCGGTGCGTACCAGGTCTGGACCGAGCACGAGGGCATCGAGCGCGCCATCACCTTCATCGACACCCCTGGTCACGAGGCGTTCACCGCCATGCGTGCTCGTGGAGCGCAGGTCACCGACCTGGCGATCCTCGTGGTCGCGGCCGACGACGGCATCATGCCGCAGACGGTCGAGGCGCTGAACCACGCCCAGGCGGCGAACGTGCCGATCGTGGTCGCGGTGAACAAGGTCGACAAGCCCGAGGCCAACCCGGCCAAGGTCCGTCAGCAGCTCACCGAGTACGGTCTGGTCGCCGAGGAGTACGGCGGAGACGTCATGTTCGTCGACGTGTCGGCGCGTGCCAACACCGGAATCCAGGAACTCCTGGACGCGGTGCTGCTCACCGCAGACGCCGGCCTCGACCTCACCGCCAACCCGAACAAGGCCGCTCGCGGTGTCGCCATCGAGGCGAAGCTCGACAAGGGGCGCGGTTCGGTCGCCACGGTGCTGATCCAGTCCGGAACGCTCCGCATCGGTGACGCGATCGTCGCGGGCACGGCATACGGCCGTGTGCGTGCGATGGCCGACGAGAACGGCGAGCAGGTCCTCGAGGCCTACCCGTCGCGTCCGGTGCAGGTGCAGGGTCTCAACTCCGTGCCGCGTGCCGGCGATGTCTTCATCGTCACCGAGGAAGACCGCATGGCCCGCCAGATCGCCGAGAAGCGTGAAGCGGTCGAGCGCAACGCCCAGCTGGCCAAGGCCCGCAAGCGCATCTCGCTCGAGGACTTCACCCGTGCTCTCGAAGAGGGCAAGGTCGAGTCGCTCAACCTCATCATCAAGGGTGACGTCTCCGGTGCCGTCGAGGCACTCGAGGAGTCGCTGCTCAAGATCGAGGTCGACGACTCGGTGCAGCTGCGCATCATCCACCGCGGTGTGGGTGCGATCACCGAGTCCGACGTCAACCTCGCGACGATCGACAACGCGATCATCGTGGGCTTCAACGTCCGTCCCGACACGAAGGCGCGCGAGCGCGCTCAGCGTGAAGGCGTGGACATCCGGTTCTACTCCGTCATCTACAACGCGATCGACGAGATCGAGAGCTCGCTCAAGGGCATGCTCAAGCCGGAGTACGAAGAGGTCCAGTCGGGTGTCGCCGAGATCCGCGAGGTGTTCCGCTCCTCGAAGTTCGGCAACATCGCCGGTGTCATCGTGCGATCGGGAACGATCACGCGCAACGCCAAGGCTCGCGTCATCCGCGACGGCGTCGTCATCGCCGATGGCCTCGCCATCGAGTCGCTGCGCCGCTTCAAGGACGATGTCACCGAGGTGCGTACGGACTACGAGGCCGGTATCGGCCTCGGCAAGTTCAACGACATCCAGATCGGTGACGAGATCGAGACGACAGAGCTGGTCGAGAAGCCTCGCGGCTGATCGAGTTCGATATCTTCGGGCGAGGGTGCGTCATGCATCCTCGCCCGAAGGGTACGTAGAGGGAGAGAACAATGGCTGGTGAACGACAGGCCCGACTGGCCGATCGCATTCGTGTGATCCTCGCCGAGCGGCTCGAGAAGGGGCTGCGCGACCCGCGCCTCGGCTTCGTCACGATCACGGATGTCCGGGTGAGCGGCGATCTCCAGCACGCCTCGGTCTTCTACACGGTGCTCGGCACGGAGGAGGAGCGCCTCTCCAGTGGAGCCGCCCTGACCTCGGCGACGGGCATGCTGCGCAGCGAGGTGGGACGACAGCTCAGCACCCGTCTGGTGCCGACTCTGGAGTTCATCCCCGATGCCCTGCCGGAGAACGCCGACCACATCTCTGCCCTGCTGCGTCAGGCCCAGGAGCGGGACGCCGAGGTGGCGAAGCTGGCCTCCTCCGCCTCGCACGCAGGCGATGCGGACCCGTACGTGCGTCAGGACGAGGACGAGGACGAGGACCAGCCGCAGCCGTAGGTCGCGCGATATTCCTCCTTGAGGAACGACCCCAGAACGGGGTGGGTGTTGCTACCCTCACCTGAGCGAGTGGATGCTCGTACGGGCTGGGGGGGTTCGGCATCGACGTTTCGATTGTGCGCGGGGGGACTGCGGTGTCGCCGGACATCGTCGAGATTGTTCTCGAGGAGCTGATCAGGCGTGATCTGAGCTGCGCGCCGCACGTGGTCGCGTCGTTGGTCGTGCAGGTGACTGCCGACCCCGCGTCCGTCGCGGCCATCGCAGAGCAGCTGGAGGGGGAGCAGCGCCAAGGACTCAGTCCGTTGCCGTCGCCGCTGCCCCTGGTGACGCCGATCGAGTTGCTCTTCGCGAGGCTCGACCTGTCTGAGCGAGACAGGGCGACGCTTCTCGCGGCGTCTCTCACCCTCGATGACCGGCTCGGACCGTTGATCGAATTCGACGGTCGCTCCGCACGGAAGCTCTCCGAGGCCCGGATCGGCGGTCTGCTCGAGCTGCACGCCGGTCGCGCGAGGATCGCCGACCCTCGACTCGCGATCTGGCTGCAGGCGACGAGCTCGTCATCCGCTGTCGTCGCGGTGCATGAGAGGCTGCACCGGCTCTTCGTGGCCCGAGGCGAGAGCATCGACGCAGCCTGGCACGCCGCGAGAGCATCGACGGTCCGCGATCCGGCGATCGCGGACGAGCTCGTCCGGGTGGCGCGGGAGCACTCGGAAGCCGGGCTGAGCGAGCGCGCCTTCGGATTGGCTGCCGAGGCCGCAGCGCACAGCACGGGCGCACACCGCGACGAGGCGCTGCTCGTCGCCGGAGTCGCCGCGATCGCTGCCGGCTACGCGGTCGCCGCAGCAGAGACGCTCGGCGCCCTGTTCCCGGATGCGGACGAGCTCGTGCGCCTGCACGGTCTCGGCGGACTGTTCGTGGCGCAGGCGCACCTTCGCGGAGGAGTCCCGGAGGTCGAGACGGCGGTGCTGCACCCCCACGGCGATGACCCGGAGCGCTGGTACGCCTGGGCGCGAGCGGCTGCCTTCGCCGCCGTGCTGTGCGCCGAGCGCGGGGATCGCCGAGGAATGCGCTCCTGGCTCGACGCGCTCAGGGAGGGATCGGCGAAGACCAGCGCGGACCGCGAACTCCGTGACCCGGTCGTCGCCCTCGCGTGGCTCGTCGCAGGGGATCGGGAGTTCGACGAGGTGCACAGCGCCGGGCCGATGACGGGGGCGATGCTGCAGGCGCTCCGGGCGGCGATCGAGGGCGACGTGGATCGTGGCCTGCGACTGCTCGCGGTCGCTGACGTCGGCCTCGGGGCGGAGGTCGATCCTTTCGTCGCGGGGTTCGAGCGCAGTCCGCTGGTCGGTGCCTATCGCGCCGTCACGGAGGTCCTGCTCCTGATCTGGCGGGGCGACATCGGTGCTGCCAGGGAGCGGATGCGACGCGCAGCCGTCGACCTGCCCGTCGCCCTGCCGTTCGCGGGACTCGGCGTGGTGATGGCACGACGGCTCGATCTGGCTGTGCTGGGACACCTCGGACCCGTGGCGAAAGCGCTCACTGCGGCGCTTCCCACACCGCTGCGCATCGATCTGCTCGTCGACCGCGCCGTCGAGGCCTTTCTCGCGGGGCGATCGGACGAAGCGGCGCTGTGCATGCGGCTGTGGCGTGATCGGGGTGCTCCCGAGCCGACGCTCGTCGTCCCGGGGCTGGATGAGGCCGTCGTGGTCACGGGGGGTGCGATGTGGGACCAGCGCACCATCGAACCGCCGGAGGTCACCCTCGCGCAAGAGCTGAGGGTCCGAATCACGAGCTGCTCGGATGAGGAGTGGCGCTCCGAGGCACCGCTGGTCGTCGCTGCGGCCCGCACGCTGACCTCTCCCTTCTCTCGGGGGAGGGTGGAGGCCATGATCGGCACTCGCTCGCTGATCAAGGGTGACACAGAGGCCGGCAGAGCGCACCTGGCGATGGCCCGCAACCTGCTCGAGGACGCGGGGGCGGATGCGTGGGCTCGTGCGATCTCCGTCCGGCTCGGCAACGTCGACACCGGAGAACATCCCTTCAGTCCGTCCAGGGATCCGCTCGCCTCATGCCGCAGGGTCTGGGAGTCGATGTTGACGGCTCGCGAGTTCGAGGTGGCGATGCTGGTGGTCAGCGGGTCGCCGAACCGCGAGATCGCGTCCGCGCTGCACGTGTCGGTGCGCACGGTGGAGGTGCACCTGGGACGCGTCTTCGCGAAGCTGGAGGTTCGCACCAGAGTGGAGCTGACGGTGCTCGCGCACCGCATCGGGCAGTTCGTCTGACCGGTCAGCGGGGGAGCGAGAGCAGTTCGCCGTCTGCCTCGGCGAGTCCGTCGGCGATCAGCGAATCGATCGCACGATCGCGCTGCAGCGCATCCGGCCAGTCGGGCAGGACAGCGGAGACCGGCACCGCATCGGGTGACGCCGTGCGCAGGAGCCTCAGCACCGCACCCCGCGCCTGACGATCCGATCCCTCGAAGGCGGCCTGCCGGCGGCGGGTGTCCCCGGTGTCGGGGCGCCCGGCGGCGACCCAGGCGCACGTGCCGACCAGCGGGCAGCTCTCGCAACGCGGAGTCCTGGCGATGCACACCGTCGCCCCCAGCTCCATGGCGGCGGCGTTGAAGACCGCGGAGGCGGCATCGTCAGCGGGAAGCAGCGAGTCCATCAGCTGCAGGTCGCGGCGCGACGGGGAGCCGGGCTGTGCCTGGCCCTGCACGGCGCGAGCGAGGACGCGTCGCGTGTTCGTGTCGACGACCGGATGCCTGTCGCCATAGGCGAACACGGCCACGGCCCTGGCCGTGTAGTCGCCGATCCCGGAGAGCGCGAGGAGAGCGTCCACGTCTCGCGGTACGGTGCCGCCGTGCCTGTCAACGATCTCGACGGCTGCGCGGTGCAGCCACAGGGCGCGGCGCGGGTACCCGAGATTCGCCCACTGCTGCACGACCTGCGCCGGTGTGGCCCCGGCCATGGCCGTCGGAGTCGGCCACCGATCGAGCCAGGCCTCTAGGTGCGGGATCACCCTGTTCACCGGAGTCTGCTGGAGCATGAACTCGCTGACGAGTGTGCCCCATGCGCCGAACCGGTCGTGGAACTCCGGGCGTCTCCAGGGCAGATCCCGGGCGGTGCGCCGGTACCACGACGTCAGAGGCAGCGATTCCGCGGCGTCTGGAGGCGAAGTCGATGGCACCTCGACAGCCTAAGCGACCGGCGCCGGGGAGGGTCCCGCGAGGCCCACGACAGAGCACCGGGCGCTCGCATCGTAGGCTGGAGCAATGGTCTCGCCCGGCATCCTCCTCGTCGACAAGCCCGCTGGACTGACCAGCCATGATGTGGTCGCCCGCACCCGCCGCGCCCTCGGGACGCGGAAGGTCGGGCATGCAGGTACTCTCGACCCGATGGCCACCGGTCTGCTCGTGATCGGCGTGGAGGGCGCGACGCGCCTCCTCACCTACATCGTGGGTGCCGACAAGACCTACCACGCGACCATCCGGCTCGGACAGACGACCGGTACGGACGACGCGGACGGAGAGATCGTCACCACCGCGTCGGAGGCCGACGTGCTCGGCGTCACGCCGGAGCGAGTGGCGGCGGGTATCGCCGCATTGACGGGTCGGATCTCGCAGGTGCCGAGTTCGGTGTCGGCGATCAAGGTCGACGGTCGCCGCGCGTACGATCGTGTCCGCGCGGGCGAAGAGGTCGTCCTCGCGGCTCGCGAGGTGACCGTCTCGCGCTTCGACGTCCTCGCCGAGCGCACCGCCGACGGATTCAGGGATCTCGACGTCGTCGTCGACTGCTCCTCCGGCACCTACATCCGCTCGCTCGCCCGCGACCTGGGTGCCGATCTCGGCGTGGGGGGCCACCTCACCGCGCTGCGACGGACGAAGGTGGGTGACTTCGATGTCGCGGATGCCGCGGTGATCGACGATATCGATGAGGCAGCGCTGCTGACCCCGGCGGCCGCGGCGGCGCGAGTGCTCGACGTGCTGCCCGTCTCGAATGCCGAGGCCACCGACCTCAGGCACGGCAAGAGGCTCGTCGGGCAGTCGACCAGGCTCGACGGCAGCCGCGCTGCGGCGATCGACGAGGACGGCGTCCTCGTCGGAGTCGTCGAGAGACGCGGCGACGACCTCAAGAGTGCGATGAACATGCCGGAGGTCGCGCGATGATCCTCTGGCTCACCATCGTGCAGATCGCGGTGGCCGCGGCAGCCGGGCTCTTCTGCGTCGCTCTCGGACTCGCGGGCCGTCGACCGAGCGACTTCTCGGTCGGGTCGCTCGCGCTCGTCGAGCTGCTGCTCGTGGTCCAGGTCGTTGCGGCGATCGTCGCCCCGCTGGCGGGGAACCCCCCGACCGGCGATCTGCTCGAGTACTGGGTCTACCTCGTCTCCGCTGTACTGCTGCCGATCGGCGCGGTGCTGTGGGCGCTCATGGAGCGCAGCAGATGGAGCACGGTGATCCTCGGCGTCGCGGCTCTCGCGGTCGCGATCATGGTGTGGCGCATGCATGTGATCTGGACCATCCAGGTGGCCTGAGCGGGGTCCCTCGCGCATCCGCGGCACTCGGCCCGGACCTAGAATGGTGGGGCTATGAGCACCACCGCACCCACCTCCCGGATGACCGGCATCGGCCGCGTCCTCGTCATCGTGTACGCCGTCATGGCGCTGGCTGCGACCGGTCGCAGCTTCGTGCAGATCTTCCGGCAGTTCGACGAGGCACCGCTCGCGTACTCCCTGTCCGCCCTCGCGGCCGCCGTCTACATCCTCGCGACGCTGGCGCTCGTGCTCGCGGATCGTCGAGGCTGGTACGCCGTGGCCTGGGTGGCTATCGTCTTCGAGCTGACCGGCGTCCTCGTCGTGGGAGTGCTGAGCATCGTCTTCCCCGATCTCTTCCCGCATGACACCGTCTGGTCGATGTTCGGCCGCGGGTATCTGTTCATCCCGCTGGTCCTTCCCGTGTTCGGCATCTGGTGGCTGCGCACGCACCGTCCGTCTCCCGCTCGGCAGGAAGCCACCGCAGCCGAGGTCGCCGCATGATCGTCTTCCGCGACCCTCACGACGTGCCGGCCGATTTCGGCCCCTCCGTGGTCGCGATCGGCAAGTTCGACGGTGTGCATGCCGGCCACCGCGCCGTGATCCGGCGGCTCAAGGAGATCGCGGATGCGACGGGAACCCGGTCGGTGGCCGTCACGTTCGATCGCAACCCGCTCGCCGTGCTGCGGCCCGACCGGTGCCCCGAGAACGTCGTCACGGTCGAGCGCAAGCTGGAGCTGCTGAGCGAGCTCGACCTCGACGCGACGCTTCTGCTGACCTTCGATGCGGAGCTCGCATCGCGCAGCGCCGAGGACTTCGTGACCGGCATCCTCGTGGATGCTCTGCAGGTCGCGACCGTGCTGGTCGGCCAGGACTTCCGCTTCGGGCACGGGGGAGCGGGGACCCCCGAGCTGCTGCGACGGCTCGGGCCCGAGCACGGCTTCTCGGTGGAGGTCGTCGACGACGTCTTCCTCGACGGATCAGACCGTCGGGTGTCGTCGACCTGGATCCGCGAACTCCTCATGGACGGGGACGTCGCCGCCGCCGCCCGTGTGCTCGACCGCCACGTCGACGTGCGCGGAGAGGTCGTGCACGGACTCAAGCGCGGCAGGGAGCTCGGATTCCCGACGGCGAACCTCTCGGCATCGGTCGACTCGTTCGTGCCGGCCGACGGCGTCTATGCTGGCTGGCTCGTCGACCATCACACGGGACTCCGGCATCGCGCGGCGATCTCGGTCGGCACCAACCCGACGTTCGACGACGTGCTCGAGCGGCAGGTCGAGGCGCACGTGATCGGCGAGCAGGATCTGGATCTCTACGGCCACGACGTGACGGTCGAGTTCGTCGAGCGGCTGCGGGGAATGGTGGCCTTCGAGGGGATCGAGAAGTTGAAGGACCAGATGGCGGCTGATGTCACCGACGCCGAGCGGGTGCTCGCGCGCGTCAGCGGCTGAACTCCGCGGGAACTCTCCGTGTCCTGATCCGCGTCGCCCTGTCGTCATGCCATAGAATGGGCGTCGGTGGTCCCCGATCCTCGCGCGTCATTCGCTCGTCGACGATCACCGGAGACACTGTTCGTACGGTCCTGGCTCACGCCACACGCGGACACCGAGAACGGCCGACGCATCCCCGGATGCTCCGGCCTTCACGCTCAGGAGGAGCATGCCGACCACGGCAACTGCCGCAACACGGCGCAAGAAGACGTCCCGTCGCGATGATGAGGCACCCCTCATCCCGATCCTCGCGCGCAAGGTGCGCGAGATCGAGGCGAAGTCGCAGCGGGGGAAGCTGGGCCCGACCAATCGGGTCAAGTTCCAGGTGATCGCGTTCCTGGTGCGCGAGGAGCGTGCCAGGGTGAAGGCCGACACCGAGATCGCGGACGCCGCACGCGCGGAGCTCCTCAAGCGTCTCGACGGCGTCGCCACGATCCTCGCCAAGACGGCGGCGCGCGACACCTCGCTGATCCAGCTTCTCGAGGCCGACCAGGCCACGTCGCCGGTCGCGAAGCGCATGCGCCGCGACTGGCTGCTCGAGTCGGGGGCTGAACTCGCCCCCGAAGAGCTCATCATCGCCGACATCGCCCCGGTGCAGGCGCCGGTCGTCTCCGCGGCGATCGCCGAGCGCCAGGTGACCCCGCCTTCTGTGGAGGCGCGTCAGCTCGCCAATCCGTTCCTCGCCCCCGATCTCACACCGCGGGCCAGCACGACCCCGCGCCGCAGACTCGACGGCTGGGAGCTCATGGGCCCCCTCTACAAGGCCTTCGAGACCGGCGCCGGTGGTGGCGCGGCGAGCATGGATCTGCCGCCCGCGCCCGAGTACGACCACCTCTCGCCCAAGGGGCTCGAGGTCATGGTGCACCAGTCGCGGTTCCTGGAAGCCGTGCGCGAAGGCCACCGCAGCTTCCTGCTGGCCGATGAGCCGGGTCTGGGAAAGACCGCGCAGTCCGTGCTTGCGGCCTCGGTGGCCGGGGCCTACCCGCTCCTGGTCGTGGTGCCGAACGTGGTCAAGATGAACTGGGCGCGCGAGGTAGAGCGCTGGACGCCGCAGCGTCGTGCCACCGTGATTCAGGGAGACGGCGACGACATCGACGCGTTCGCCGACGTCTTCATCGTCAACTACGAGATCCTCGATCGCCACATGTCCTGGCTCGCATCGATCGGCCTCCGCGGCATGGTCGTCGACGAGGCGCACTTCATCAAGAACCTCAGCTCGCAGCGCTCGCAGAACGTGCTCTCGCTTGCGAACCGGGTGCGGGAGCGCACGCCGGGCGGCAACCCGCTGATGCTCGCGCTCACGGGTACGCCGCTGATCAACGACGTCGAGGACTTCGACGCGATCTGGCGCTTCCTCGGCTGGACCACAGGTGAGAAGCCCGGCCCCGAGCTGATGGAGAAGTTGGATGCCACCGGCTTCACGCCCGCAGACAAGGCGTTCTACCCGGAGGCCCGCGAGGCGGTGATCTCGATGGGGATCGTCCGGCGCAAGAAGAAGGACGTCGCTGCCGACCTCCCCGACAAGCTCATCGCGGATCTGCCCGTGCAGTTGGACGACGAGTTCGGTCGGGGCATCCGTCAGGCCGAGCGCGAGCTCGGCGAGCGGCTCGCGGCCCGGTACCGCCGGATCATCGAGGCGCGCGGCGATCGCGGTCTCGCGCCCGGCGAGATCGACGACGACATCGTCCGACTCGTGGCTCAGAACGAGCTCGAGGAGTCCAAGGCCGCCGGCACCGGGGGAGACAACGTCTTCACCATGGTGCGCCGGATCGGCCAGGCGAAGGCGCACCTCGCGGCCGACTACGCGGCTCAGCTGCAGCGCTCGGTGGGCAAGGTCGTCTTCTTCGCCAAGCACATCGACGTGATGGATCAGGCGGAGGCGCACTTCGCATCCGCCGGCATCCGCTCAGTGTCGATCCGCGGCGACCAGACCTCCACCGCGCGCCAGCAGGCGATCGACGACTTCAACAGCGATCCCGAGGTGGGGATCGCGGTGTGCTCGCTGACTGCCGCGGGTGTCGGCCTGAACATGCAGGCAGCGTCGAACGTCGTGCTCGCGGAGCTGTCATGGACGGCGGCCGAGCAGACGCAGGCGATCGACCGCGTGCACCGCATCGGGCAGGACGAGCCGGTCACCGCCTGGCGCATCATCGCGGCGCACACCGTCGATGCGAAGATCGCGGAGCTCATCGATCAGAAGCAGGGACTCGCGGCGCGAGCGCTCGACGGGGAGGCCCTGGACGAGGCGGCCGCGGAGCCTGTGCAGCTCGGTGCCCTCATGCACCTCCTGCGCGAGGCTCTCGGGGCGTCCTGACTGCTCCTCTGACCTCAGAAGTCGGCGTTAAGAATGCAGATTCTTGACGCCGATTTCTGTCTGTCGGCGGAGTGAATCGGCATTTCTGAGGAATCGTCGCGAATCGGCCGCAAGATCCTTCGTTTTCATCGCCTCGAATGGCGCGCAGTCGCTCCGTAGCGCTAGTGTCGATCGCAGGCAGCGTCGCCTAGTTCCCCCTTTTCCCGAACCCGTCTGAGGCAAGCATGAAGATCGGCATTCTGACGAGCGGCGGCGACTGCCCCGGACTCAACGCGGTCATCCGCGGCATCGTGCTCAAGGGCACCACCACGTACGACCTCGAGTTCGTCGGTATCCGCGACGGATGGCGAGGTGTCGTCGACGGCGACTTCTTCCCCCTGACCCGTCACGAGGTGAAGGGACTGTCGAAGGTCGGCGGAACGATCCTCGGCACCAGCCGCACCAACCCCTACGAGGGTGAGCGCGGCGGCGCCGAGAACATCGCCAAGACCCTGTACGGACACAAGATCGACGGCATCATCGCGATCGGCGGCGAGGGCACGCTCGCCGCCGCCGACCGCCTCGCGAAGGACGGCATCAACGTCATCGGCGTGCCGAAGACGATCGACAACGACCTCCGCGCCACCGACTACTCCTTCGGGTTCGACACGGCGGTGAACATCGCCACGGACGCCATGGACCGACTGCGCACCACGGGCGATTCCCACCAGCGCTGCATGGTCGCCGAGGTCATGGGGCGCCACGTCGGCTGGATCGCGCTGCACGCCGGCATGGCCGCCGGAGCGCACGCCATCTGCATCCCCGAGGTACCGATGTCGATCGACGACATCTGCGAGCTCGTCTCGAGCGCGCACGATCGCGGCCGCGCGCCGCTCGTGGTCGTCTCCGAGGGCTTCAAGCTGCTCGGGATGGACGAGGCCTACAGCGACAAGGGCCTCGACGCCTTCAACCGTCCGCGGCTGGGCGGGATCGGCGACCAGCTGGCGCCCGCCATCGAGCGCATCACGGGGATCGAGACGCGTGCGACGATCCTCGGCCACATCCAGCGCGGCGGCTCGCCGTCGGCGTTCGACCGAGTCCTCGCGACACGCCTGGGACTGCACGCCGCCGACGCCATCGTCGACAAGGCGTGGGGGCAGATGGTGGCCATGCAGGGCACCGACATCGTGCGGGTCCCGTTCGCCGAGGCTCTCGGCGAGCTGAACACGGTGCCGCGCAGTCGTTACGACGAGGCTGCCGCCCTCTTCGGCTGATCCTGCGGTCGCCGCGGGGTGACGCAGCGTCCACGGCAGCCACCGCCACGGCACCCGCCTCCGTAGCATCCGCTGCGTCTGCCGTCGCTGCATCCACCGGCGTCACTGCCGCGGCATCCACTGCGTCCACCGCCCGAAAACAGGACGACCGTCCGAGATCAGGACTATCTGCGGCGCATCCTCCTGATGCGGGACCGTCGTCCTGATTTCGGTCGCATGCGGACTCACCCACGCAGATGCAGCCCCTGGGCGACTGCCGCGCGCACGAGGGGCTGGACCAGCTCGGGTTGGAAGAGCACCTGGTGGTAGTCGAATCGGAGCACACTGTAGCCACGCAGGCGCAGCCGTGCATCCGCTTCGATGTCCCGACGGCGTTCCGCCGCGCCGCTGTGAAAGGCGAACCCGTCCAGCTGGACCGCCAGCAGATCGCCGATCAGCGCATCGAGCGGATGCCCGTCGACCCACACCTGCTGCGTGACGCGCACGCCGATCGCGTGCATCAGCATCACGAAATGGCTTTCCAGCCCTGAATCGGACAGCACGCCGGCGACCTCGGCGATTCGTGACGCCCGTGCGCTGCGCCATTCGATGCGCGACACAACCTCCGGTGCGATCAGGCGCTTGCGGAGAGCGGACTCCCAGATCGCGAGCGCGGTGGCAGGCTCCTGGCATCGCGCCACCTCGTACAGCACGTTGATCAGCGGGTCGACGACGGCATGACGGCCGACCGGCGCCGGCCCGGATGACCAGTGCACGCGCATCCCGTCGGGATCGAATCGTGCCGCTGTCGGTGTGACGGCGGCATGGACGTGGTCATCGGCCGGCGTCCGGAGCTCCAGCCGTCGTGCGGCCGACACGCAGGTGAGGCGTCCGCCGATCGAGATGGCGGCGCGGATCGGAGGATCGCAGGACTTCGAGGCGATCCAGGACCGGCGAAGCCGGAGCACCCGTCTTGAATCGACGGCTGTGGAGACGGCGTGTCGGCTGAAGCCCGCCGCGTAGATGTCGGAGGTGTGCGCAGCCCCATCGCGCCCGTTCAGCCACTCCTCCAACCTCATGCTCCCAGTCTGCGCAGGCGCACGGTCCCGCGGGCCCCGTGCGCCGTCGATGTGGAGCGAACAGCCGCGAGCGCCGAATGTGGAGGGCGAGTAGCGCGCGGCCCGGATCAGGACGACCGCTCCGCATCAGGACGGTCTGCCGGAGATCCTCCTGATCCCGGACGGTCGTCCTGTTCTCGGACGTGCAGGGGGATCCCGCCGGTCACGCCCCGCGGTCAGTCCGCGAGGCCGACCGTGTCGAGGATCCAGGCCAGCTCGAACGCGCGTTCCTTCCAGGAGTTGTAGCGTCCGCTGACGCCGCCGTGTCCCGCGACCATCTCGCACTTGAGCAGCGCGTCCGAGGCACCGGCGACACGCAGCGCCGCGACCCACTTCGCGGGCTCCACGTACAGCACCCTCGTGTCGTTCAGGGAGGTCACGGCGAGGATGCGCGGGTACTCGACGCCCTCACGGACGTTCTCGTACGGCGAGTACGACTTCATGTACTCGTACACGTCGGCCCCGTGCAGCGGATCGCCCCACTCGTCCCACTCGATGACCGTCAGGGGAAGCGAGGGGTCGAGGATCGTGGTCAGCGCATCCACGAACGGCACGGCCGCGAGCACCCCTGCGAACAGCTCGGGTGCGAGGTTCGTCACAGCACCCATGAGAAGACCGCCGGCACTGCCGCCTTCTGCCACGAGGGTGTCGGGCGTCGTGATCCCCTCGGAGATGAGGTGCTGGGCGCACGCCACGAAGTCCGTGAACGTGTTCCGCTTGTTGAGCAGCTTGCCGTCTTCGTACCACTGCCTGCCCATCTCGCCGCCGCCGCGGACATGGGCGACAGCGAAGACGATGCCGCGATCGAGTTCGGAGAGACGGGCCACCGAGAAGCCCGGGTCGATCGAGTGCTCGTACGAGCCGTATCCGTAGAGGTGGACGGGACGCGTGCCGGCGCCCGGCTCGCCGAAGGACCGCTTCCACACCAGCGAGATCGGCACCTGGGTGCCGTCGGATGCCGTCGCCCACGCGCGGCGCTGGTCGTAGTCCAGCGGGTCGTAGCCGCCGAGGACCGCGACCTGCTTGCGCAGCTCCAGCTCGCGCGTCTCGAGGTTCAGCTCGTAGACGGTGCCCGGGGTCACGAACGAGGTGTATCCGAGTCGCAGGTAGGGCGAATGCCATTCCGGGTTGCCGCTCACGCCGGCCGAGTACAGCGGCTCGTCGAAGACGATGTCCTCGACGGCATCCGTCGCGTAATCGAGGAGTCCGACGCGTTCGAGGCCCTCGCGTCGGTACTCGACGGTGGCGAAGTCGCGGAAGGCATCCATGCCGAGCAGCCGTCGTCCCGGCTCGTGGGGGAGGACGACGCGTCGTTCGCCCTGCGGGTCGGACGCTGCGACCGAGACGAGCTCGAAGTCCAGCGCGCCGTCGTTGTGCAGGATGTAGAGCCGGTCATCGCCGTCGACCACGGCGTGCTCGAGCGAGTACTCGACGCCTTCGCGTCGCGGCCAGACGATCCGAGGGGGTGCCGTCAGGTCGCCTGCGAGGTCGACGAGATACTCCTCGCTCGTGATGCTCGACCCGACCGCGATGACGAGGTACTTGCGGCTGCGGGTGATACCGGCGCCCAGCCAGTACTTCTCGTCCGGCTCGTGGAAGAGCTTCACGTCCTCGGACACCGGCGTGCCGAGGCGGTGCAGCCAGAGGGTGTCGGGCCGCCACGCGTCGTCGCGGGTCGTGTACAGGATGCCGGTGCCGTCCGGGGTGAAGAACGCGCCCCCGGTGTCGGGGATCTCGTCGGCGAGCGTTTCGCCGGTCGCGAGGTCGCGCACGTGCACCGTGTAGAGCTCGTCGCCCTCGTGATCGGTCGCCCAGAGGAGCATCGTCGCGTCGTCCGAGGTGTCGAAGGCTCCGAGGGAGAAGAACTCGTGCCCCTCGGCCTCCGCGTTCCCGTCGAGGAGCACGACCTCGCCCGGCACGGCGACGCCCGGCTCGAGCACGGGCGGCGTCCAGTCGCCCTCCGCGGCGGCGGTGCGGCAGTGGATGCCGTACTGGGCGCCCTCCTCCGTGCGGCTGTAGTACCACCAGTCGCCGCGCCGGGTCGGCACGGAGAGGTCGGTCTCCTGCACCCTGCCCTTGATCTCCTGGAACAGCGTCTCGCGGAGGCCGGCGAGATGCGAGAGCTGGGCTTCGGTGTGCGCGTTCTCGGCTTCCAGGTGTGAGATCACCTCCGGAGCATCCTTCTCGCGCAGCCATTCGTACGGATCGTCGAAGGTGTCGCCGTGGTGAGTGCGGAGTGTCGAACGGCGGTCTGCGATCGGGGCATCAGTCACGCCTCCACGCTAGCCCAGGTCGAGTTGACCGGCACTCGACAGGGTGGGAGGATTCAACGGGGCCGGTTAACGGAAGTCAAACCCACGGTGAACTCTTCGTTCATCACGTCGATCACGTCGACACCTCCCTCTTCCTCAACGACCGAAAGCGAACGGTGGAAACCGCAGCCCTCATCGTCGTGCTGGTGATTCTGCTGGCACTCTTCTTCGACTTCACCAACGGGTTCCATGACACCGCGAATGCGATGGCGACCCCGATCGCGACGGGTGCTCTGAAGCCCAAGACCGCGGTCCTCCTCGCCGCCGTGCTGAACCTCGTCGGCGCCTTCCTGTCTACGGAGGTGTCCAAGACCGTCTCGCACGGCATCATCCGCGAGGACACGATCCAAGGCGACGCGTTCCTCCCGATGATCTTCGCGGGTCTCATCGGCGCGATCACGTGGAACATGCTCACCTGGCTGCTCGGCCTGCCGTCGAGCTCCTCCCACGCGCTGTTCGGCGGTCTCATCGGCGCCACCCTGGTGGGCGTCGGGGTGTCGGGCATCGACTTCGGGATGGTGCTGTCGAAGATCATCCTCCCCGCACTCATCGCCCCCCTCACCGCGGGCATCATCGCGTTCGCCGCCACCAAGCTCGCGTATTCGATCACGCGCCGCTACGACGGCAAGCCGGACGGCCGCGACGGGTTCCGCTGGGGTCAGATCTTCACATCGTCCCTCGTCGCGCTCGCGCACGGCACGAACGACGCGCAGAAGACGATGGGCGTCATCACCCTCGCTCTCATCACCGTCGGCTGGCAGAACAGCGAGCAGGCCGATCCCTACCTCTGGGTCATCATCGCGTGCGCGGTCACGATCGCGCTCGGCACCTACCTCGGCGGATGGCGGATCATCCGGACGCTCGGCAAGGGCCTCACCGAGGTCAAGCCCGCACAGGGCTTCTCGGCCGAGAGCTCGACCGCCGCGACCATCCTCGCCTCCAGCGCCTTCGGCTTCGCCCTCTCGACCACGCAGGTCGCGTCGGGGTCGGTCATCGGCTCCGGGCTCGGCCGCCGCGGATCGACCGTGCGCTGGCGCACTGCGGGTCGGATCGCGATCGGCTGGCTGCTCACGCTGCCTGCCGCCGGTGCAGTCGGCGCCCTCGCGGCGCTGCTGATCACCTGGCTGGGCCTGTGGGGCATCGCGATCGATGCGGTGCTCGCCCTCGCGGTGATCATCGGCCTCTTCCTGCGCTCGCGCAAGGATGCCGTGACCCCCGCGAACGCGATGAGCGACGTCGCGGAGTCCGGCCTCGCGGTCGAGCACCCCGATACCCCGCCGCCCACGCGTCGCCAGCAGCGCATCCTGGAGGCGAAGGCCGAGGCGAAGGCGCGTGCCGAGGCCCGCGAGAAGGTCAAGGCGCAGGCGAAGGCCGATGCGAAGGCGAAGGCTGCGGCGAAGGCCGCGAAGAAGGCCCCGGCCACCGGCGCCACGACGCGCATCGAGGATACCGAGACGGCGAACAGCGAGGAGTCGAAGTGAGCGTCGACATCGACTGGGGCGCCTTCGTCCAGGTGTTCCTGGCGGCACTCGTGGGCGCGTGCGCCGTCGTCACCTTCTACGCGTTCGGGCTGCGACTGCTGGTCCGCAGCGGACATGCGCCGGTGGTGAGCCCCGCCGAGTTCACGGACGCGATCACGGTCATCACCGAGAAGGAACTCAAGCGCGCCGCCAAGCAGGCGGCGAAGGCGGCGAAGAAGAGCCCGCTCACCGAGGGGCAGCGGCGCGTGGCCCTGTTCGGCGCGTACGGATGCTTCGCGCTGTGCGCCGCGGCCGTGGTCGCCGGCATCTTCATCATCGTCGTCGGGCACTGAGAGCGATCGCGTCCAGGGCTTCCGCTGCAGGCGGCCGGGACGGACGCACCGCGATCAGCGCAGCAGACCGCTGACGAGGTCGTCGACGATCTCGTCCGTCGACGTGTCCGGGTCGATGGGCGTCGTCAGCCGGTCCAGGAGCAGGCCGTCGATCGCATAGTGGAACAGCGCGATCTCCCTGCGTCCGCCAGGCAGGCCAGCGGCGACGTTGAACGCGACATCGCCGTCGAAACCGGCTCGCTGCCACGCGCCCAGGACCGCGGCGACCTCGGGGCGTCGGCTGCTCTCGAGACGCAGTTCGAAGAGCGCCAAGGTCACGTCGCGGTCTGCGGTGAGGCGACGGACGATGTCCCGCACGTAGTCGGCGAAGAGCTCCGTGCTCGGACGCTCCGTCGAGCGGCGGGCCAGGTCCTCGTCGCTGGGCGCGAGACGCTCTCCGATGCGCTCGACGAGGCCCTCCACCAGCGCGTCGCGGGTGCGGAAGTAGTTCGACGTCGTTCCCACCGGCACTCCGGCGACCTGGTCGATGGCGCGGTGGGTGAGGCCGCGCGACCCGTCGGCGGCGAGCACCCGGAGGCCCGCATCTGCGAGGAGCCGTCGTCTGATCTCGTTCTTCGCCATCCGAGCATCCTATCGCCGGTACTACAGCTGACGTGGTGCGCGCCGGCTGACCGGGTGTCGGGCCTCGGCCTAGGCTGAGAGCATGTCAGAGCAGTCCGGCGGGCAGTACGTGTTCGGTCGTTATCAGCCGCCGTCGCACGTCATCATCCACGTCAGCGATCCGCACTTCCTTGCGGGTGGTGCTCCGCTGGGCGGGCGATACGACGTGGAGGCGAACTTCGCTCGCACCCTCGATGCGATCCGTGCCGTGCACCCGCATCCTGCGGCGATCGTGATCACCGGCGACCTCGCCGATCTCGGGGAGCCGGATGCCTATCGCAGACTGCGCGCCGCTGTGGAGCCGGTGGCCGCCGAACTCGGGACCACGGTGGTGTGGGTCGCCGGAAACCATGACGAGCGGCCGGCTCTGCGTGCCGGGCTCCTCGACCTCGAACCGACCCAGGAACCGGTCACGGGCGTGTGGGACCTCGACGGGCTGCGACTGATCGCGCTCGACACCAGCGTGCCGGGGTGGCACCACGGCGATCTCGACGACGCCCAGCTGTCGTGGCTCGCCGAGGTCCTTCGCGAGCCTGCTCCGCACGGCACGCTGCTCGCGATGCATCA
Source organism: Microbacterium hydrocarbonoxydans (assembly GCF_900105205.1). Taxonomy (NCBI): domain Bacteria; kingdom Bacillati; phylum Actinomycetota; class Actinomycetes; order Micrococcales; family Microbacteriaceae; genus Microbacterium; species Microbacterium hydrocarbonoxydans. Next base: position 2,331,489 of record NZ_FNSQ01000005.1, on the reverse strand, counting down.
TCCGCCGCTTCCCAGCCACCTGCCGCTCTTCGACATCCTCGAGCTGCGCCATCAGGACGAGCTCGCCGAGGTGATCAGAGGAACCGACGTCAGGGGCATCCTGGCCGGCCATCTGCACTACTCCTCGCACGGCATGTTCGCCGGGGTGCCGGTGAGCGTGTCGTCCGCCACCTGCTACACGATGAACGTCGCGCGACCGGCCGCCCAGGTGAACGGCATGGATGCCGCGCAGGCATTCGAGATCGTGCATGTGCGACCGGACACCATCACGCACACGGTGGTGCCGGTGATCGACGCGCCGACGGGGGAGTACTTCTCCGAGGCCTGGCTCGCCAGGATGGCCGCTCTGACGCCCGAGCAGAGGCTCGAGGCCTTCTCGCGCAAACGGTGACAGGGCGTCGTATCCCTGGCGGCGCATGTGCGCGGGCGTAGACTGGGAGCATCCCCCGCACTTCACACTCGCCACTACCCACAAGGATGTGACATGGCTTCTGCCGCGCCTGCCCTCACCCGTACCGAGACCGATTCGCTCGGGAGCATGGAGATTCCCGTCGACGCGTACTGGGGGATCCACACCGCCCGCGCCGACGCGAACTTCCCGATCACGAAGCGCCCGATCTCGGTGTATCCGGACCTGGTGGTCGCCCTCGCGATGGTCAAGCAGGCCAGCGCTCGCGCGAACCGCGAGATCGGGGTCCTCGACGCCGAGCGCGCCGACCTGATCGACCGTGCGGCGCAGCGGGTGATCGACGGCGAGTTCCACGACCAGTTCACGGTCGGCGTCATCCAGGGCGGGGCGGGGACCTCGACCAACATGAACGCGAACGAGGTCATCACCAACATCGCGCTCGAGATGGCGGGACGTGAGAAGGGCGACTACGGCTTCCTCTCTCCGATCGACCACACCAACCGCAGCCAGTCGACGAACGACGTCTACCCGACGGCCGTCAAGATCGGCCTGTCCCTCACCCTGCGCTCGCTGCTGGAGGAGCTCGACCTGCTCCGGGTGTCGTTCCTGAACAAGGCGCACGAGTTCCACGACGTGCTGAAGGTCGGTCGCACGCAGCTGCAGGATGCCGTGCCGATGACCCTGGGACAGGAGTTCCACGGCTTCGCGTCGACGCTGGGCTACGACCACACGCGCCTCACCGAGAACGCGTCGCTGATGTTCGAGATCAACATGGGCGCCACCGCGATCGGCACGGGCATCACCACGCACGCCGACTACGCGCCGGTCGTCCTGAAGCACCTGCGTGAGATCACCGCGCTCGACCTGGTCACGGCCGGCGACCTCGTCGAGGCGACCAGCGACACCGGCTCGTTCATGTCGTTCTCCTCCACGCTCAAGCGCAACGCGATGAAGCTCTCGAAGATCTGCAACGACCTGCGACTGCTGTCGTCCGGTCCGCAGGCCGGCTTCGGCGAGATCAACCTGCCGGCGATGCAGGCGGGCTCCAGCATCATGCCCGGCAAGGTCAACCCGGTCATCCCCGAGGTCGTCAACCAGGTGGCGTTCGCGGTCGCCGGTGCAGACATGACCGTGACGATGGCGGCTGAGGCGGGGCAGCTGCAGCTCAACGCCTTCGAGCCGGTCATCGCCCACTCGATCTTCCAGTCGATCACCTGGATGCGTCAGGCGATGTGGACCCTCCGAGTCAACTGCGTCGACGGGATCACGGCGAACCGCGACCGCCTGGGCGCGATGGTCGGGGCGTCGGTGGGCGTCATCACCGCACTGACCCCGTTCATCGGGTACGCCGCGGCCGCCGCCCTCGCCAAGACGGCGCTCCTGACGAACCGCAACGTCGCAGACCTGGTGGTCGAGGCCGGCCTCATGTCTCGTGACGAGGTCGTGAAGCAGCTGTCGCCGGCACGGCTGTCCGGCCTCGAGGCCATCACGGCCGCGATCCCGGTGATCGCGTCCGAGGACCTCATCGAGATCTGAGCGTGCACGCACGAGGGGCCCCGGCGGATCGCGCCCGGGCCCCTCGTCGTGTCAGCGGGTGCGGAGCGGATCAGTCCAGCACTCGGCAGTGGGTCGTGAGCTCGCCGATCCCGTCGATGCCGACCGTGACGGTCGAGCGATCGCGAAGGAAGATCTGCGGGTCGCGGGAGTAGCCGGCGCCGCCGGGACTTCCCGTGGAGATGAGCGTGCCGGGCAACAGCGTCAGCGACTGCGAGAGGTGCGCGATGAGCTTCGCGACCGACCGCACCATCTGATCCGTGCTGGCGTCCTGGACGGTCTGTCCGTCGACGACCGCCCAGATGTGCAGATCCTGGGGGTCGGCGATCTCATCCGCGGTGACGGCGAACGGTCCGGTGGGAGTGAAGCCGTCGAAGGACTTGCACCGCGACCACTGCGCCTCGGAGAACTGGACGTTGCGGGCGGTGATGTCGTTGACGACCGTGTACCCCCAGACGTGCGAGAGGGCGTCCGCCTCTGCGGTGTCCTTGGCCGGGGTGCCGATCAGGACGCCCAGCTCGGCCTCGTAGTCCACGGCTTCGCTGAGCGAGCGCGGCCACGAGGTGGTCTGCTCGTGGCCGGTGAGCGAGTTGGGCCACAGCGTGAAGACCGTCGGCGCGGCATCCGTCTTCAGTCCGAGCTCGCTCGAGTGCGCGGCGTAGTTGAGGCCGACGGCAAGCACGGCAGGGGGAGCGATCACGGCGGATGCGTAGTCCCAGCCGTCCAGCGGATGCCGCGGCACGTCGCCGTCGAGAGCCGAGCGCAGAGCGTCGAGGGTCTGCTCGCCGCCCTCGATCAGCTGCTGCAGGGTCGCAGGGGGGTCGGAGAGGAGATCGGAGACGAGGATGGCATCGGCACCCTCCACCACTGCGAGATGCACAGCGGGGGAGTCGGCACGACGCAGATGAGCGAACCGCATACTCCTACGGTATCCGGTGGTGTACCGGAATGCCTGGAGGAAGTCACCAGAGCCGAGGGAAGTTGATTGTTCCCCATATGCTGTGGGCTATGAGTTCCGGAGGACCGACCCAGCCATCGCCGTACACGCCGCCGCCCGCGCCGCAGCAGCAGCCGATGCCTCCGCAGTATGCGCAGCCGCAGCCGCCCCAGGGCCAGCCGCAGCCGCCCCAGGGCCAGCCGCAGCCGCCCCAGGGCCAGCCGCCGCAGCCGCCGCACCCGCAGTACGCGCCGCAGCCCGGGTATCCGCAGCAGCAGCCGACCCAACAACCGGGGTACCAGCAGCAGGCTCACGCACCGCAGCAGTACTCCGCTCAGCAGTACGCGCAGTCGAACTACACTCCCGCCGCGTTCGCCCAGCGCCCCGGTTACGCGTCCGTGCTGGCGCAGCCGACGCCGTACTCTCCGCCGGCACCGGCGGCACCCTCTCCGGCGCAGGGGCTGCCCGCGCTGCCGCCCGCCCGCCGCGGCGGGCGCATCGCCCTCTTCTCGCTGTTCGGTTTCCTCGGGCTGCTCATGCTCGCCCTCATCGCCTACTTCGGGCTCTTCCTCGGGCCGCTCGCCTCGATCATCGGCCTGGTGCTCGCCCTCGTGCCGCTCGCGATCGTGTTCTTCGTCGTGCGGATGATCGATCGGTGGGAACCAGAGCCCAAGTCCCTCGTGTTCTTCGCGGTCGCGTGGGGCGCGATCGCGGCCGTCGGGCTCACTCTGCTCGTCGACATCGGCCTCACCATGCTGTTCGGCCTCAGGGGAGAGGTGGCGGGCGCAGTCGTCCAGGCCCCGATCGTCGAGGAGCTCTGGAAGGGCGTCGGCGTCTTCCTGATCTTCCTGATCGCCCGTCGGTCCTTCGACGGTCCGGTCGACGGAGTCGTCTACGGAGCGCTGGTCGGAGCCGGCTTCGCGTTCACCGAGAATATCCAGTACTTCGCGGTCAGCCTGATCGAGGGCGGGGGAGGTCAGCTGACCGTCACGTTCATCCTGCGCGCCGTGATGTCGCCGTTCGCCCACGCGATGTTCACCTCTCTGACGGGGCTCGCGATCGGTCTGGCCGCGCGTCGTCACGCCTCCACCGGCTCGGCGCTCGGGTTCGGCGTCCTCGGGATGCTCGGCGCGATGGTCCTTCACGCGTTGTGGAACGGCTCATCCTTCGTGAACTTCTTCCTGCTCTACTTCGTGCTCCAGGTGCCGCTGTTCATCGGCTTCATCCTGGGCATCATCGCGCTTCGTCGTGAGGAGTCGCGTCTGACGAAGGCACGCCTCGGCGACTACGCGGCGGCGGGGTGGTTCACGCCGGAAGAGGTGACGATGCTCGCGACTCCCGCGGGACGCAAGACCGGGCTCGCGTGGGCGGCGCAGCTGCGCGGCGACCGGCGTCCGCTGATGCGCGAGTTCATCAAGGACGCGACGATGCTCGCCTCCGTCCGCCAACGCGCCATCACCGGTCGCGACCCGATGGCCCCGGCGGACGAGCAGGCTCTGCTCGCGAGGACGAGGGCCGCCAGGGCAGGGCTCCTGGCCTACTGAACCGATCGGCTCGCCGCGATGACCACCTTCGTCCTGATCCACGGTGCGGGTGACACCGCGTGGTCATGGCACCTGGTCGCGGCGGCGCTCGCGGCCCGCGGTCATGACGTGGTCGCCCCTGACCTCCCGGGCGATGATGACACGCTCACGCTCGATGACTATGCGGATGCCGCGGCAGCCGCCGTCGGGGACCAGCGAGGCGGCATCGTGGTCGGGCACTCCTTCGGAGGGTTCACCGCGCCGCTCGTCGCCGAGCGGATCGCAGCCGACGGACTGGTGCTGCTCGCGGCCATGATCCCGAGTCCTGGTGAGACCCCGGGCCAGTGGTGGGATCGCACGGGATTCGCTGCGGCGGTCGTGTCCCAGGCCGCGCGAGATGGAGGCCTCACGGGCAACCCCGACCCGTTCGTGGGCTTTTATCACGACGTGCCGCGCGCGCTCGCGGAGGAGTCGCTGGGTCGGGAGAGAGCACACCCATCCCAGGCGGCGATGTCAGCGCCGTGGCCGCTCGAATCGTGGCCCGACGTGGCGACGACGATGATCGTCTGCACGGAGGACCGCTTCTTCCCCGCCGAGTTCCTTCGTGGACTCGCCCTCGAGAGACTCGGCATCGTCGCGGATGAGATCGTCGCCGGTCACTGCGTCGCGCTCAGTCGTCCGGACGAGCTCGCCGGGATGCTGATCGGCTTCGCCGAGGAGCTGCATCCGACGATCCGCTGACTGCGAGAGCGTCGAGATGCTGGCGGTGACGAGACTCCGACGTGACAAGACTCAGCGCCCGGTGCTGCGGCGATGCCTGCATGTCTACCGGGCGCTGAGTTGATCTGTAAACAGGGTGCACCCGCTGTCGGCGGGTGTCAAGGGTTTCGATGCGAGGTCGTCCTGGCGGGGGAGTGCGCTGTTCGCTCTGAGCAGGCGCGATCGCGTTGACCGCGTCGGTGCCCTCGGGTTGGATGGGAGTTATGACTGATCGCACAAAGCCTGAGTTCGACGCCCCGACCGGCCCCGCTCCCGCGGAGCTCGTGATCCGCGACATCATCGAAGGAGACGGCACCGAGGCCAAGCCCGGTGACACCGTGACCGTGCACTACGCCGGTGTCGAGTTCGAGTCCGGCGAGGAGTTCGACTCCTCCTGGGGTCGTGGCGAGACCATCCAGTTCCCGCTCCGCGGCCTGATTCAGGGCTGGCAGGACGGCATCCCCGGCATGAAGGTCGGCGGTCGTCGTGAACTCGTCATCCCGCCCCACCTCGCCTACGGCCCCGTCGGCAGCGGGCACTTCCTGTCCGGCAAGACCCTCATCTTCATCATCGATCTGGTCGCCGTCGGCTGATCCGTCCCACTCGGAAGGCGCCGTACCGCTCCGGTACGGCGCTTTCTGCATGCGAGGGAGAGAGAATCCGCATTCACGGGAATACATGCGTGTGCATGTAAGTTGATGTAGGGGACGCCGCGGACGCGGCCCCTCATCCGTTTGCCGCACGAGCGGCCGATCTCTCCAGAGGAGAAACCATGACCAGCATCGACATCCCCGGCTACCGCGCAGGCACCTGGGTGCTCGACCCGTCGCACAGCGAGGTCACCTTCAGCGTGCGTCACATGATGATCTCCAAGGTGCGCGGCACCTTCGGCGTCAAGAGCGCGACTCTCATCGCTCCCGAGAACCCGCTCGACGCTCGCGTCGAGGCCAGCGTCGACGTCACCTCGATCGACACCAAGGACGAGGGTCGCGACACCCACCTGCGTTCGGGCGACTTCTTCGACACCGAGAACTTCCCGACGATGGAGTTCGTCTCCACCGGCGCACGTGCCGAGAACGGCGAGCTCTTCGTCGACGGCGACCTCACCATCCGCGGCATCACGAAGCCGGTCAGCTTCGAGCTCGACTTCGGCGGCTTCGGTTCCGACCCGTGGGGCAACTACAAGGCGGGCGCGTCGGCGAAGACGGTCATCAACCGCGAGGACTTCGGTCTGACCTGGAACGCCGCGCTCGAGACGGGCGGCGTGCTGGTCGGCAAGGACGTCACGATCAGCCTCGACCTGCAGGGTGCTCTGCAGCAGGACTGATCTCACTCATCCAGAGAACCCCGGGCTCCTCAGGGCTCGGGGTTCTCTGCGTCGTAGCCGCGGAATCGCGGGCTGCGTCGTGCGAGCAGCGCGACCAGGGTGATCACGAGCAGGCCGCCCAGCAGGGGAGGGAACCACAGCGTCGTGAGCGTCGCCAGCGTGCCGGCATAGAGGGCGCCGATGCGCGGCCCGCCCGCGACGACGATGATGAAGACGCCCTGAAGGCGCCCGCGCATGGCGTCGGGTACGGCAGCCTGCATCATCGTGTTGCGATAGATCGAGCTGACGTTGTCCGATGCGCCGGAGATCGCCAGTGCGACGCATGCCGCGACGATCAGGCCGATCTCGGGGCCCTGCTCGGTGGCTGAGCCGGACATCGCGCCGATGAGCAGGACGATGCCGAACAGCAGGATCGACGCCCCGTAGGCCTCGACCGCGCGCTCGATGCCGCGTCCGTGCCAGCGATACTGCACGACCCGGCCCGAGAACAGACTCGACGCGAAGGTGCCGGCAGCCACGGCGGCCGTCAGGATGCCGGTGGTCACCGCACCTCCGCCGAGGATCACCGTTCCGACGGCCGGGAAGAGCACGAGCGGCTGTCCGAAGGTCATCGCGATGATGTCGATGACGTACTGCATCCGGATGTTGCCCGCTCGCCGCAGGAACCGCCAGCCGTCGACCAGTGACGCGAGGCCGGGTCGTACGATCTCGCCCTCCGGGCGCAGCGCAGGAAGGCTCCATAGGCCGAGGAACATCGACAGCATGAGCACCACGTCGAGCGTGTAGGTCCAGCCGTATCCGGTGAGCGCGACGAGGATGCCCGCCACCGCGGGTCCGGCCATCACCGTGAGCCCGAATGCGACGCCGTTCAGCGCCGAAGCGGCAGCGAGCTTCTCGCGGGGGATGAGGCGGGGGATGATCGCCGTGCGCGTGGCCATGCCGACCGAGTTCGCCGCCGAGTTGATGATGCTGAGCGCATACAGCCACCAGATCGTCTCCGATCCGGTCCATGTGAGTGCGGCGAGCAGCGCCGTCGATGCGAACGTCACGCTCGCCGCGATGAGCGCCACCTTCCGCCGGTCGAATGCGTCGGCGAGCATCCCGCCGTAGAGACCGGCGAGGATCATCGGAACGAGTCCAGCGACGGCGATCATCGACACCGCGAAGGTGCTGCCGGTGAGTTCGAAGACGTGCAGCATCACGGTGACGATCGTGAGCTGGCCGCCGATGCCTGCGAGCACCGAGCCGATCCACATGCGGGCGAATGCCGGGCTGGCCCTGAGGGGGCTGAGATCGATCAGGTGGCTGCGCGCAGAGCTCACGCCGGGTGCCTGTCATGCATGATCCGAGCGTATCCGAGACGCGAGCGGCGGCCGCGCACGCGGTCATCCGAGCGGGTGGATGCCTGGTAGACTCGTCAGGTTGCCGTTTGATCGGCCGCGGATAAAGAGAGCCCACGCATCAGGCGTCGGGCGCCGCGCAACAAGCAGAGAGGGGATCGAATCTATGGCACTGGAAGCAGACGTCAAGAAGGCGATCATCGAAGAGTACGCGACGCACCCCGGTGACACCGGATCCCCCGAGGTGCAGGCCGCGATGCTGACGCAGCGCATCAAGGACCTCACGGAGCACCTGAAGGAGCACAAGCACGACCACCACTCGCGTCGTGGCCTGTTCCTGCTCGTGGGTCAGCGCCGTCGTCTGCTCGGCTACCTCCAGAGCGTCGACATCGAGCGTTACCGCTCGCTGATCGCACGCCTGGGCCTTCGCCGATAACGCGGAGCGAGCCAGCGTACAATCGCGCAGAACATTCTTGAGAAGGCCGTCCCAGGTGTGGGGCGGCCTTCGTCATGTCCGGGGCGGGGGCGGACGTGTGCGCATCCAGCCCCCGCCCGGGTCAGGCCTTCGCGCCGACGAGATCAGGATGATGGATCGCTGCCACGTCGGGGTGGGCGCGCAGCCGCGACTTCATGGCGTTCTCGCCGTAGGTGGCATGGATCGGGTTGGTCGGGTCCTCAGTGATACCGGTGGCCTCGGCGGCCAGATCGGCAGGCAGCTCGAGCAGCGGCAGCTGCTGGTCGAGGGCGGGGTTGAAGAAGAACGGGATCGAGATGCGCTCCTCGGGTGCCCGTGGCGAGATCACGCGGTGATTCGTGGCCTTGAGGTAGCCGCCGGTCGCGTACTCCAGCAGTTCTCCGATGTTCACGACGAATGCGCCGGGAACGGGCGGGGCCGACACCCATTCACCGTTCCGCTCCACCTGCAGTCCGCCCTTGCCGGGCTCCACCCAGAGGAGCGTCAGCACGCCCGAATCCTTGTGCGCCCCCACTCCCTGCTGGGGCTCCGGCTCGTGAGTGCCCGGGTAGCGGACGATCTTGATCAGGGTCGACGGCTCGCGGAAGGGCTCGTCGAAGTACGACTCGTCCGCTCCGAGCGTCAGCGCCCAGGCGCGCAGCAGCTTGCGGGCGATCTCGGTGAGGGCGTCGTGCCACTCCGACACGACCTCCTTGAGCTCGGGCTGAGCCGCAGGCCAGAGGTTCGGGCCGGTGAGGCGGTTGAAGGCAGGGCCGCCCTCGACGGGTTCGCGCTCGGGGCCGATGTCGATCTGCTCCCGCCAGTCGACCTTGCCCTGGGTGCGCTCGCCTCCCACGCGGGTGTACCCGCGGAAGTGCGGGCTGTTGACGTTCTCGATCGCGAGCTTGTCGGCCTCGGGCAGCGCGAAGAAGTCCAGCGCCGCACGATGCAGGCGGGCTTCGAGTTCGGGGGAGACGCCGGTTCCGGTCAGGTAGAAGAACCCCACGTCGTGGGTCGCGGCCCTGAGGTCGTCGCGGAACCGCGACGCGGCCTCGGGGCCGGCATCCAGCTGGGACAGGTCGAGGATGGGAAGCGAGAGATCAGCCATTCACCGAGCGTAGATCGGCGACGCACGGGGTGGACGCAGTGTTGCGCTGGATTACCTAACGGGGGCGTGCACGGGAGGTCCCGGATCTGGTGCTAATCTCTCTGAGGTAAGGGATGCCTTACCTCAGTCTTACAGAGAGTTCGCTCCGTGCTTCCCACTTTCCTGATCGGTCTTCGCGAAGGCCTCGAAGCGGCGCTCGTCGTCGGCATCCTCGTCGCCTACCTGCGGCGGATCGGCCGAGGCGACGCACTTCCCCGGCTCTGGGCGGGGGTCGGCCTCGCCGTCGCGCTCTCGCTCGGTATCGGTGCGGTCCTGACGTTCGGCGCGTACGCGTTGACTTTCGAGGCGCAGGAGCTGATCGGCGGACTCCTCTCCGTGCTCGCGGTCGGAATGGTCACCTGGATGATCTTCTGGATGCAGAAGGCAGGGCGCACCATGAAGGCCACCCTCGAGGGCGGCGTCGACAGGGCGCTCACGCACGGCGGCATCTGGGCGCTGATCGCCGTCGGCTTCGTCTCCGTCGCCAGAGAGGGCATCGAGACGACGCTCTTCCTCTGGTCGATGGTCCAGTCGCTCGGCGACACCCCGTCGGCGCTGCTCGGTGCCGTCCTCGGCATCCTGGCCGCCGTGACGATCGGCTGGCTGCTCGCGCGCGGTGCCGTGCGTCTGGACCTCCGTCGATTCTTCACCTGGACCAGCGGGTTCCTCGTCATCGTCGCCGCGGGTGTGCTCGCCTACGCGATCATGGATCTGCAGGAGGCCGGTGCCCTGCCCGGACCGTTCACGTCGGCTGCGCCTCTCGACCCGGCCACGGGCGCCGTCGCACTGGGCTGGGGCGCGTTCCCGTTCGGCTGGGCGTTCGACGTGTCGAACGTCGTCGCTCCTAGCGGCGCCTGGGCAGCGATCCTCCAGGCGACGATCGGGTTCATGCCGCGCATGACGTGGCTCCAGGTCGCGGCATGGGCGCTGTACCTGCTCGTCGTAGGCATCTTCTTCGTCCGAGGCCTCCGCCCCCGTAAGGTCGCCGGCGCGCGCGCGTCCGCGCCCGGACCGGTGGTCCAGGACCCATCGGTCCCCACTCTCACCCAGCAAGGAGCAGTATGACCACCTCTCTCCGTATCCTCGGTGCCGTCGCCGCCGCCGGCGCCGCAGCTCTCGTCCTCAGCGGCTGCGTCGCCAAGAGCGACGTCGCGGCAGGCGCCAGCTTCGATGTCTCCTCGACCGACTCCGCGTGCACGGTCTCCTCGGCCACGGCCGAGAGCGGCACCCTCACGTTCGACGTGTCGAACGAGAGCGGACAGACCTCCGAGTTCTACCTGCTCGCCGAGGATGGACTGCGCATCGTCGGCGAGGTCGAGAACATCGCACCCTCCGCCTCGCGGACGCTCACGGTCGTCGCCCAGCCGGGCAGCTACTTCACGCTCTGCAAGCCCGGCATGGTCGGCGAGGGCGTCGGCAAGTCCGAGTTCACCGTCACCGGCGAGCGAGTCGCGGTGGAGGGTGAGGACGCCGAGCAGAAGCAGCAGGCGGTCGACCTCTACGCGGCGTTCGTGAAGGATCAGGTCGGACAGCTCGTGCCCTCGGTCGACGAGCTGGTGGCCGCTTACGAGTCCGGGGACGACGAGACGGCCCGCGCACTGTTCCCGCAGACCCGCGCGTTCTACGAGCGCATCGAGCCGGTCGCGGAAGCGCTCGGGACGCTGGACCCCCGCATCGACTACCGCGAGGTCGACGCCGTGGCGGAGGGCCTCGACTGGACGGGCTTCCATCGCATCGAGAAGGACCTCTGGGTCCCCGCGAAGGATGCGCTCAACGCCGACGGCGAGACTCCGGCGTGGCAGGACTGGGCTCCGTCCACCCCCGAGGAGCGCGCCGACTACGGTGACCAGCTGCTCGCCGATGTGCAGGAGCTCTACGACTACGTGCACTCGGACGACTTCACGACCGCACTCGAGGATCAGGGGATCGGCGGCATCTCGAACGGCGCCATCGCGCTGCTGGACGAGGTCGCGACGGGCAAGATCTCGGGCGAGGAGGACTGGTGGTCGGGTACCGATCTCTACGACTTCGCCGCGAACGTCGAGGGGTCCAAGATGGCCTTCTCGCTGGTGCAGGACTTCGCCGCAGCCCAGGGCGACGACGGAGAGGCACTGGTCGCGGAGATCGAAGACGGATACGCCGCTCTCGAGGAGTCGCTGGCAGCGCACGGATCCCTCGCAGACGGGTTCGTCGGCTACGGCGAGCTGACCGATGCCGACAAGCGCGAGTTCACCGACCTCATCAATGCCCTCGCCGAGCCGCTCTCACAGCTCACCGGCACGGTCCTGGACTGACACGAAGGTACGATCTCGCAGGTGGATGAACTCTCGAAGGATGCCGTGACCGCCGATTCCCCTGAGGAGTCGGCGGCCGCGGCCTCCCCGCCGACAGGCCTCAGCAGGCGCGGTCTGCTCGGGCTCGCGCTCGGAGGCGGAGTCGCGTCGCTCGCCGTCGGCGTGGGCGCAGGACTCACCGGAGGTGTCGCGCTCGGCAGGGCGAGAGCGGAGGCGGATGCCGAGAACGCGTACGAGTTCTTCGGCGCGCACCAGGCGGGCATCACGACGCCCGTGCAGGAGCATCTGCACTTCGCAGCGTTCGACATGATGCCGCGCACCGATCGCGACGACCTGATCACGCTGCTCCAGGACTGGACCTACGCCGCCTCGCGCATGACGCAGGGGCTCGAGGTGAGCGCGACGGGGGCGGTGGGCGGCGACGCCGAGGTGCCGCCTGACGACACCGGTGAGGCGCTGGGGCTCCCGGCATCCGGTCTCACGATCACGTTCGGTCTCGGGCCGAGCCTCTTCCAGAACGAGGACGGCGACAGGTACGGCATCGCGAGCCGTCGCCCCGAGTCGTTGGAGCGCCTGCCGGCGTTCCTCGGTGACGATCTCGACCCGCAGACCTCCCACGGCGACCTCTGCATCCAGGCGTGCGCCGATGATCCGCAGGTCGCGGTGCACGCCATCCGCAACCTGAGCCGCATCGCCTTCGGGCGTGCGCGGCTGCGATGGTCGCAGCTCGGTTTCGGCAAGACGTCGCGCACGACGTCCGATCAGGCCACTCCGCGCAACCTCTTCGGATTCAAGGACGGCACGGCGAACATCCTCGCCGACGACACCGCAGCACTCGACGAGAGCGTCTGGGTGGCGGCCTCCGACGAGCCGTCCTGGATGGCGGGCGGCTCTTACCTCGTCGCGCGCAAGATCGCGATGCTCATCGAGACCTGGGATCGCGTGCGACTCTCGGAACAGGACACCATCATCGGGAGGGACAAGGGCGTCGGCGCGCCGCTGTCCGGCGGTGACGAGTTCGCCGCGCCGGATTTCGGCGGGTCGGCGATCGACGCGAACGCGCATGTGCGGTTGGCGCATCCGAGCCAGAACGACGGCATCCGCATCCTCCGCCGCGGCTTCAACTACGTCAACGGCAACAACGACCTCGGCCGGCTGGACGCCGGGCTCTTCTTCCTCTCGTATCAGCGGGATCCTCAGCAGTTCATCGCGCTGCAGAGGCGGCTTTCCACCGACCGGATGAACGAGTACATCCGGCACGTAGGCTCGGGGATCTGGGCGATTCCGGCAGGCGCGAAGCCGGGGTCGTACGTGGGAGCCGGCCTGTTCGACTGACCGTCGCCGCGATGACCGCTGCGACCGCCGTCGGGCGCGTCGCGAGCGTCAACCCCCGATGACCTCGGCGATGAAGGCCACGAAGGCATCCGCACCGAAGTGATCGTCGGCCGTGACCGTGACGACCGTGTCGCCGGCGAAGACCAGCAGCTGGCCATAGGCGCCATGCAGTCGCCAGACGGGGCCAGGGCCGTCCCACCCGCTGAGCGCGTATCGCGCGTAGCCCGGGTTCTGGCCGGCGACCACCCAGTCCGAGCGCATGGCATCGATCACGGCACGCGGCACGAGCCGGCGACCCTCCCAGGTCCCGCCGTCTCTGATCAGGCGACCGAGACGGGCGAGTTCCTCGGTGCGCAGCGCGATCCCTTCGCCGCCCAGGACGCGCCCGCGAGGGCAGCGCGCCCAGACGACGTCGGCGAGGCCGAGCGGCTCGAGGAGCCGAGGCCGCAGGTAGTCGACGATGTCGCCGACCTGCTCCGCCAGCGCCATCATCGCCGTGTACGTGCTGGCGTTGGAGTACTGGAAGACGCGTCCGCGCGACGGTCGTGCGAGGAACTCCGCGGCGAGATCCGGCCAGTCCGTCATCATCGTCTCCGACCAGGGGAGGTCGATACCGCTGGTCATCGAGAGGAGGTGGCGGAGGGTCACCTCGTCGACGCCGTCGCCCAGTGCGTGATCGGGGAGGTGGCGTCCCACCGGATCATCCAGCGAGAGCAGCCCCTCGTGCTCGGCCAGCCCGATCGCGAGGACGCTCACGCCCTTCGCGACGGAGTGGATCTCCTCCCGTGCATCCGCCGTCCAGCGGTGCGCGGCGACATCATCGCCGGCGAGGACGTGCAGGCCGTGCGCGTCGAACCCCGTGGCATCCGCTCGGGCGACCAGCCTGTCGCGGATCCGTTCGGCGCGCGTCACTTCTTCTCGCCGGGGCGTTCGATGGGGCGCTCGGTCGGCCGCGGGCGTCGAGAGCCGGTCGGGTCGCTGCGGTGGCCCTCGCGAGTGGCGAGCGCGGGATCGACGAAGAGCCAGCGGGGGCGGGGTTCCACGAGAGGACGGAACAGCCAGCGGACGGGCTTCGTCGCGAGCGCCAGGGCGAGGACGACCGAGAGCAGGGTGACCAGCGGCAGCCACAACCAGGTCGGGTCGAGGTCGCGCAGCGCACCGGACTCGCGGAACGGGTACAGCACGAACGAGTGCAGCAGGAAGACGTACATCGTGTACTGGCCGAAGCGCGTCCACCAGTAGGTCCCGCGCGGGATGAGAGCGAAGAACGCCGCGCTGAGCAGCACCGCGAGCACCATCAGTGCGATCCGGACGCCGCCCGCCCACCACTGCTCGCCGCCGAGGTCCGCGTAGGCATCCTCGTAGAACAGCCAGTGCCGCAGATCGAGCTCCTTCCAGAGATCGATCCAGTTCCAGGCGGCGAATGCCGTGCCACCCAGGATCAGCACGCTGACCGCGCGGATCCACCACGGACGCAGGTCCAGCAGCCGGAAGCGTGCGACGACGTCGCGCTCTCGCAGCCACCACCCCAGGGTGAAGAAGGGAAGCAGTCCGAGCGTGCGCGAGAGCGAGAACGTGCTGTCGACGTTGGGGAGGTACCCCACCCCGATCGAGATGATGACGGTCCACAGCAGGGGCCACCGCAGCAGCGCGAGATAGGGGAGGATCAGGCGGAAGATGCCGAGCGCGAGGAGGAACCACAGCGTCCACGACGGTTTTGTGAGGTTGGGGCCCACCTGCCCCTCGACCAGCCACTTCGTGAGCGTCCACAGGAACTCGAAGATGACGTACGGGACGAGGATGTCGGTGATCACGCGCGCCATCTGCACGCGCGTCGGCGATCCCGACTTCGAGAAATAGCCCGAGATGATCGCGAAGGCGGGCATGTGGAACGCGTAGAGCGCGAGGTAGGACGCCAGCGCGATGTCGGAGTCGTACGTGAGACGCTGGATGGCGTGCCCCAGGACGACCAGGACGATGCAGGCGTAGCGGGCGTTGTCCCAGAAGGGGACCCGTCTGCGGGGCTTCTGCACGGATCCGGTGGCGGGGGTCGTCGCGTCGGCTCCGGCACTGTTCATCCTCCGAGGCTACTCGGGGAATAAAGTTGCTCGCATCGCGTTGACTCAGATACATTCAAATGAATAGAACCGGATGCAGGGCATCCGATTCGGAGAAGACGGAGCAATCATGAGCGAGCAGGCAGGCGTCCCGGTGCAGTTCGGCATCATGTCGGTCAGCGACATCACCCGCGACCCGACCACGGGCGAGACGCCGAGTGAGCAGGAGCGGATCAAGGCGACCCTCGCGATCGCCAAGCACAGCGAAGAGGTCGGACTCGATGTCTTCGCGATCGGCGAGCACCACAACCCTCCGTTCTGGTCATCGAGCCCCACGACGTTCCTCGCCGCCCTCGCGGCGCAGACCGAGCGGCTGATCGTGTCGACCTCGACGACCCTCATCACGACCAACGACCCGGTCCGCATCGCCGAGGAGTATGCGATGCTGCAGCACGTCTCGGACGGCCGCATGGACCTCATGCTCGGCCGCGGCAACACCGGCCCGGTGTACCCCTGGTTCGGCCAGGACATCCGTCAGGGCCTTCCGCTCGCGATCGAGAACTACGCGCTGCTGCACAAGCTGTGGCGTGAGGACGTCGTGAACTGGGAGGGCAAGTTCCGCACGCCGCTGCAGGGCTTCACCTCGACGCCGCGTCCGCTCGACGGTATCGCACCCTTCGTCTGGCACGGGTCGATCCGCACGCCCGAGATCGCCGAGCAGGCGGCCTACTACGGCGACGGCTTCTTCGCCAACAACATCTTCTGGCCGAAGGAGCACTACCAGCGCCTGATCGAGCTGTACCGTCAGCGGTTCGCGCACTACGGACACGGAACGCCCGAGCAGGCGATCGTCGGGCTCGGCGGACAGGTGTTCATGGCCGCGAAGTCGCAGGATGCTGTGAATCAGTTCCGTCCGTACTTCGACAACGCCCCTGTCTACGGTCACGGGCCGAGCATGGAGGACTTCACCGAGATGACCCCGCTGACCGTTGGGTCCCCTCAGCAGGTGATCGACCGCTACGCCGCGATGCGCGAGCACTACGGCGACTATCAGCGTCAGCTCTTCCTCATCGATCACGCCGGTCTGCCGCTGAAGACGGTGCTCGAGCAGCTCGACATCCTCGGCTCTGAGGTCGTCCCGGTGCTGCGCAAGGAGCTCGCGAAGGACCGCCCTGTCACGGTGCCCGACGCACCCACTCACGCTTCGCGCGTGAAGGCGGAGTTCGGAGACGGTCCCACGCGTCAGGCCCGTCCTGGTGCGAACCGGGGCGACAACCTGACCGGCGACTCGCCCTACCAGGACTCGCCGGCGCCCGCCGGCGCGGCCTTCGGTCTCGCCCGGAAGGAGGCGTGAGATGACGATGCGTCGGATCGCAGTCGTGTCCGCCGGTCTGTCGAATCCCTCGTCGACCCGGATGCTCGCGGATCGTCTCGCGGCCGAGACCGTGAAGGCCCTGGCTGGACACGACATCGAAGCGAGCGTCGACGTGATCGAGCTGCGCGACTACGCGCACGACATCACGAACAACCTGCTCACCGGCTTCGCACCGGCCGCCCTCGAGACCGCGATCAACACCGTGGTGTCGGCGGATGGCCTCATCGCCGTCACGCCGATCTTCTCGACGAGCTACAACGGACTCTTCAAGTCGTTCATCGACGTGCTCGATCCCGACGCGCTCACCGGCAAGCCCGTGCTGATCGGCGCGAACGCCGGAACCGCGCGGCACTCGCTGGCGATCGACTACGCCATCCGTCCGCTGTTCGCCTACCTGCACGCCGACGCGGTGTCGACGGGCGTGTTCGCGGCGTCGAGCGACTGGGGTGCAGCCGCCGATCAGGTGGCCCCGCTCGCGAAGCGGGTGGAGAAGGGCGCGCGCGAGCTCGCGGACGCGATCGCCCGACGGGAGACGGCGACCGTCGAGGACCCGTACGATCCTGCGACCTATCTCGGCGAGGGACGTTCCTTCGGGCACATGCTCGGGGGCCTCGCGGGGGAGTGACCGCTCGCGTCGTTCCCCGCGGTGGGGCCATGGTGGCATCGACAATGTCCGAGGGGCATCGTACGGTGACGTCATGGCCCCTCTCTCTGTCCTGGACGACGCGCGAACCGCGCTGAGCGGATCTCTCCTCCTTCCCGACGACGAGCAGTACGACGCGGCGCGCAGGCCGTGGAACCTGGCCGTCGAGCAGCATCCGGCCGGTGTGGCCGCTCCCGCCGACGTCGACGACCTGCGCACCCTGCTGCACGCCGCCCGCGATGCGGGCGTGACGCTGGCGGTGCAGCCCAGCGGTCACGGAGCCTCCGGCGACCTCGCCGGCGCCGTGATCGTGCGGATGACCGCGTTCGACGAGCTGTCCGTCGACCTGGGCGCCGGCATCGTGCGCGTCGGCAGCGGGGTGCGCTGGGGAACCGTGGTCGACGCGCTCGAGGGCACGGGCTGGGTCGCGCCGGCCGGCACGAGTCCCGTCGTCAGCGTCGCGGGGTACACGCTCGGCGGGGGCCACTCCTGGTCCAGCCGCACGGCGGGCCTCGGGTCGGACAACCTGCGTGCGGTCTGGCTGCTGCGCGCAGACGGCACGCACGAGCGGGTCGACGACGACAGCGATCCCGACCTCATGTGGGCGATCCGCGGTGCCGGCGGTGTCGTCGGGGTCGTCACTGCGCTCGAGATCGATCTCGTCCCCGCGCCGTCGGTGTGGGGCGCAGGGCTGACGTTCGATGCTGCGGACGCGACGGCGGTGATCCGCGCCGTGCGCGATCTCGTGGCCGATGCGCCGTCGTCGCTGAACGTGTTCCTCAACTCGATGCGCATGCCCGACGCCCCGCAGCTTCCGGCCGAGATCCGCGGGCGGAGCTTCGTCACCGTCCAGGCGCTGTCCACTCAGGGGCCCGCCGAGGCGCTGATCGACCGCATCAGGGCCGCGGGCACCGTACAGCGGGAGATGACGGGAGCGACGACTCCTCGGACCATCGCCGACGCGAGTCCGGAGCCGACCGAGCCGACGCCGGGTCGAGGGGCGTCCGCGGCGTTGTCCGCACTCGACGACGACACGATCGATGCTCTCGTCGAGTTCCGAGGACGTCCGGAGCAGTGGCCGATCATGGGCATCGACCTGCGGATGCTCGGCGGTGCACTCGACGCCCCTCGACGCGCGGGTTTCGCCTCGCTCGTCGACGCGCGGTGGCTCGTGCATGCGCTCGTTCCGAATCTCCCCGGGGTGCCCGCCGAACCAGGGGACGCGAGCGTGCGAGGTTTCGGCGACGTGCTGGCGCACGCGCTCGCACCGCACACCGTCCCGACCTTCCTCGGCCCTGACCAGACCCTCGACGGCTGCGGCGACTCCGCGGCGATCGATCGGCTGCGCGCGCTGCGCGGCGAGACAGACCCCGAGCAGCTGCTGCACGAAGGACGGCTCCCGCGCTGACGGCGCGTCGAGATCAGTCGGCTTCGTCCTCGCGTCGCTTCCAGCCGTACTCGGTCTCGGGTCGTCCGCGGGCGCCGTAGCGCGCGCTGCGCACGAGCACGCCCGTCGAGGCGAGGTGCTCGAGGTATCGCCGTACCGCGACCCTGGACATGCCCAGTAGCTCGGCAGCCTCGGTGGCGGACAGTGCAGGGCCGCGACGCACTGCGCTCGTCACCCTCTGCAGCGTGTCCGCCGACAGTCCCTTGGGAACGGCGACCGTCCCGGTCGCGCGACCCAGCAGCGCGTCGATCTCGGCCTGGGTGGCCTCGCCGGCGGTCGCTCGAGCCTGCTCCCGATGGGTGCGGTAGTCGATCAGACGCTCCTGGAACCTGGCGAACGGGAACGGCTTGACGAGGTACTGGTAGACGCCCAGGGCCGCCATCTGCCGCACGGTCTCCGCATCCCTGACCCCGGTGATCGCGATCACATCGACGGAGGCGGAGCGCGCCCTCAGCGCCCGCAGCACGTCGATGCCCGAGCCGTCCGGCATCGTGATGTCGAGGAGCACGAGATCGAAGGGCTCGGCCGTCGATCGATCGAGCACGGCATGCACGGCCGCGCGAGCGCCCGTGCACTCGCCGCCCACCACGAAGCCTTCGATCCGCTCGAGGTAGGTGCGGTGCAGCTCGAGCGTCAGCGGGTCGTCATCGACCAGGAGTGTGCGGATCACTGCTTCGTCGCCCCTCTCGGCGGCGGGAGCACGACGCGGAAGGTCGTCGGGCCGGAGGAGACCTCGACCGTGCCGCCGGCGCCGAGCACCACGGAATGGACCAGCGCGAGACCCACACCACGTCCCTGCGCTCCGGCGGGCTTGGTCGAGAAGCCCTGGGCGAAGATCCGCTCGCGCAACTCCGGCGCGACGCCAGGGCCGCTGTCGGAGACCTCCAGCACGATGCCGCCTGCGTCGGCGGCCTCCAGCGTCACCCTGACCCAGCGGTCGTCCGCGAGCGAGGCGGCATCCATCGCGTTGTCGATGAGATTCCCCAGGACCGCGACGCTCTCGACGGGGGTCAACGGGGACTTCGGAGTCTCGGGCTCGATGCGCACGTGCCAGTCGATGCCCCGCTCCTTGGCCTGCGACGCCTTGCCGAGCAGCAGCGCCCCGACTGCGGGATCTCCGGCCCGGCGCGCCGTCACCTGGTCGACGAGGGACTGGCTCTGCCGCGACGTCTCGGTCAGGATCTCGATCGCCTCGCCGCTGCGTCCCAGCTCGATCAGAGCGACCGCCGTGTGCATGCGGTTGCCGTGCTCGTGCGTCTGGGCGCGCAGCGCGTCCCCGAGAGTGCGCAGCGACTCGTACGATGCCACCGCGTCGCGCACCTGTCCGGGCGGCAGGTCGCCGGCGATCCGCCTGGTCACCCGGCGGGCGACGAGGGCTCCGAGCACCCCGAGCGCGATCAGGCCGACGGTGATGCCGATCGACAGGGGGAGGCGGCGCACGAGGGTCTCCGAGATCGACTCGATGGTCACCCCCGCAGACACCCAGCCGATCAGCTCGTCGTCCGCCGTCCGGACGGGGACGATCGTGCGGACGGAGGGCCCGAGCGTCCCGGTGAAGACCTCTGTGTGGGCGACCGGTCGGTCGGGGATCGTGCCGAGATAGCGCTCGCCGATGCGATCCACGTCGGGATGGGTGATCCGGGTGCCGTCCGGCAGCATGATGGTCACGAAGTCGAGGCTGGCCCCGGCGACGACGTCGAGGGCGTACGGCTCCAGCGTGCGGGTCGCATCGTCGGGATCCAGATCCCTGAGCGTCTCGACCACGAGCGGCGACGCGGCGAGCGTCACGGCTGTCGCCGCAGTGACCCGCTCGGCCTCGGTGTGGGTGGCGCGCTGCGCGTCGACGACCAGGAAGACGGCCACGAGGGCGCCGACCACGACCGCTGCGGCGATGAGCACGAGGAACACCCGTGATGCCGTGCTGCGGGCGGGTCTCATCGCATCCTTCCGATCGACGGTGATCGCGGGGGTCGTGATCTCGGTAGGGACCAATACGACCACAAATGGCGTGCCGAGGGGAAGTCGAGGACGGTGAACGTACCGACGGCGACGCAGCCGACGCTCATGTGACGAAGACGTTCATGCTCAAGGAGGAAAACATGGCCATCACGACAGGGTTCTCCCTTCCCGGATTCCACTGGCGCCGAGGCAAGCAGGCGTGGGACCGGCACACCTGGCTGTACGTGTCGGTGATCATCGCGGTCGTCCTCGGAGCAGCTGTCGGGCTCATCTGGCCGGAGGTCGGTCAGAGTCTGGAGCCGATCGGCAAGGGCTTCGTCTCGCTCATCAAGATGATGATCGCGCCGATCATCTTCTGCACCATCGTGGTGGGCGTCGGCTCGATCGCGAAGGCGGCGACCGTGGGCAAGATCGGCGGCCTGGCGCTGCTGTACTTCATGGTGATGTCCACGTTCGCACTCGCGATCGGCCTGGTGGTCGGCAACATCATCCACCCGGGTGCCGGTCTCGACATGGCGAACTCGTCGTACGACGCGACCGAGACCGAGGCCAAGACGACCACGGAGTTCATCCTCGGCATCATCCCGACGACGTTCTTCTCGGCCTTCACCGGCGAGAGCGTGCTGCAGGTGCTGTTCATCGCCCTGCTGGTCGGCTTCGCGCTCCAGGGGCTCGGCGAACGCGGCGCTCCCATCATGGATGCGGTGAAGAACCTGCAGAAGCTCGTCTTCCGCATCCTCGGCATGATCCTGTGGCTCGCACCGCTCGGAGCGTTCGGCGCCATCGCGGCGGTCGTCGGCAAGACGGGCATCGCGGCGATCTGGAGCCTGGGCGTGCTCATGGTCGCGTTCTACATCACGTGCATCGTCTTCATCGTGGTCGTGCTGGGCACGCTGCTGTTCGCGGTGACGCGGGTCAACATCTTCAGCCTGGTGAAGTACCTCGCCAGGGAGTACCTGCTGATCGTGGGCACCTCGTCGTCCGAATCCGCGCTGCCGCGGCTCATCGCCAAGATGGAGCACATCGGCGTCTCCAAGCCGGTGGTCGGCATCACGGTGCCGACCGGCTACTCCTTCAATCTCGACGGCACCGCCATCTACCTGACGATGGCCTCGCTCTTCATCGCCACCGGGATGGGGCAGCCGATGTCGATCGGCGAGCAGATCGGCCTGCTCGTCTTCATGATCATCGCGAGCAAGGGGGCGGCCGGCGTGACAGGGGCGGGGCTCGCCACGCTCGCCGGCGGACTGCAGGCCTACCGACCCGACCTGGTCGACGGCGTCGGTGTGATCGTGGGCATCGACCGCTTCATGTCCGAGGGACGTGCGCTGACCAACTTCACCGGTAACGCGGTCGCGACCCTGCTCATCGGCACCTGGACCCGCCAGATCGACCGGGAGCGTGTGCAGCAGGTGCTGAGCGGGGCGATCCCGTTCGAGGAGTCGCAGCTCGACGGCGTCGACGAGCACGGGATGACGGACGAGCGCGCAGCCGTCGACATCCAGGGGCTCAAGGAGTCGGCGCTCGATGAGATGGCAGCCAAGGAGGAGCGGGCTCGGGCTCGCGCCGCGCAGGGCTGACAGACAGGCCTGAGCAGCACCTGAGCCCTGCTCCACCGAAGGGGATGCGGGAGTCGACGGTCGTCGGCTCCCGCATCCGTGTGGTCAACCGCTCTTGCGTCGGAACTCGCGCCGCGTCTGCGGAGCTGCCGCGCCGTGGACGGCGGAGTCGCCATCCAGGTGGGACTCGCCCTGCCGGTGGTGCGCGTTCTTCTTCTCGAGCGCTTCCTTGAACTTGCGCTTCATCTCCTCGGTGGAGGAGGCGCCATCGTCGGTGCTCATGCTCGCCAGCCTATGCCACGCCTGGTGTCGATGCGAGATCACCGGCGCAGGCGGCGGGACACGACGTCGATCGCGGCGCCCAGGGCGACTGCGACCGCGACCGAGACCACGACGGCCACCACCGGGCCGCCTGGCACGAGCACTGCGACCACGGCACCGACGGAGGCCTGGTACGCCGCCCATCCGAGTGCGGCGAGGGAGACCAGGCAGAGGTACCGGCCGACCGGGAGACGCGAGGCGCCGGCGACCAGGTTGATCGCGAGCCGCGCGAACGGAACGAACCGCGCCGTGAACAGCACGGTCGCCGTGCCACCGTCCAGCCGTCGTCGTGCCCACCCCAGAGCGCGCTGCACGCGTGGAGCCCGCATCCAGGCCCAGCGTTCGGTGCCGACCGTGCGCCCGATCAGGTAGCAGCAGACGTCTCCGGCAGCGGCGGCGACGGCCGCGCAGACCACCACGCTCCAGAGCGGTGGGGTACCCGCCGTCGAGCTCAGTGCGCCGAGCGCGGTGACGGCGATCTCACCAGGGACGATCACGAAGAACGCGTCGCCGAAGACGAGCAGGACCATGATCGCCAGGCTCCACGGGCCGGAGAGCAGGTCGGAGGGCACACCTCCACAGTGCGGTCCGCAGGTGAACGGCAACCGACGGCGGGATAGCCGGTGACCGGCGATCCAGCATCCGGTGAACTTCTGGTGCTCCGGTGGGGTTCCGCGTTCCCGAGGCGTCATCGCGCTGCATCCTGGGGATGTGAGAGTCGCGATCGTGACAGAGTCCTTCCTTCCGCACATGAACGGTGTGACCGGATCCGTGCTGCAGATCCTCAGACACCTCGAGCGCACCGGGCACGAGGCGCACGTGATCGCCCCGGATGCCGTCGGCATGCCTACGGCGATCGGCGAGGTCGCGATCGAACCCATTCCCAGCCTCGCACTCCCGGGCTACCCGGGAGTGCGGGTGGGTACGTCACCGGCCCGCAGAGTCGCCGCGTCGCTGCGGCGTTTCCACCCCGACGTCGTGCATCTCGCCTCCCCGTTCGCCCTCGGGTGGCGAGGGGCGCTCGCCGCGGAGCAGCTCGACATCGCCTCCGTCGCCGCCTACCAGACGGATGTCGCCGCCTACACCGAGCGGTACCGGGTGCCGGCGACGACCGGATTCGCCCAGACCCACATCGCGAGGCTGCACCGGCGGGCGACGCTGACGCTCGCGCCCTCGGCCGAGTCCGCGAGTCAGCTCGCCGCCCTCGGAGTGGACAGGGTGCGGCGCTGGGGCAGGGGAGTGGATGCCGAGCGCTTCCAGCCGTCTCGGCGCAGCGCCGCGCTGCGCGCAGGGTGGGATGCGCCCGTGGTGATCGGATACGTCGGCCGCCTCGCCCCTGAGAAGCAGGTGGAGGACCTGGCCGTCCTGCAGGACCTCCCGGGGGTCCGACTCGTGATCGTCGGTGACGGCCCCTCCAGAGCGAAGCTGGAGGCGAAGGTGCCGTCCGCGCTCTTCCTCGGTCATCTCGAGGGCGACAGCCTTGCGGCGGCCATGGCCTCGTTCGACATCTTCGTGCACCCAGGGGAGAGCGAGACCTTCGGCCAGACCCTCCAGGAAGCTCATGCGAGCGGAGTGCCGGTGGTCGCCACAGGGCGGGGAGGACCACTCGATCTGGTGCGGATGGGGATCGACGGCTGGCTCTACCGCCCTGGTGACCTCGACGACCTTCGGATGCGGGTCGCCGACCTCGTCGGAGACGCCCGCAAGCGTCGCGCCTTCGGCGACGCAGGATGCCTGTCAGTGCAGGAGCGCAGCTGGGCGAGTGTCTGCGACCAGCTGCTCGGACACTTCGAGGAGGCGCGCGCGCTGCGTGCCGTCGACTCCGGTCTGAGCGCTCGCCGCGCCACCCGTCCCGAGACCTCGGCTCCGGTCGAGCGTCGACCGTGGCGCCGCTACGTCGCACTCGGCGACTCGCTCACCGAAGGCCTCTGCGATCCGGCGCCCGATGGAGCCCTGCGGGGATGGGCCGACCGACTCGCACTTCTGCTCTCCGCAAGGGGTGGACTCCACTACGCGAACCTCGCGATCCGGTCGAAGCGCGTCCGCGACGTCTGCACCATCCAGCTGCCCAGGGCGCTGGAACTCCGACCCGACCTCGTCTCGATCCTCATCGGCGCGAATGACCTCGTGAAGCCGACCGTCGACGTGCCCGCGCTCGCCGCGGAGCTCGAAGACGCAGTGGTGCGCCTGAGGAGCGCCGGAGCGGATGTCGTGCTCGTCACGCCGTTCCTGCCTCGACGGCGCGCGGCGTCGATCTATACGCGACGGTTCGCGGCGTTCGCCGTCGCGCTCGCCGGCATCGCGACGCGCACGGGCGCGATACTCATCGACACCGACCTGCACCCCAGGCTGCCGGACCGGGAGAACTGGGGGAGGACCTCGTGCATCTCAGCAGTCGAGGGCACCGCTTCCTCGCTTACCGGGCGGGCGAGGTGCTCGGAGTCCCGCACGCCGAGGCGCTGGGTGCCCTGGACGCCGCACTGCACGAGCACGAGCGGATCGGCGCGGGGCTGTGGTGGCGACGGCACGCGCTTCCCTGGGCATGGCGCCGGCTGCGAGGGCGCGCCGCCGGTGACGGCCGGGCGGCCAAGCACGACGACTACGTCTACCTCGGGCGGTCCTCCGCGCCCCGGAGCGTCGAGGTCGGCTGAGCGTCGCGGCCGAGCGCCGCGACGTCCGGTGGTGCGAGTCGGGTCAGCGACGCCCCATGCCGTGGTACTTCCACCCGGCCGCACGCCAGGCGGCGGCATCCAGGCAGTTGCGGCCGTCGATCACGATCCGTCCCGCGACGAGCGACCCGGCGTGCTCCGGCGTCAGGTCGCGGCGGTAGAGGTCCCACTCGGTGACGATCACCACGGCATCCGCATCCCGGAGAGCGTCATCGCGCTCGGCCGCATAGCCGAGCTGCGGATGCGCGGCCTCCGCGTTCGCGAGGGCGGCGGGATCGGTGACGACGACGTCTGCGCCCAGTCCACGCAGCCGCACGGCGACATCGAGCGCCGGAGAGTCGCGGATATCGTCGCTGAACGGCTTGAAAGCAGCGCCGAGCACGGCGATCCGGCGTCCGAAGACGAGGCCGCCGAGGGCGTCGACGACGAGTCGGACCGCTCGATCCCTGCGCCGCAGGTTGATCGAGTCGACCTCGCGGAGGAAGCCGACCGCCTCGCCCCGCCCGAGCTCTTCGGCGCGTGCGGCGAAGGCGCGGATGTCCTTGGGGAGGCAGCCGCCGCCGAAGCCGATACCGGATCCCAGGTAGCGGCGACCGATCCGACCGTCATGGCCGATGGCGTCGGCGAGCAGGGTGACATCGGCGCCGGCGGCCTCCGCGATCTCGGCCATCGCGTTGATGAACGAGATCTTCGTGGCGAGGAACGCGTTCGCCGCGCCCTTCACCAGCTCCGCCGTGGCGAGGTCGGTGATCAGGAAGGGCGTCCCGGCTTCGAGAGCCGGGCGGTATGCCTCTCGGAGCAGGTCGGCAGCGCGTTCGCCGTCCGGGCCTGAGGGGACGCCCACCACCAGCCGGTCGGGCGTGAGCGTGTCGTGCACGGCCCACCCCTCTCGCAGGAACTCCGGGTTCCACACGAGCGTCGCCCCCGACCCGGCCATCTGCGATGCGAGCCGCTCCGCGGTGCCGACGGGCACCGTCGACTTGCCGGCGACGACGTCGCCTGGCCGCAGGTGGGCGAGGAGCGCCGACATCGCCGCATCGACGAACCGGAGGTCGGCCGCGTGGCCGCCGACGATCTGCGGAGTGCCGACGGCGAGGAAGTGGATGTCGGATCCCGCGGCATCCGACATGTCCGTGCTGAACCTCAGCCTCCCGCTCGCGAGACCCTCCTGCAGGAGTTCGCCCAGTTGCGGCTCGAAGAACGGCGCCACACCGTCCGCGAGCGCGGCGACCTTCCGCTCGTCGACGTCTATGCCGACGACGTCGTGTCCGATCGAGGCCATCGCGGCGGCGTGCACGGCACCGAGGTACCCGCATCCGATCACTGACATGCGCATTCACTCAGGACAGCGGATGCTCCTCTCCCGCGGGCGACCGGGTGGTGAACCGCGGATGACCGGACGATGTCGGAACCGACGGCACGGCCGATCACGAGGGATTCGCGGGCGCCGCTGATAGGCTGGGATGCGGTCGACGCATGTCGACCGCACAATTGCATATCGACTCATGGAGCGATCGGCGGAGAGCTGGTCCCCTGTGGTGGGTTCCTCGGCGCGATGTCGGGTGGCTTTCTACTGGTGGCCAGCGCAGGTGAGATTCGCGGGATTGCCCGCGCGCCCGTATCCGGCCGCATCCGCTCCTTCATGAACACGCTCGCGCGTCACACGGATTCGCGAGTCTAAACAAAGAAGGAGAGACCTCTTGGAAGGTCCTGAAATCACCGCCACCGAGGCCGTTCTCGACAACGGCCGCTTCGGCACCCGCACCATCCGCTTCGAGACCGGCCGCCTCGCGCAGCAGGCTCAGGGCGCAGTCGCCGCGTACCTCGACGGCGAGACCATGCTCCTCTCGGCCACCAGCGCAGGCAAGCACCCGCGCGAGGGCTTCGACTTCTTCCCGCTGACGGTCGACGTCGAGGAGCGCTCCTACGCCGCAGGCAAGATCCCCGGTTCGTTCTTCCGTCGCGAGGGTCGCCCCTCGACCGAGGCGATCCTGGTCTGCCGTCTCATCGACCGTCCGCTGCGCCCGTCGTTCGTCGACGGTCTGCGCAACGAGGTCCAGATCGTCATCACGGTCCTCTCGATCGCCCCGGGTGAGTTCTACGACGCACTCGCGATCAACGCGGCCTCCGCGTCGACCCAGATCTCGGGCCTGCCGTTCTCCGGCCCCGTCGCCGGTGTGCGCCTCGCGTTCATCCCGGGTCACGGGGACCACGCGGACCAGTGGGTCGCGTTCCCGACGGCCGAGCAGGTCAGCGAGGCCGTGTTCGACCTCATCGTCGCCGGTCGCGTCGTCACCAAGGCCGACGGCTCTGAAGACGTCGCGATCATGATGGTCGAGGCCGAGGCCACCGAGGGCAGCTGGAACCTGATCAAGGCCGGCGCCACGAAGCCCGACGAGGCGATCGTCGCCCAGGGTCTCGAGGCCTCGAAGCCCTTCATCGCCCAGCTCGTCAAGGCTCAGGCAGAGCTCGCCGCCACCGCGTCGAAGGAGCCGGGTGTGTACCCGGTCTTCCCGCCGTACTCCAGCGAGGTCTACGACTTCGTGGCAGAGCGCTCCTACGACGACCTGGTGAACGTCTACCAGATCGCCGACAAGCAGGAGCGTCAGGCCGCAGACGACGCCGTCAAGGACCGCGTCAAGGCGCAGCTCATCGAAGCGGTCGAGGCAGGCAACCTGCCCGCGGGCGCTCCGCTCGAGTTCTCCGCGGCCTACAAGTCGGTCACGAAGAAGATCGTCCGTGGTCGCATCCTCACGGAGAGCGTGCGCATGGACGGTCGTGGCCTGGCGGACATCCGTCCGCTGGACGCAGAGGTGCAGGTCATCCCGCGCGTGCACGGCTCGGCGATCTTCCAGCGCGGCGAGACCCAGATCATGGGTGTCACCACGCTGAACATGCTCAAGATGGAGCAGCAGATCGACTCGCTGTCGCCCACGACGAGCAAGCGCTACATGCACCACTACAACTTCCCGCCCTACTCGACCGGTGAGACCGGCCGTGTCGGGTCGCCGAAGCGTCGCGAGATCGGGCACGGCTTCCTGGCCGAGCGCGCGCTCGTGCCGGTGCTGCCGAGCCGCGAGGAGTTCCCCTACGCGATCCGCCAGGTGTCCGAGGCGCTGAGCTCGAACGGCTCGACGTCGATGGGCTCCGTCTGCGCATCGACCCTGTCGCTGCTGAACGCGGGTGTGCCGCTGCGCGCAGCCGTCGCCGGCATCGCCATGGGGCTCGTGTCCGACGAGGTCGATGGAGAGACGCGCTACGCCGCTCTCACCGACATCCTGGGCGCTGAGGATGCACTCGGCGACATGGACTTCAAGGTCGCCGGAACGAGCGAGTTCGTCACGGCGATCCAGCTCGACACGAAGCTCGACGGCATCCCGTCGTCGGTCCTCGCCGGCGCGCTGACCCAGGCCCGCGACGCGCGTCTGACGATCCTCAACGTGCTGAACTCGGCGATCGACGCTCCCGACGAGATGGCGCCGACCGCGCCTCGCGTCATCAGCGTGCAGATCCCGGTCGACAAGATCGGCGAGCTGATCGGCCCGAAGGGCAAGACGATCAACGCGATCCAGGACGAGACCGGTGCACAGATCTCCATCGAGGAGGACGGCACCGTCTACATCGGCGCGACCGACGGCCCGTCGGCCGAGGCCGCCCGCGCCCAGGTCAACGCGATCGCGAACCCGACGAACCCCGAGGTCGGCGAGCAGTTCCTCGGAACCGTCGTCAAGATCGCGACATTCGGTGCGTTCGTCTCGCTCCTCCCGGGCAAGGACGGACTGCTCCACGTCACTGAGGTGCGCAAGCTCGCCGGTGGCAAGCGGGTGGAGAACGTCGACGACGTCCTGTCGGTCGGTCAGAAGATCCTCGTGAAGATCACGAAGATCGACGACCGCGGCAAGCTGTCGCTCGAGCCCGTGCTCGACGACGCTCCCGCAGCGGACGCCGCTCCTGCAGAAGAGGCCGCAGCCGAGTAATCGAGCCGCTTCGAACCGAAGCCCGGATCGTCCTCGCGGACGGTCCGGGCTTCGTCGTATCCGCTGTGATCAAACCGTTATGGGAAGTTCTTGCGCCGTTCCCCGGATTGGTCGGCGAGTTCGCCGTTGTCGCCTACTCTCGAAGTACGCACCGGGGGGTGCATCCATGGCAGTGACGCAGGTCGGTTCGCACCGATCGACGCGGGGGTGAGGGATATGCGGTTGTTCAGCGTAGGCGCAGGAGCGTCGGCTGAGCGCGCTCAGTCCGACTCGGCAGAGCACCCTTCCGCCCCGATCCCGATCGTCGGACCCGGCGTCGGTGAGAGCATCCGGGTGCCGCTCGGCGAGACGGGCATCGACACCTTCCCGTTGATGCTCGGCGCCGCGGAGTTCGGCTGGAATGTCGATCTCGAGACGAGTCACGGCATCCTCGATCGCTATGTCGAGTTCGGCGGCAACGCGATCCACACCGCCGACGGCTTCTCCGGCGGCCGCAGCGAGCACATCATCGGGCAGTGGCTGCGCTCGCGCGGACAGCGTGATCGCTCCCTGCTCAGCGTGCGTATCGGTGCGCACGCCGACAATCCCGGTCTCGGGTCGGTCAACCTCGTCCGCGCGGTCGAGGGATCGCTGACCAGGCTGGGGGTCGAGCGGATCGACGTGCTCTACCTCGATGCGACGCTCGATCGCACCACCAACCTCGAAGACACGCTCGCGACGGTCGAGTGGCTGGTCGATGCCGGCAAGATCGGTGCACTCGGCGCATTCGGGTTCGCGCCGGAGCGACTCGTCGAAGCGCGCATCCTCGCGTCAGCGGGCTACCCCCGCATCGAGGTCATCGACTCGCCGTACAACCTCATCCGCCGGCAGCCTTTCGAGGGAGACCTGCGACTCGTGGCCGGGGCTCAGAACCTCGCCGTGACGCCATCGCATGCCCTCGAGCACGGGTTCCTCTCGGGGCGGCATCGCAGCAAAGCGCTCGCCTCCCGCGGAGTCCGGGGCGAGCAGCTGCGCGGCCACCTCAACCGGCGGGGCACGAAGATCCTTCGCGCGCTCGACCAGGTCGCCACGGAGCTGGACGTGCCGGTCGCGGCGGTGTCGATTGCCTGGCTGCTCGCGCAGCGCACCATCGCCGCCCCGATCGTCAACACGTTCGCAACGGACCACGTCGATGAGCTGATGCAGGGCGCAGGGGTCACGCTCTCACGTGCCCAGGTCGCCGAACTCACCCGCGCCGGCAACTGAGCGTCGTCACACCCCTGTCACATCCCTGGCATAGGGTGGAGTGAATCCCGGCGGACGCTGTCGATGAAGCGAGCGAGTTTGTGACGCATTACATATATCTGGTCAGACACGGTGAACATCAGGACGCCGAACACGGTCTCGCCGACGGACCACTTTCGCCGCGCGGTCAGCGGCAGGCGGAGCTCATCGCCGACCGGCTCTCCGGTCTGCCGCTCGACGCCGTCTGGCATTCGCCGCTGCTACGCGCGAACGAAACAGCGCGAGCGATCGCGGCGCGCCTGCCGTCTGTCGACCCCGAGCCGACGGCGCTCCTGTTCGACTGTGTGCCGACGGGGATGACCGAGGAGACCCCGGCGTCGTACGAGCCTTTCTTCGGCTCGATCACCGAAGCGGAGCTCGATG
Organism: Microbacterium hydrocarbonoxydans; assembly: GCF_900105205.1. Lineage (NCBI taxonomy): Bacteria > Bacillati > Actinomycetota > Actinomycetes > Micrococcales > Microbacteriaceae > Microbacterium > Microbacterium hydrocarbonoxydans. The sequence continues at coordinate 2,300,756 of NZ_FNSQ01000005.1, read as the reverse complement.
CCGGGCGCGCGCAGATGTTCGATGCGGTCAACGAGTTCCTGGTGCGCAAGCCAGGAGACGTGCACGAGGTCCTCATCACACACAACTTCGTGATCTCGTGGTTCGTGCGCGAGGTCCTCGGGGCCCCGGAATGGCGCTGGATGACCCTCAACCAGGCGCACTGCGGCCTCACGGTGATCGCTCAGAAGCAGGGCCGCCCCTGGACACTGCTGACCCACAATGACACGGGGCACCTCCCGGTGGAGCTCCGTACGGGCATCCCCGACGCGATGCCGGTCTGATTCGGTGTGCTGCGGCCCGCCGCGGCGGTCGGCGTGCTTGCGAGAAATAGACTGAACGCATGACCACGCAGGTAGCACTCGTCGGCGGAACCGGGAAGCTCGGGTCGATCATCCACGCGGTGATCGACGATCTCGAGGGCTTCGAGGTGAGCCGCGTGCTCACCTCTCAGAGCGATCTGGCGGAGATCGCGGGGGCCGACCTGGTCATCGACGCGACCACTCCTCAGGTCAGCGTCGACGTCGTGCGCGCCGCCGTCGAACGGCGCATCAACGTGCTGGTCGCGACGTCCGGCTGGTCGAACGAACGGATCGCACTCGTGCGCCCGCTGGTGGTGGATGCCGGATCCGGCGTCGTCTTCATCCCGAACTTCTCGCTCGGCTCCGTGCTGGGGTCGGCTCTGGCTGCAGCGGCCGCGCCGTTCTTCGGGTCGGCCGAGATCGTCGAGGCCCACCACGCGGCGAAGGTCGACTCTCCGAGCGGCACCGCCGTGCGCACCGCAGAGCTCATCGCCGCCGCCCGCTCCGAACAGGGCCCGGTCAGCGCGCCGCACGCCGATCAGCGTGCCCGCGGTCAGCAGGTCGGCAGCGTGCCGATCCACTCGCTGCGGCGCCCTGGTGTCGTGGCCAAGCAGGAGGTCATCCTCTCCGGCCCCGGTGAGTCGCTCACATTCACGCACGACACCGTCGAGCCGGCGCTGGCCTATGCGCCCGGCATCCGCCTCGCCGTCCCGTTCGCGGCCGACGCCGTCGGCGTCTTCGTCGGCCTCGAGAGCATGATCGACATCGGCATCCGCTCGTGATGTCGCGCATCGGCGTCGGCCTCATGGCCGCCGCGCTGCTCGTCTACCTCGCGGTCGCCGTCTGGCTCGCGGTGATGTTCTTCGCCGTCGGCACACCGGTGTCGATCGGAATGGGCATCGCACTCATCGTGCTCGCTCCGATCGGCGCCTGGGCGCTGGTGCGGGAGATGCAGTTCGGCTTCTCCGCCGATCGCCTCGGCCGCACCCTGGACGCCGAGGGCGGGATGCCCCCGGTCGAGACCGAGCTCACGCCGAGCGGACGGATCGCGCGCGCCGATGCGGATGCGCTGATCGCCCGCTACAGCGCAGAAGCCGATGCGGCGCCCGAGGACTGGCGGGCGCGCTACCGTCTGGGCGTGGTCCAGGACGCCTCGGGCCGTCGCAAGGACGCGCGAGCGAGCATTCGCCAGGCGATCCGTCTCGCACGCAGCTGAGCGTCGCGCGGTGAGCGGACGGTCTCTCGCGCGCTGACTGTGCGGCCGCGGTGCCGACCGCGGCCGCGACTGCGATCAGGCCAGCGTCGCCTCGAGGGTGATCTCGATCCCTGCGAGAGCCTGGGATACGGGGCAGCCGACCTTCGCCTCTGCGGCGATGGTCTGGAAGGCCTCTGGCGTGAGTCCCGGCACGACGGCGTTGACGTTGAGGTGGCTGCCGGTGATGCCGACGCCCGGCTTGAATGTGACCGAGGCGCTGGTGTCCACGCGCTCGGGCGGGGTTCCGTTCTCCGACAGCGCGTGCGAGAGCGCCATGCTGAAGCACGAGGCGTGCGCGGCTGCGATCAGCTCCTCCGGCGTGGTCGTCGTGTCGCTGCCCTCGCTGCGGGCCTTCCAGTTGATCGGGAAGGTGCCGAGTTTGGATGAGGAGAATGCCACGGTGCCCGAGCCCTCGGCCAGGGAGCCGGTCCAGGTGGTGGTCGCTTCGCTGGTGACGGGCATGATTCCTCCGGTTCTCGCGCTGCGGGATGTGCGAGGCGCGTGTCCGGCCAGCCTACCGAGCGGCGCTCGGCGGCGGAACAGCGCTCACGCCGGGGATGCCGGGCGGCCGAGCACGCCGGCGCGCTGCAGCAGCAGGTAGAGCTGGCAGCCGAGGCAGAACGAGAACGCCGCGTTGAGGAACGCGGCGATGAAGGCCGCCGCCGTCGCGAGGGGGAGCGCCCACGGCACGCCGGCGAGGTGCAGCATGAGGCCGACCGTGACGACGAAGAGCCCGACGCCCTGCGCGAAGCGCGGGGGACGCGGATCCTCGAACTCCGTCGGAGGAGCGAGGCGGGGGCGCACGAACCGGCGGAAGACGACGCCCCACGGTGCGGTGGCGGGGGAGACGACGCTCCAGAGGAAGAGCAGCGCCACGAGGAGGCTGAGGAGGAAGCCCGGGTCGAGCGCGCGTTCGGGCAGCGAGGCGGCGGACACGGCCCAGGTGTGCCAATCGAGTCGCGCAGAGGCGAGAGGCTGGTAGGCGAACCAGCCGAAGGAACGCGCCGTCGAGATGCCGATCAGTCCGAGGAAGGTGGCCGCGAGGAGCAGCACGGTCGTGATCGTGGCCGCGAACCGCGGTCCTCGAGGGTCGATGCCTGCGGGAGTCGTCATGGGTGCTCCGATCCTCCGCCTCAGACGGCGGCGAGTGCGTCGATGAGGGCGTCGCGCTGTGGAACGCCGTTGAATCGTGCGCGCACCGTGCCGGTGCCGTCGACGAGAAATGTGGTGGGCGTCTGCAGGATCCGGTACCGCGCCGACAGGTCGGGTCGACGGGTGAGGTCGACCTCCACATGACGCAGGCCCTCGTGCGCGGCGGCGTAGCCGCTGAGCATCCGGCGCACCTGCGGGCATCGCGTGCAGACCTCGGTGCTGAACTGCACGAGCGTGGCGCGGGCGCCCAGTTCCGCGGCATCCGCGTCCGCCGGGTCGAAGCGCAGGCGGCCCCCGTCGCGCCGACGTCCGTCGAGGAGGCGCAGGGTCAGGCCTGCCGCTGCCGCCAGCACGAGCAGTGCGAGGGCTGCAGTCAGGGCGAGCGCGGGGGACATGCCTCGAGGATAGAGGCGATGGATCGTGGCGGAGGCGGATGTGTCGCATCGTGACGATCCGGCTCCGCGGGCCCGGGGGCGGGTAGTCTGGCTGACATGAGCGCAGCCGTCCCGACGCCGTATGAAGATCTGCTCCGCGACGTGCTGGAGTCCGGCACGCACAAGTCGGATCGCACCGGAACCGGCACCACGAGCGTGTTCGGTCGACAGATCAGGTTCGATCTCTCCGAGGGCTTCCCGCTGATCACGACCAAGCGCGTGCACTTCAAGTCGATCGCGTACGAGCTGCTCTGGTTCCTCCGCGGCGATTCGAATGTGCGCTGGCTGCAGGAGAACGGCGTCACCATCTGGGACGAGTGGGCCGATGACTCCGGCGATCTCGGTCCGGTGTATGGCGTGCAGTGGCGGTCCTGGCCCGCGCCGGACGGCACGAGCATCGATCAGCTCGCGCAGGTCATCGAGCAGATCCGCGCGACGCCGGACTCCCGCCGCCTGATCGTGTCGGCGTGGAACCCCGCCGACATCCCCGACATGGCACTGGCACCATGCCACGCGCTCTTCCAGTTCTACGTCGCCGACGGCAAGCTGTCCTGCCAGCTGTACCAGCGCAGCGCAGACCTCTTCCTGGGTGTGCCCTTCAACATCGCGTCGTATGCGCTGCTGACGCTGATGGTCGCGCAGCAGGTCGGGCTCGAACCCGGAGACTTCGTCTGGACGGGTGGCGACTGCCATATCTACGACAACCACCTCGAGCAGGTCCGCGAACAGCTGACGCGGGACGCCTTCCCGTACCCGACGCTGCGGCTGGGGCGCACGCCCGAGTCGATCTCGGACTACCGCTACGAGGACTTCATCGTCGAGGACTACCAGCACCACGCGCCGATCAGGGCGGCGGTCGCGGTATGACCTGGGTCGGCCTGATCTGGGCGGAGGCGCACGGCGGAGTCATCGGCGCGGAGGGCGGGATGCCCTGGAACGTTCCGGAGGATCTCGCGCACTTCAAGGAGACGACGCTCGGCGCTCCGGTGATCATGGGGCGCAAGACCTGGGATTCGCTGCCGGAGCGCTTCCGGCCGCTTCCCGGTCGCGACAACATCGTCATCACACGCCAGCAGGATTGGGCGGCCGAGGGAGCTCGTCGTGCCGCGACGATCACCGATGCGGTACGGGGACACGAACGGGTCTGGATCATCGGCGGGGCCGAGATCTTCCGCCTCGTGATCGCCGACGCCGATCGCCTCGAGGTCACGGAACTCGACCTCGAGGTCGCGGGAGACGCCTACGCGCCGTCGAAGAACGGGTGGCGTCTGGTCGATGAGGGGGAGTGGATGACGTCTCGTTCCGGCATCCGATACCGCTTCCTGGGATACGAGCGCTGATGCCCACCGCACTCATCACCGGCGCCAGCGCGGGACTCGGTCTCGAGTTCGCGAGGCAGCTCGCGCGACGCCGGGCGGATCTCGTCCTCGTCGCCCGTTCGACGGATGCACTCGACGAGGCCGCTGCCGCACTCCGCAGCGAATACGGGGTCGCGGTCGAGGTGCTCGCGGCCGATCTGGCGGAGGAGGCCGACGTCGATCGGGTGGCCGCCCGGCTCCGCGATGCGGCCGACCCGGTCGATCTGTTGATCAACAACGCGGGTTTCGGTCTGCCCCTGCAGTTCGCGGACAACGACATCGACGACGAGGTGCGGCATCTGCGCGTGCACGTCGAGGCGTCCATGCGGCTCATGCATGCAGCGCTCGGTTCGATGCGCGGTCGAGGCGGACGGATCATCAACGTCGCCTCGGTCGCGGGGTTCATCTCCAGGTCGACGTATTCGGCGTGCAAGAGCTGGCTGATCGGGTTCAGCCGCTGGGCGAACGCAGAGTACGCGCGCGATCGCGTGACCGTGACGGCTGTGTGCCCTGGATTCACCCACACGTCGTTCCATGAGCGCATGGGTCTCGCCCCCGGACACGAGGGCGTGCCCTCGTTCATGTGGCTCGACGCGCGCGATGTCGTGCGCGAGGGGCTGCGTGACGCGGCCCGTGGCAAGGCGGTGTCGGTCCCGTCGTTGCGCTACAAGACCATCGTCGCCCTCGCGCGGCTGCTGCCGAGTTCCCTCACATCGGGAGTCGCGCGGCGCGGACGCGTCTGATCGCACCCGGAGGCATCCTGGTCCGGGCCACCGAGGTCGACACGTCGTCGCCTCTAGGATCGGACCCATGGGATGGCTGTTCGGCAGGAAGCGCGAGCCCGCGGACGCGAACGAGACGCTGCGGCGGTACAACGAGGCCGAAGCGAGACGACTCGAAGACCTGACGTCCGCGCCCGCTTCGGGCGCTGATCTTCCGGGTGCCGGTGCGCCGATCTCGGTGTCCCTCACCTCGGCACGGTTCCCGGTGGAGGACGTCTTCACGATCACGGGCCGAGGTCAGGTGGTCACGGGTATGGCGGCCTCCGGGGTGTTCCGCGTCGAGGACGACATCGCGATCCTGCGCGAAGGCAGTACCCAGGGCACCACCAGGATCGTCGGGATCGAGGTCTTCCGCGCGCACACGGACGAGACCACTCCGGGGCAGATGTCCGGACTCGTGTTGCGCGACCGGGTGGATGTGGCCAGGGGCGACGTCATCGTGCACGCCTCGTCTGGGTGAGCGGCACCTGACCAGATACGCTGGGGGCATGACGCATTCGGGCAACCCCTTCGGACAGGTTCTCGTCGCGCTCGTCACTCCGATGACGGCCGACGGCGAAGTCGATTGGCCCGCCGTCGAGAAGCACATCGACGACGTCATCACCGCGGGTGCTGACGGCGTCGTCGTGACGGGAACGACCGGCGAGACCTCCACGCTGACGGACCCCGAGAAGCTCAAGCTCGTCGAGATCGGCAAGTCGGTGTCCGCCGGACGCGCGAAGATCATCACCGGTGGCGGGTCGAATGAGACCGCCCACGCGATCGAGCTCTACAAGGCGAGCGAGAAGGCCGGCGCCGACGGCATCATGATCGTCACGCCGTACTACAACAAGCCCACGCAGGCCGGCATCCTCACGCACTTCCGCCTGGTCGCCGACGCCACGGACCTTCCCGTGATCCTGTACGACATCCCCGGCCGCACCGGTGTGCCGATCAAGTACGAGACGATCCTGCGCCTCGCGAAGCACCCGAACATCCTCGCGGTGAAAGACGCCAAGGGCGACTTCTCCGAGGTGAGCCGGGTCCTCAACCAGACCGACCTGATGTACTTCTCCGGCGATGACGCGAACGTGCTCCCGCACCTCGCGATCGGCGCCACCGGGCTCATCGGCGTGACGGCGAACATCACCGCGACGCCCTACCGCACGATCATCGACGCCGTGAACCGCGGCGACCTCGCCACGGCCACGGCCGAGCACAAGCGCCTGGAACCGCTGGTCCGTGCCGTCATGACGCATGTGCCCGGGACCGTCGCCGCGAAGTACATCCTGCACGGACTCGGCCGCATCTCGAGCCCGCGCGTGCGTCTGCCCCTGGTCGGCCCGGAAGAGTGGGAGGCCGCCCTCATCGAGGACGAGCTCGACCTCGTCGCGGACGTCCCCGGTGCCGACTTCTCCAACTTCCGCCCCGACCGCAACGCGGCCGCGGGCGGCGCCCTGCCGAAGGTGCACGGCACGACCCGCTGAGCATCGACGCGCCGAGGCGCGTCACCACGAACGAACGGACGCGCGCAGCGTCCGACTGAGGAGACAGCATGTCCATCCCGCTCGCAGAACCCACATCACTCGACGAGGGGACGCTGCGGGTCACCCCCCTCGGCGGGCTCGGTGAGATCGGTCGCAACATGACGATCTTCGAGTTCGACGGCAAGATCCTCATCGTCGACTGCGGTGTGCTGTTCCCCGAGGAGCACCAGCCGGGTGTCGACCTGATCCTCCCAGACTTCGAGCCGATCAAGAGCCGACTGGATGACATCGTCGGCGTCGTGCTGACCCATGGTCACGAAGACCACATCGGCGCCGTGCCGTACCTGCTCCGCCTGAAGAGCGACATCCCCGTGATCGGCTCCGGCCTCACCCTCGCCCTGGTCGAGGCGAAGCTCAAGGAGCACCGCATCAAGGCCTTCACGCTCACCGTGAAGGAGGGCCAGCGCGAGCAGGTCGGACCGTTCGACCTCGAGTTCGTCGCCGTCAACCACTCGATCCCGGATGCTCTCGCCGTGGCGATCCGCACGCCGGCCGGCCTCGTGCTGGCGACCGGCGATTTCAAGATGGATCAGCTGCCGCTCGACGGACGCATCACCGACCTGCGCGCCTTCGCGCGTCTGGGCGAGGAGGGCGTCGACCTGTTCCTCGTCGACTCCACCAACGCCGACGTGCCCGGTTTCACCCCGACCGAGCGGTCGATCGGCCCCGTGCTCGACCAGGTGATCGGCAAGGCCCCTCGTCGGGTGATCGTCGCGAGCTTCTCCAGCCACGTGCACCGCGTGCAGCAGGTTCTGGATGCCGCGCACGCCCACGGGCGTCGGGTCGCGCTCCTCGGCCGCAGCATGCTGCGCAACATGACCATCGCGGAGGACCTCGGATACCTCAAGGTGCCGAGCGGACTGCTGATCGACTACAAGAAGGCGCGCGACCTTCCCGACGACAAGATCGTCTACATGTCCACCGGGTCCCAGGGCGAGCCGATGGCGGTGCTGAGCCGCATGGCGAACCTCGACCACGCGATCGAGCCCGGCCCCGGTGACACCGTGATCCTCGCGTCGAGCCTCATCCCCGGCAACGAGAACGCGGTCTACCGCGTCATCGACGGTCTGACCAAGCTCGGCGCGAACGTCGTGCACAAGGCGAACGCGAAGGTGCACGTCTCCGGGCACGCCGCCGCGGGCGAGCTGATCTACTGCTACAACATCCTCCGCCCCAAGAATGTGCTGCCGGTGCACGGCGAGTACCGTCACCTGATCGCGAATGCCAAGCTCGCGCAGGACACCGGGATCGCCGCCGAGCGGACGATCATCGCCTCCAACGGCACCGTCATCGACCTGAAGGACGGCGAGGCGCGCGTGGCCGGTCAGCTCGACCTGGGCTTCGTCTACGTCGACGGCTCCACGGTCGGCGCCATCACGGATGCCGACCTCAAGGACCGTCGCATTCTGGCGGAGGAGGGTTTCGTCTCGGTCATCGTCGTCGTGGACGCCGCGACCGGCCGGATCATCTCCGGCCCGGAGATCCACGCCCGAGGGATCGCGGAGGACGACTCGGTGTTCGATGATGTGGCCCCCAAGATCGTCGCCGCGCTGAAGGAGGCGTCCGGAAACGGCGTCCGCGACACGCACTCGCTGTCGCAGGTCGTCCGCCGCACCATCGGGCGCTGGGTGAACCAGAAGCTGCGTCGTCGCCCGATGATCGTGCCGCTCGTCATCGAGGCGTAGTCGCCGCCGGTGGCGGCACGGATTCACAGTCCGCCGTCATCCTGATGTAACCGGCTGGTCGTAGTCTCTGTCCATGCCGGATGCCTTCTCGATCCGACCCGCCGTGCAGGCGGACGGGAGCTTCCTCGCCGACATGGTCGTCGAGGCCGCGAACTGGCGCTCGGGCGCAGCACGGGCGCGCCACGAGATCCTGACCGCGCCCGAGCATCGCAGATACATCAGCGGCTGGATGCGTCCTGCGGACGCGGGCGTGGTGGCCGTCGATCAGGAGGGACAGGCCATCGGCGCCGCGTGGTACCGGATGCTCTCGCAGGACGACCCCGGCTTCGGCTTCGTCGGCACTGCGGTGCCGGAGCTCATCATCGGCGTCCAGCCGATCTGGCGGGCGCACGGCGTCGGGCGAGCCCTGCTGCGCGATCTGGTGGCGCTCGCGCGCGCCCACGGCCACTCGCGACTCAGTCTGAGCGTCGAGAAGGACAATTTCGCCCGCGCGCTGTACCGGTCGGAGGGCTTCGTGGGGTCCGAGCAGGGAGCCGCACGGGAGACCATGGTGCACCGCCTGGCGTGAGCCCGCTTCGTGCGGAAGACGCCGGAAAGCCGCGTCATTACGGGCAATGTCGCCCTCCCGTCGTAACGTGAGAACATGGCCAGGAGTTCCACGAAGTCAGCGCGCGCATCCGAGAGCGCCACGCCTCGCCCCAAGAGGCAGGCAGCTCCGAAGGCTCAGGCTGCGCCGAAGAAGTACATCGACGAGCTCGACAAGCCGCCGGTCGCCGTTCGCGCATGGGGCGGCCTCGCGCACGGGGTCGGTGGGCTCTTCCGCGCGTTCGGTCCCGAGACGCTCGAGAAAGATGACAGGCGTGACGGGTTCCCGTTCCTCCTGGTCCTCCTCGCGGTCGCGGGCGCCGTGAACGAGTGGTTCTTCATCGGCAACGAGGTGGCGACCAACATCAGCGCCTATTCCGTCGGCGCGCTCGTCGGACGCGTCGCCTTCGTGATGCCGGTACTGCTGCTCCTGCTCGCCGGATGGCTGTTCCGCCACCCCTCATCGGTCCATGACAACGGACGCATCGGCATCGGCTTCGGTCTCTTCGTGCTCACCCTCGCCGGGTTCTGCCACATCGCGGCCGGTCACGTCGATTCCGCAGGGGTCCTCGTCCGCGCGCAACCGCGGCAGGGGATGCTCGCGTTGAGCGACGCCGGCGGCCTGTTCGGCTGGATGGTCGGCGAGCCGCTGTCCTATCTGACGCCGGTGGGCGCCTACATCGTGCTGGCACTCCTCGCTGGCCTCAGCATCCTCATCCTCACCAAGACCCCGCCGAACCGCATCGGTCAGCGTCTGGGCGACCTGTACGCGTGGATGTTCGACGCCGAACGCGTCGAGAAGCCGGCGAAGGACGCCGCGGCGATCGACGAGGCGGACAAGTCGGACGACCCCGACGTGCTGCCCTGGTGGCGCCGCAACAAGACCGGACGCGAGGAGGACCCGGACGAGGGGACCCTCGGCTCCGACGACATCACCGCCCTGCTGACGACCTCGGAGCCCACCCCTGCCTACGACCAGGCGGTCGTGGTGGAAGATCCCTACGACGCCGCGACCGAGGTGCTCTCCGACGTGCGCGCCGTGACGGAGTCGCTGGCCGGGCAGCAGTCCACGGCGCTGCTCGACGACGAGTCCGACACGGGAGAGATGCCGGAGCTGCCGGGGCTCGACGGCTTCGGAACCGCCGGCCCGGGGGAGAAGGGCCCGCAGGCCCCTGTCGCTCCGTACGTGCTGCCCTCGCCAGGGCTGCTGGTCGAGGGGCCGCCTCCGGTCGCGAGGTCCGAGGCCACCGACAAGGTGATCGAGCAGATCACCAGCGTCCTGACGCAGTTCAAGGTGGACGCCAAGGTCACCGGCTTCTCGCGGGGTCCGACGGTGACTCAGTACGAGGTCGAGGTCGGGCACGGGGTCAAGGTCGAGAAGATCCTGCAGCTCAGCAACAACTTCGCCTATGCCGTCGCATCCAATGATGTCCGCATCCTCTCGCCGATCCCCGGCAAGAGCGCGATCGGCATCGAGATCCCCAACGCCGACAAGGAGATGGTCGCCCTCGGCGACGTGCTGCGCTCACCCGCGGCGCACAAGAGCACGCACCCCATGACCATCGGTGTCGGCAAGGACGTCGGCGGCAACATCGTCATCGCGAACCTTGCGAAGATGCCTCACCTGCTCGTCGCCGGCTCCACCGGGTCGGGTAAGTCGAGCTTCGTGAACTCGATGATCACGAGCCTGCTGATGCGCGCGCGTCCCTCCGACGTGCGGATGGTGCTGATCGACCCGAAGCGTGTCGAGCTGACGAGCTACGCGGGTGTGCCGCACCTGATCACCCCCATCATCACGAACCCGAAGAAGGCCGCCGAGGCGCTGCAGTGGGTCGTGAAGGAGATGGACATGCGGTACGACGACCTCGCGTCGTTCGGCTTCCGTCACATCGATGACTTCAACAGAGCGGTCAGGGCCAATGAGATCGATCTGCCCGTGGGCAGCGAGCGTGTCCTCAAGCCCTATCCGTACCTTCTCGTGGTGGTCGACGAGCTCGCCGACCTGATGATGGTCGCACCGCGTGACGTCGAGGACTCGATCGTCCGCATCACGCAGCTGGCCCGAGCGTCGGGGATCCACCTCGTGCTCGCCACGCAGCGTCCGAGCGTCGACGTGGTGACGGGTCTGATCAAGGCGAACGTCCCGTCCCGCCTGGCGTTCGCGGTGACCAGCGTCACGGACAGCCGGGTCATCCTCGACAGCCCGGGCGCGGACAAGCTGATCGGTCAGGGTGACGCGCTCTTCTCGCCGATGGGCTCCTCGAAGCCCTTCCGCCTTCAGGGTGCCTGGGTGGACGAGAAGGAGATCGACGCCGTCGTCAAGCACGTCACCCGTCAGGCCCGTCCCGACTACCGTGCCGACGTGCAGGAAGCCCTGGAGCCGACGAAGAAGAAGGAGGTCGACGAGGACATCGGAGACGATCTCGAGCTGCTGCTGGCGGCCGCCGAGCTGATCGTCTCGTCGCAATTCGGCTCGACCTCGATGCTCCAGCGCAAGCTGCGCGTCGGCTTTGCGAAGGCAGGACGCCTGATGGACCTGCTGGAGTCGCGCGAGATCGTCGGTCCCTCCGAGGGATCCAAGGCGAGAGACGTGCTCGCGACGGCCGAGCAGCTCCCGCAGGTCATGGCGAAGCTGCGCGGCGAGGATGTGCCCGCAGCGCCGTCCTCGGCACCCGCCGCGTCCTCGGCGATGGCCTCAGGCGCTCCCCACGACCCGGTCGAGGCCCAGTATCAGGGCCTTCCCGTGGTCGAATCGGAATCGGAGGGCGATGAAGACGCCTGGGGACTGACGGGGCGCGAGTGATGGCTATTCCACGGCAGCTTCCGAACGCGATCACCATCGCCCGCATCCCGCTGGCGGTCGTCTTCTTCGTCCTGCTCCTGCTCGGCGGCACCTTTGGTCTGGCGGACATCGCGGTGCGCTGGATCGCAGCGATCCTCTTCATCGTCGCGATCTCCACGGACTGGGTCGACGGGTACCTCGCCCGGCGCTACGACATCGTCAGCGACTTCGGCAAGCTCTGGGATCCGATCGCCGACAAGCTGCTCACGGGTGCGGGCTTCATCGGTCTCGCGGTGCTCGGCGAGCTGCAGTGGTGGATCGTCGTCGTGATCCTGATCCGGGAGTGGGGCATCACGGTGCACCGCCTGATGGTGGCGAAAGAGCACGTGGTCGCTGCCGCATGGATGGGCAAGATCAAGACTGCGGTCCAGGGCGTCGCCCTGTCGTGGGCGCTGCTTCCGCTGTACGTGCTCATCGGGGTGGAGGCATGGGTCCTCGTGACCGTCGTCCTGATGATCGTGGTGCTCATCCTCACCGTCGCGAGCGGGATCGACTACATCGTCGCCCAGGTCAGAGGCGCAAGGCACGCACGGTGACGACGGCGGCCGACGCGCTGTCCGCGCTCGATGCACGGGGCTGGACCCTGGGCGTGGCGGAGTCGCTCACGGGCGGCGCCGTCGCCGCGGAGCTGGTCTCCGTCCCGGGTGCGTCGTCGGTGCTGCTCGGGGCCGTCGTCGCATACGCGACGCCGGTGAAGCACACTCTGCTCGGAGTCGACGAGCACCTGCTGTCGACGCAGGGCCCTGTCCGAGCCGAGGTGGCACGCCAGATGGCCGTCGGAGTCCGCCGGGCGGTGCGGGTCGACGGACGGGATGCCGACGTCGGCGTCTCGACCACCGGGATCGCGGGGCCGGACTCGCCGGACGGCCAGCCTGTCGGCACGGTGCACATCGCAGTCGTGACGCCGATCGCGTCCCGGACCGAGGCCTTCGTCTTCGCAGGCGATCGAGCCGCCGTCCGCTCGCAGGCGGTGGATGCGGCGCTCGCGCTGCTGAGCAGACTCGCTCGGGAATAGACGACGCGCATGATCCGTTATCTCCGATGTGCTCACACCGATTGCACAGCGTGCGAAGGTAGATTTTGTGAAGGTCGGTAAGACTAGACTGGCGGTCTCATCGAGGGAGACCTCGAGAAGGCGATCTGGGAGGAGGTTCCGATGATTCTTGTACGACAGGAAATCGGCGATGTGCTGAGGGACTTCCGCCTGCAGAAGGGGCGTACGCTCCGGCAGGTTGCAAGCAAGGCGTCTGTCGCTCTCGGCTACCTCAGTGAGGTGGAACGGGGCCAGAAGGAGGCATCGAGCGAGATTCTCGCATCGGTCGCCGACGCACTCGACGTCCCGATCTCGACCATCATGCGCGAGGTCGGAGACCGCATCTCGGTCCTCGAAGGCATCCAGGTGTTCCCTGATGTCGTTCCCGACGATCTCGTCGCCTCGATCGAACCCGAGCTCTCGCTCCACTGAGCGTCTGCTCGGCCTGATCGATCATGCGTCGCAGTGAGTTCCTCCGTGCCGTCGACGATGAGTTCGGCGGACGTGCTTCTTCGCTCGTCAGCGACCTCGTCCTGACGCAGCTCGGGGGGCGCACAGCAGATGAGGCGCTGGATGCCGGCGTGCCTCCTCGTGACATCTGGCTCGCGCTCTGCGTCGAGACCGACGTGCCGATCGAGCGCCGCCATGGTGCAGGTCGTCTGGAGCCGCGCCGCCGCTGACGCGCCTCTGCGTCCATCGTCTTCGGATCCCCGACACGCTGTGGTCGGCGTGTCGTCGAAGATCTGTTCGAAACCGGCGTAGTGTTCTGCACAAGTGGTTCGGAGGGTTCGTTCTCCCCGTTTCGTGGTGCTGGCGACGCAATGTCGGAGGTGCCTCGTACGGTGAAAGCAAGCCAAGAGCCATACGCCTTGTCGGAGAGTTCCGCCCAGCCGGGAGGACCGCGACAGCCTACAGGCGGCACCACGCGAGCATTAGGAGCACGTCATGCCATCACCCGCTGACCGCGAGAAGTCCCTCGAGACCGCCCTCGCCCAGATCGATCGCCAGTTCGGAAAGGGCTCGGTCATGCGACTGGGCAGTGATGAGCGCGCCCCTGTGGCCGTCATCCCGACGGGCTCCATCGCCCTCGACGTCGCGCTCGGCGTCGGAGGCCTCCCGCGTGGAAGAATCGTCGAGATCTACGGACCTGAGTCCTCGGGTAAGACGACGCTGACGCTGCACGCGATCGCGAACGCTCAGCGCGCCGGCGGTATCGCCGCCTTCATCGACGCCGAGCATGCGCTCGATCCCGACTACGCAGCCAAGCTGGGCGTCGACATCGACGCGCTTCTCGTGTCGCAGCCGGACACCGGTGAGCAGGCTCTCGAGATCGCCGACATGCTGGTCCGATCCGGCGCCATCGACCTGATCGTCATCGACTCCGTCGCCGCCCTCGTGCCGCGCGCAGAGATCGAGGGCGAGATGGGAGACTCCCACGTCGGTCTGCAGGCTCGACTGATGTCGCAGGCTCTGCGAAAGCTGACGGGTGGACTCAACCAGACGAACACCACGATGATCTTCATCAACCAGCTGCGCGAGAAGATCGGCGTCTTCTTCGGCTCGCCCGAGACGACCGCAGGTGGAAAGGCGCTGAAGTTCTACGCGTCCGTCCGGATGGACATCCGCCGCATCGAGACTCTCAAGGACGGCACCGACGCCGTCGGTAACCGCACCAGGGTCAAGGTCGTCAAGAACAAGATGGCACCGCCGTTCAAGCAGGCGGAGTTCGACATCCTCTACGGCGTCGGCATCTCCCGTGAGGGCAGCCTGATCGACTTCGGCGTCGAGCACGGCATCGTGAAGAAGTCCGGTTCCTGGTACACCTACGACGGCGACCAGCTCGGGCAGGGTAAGGAGAACGCTCGCACGTTCCTTCTGAAGAACCCTGACATCGCGCTGGCGATCGAGTCGCAGATCAAGCAGAAGCTCGGCATCGGCGGAGCCGTCGACGCACCGGCCGACGAGCTCGCCGAGCGTCGCCCCGCGTGATCATGATCGCTCCGGGATCATTCGTGGCAGGAGCGCACAGTGAGTGACGGCGGGGGCGATTCCGAACAGATCGCCCCCGTCATCCCGCTGTTCGGGCGGAAAACGGCAGGTCCGTCTCCCGTGGAGGGTGAGCTCGACCGAGGGGCTGACGATCCAGCTGCGACTGCCGCCGGTGCTGAGGCGTCCTGGCGTTCGACGTGGACTGACAGCCGTGACGGAACCATCGCACAAGAGAAGGCAGGGCGGTCACGCCCGATCGCCTCTCTGGAGACACAGGGTCCGAGCGATCGTCATCCGGCGCGCGGTGGCGCGCGAACAGTGCCGCGCCTCCGTGCTCTGCAGCCGCAGAGCGCCGGTGGCTCGCCGGCCGGCGACGCATCTCCCATCGATCCGCAGCAGTTGCGTGAAGGGGCGGAGGAGCTCCTCGTTCGCAAGCTGAGGTCGAGGTCGCTGTCTCTCTCCGAGGCGCGTCTGGTGCTCAGGGGGTACGAGCGTGAGTCGAGCAGGCTCGATCCGGCGGTCATCGACGAGGTGATCGACGACTTCTGCCGGCGCGGCTACCTCGACGACGCGATACTGGCCGGGCAGCTGGTGACCTCCGGTGTCGAGCGCAAAGGCCAGGGAAGGGTCGCTCTGTCGAGGGCCCTCGCACAGCGCGGCATTCCCCGCGACGTGATCGATGCCGCTCTCGATGAGCTCCCGGACGACGACGCCGATCGTGCGCTGGAGTACGCACGGACAAAGGCACGCAGCATGGCGCGACTCGACGGTGACACCGCGTTGCGTCGCCTGATGGGACAGCTGGCCAGGCGGGGATACAACGGCTCCGTCGCGATGACGGCAGCGAAGGCGGCTCTGTCCGAGGTGACGTCCGGCCGTCCGACGTCGGGCGTCCGTTTCGTCGAGTCCGACTGACTGTTCCCCCGGGCGTCCAGAGCGTCGGCACTCGGTCGTTCCTCGCTCACGGTGCATCGAAGCGCTCGTAGAATAGGGAGATCATGACTATCCCTCGCAGTGAGCCGACGATCATCAGCTCGTCGTCGGCAGCATTCGACCTCGACGGACGGCAGCGTTCGTACGAGGTGCGCACCTTCGGGTGCCAGATGAACGTCCACGATTCGGAGCGCCTGTCGGGGTCGCTCGAGAGCGCCGGGTATGTGCGCGCCGCCGTCGGCGACGAGCCCGATGTCGTGATCATCAACACCTGCGCCGTGCGCGACAACGCGGCGGGGAAGCTTTACGGAACCCTGGGCCAGCTCGCTGCGGTGAAGCGGCGAAAGGACGGCATGCAGATCGCCGTCGGCGGCTGTCTGGCGCAGATGGACAAGCAGGCCGTTCTCGACAAGGCACCGTGGGTCGACGTCGTCTTCGGGACTCACAACATGGGCTCGCTCCCGGGGCTTCTCGAGCGGGCACGTCACAACGGTGACGCGGAGTTGGAGATCCTCGAGTCGCTCGAGGTCTTCCCGTCCACGCTCCCGACCAAGCGGGATTCCGCGCACAGCGGCTGGGTGTCGATCTCGGTCGGCTGCAACAACACCTGCACCTTCTGCATCGTCCCGAGCCTGCGAGGCAAGGAGAAGGACCGTCGTCCTGGCGACATCCTGAACGAGATCCGGCTGCTCGTCGATGACGGGGCGATCGAGGTCACGCTCCTCGGGCAGAACGTGAACTCGTACGGCGTCGAGTTCGGCGACCGGCAGGCGTTCGGCAAGCTGCTCCGTGCCGCGGGCGAGATCGACGGACTCGAGCGCATCCGCTTCACGAGCCCGCACCCTGCCGCCTTCACCGACGACGTCATCGATGCGATGGCCGAGACGCCGGCCGTCATGCCGCAGCTCCACATGCCTCTGCAGTCGGGGAGCGACCGGATCCTCAAGGCGATGCGCCGCTCGTACCGCAGCGAACGCTTCCTCGGGATCCTCGATCGGGTTCGCGAGCGGATCCCGCACGCGGCGATCACCACGGACATCATCGTCGGCTTCCCCGGTGAGACCGACGAGGACTTCGAAGACACGATGAGAGTCGTCGAGCAGGCGCGCTTCTCGAGCGCGTTCACCTTCCAGTACTCGATCCGCGAGGGCACGCCGGCGGCGACGATGGAAGACCAGGTGCCCAAGGCGGTCGTGCAGGAACGCTACAACCGCCTTCTCGCCCTGCAGGAGCGGATCTCGCTCGAAGAGAACCAGAAGCAGGTCGGCCGCGAAGTCGAGGTGCTCGTATCGACGGGTGAGGGCAAGAAGGATGCGGAGACGCACCGCCTCACCGGCCGCGGCGAGGACAACCGCCTCGTGCACTTCGAGGTCACCCCCGGTTCGGCGGTGCCGCGCCCTGGAGACGTCGTCACGGTGACCGTCACCCACGCGGCTCCCTTCCACCTGCTCGCCGACGACCCCTCAGGGGCTCCGTTGCGAATCCGACGCACTCGTGGCGGAGACGCCTGGGATCGTGCGCAGGCGGACTCGTGCGCTGTGCCAGCCCCGGCTGCCGACGGCGCGCCCCGCGCCGTCTCCCTCGGGCTTCCGACGCTGCGCATCGGCGTGTGACCACCCCGAGCGCGAGTACGTCCGAGGGGCAGCGCCTCTGGGCGATCGTCGGCGCGACGGGAACCGGCAAGAGCGACCTCGCGCTCGATCTCGCCGATGCTCTCCGACGGGAGGGCAACGCCGCGGAGATCGTCAACGCGGATGCGATGCAGCTCTACCGCGGGATGGACATCGGCACGGCCAAGCTGCCGGTCGACGAGCGCCGTAGCATCCCACACCACCTGTTCGACGTGAGGGAGGTTCGGGACGACGCCGCCGTGGCCTGGTATCAGCCGCGAGCGCGTCAGGCCGTCTTCGACATCTGGAGCCGTGGAGGCGACGCGATCCTGGTCGGCGGCTCCGGTCTATACGTGTCCAGCGTGATCTACGACTTCCGGTTCCCGCCGCGTGATCCGACGGTCCGCAGGCGACTCGAGAGCGAACTCGAGGCCCACGGAGCGGCCGCGCTGCTCGAGCGTCTGCGCGCGCTCGACCCCGAGACGGCGCGCCGCGTCGACCCCCGCAACGACAGGCGCATCGTCCGCGCGCTGGAGGTCATCGAACAGGGCGGCACGACCCACGGCGCGGCGCTCCCGGAGAAGCCGACGCTGTGGCACGCCGACACCAGGGTGATCGGCCTGCACGTGGACCGCTCCGCCCTCGTCGAACGGCTCGACGCGCGCGTCGACCGGATGTGGGAGTCCGGCCTGGTGGATGAGGTGCGGATGCTGCGCGAGCAGGGACTCGAAGCCGGCACGACTGCTCCGCGCGCCATCGGGTACGCACAGGCACTCGGTCAGCTGGACGGTCGTCTGAGCGAGTCGGAGGCGATCGCGGAGACTCAGGCGCTCACCCGTCGCTATGCGCGTCGTCAGGCCTCCTGGTTCAAGCGCTACCCCGAGATCAGGTGGCTCGAACCGCCCGTGGACGCCGAAGCGCTCCTGCGGGGCTGACCGTCTCACTGCGGCTGCCTCGCAGATGTCGGTGGTCGGTGTCACCATGAACCCATGGCGACGCACTTCTACACCGCAAGCAGTCTCGACGGTTTCATCGCGACCGAGGAGCATTCGCTGGACTGGCTCCTGAAGCAGGACATCGACCAGGACGGCCCGATGGCCTATCCGGCGTTCGAGCAGACGATCGGCGCCCTCGCGATGGGCGCGTCCACGTTCGAATGGGTCATGCGTCACGAAGACGGACGCTGGGGCTACACGCAGCCGACGTGGGTGTTCACCCATCGATCTCTGGCGGTGCCGGAGGGAGCAGATGTTCGCCTGACGAGCGGTGACGTCGCAGACGTGCACGCCGAGATGGTCACTGCCGCAGGGGGCAAGGATCTGTGGGTCGTCGGCGGAGGAGGCCTCGCGGGGCAGTTCGCGGATGCGGGACTCCTCGACGAGGTGTGGGTGCAGTATGCGCCGGTGACGCTGGGGTCGGGAGCTCCGCTGCTGCCGAGACAGCTCGACCTCGAGCTTCTCGACGTCGCGCGCAACCGCAACTTCCTCTGCGGGCGCTATCGCGTGCTGCGGGGCTGAGCGCTCGACGCGTCGAGGGTGGCCACTCGACACGTCGAGTGGTGCCGGGCTCCTAGACTGGACGAATGGTCGCATTCACCAAAGGGCACGGCACCGGCAACGACTTCGTCATCATCGCCGATCCGGACGGCGCTCTCGAATTGACCTCGGAGCAGGTCGCCGTGTTGTGCGATCGGCACTTCGGCATCGGCGCAGACGGCATTCTGAGGGTCGTCCGCTCGGTGGCCATTCCCGATGGCGCCGCAGCGCTGGCCGAGGAGCCCGCAGCGGAATGGTTCATGGACTATCGCAACGCCGACGGCTCGATCGCCGAGATGTGCGGCAACGGCATCCGTGTCTTCGCGCACTTTCTGGTGCGCTCGGGACTCGCGACGATCGAGCCCGGCTCCACGCTCCCGATCGGAACGCGAGCGGGCGTGCGCGACGTGACCCGCAGTGAGACCGGGTATCAGGTCGACCTGGGCCTCTGGAAGCTGTCCGGCGACGATCCGCTCGTCACGGCCGACGGACTGCCGGTCGCTCGGCCGGGTCTCGGCATCGACGTCGGGAATCCGCATGTCGTGGTCGCTCTCGCGTCCGACGCAGAACTCTCCTCGCTCGAGCTGCACCGGTCGCCGCTGCTCGATCCCGAGCTGCCGGCGGGGGCGAACGTCGAGTTCGTCGTCCCCGGTGAGCCGCTCGTGCGTGATGGCATCGGCCACGTCACCATGCGCGTGTCGGAGCGCGGTGTGGGCGAGACCCTGAGCTGCGGCACCGGGGTCGCAGCAACGGCCCTGGCTGTGCGGTACTGGGCCGGCGACAAAGCGCCGAACCACTGGCGCGTGGAGGTTCCCGGCGGCACGCTGGGGGTCCGGATGTTCCCGGCGGAGGACGGTGAGCACGTCGCGCTGTCCGGCCCGGCGCAGCTCGTCTTCAGCGGCGAGATCGACCTGATCTGATCCTCGGAAGGACGGCGCGACGGGCCGAGTCAGACGACGGAGATCGGCTCGGTCGGGGGAGTGCCGTGCTTGCGCACCTTCAGCACGCGGTAGCCCTTGGCCGTCGCTGTGCGGTACACGCTGAATCCCGGCTGGAACGTCGCCCCGATCCAGCGCTGCAGCGAGTCGGCACCGAGATTGCGCTGCACGACCAGCCAGGCATCGCTGCGCTCGTCGAGGCGCGGGATCCACTTCTCCAGCAGTCCGTGCAGTTCGTTCTTGCCGACCCGGATCGGCGGGTTCGACCGTATCGAGCGGAACGTGACGTCGGCGGGAACATCCTGCGGCAATGACGCGTTGACATTGGTGAGACCATGAGCCGCTGCGTTCCGACGCACGAGATCCAGGGCTCGCTCGTTCACATCGACCGCCCACACGGTGGCGTGCGGAGCGGCGAGTGCCATCGAGAGCGTGATCGGTCCCCACCCGCTTCCGAGGTCGAGAAGGTGACCTCCCGGCGGGACGGGAGGCATGTTTGCGAGAAGGACGGCAGTACCGGCATCCAGCCGATCCGGGCTGAAGACGCCACCAGCGGTTGTGACGTCCAGCTCACGGCCTGCGAGCGTCACACGGATCGTACGCAGGTTCTCGGGGCTTGCCGGGGCCGCGGTGAAGTAATGGTCGGACCCCATACCGTGAGCGTAGCGGACAGCGCGGGCTAAGGTTAAGGCTCGCAACAAAACCCAGAGATAAGGGACGGATGACGGAGACCAGCACACCCTCCACCGGTGACGAAGCAGTCGATCGCGTGCTCGCGAATGCCGAGAAGCGGACGGAGGCTCGTGTCTTCGGCGCCGCACAGGCGCTGCAGGACGACGCGACCGCGTCCCACGCGTCCTCGGACGGCGACCAGTGGGACCTCGAGGACCGCCACGCGCTGCGGCGAGTCGGTGGCCTCTCCACGGAGCTCGAAGACGTCACCGAGGTCGAGTACCGCCAACTGCGCCTCGAGAACGTGGTGCTCGTCGGCGTGTATCCGCAGGGCGCTCAGGAGGATGCCGAGAACTCCCTCCGTGAGCTGGCGGCCCTGGCGGAGACGGCCGGAGCAGTGGTGCTCGACGGCGTGCTCCAGCGACGGCCGCATCCCGACGCCGCGACCTACATCGGACGCGGCAAGGCTCAGGAGCTCAAGGACATCGTCGCCGCGACCGGTGCTGACACCGTCATCGCCGACACTGAGCTGGCCCCCAGCCAGCGACGCGCCCTCGAAGACGTGGTCAAGGTCAAGGTGATCGACCGCACCACCGTGATCCTCGACATCTTCAGCCAGCACGCGAAGAGCCGCGAGGGCAAGGCGCAGGTCGAGCTCGCGCAGCTCGAGTACCTGCTGCCGCGTCTGCGCGGGTGGGGTGACTCGATGAGCCGCCAGGCGGGTGGCCAGGTCGGCGCGGGCGGTGCCGGTATGGGGTCGCGTGGTCCGGGTGAGACGAAGATCGAGCTCGACAGGCGCCGCATCCGCACCAAGATGGCGCTGCTGCGTCGGCAGATCCGGGACTTCGGCCCTGCTCGCGAAGCGAAGCGGGCTGAGCGCAAGCGCAACACGATCCCGTCCGTGGCCATCGCCGGCTACACGAACGCGGGAAAGTCGAGCCTCCTGAATGCGCTCACGAGCGCCGGGGTCCTCGTCGAGAACGCCCTGTTCGCGACCCTGGACGCGACGGTGCGCCGCTCGGAGACCTCGGACGGCCGCGTGTACACACTGACCGACACCGTCGGCTTCGTCCGCAACCTGCCTCATCAGCTGGTGGAGGCGTTCCGTTCGACGCTCGAAGAGGTCGGCGATGCCGACGTCGTGCTGCACGTCGTGGACGGGTCGCACCCGGATCCGGCCGGTCAGCTCCAGACGGTCCGCGATGTGATGGGCGATGTCGGCGTGCGTGACATGCCCGAGCTCGTGGTCTTCAACAAGGCCGACCTCATCGACGACGGCGAGCGTCTCGTGCTGCAGGGCCTCGAGCCCAAGGCGCATTTCGTGTCGTCACGATCGGGGGAGGGCATCGAGGAGCTGCGTGCGGCGATCGAAGAGGCTCTCCCGAAGCCGGCGATCGAAGTGCACGCGGTGGTGCCGTACGACCGTGGAGACCTGGTAGCGGCGATCCATGAGACCGGGATGCTGTTGTCGGTGGATCACAGCGAGGAGGGCACCGTCGTGCATGCGAGAGTGTCCGAGCGTCTCGCTGCCGACCTCGCCCCGTTCGCCGCGGGAGTCTGAGCGAGAGCCCGAGCCCGAGCGATGGTCAGCGTGCGAGGAATCGCGCCTCGACCGTCGCGGAGATCACGATCTCGTCGGGTTCGTACTCCATCGAGCCGCCGCCGGCGTCGGCCGACATGAGTGCGGCGCCTCGTGCCTTCGCCATACCGGCCATGGGCTGCGTGGGCGTGGGCGCGATGAGCCCGACATCGGCGATCTCGAGGGGGACGACATCGCCGAGTCCCAGTGCCGTCGCGTATGCCTGGGCTCGTGCGACGGCGACCCTGACCGCCTCGGCTGCCACCTCGCGCTCCACGCGCGCCGTGGTCTCCGGCGTCAGGTGCCAGTCGACCCAGCCGAGCTCGACGCCGTCCCAGGGGGAGACATCGGACACCCAGATCGAGAGCTCGGATGCCTCGGCGAAAGTCGCGGTCAGATCGATGCTCGCGTAGTACACGGGCGCCAGCCGCTTTCCCTCGTTGTTCCAGGGGCGGTCGGCGCGCACCGACAGTCGCTTGCTGCTCCAGTCCACGACCGAGCCGCCCTCCTGGCGCGCGGTGATGCTCTCGCGCACGGGCTCGGCGAGTCGCATGACGCGATCGACGACGGCCGCACGCTCGGGGCCCTCGGCTCGCACGCTGACGCGGATGGTGGCGCGTTCGGGGGCTAGACGCGCTTCGTGCTCGCCGCGGACGGTGACGGTGACATCGCTCATGGGGCGACTCTACGCGAGCACCGGGGGAGTCGGGGAATGGCATCCGAGCCCGGGACGTTGTAGTCTATGAGGCTCGGGGACTCCGGTTCCCGGGTTGAAAACTCCACAGTGTGACAGCGGCTCCTTCGAGAGAAGGACCACGGGGCTGATCGGTTTCGACAGCGCCTGTGAATCCACGAGAAGCGGGCCGAGGATGCAGAGTTATCTCGTAAACGCTCTCTGCAAAAAAATAGTTGCCGAAACCAAGCGCAACGACTTCGCCCTCGCTGCATAAGCGAGCCCGATAGTCCGTCAGGCCGTATGTGATTCCGATACGGATCCTGGCGTCATCTAGGAATCTTGCTGCGTGACGGCGTCTGGACGTCACGTGGGACTCTTCCCAGGCTGGGCTCGTCGACTTAGGTGTCTGTGACAAAGGTCGGAGCCGAGCAGAACGTCTTCACAGACTGCGCCCGGAGAAGGCGTGGAGACTCAGCGTTGGACGGGGGTTCGATTCCCCCCAGCTCCACCAGGTCGCTGTCACAGGAGTGAGAACCCCGAGGTCGTGCGCATGCACCGGCCCCGGGGTTCTTCCGTGTCCGGGCACCTCGAGATTCGGGCGGGTCAGCTGCGCTGATCGCCTTCGAGCGCGCGCTGTGCCTCCTGCACAGCGTCCTCGGCGTCCGCCACGCGCTGGGCGAGCTCCGCCTGCCGTCCGCCTGCCTCCGCGGCGTCGGCCCGTGCGCGGTCGGCGTCCCGACGGACGGACTCCAGCTCCTTCTCGAGTTCGCGCTCTCGCCGGGCGAGCTCGTCGACCTTCAGCGAGGCATCCCGGAGAGCGCGGTCCGTGGCGGCGGCCTCGCGCTCGGCACGGTGCAGGACCTGTTCGGCATCCCTCAGCGCGCGCTCCCGCTGCCGGCGCTCCCGGCGAGCCGTCACCTCGTCGACGGGCGCGTCGGGAAGGTCGGGCGGAGCGGGGGCGCCACCGCCCACCAGGGTGTCGACGATGTCGGCGAAGGTGCCGGACGGCTCGAGCTCGCGGATGAGCCGCCCCGAGGCGACGGCCGCCGCGGCATCCGGGTCGAAGAATGCGGCGGTGATCGTCTGCTGCACGGCGTCCTGGGTCGAGGCCGTGACGCGCTCGCCCCGCGCCTCGGCCAGCTCCACGGCGGTCGCTGCGAGCCGTCGGGTGAGGGCTCGTCGGTCACGGCCCAACTGCGACAGAGCCCGGGCGTCCAGATCGTCCTGCGCCTCGCGCAGCTCCTGCGCCAGCTGCAGCGCCTCGCCCAGTTGAGCGGCTCGTTCCCGGGCGAAGACGTTGACGACCCAGGCCGCGACCGAGGGCTTGCGCAGCGCCCGGATCCGGGTGGCGAGTTCGCGGTCGTCCGCCGCTGCGGCGCGCTCGTTCCGGGCGCTCACGAAGTCGTCCAGCGAGCCGGTGTAGAGATCAGCCGCGATGTCCGTGAGGGGATCGCTCATGCGAGCGACGATACACCGCGACACGAGGCGTCGCCGTTCTGGACGCCCGACCGCAGACCAGTATTCTGGGCGCATGGCAACGCTGTTCTATGGCGCGTCTGATGTGCCGATCCACATCGAGGATCGCGCCCTCGCGCACCTGAAGATCGTCATCGCGACCAAACTCCGTCGGCAGGAGAGCTTCACCCTGTCGTGGCAGCACACCGAGGGAGAACCCGGCGGTCGGTCGACGATCTGGATCCACCCGTCCATCCCGCTGCGCTTCAGCTTCGACGAGCCCGAGCAGCCTCAGCTCAACTCGCGGTGGATCGAAGACCTCATGCAGTCGGTGAACTCCACCGGCGGGATCATGCTCGTCGACGAGGTCATCGACGCGCCGGTCGAGTGACGCCGGCGGAGGGGGCGATCAGCCGGCCCACTCGATGAGGATCAGGCCCTGCCTGGTGTCGGCGAACTTCACCCAGCCGTCGCCGAACAAATACGTCATGCCGTAGCCGTCCTCATCGACGCCCATCGCGAACTGCGGGTTCTCGGTGATGTACACGCCGTCCGCGCCGTCCTCGCGCGTCCAGCCCTCCTTCAGCAGGGCAGCCTGCGCGGTCGCCGCATCCTCGGCACTGATCTCGGACCAGCCGTACAGCTGGCCGTGGTCGGAGGCGACGGTGTAGTCGGCCCAGAAGCACAGCAGGCCCTGATCGAGGGTCACGCCGCCGACCACGAACTCCTTCTCCTCGAAGGTCCATCCCTGGTCCGTGAGGACCTGGACCGTGCCGGCCGACACGATCGTGTCGCAGGCGGGCTCAGCAGCGGCGGTCGGCGTGGGCGTAGACGCCGGCTCCGCCGAGGCGGTCGGCGAGGGCTTCGGAGCCTGAGGCGTGGGGGACGCGGCAGTCTCCGGCGCGCCGGAGCACGACGTGAGGGCGACGGCGAGCAGCAGAGCGCCGAGAGCGGCAGAGGTGAAGCGGTTCATCGTCGCGGGCCTTCGTCGGGGATCAGTCGTGCAGCAGTTCGAGGAAGGCGTCGTGGAGCACACCGTTGCTGGCCAGTGTCGAGAGGTCGGAGATCGTCTCCGCTCCGTCGAAACCGGTCATGCGCCCACCCGCCTCGCGGACGATCGGCACGGCTGCGGCGACGTCGTACTCCTTGACGCCGAACTCCGCCACCATCTCCAGGCGCCCCTCGGCGAGGAGCATGTAGGCGTAGATGTCGCCGTACGCGCGGTCGCGCCAGACCCGATCCGCGAGGGTCAGGAGCTGCTCGAGGTGGCCCGACTCCGCCCACTGGGTGATGCTCTGGAAGCTCACGCTCGCCTCATCGAGAGTCGCGACGGAGGATGCGCGGATGCGGCGGGGCTCGGCATCCGTCGCCGTCCACGCGCCGGCCCCCGCAGACGCCCACCACCGGCGTCCGAGCGCCGGCATGCTGACCACGCCCACCTGGGGGACGCCGTCGACGGCGAGCGCGATCATGGTGCCCCAGAGCGGCACTCCGCGCAGGAAGTTCGCTGTCCCGTCGATCGGGTCGATGATCCACTGCCGATGCGTGCTGCCCTCGGCGCCGAACTCCTCGCCGAAGATGCCGTCGTCGGGACGCTCGGCGGTCAGGATCTCGCGGATCGCACGTTCCGTCGCGAGGTCCGCGTCAGTGACGTGCGAACTGTCCGCCTTGGTCGAGACCTCGAGGTCGGGACTGTCGAAGCGGGGGAGGGACTGCGCGTCAGCCGCGTCCGCGAGTCGCAGGGCGAGTTCGAGGTCGAGCGAGAACTGATCGGCGCGGGGGGAGGCGGTCACCCCCTCAGGATAACCGCCCCCGCGTCGGACCCTGCGAGGGCTTGACATGGGGCGACACGCGCGGCGGTCGCCTCCAGCCCGGCTCGATTTCGCACCGCGGCCATCGGCTGGTAATGTAATTCCTCGGCCGGGGGATTCCCCGGGCCACGCACCTCTAGCTCAATCGGCAGAGCAACTGACTCTTAATCAGTGGGTTCTCGGTTCAAGTCCGAGGGGGTGCACGGATCAGCCTCGATGACTCTCGCCAGTCATCGGGGCTTTTTCATGTCCGCGGCGTTGCCGCGCATGCAGCCCGCGGTGCGCTAGTTTGATGCAAACGCTTGGGGGATGTGGTGATGCGAGTACTGCAGAGAGCGTGCGCAGCGGGGGCGATCGCCGCGCTGTTCGCACTGGGACTGACCGGCTGCTCCGGGGCGAGCGAGAAGGTCGTCGAGCACACGACCTCGTCCGTGACGCTCGCGCCCGGCGAGAGCCTCGTCGTCGACTTCGGCGAGGTCAACGCGACGGTCGGCGAGGAGTGGGTGATCACGAACGAGCCGGACCCGTCGGTCCTCGAGCCGGGCGAGCAGCGCTCGCGCTACCTCGGCGACGACGGCGAGACCGGAGCCCCGAGTGAGGTCTCCTACCGATTCGCGCCGGAGGGCGACGGCACGACGGTCATCCGCTTCGAGTACCGCTTCCGTGGGGCTGTACCCGAAGACGCGGCCGACCAGGAGAGCGCCGAGATCACGGTGACCGTGAAGTAGAGTCCTCAGGCGACCTGGATCACGGTTCCGCGGGTCAGCCGCTGCAGCGCCTCGAACGTCAGCGGCACCACGGTATGGGGATGCCCTGCGGCGGCCCAGATCTCCTCGTGGGCCGCGAGCGACTCGTCGAGGTAGGTGCGCAACGGTGCAGGATGCCCCACAGGCGCCACGCCGCCGATGGCCTGGCCGGTGGCTTCCCGGACGACGGACGCGGGAGCCATCGAGACGGCGTTCGCGCCGATCTCGCGCGCCAGCACCTCGACGTCGGCGCGATGGCCACCGCTCGTCATGACCAGGACAGGGGATCCGTCGGCCACGAACACGAGGCTGTTCGCGATCGCCGCGACCTCGCATCCGATCGCCGAGGCGGCTTCCTGCGCTGTGCGTGCGGAGTCCGGGAGGACCCGGATCGAGGTCTCGACGCCGGCCGCGTCCAGGTCCCGCTGCACCGGCCTGCTGCGTTCGGGGAGGGCGTCCATAGCCTCCACGCTACCGAACGCAGCAGGCCGGGCGATCACGCGGCGTCACCGTCAGGCGGCGTCACCCATCAGGATCGCCTCGGCGTCCTCGACGGCGGCGTCATCGGGCTCGTCGTCGATGTGCGAGAGCACCCGGCGACCGAGGAACACCGTCAGTGCCGCCACGAGCACGGCGATCGCCGCGACCAGATACGGAACCGTGGCGGAGAAGGCGTGCCACAGGGCGGCCGCCAGCGGCGGGGCGATCGCTCCGCCGAGGAACCGGACCGAGGAGTACGCGGAGGAGGCGACCGAGCGCGGGAGGTCGGTGGCCTCCATCACGGCCTCGGTGAGCACGGTGTTCATGATGCCGAGCAGCAGTCCGCCGACGACGATGCAGACGACGAGTGCCGCGGCGGAATCGACGAGGAGTCCGGCGACGATGAGGTCGACCGCGAGGAGCGGGAGAACGGTGAGGATGACCCTCGTGCGCGACATCCGACGCATGAGCAGGGGAGCGACCCACACGCTCGTGATCGCCAGTGCCAGGCCCCAGCCGAAGAACGTGAACCCGATGCCCATCGCTCCGAAGCCGAGCGGGAACGGCGAGAATGCAAGCAGGATGAAGAAGCCGATGTTGTAGAAGAACGCGGCCACGGCGAGCACTGCGAGCGCGGGACGACGGAGCGCGGTGAACGGCGCCGAGAACGGGACAGGCGTGCGCTTCTCCTCCGGCCCCCGCAGGAGCAAGAGGACGGCGAGGAAGGCGATCGCCATGAGCACCACGACGCCGAAGAACGGTGCGCGCCAGCTCTGCTCGCCCAGCAGCCCGCCGAGCAGCGGACCGATCGCGATGCCGAGGCCGAGGGCTGCCTCGTACAGGATGATCGCCGCGGCGCTGCCGCCGGACGCCGCGCCGACGATCGTCGCCAACGCGGTGGAGATGAACAGCGCATTGCCGAGGCCCCACCCGGCGCGGAAGCCGATCACGGCGTCGACGCTGCCGCTGAGTGCGCACAGCAGTGCGAAGACGACGATGAGAGCGAGACCGATGAGGAGGGTCTTCTTCGCGCCGATGCGGCTCGAGATCCAGCTGGTGACCAGCATCGCGAGCCCCGTCACCGCGAGGTAGCTCGTGAAGAGCAGCTCGGTCTCGAACGGACTCGCCTGCAGCGAATCGGCGATCGCGGGGAGAATCGGGTCGACCAGTCCGATGCCCATGAATGCGACGACGCACGCGAAGGCGACGGCCCAGACCTGGGCTGGCTGCCTCCACACGGAGGGGGCGGGGGTGTTCACTCTGATGCTCCTGTCGAGTCGGGGGTGATGCGCGCGGCGAGGATCTCTGCCGCGCGGGTGAGGATGCTCCAGTCGTCGTCGCCGAGATCGGCGAATCGGGGAGCGAGGGTGTCCCGGAACTCACGGCGCCATGCGCTCAGCGCGCCGGCACCCTCATCGGTGATGTCGACCGCGATCGCCCGCGAGTCCTCTGGGACCGGAGAGCGGAGGACGAGGCCGTCGCGCTCCAGTACGCCGATCAGACGCGTCATCCCCGGCTGGGTGGTCCGTGCTGCTGCGGCGAGTTCGCCGACGCGTCTGGGGCCCGATTGCTCGAGCAGGCTGAGCACGCGCCACTGGGCGGCAGGAGCGTCGTTGCCGGCGTCCTGTGCGGCGATGCGGCCGAGTGCGTACCCCGAGAGCACGAGGGAGGGGATGACGTCCGATCTGTTCATACCATCCAGTATATATCTGATGGTATGTACCTGGACTCAGCGGCGAGCGTTCGCTATCCGGGCGGACAGCTGGTGCGCATGTGCGAGCAGGATCCGACCGAGGTCGGCGATGCGGTCGGGGCCGAAGCGGAAGCCGACTCCTGTGAGGCTCAGCGCCCATTCCGGACGCCCCGACCGATCGAAGACGGCGGCGCCCAACCCCCAGCTTCCTTCGACGATCAGTCCTGGATTCA
The DNA here is from genome assembly GCF_900105205.1 of Microbacterium hydrocarbonoxydans. Lineage (NCBI taxonomy): Bacteria > Bacillati > Actinomycetota > Actinomycetes > Micrococcales > Microbacteriaceae > Microbacterium > Microbacterium hydrocarbonoxydans. The sequence goes on along the minus strand of NZ_FNSQ01000005.1, from coordinate 2,271,455 downwards.
CGGCGTACCCGCGCTCCTTCGTCTCGGCGAGCCGTTCTCGCAGCGGGCCGCTCGCATGCGTCCGGCCCCACGTGGACTCCAGCTCGGGATGCCGCGAGAGATAGGCGTCCACATCGTGGTCAGGGAGGAAGGCGAGGATCGCGAGGCCGGCACTCGCCACTCCCAGCGGGAACCGGACGCCCTCGCTGAGCACGAAGGAGCGGATCGGGAAGGCGCCCTCCTCGCGGAGGAGGCAGACCGTCTCGTCGGCTCGACGCACAGAGAGGAAGGCGCTCTCCTCCGTCTTGACCGCGAGGGAGCGGACGATGTCGCGCGCGAGCGCCGTGACGTCATATCGCGCCGCCGCCACTGACCCCATGAGGAAGAGCTCCGGTCCCGGCATCCAGCGCGCGGTGTCGGCGTCCCTGTCGACCAGCCCTTCGGCGCGGAGCGCTGACAGGAGTCGATGGGCGGTGGAGCGCGACAGATCGGCCGAACGGGCGAGGTCGTGCAGGGCCGCGCCGTCCGCGCCGCTGGCGGTCACGAGGCGAAGGAGCGCCGCCGCCCGGGCGATCGCCTGAGCGCCGGGCACCGACGGGCGAGTGGATTCCATGATGTGGACGCTACGCGGATGAGTGTCCACATCGCAAGCGCATGCTTCGCTCTCCCGCATCCAGGGCGGATGCTGGAGAGAGCACCGTTCGAAGGAGAGCACGTGATCGACAAGCAGTGGGCATCGGCGACCGAAGCCGTCGCCGACATCTCGGACGGCGCGTCTCTCGCGGTCGGGGGATTCGGGCTCTCCGGAAACCCGATCGCCCTGATCGAGGCGCTGCTCGCGCAGGGGACGACCGACCTCCGCATCGTGAGCAACAACTGCGGCGTGGACGATTGGGGACTGGGGATCCTGCTCGCGGCCGGTCGGATCCGCAGGATGACATCGTCGTACGTCGGGGAGAACAAGGAGTTCGAGCGTCAGTTCCTCTCCGGCGAACTCGAACTGGAACTGACGCCGCAGGGGACGCTTGCCGAGAAGCTCCGGGCCGGCGGCTCCGGCATCGCCGCGTTCTACACGCAGACCGGTGTCGGCACACAGGTGGCCGAGGGGGGTCTGCCGCAGCGATACCATCCCGACGGCACGGTGGCCGTCGGCTCACCCGCCAAGGACGTGCGCACCTTCGGGCTCGGCGATGATGCACGAGAGTACGTGCTGGAGGAGGCCATCACCACCGACTTCGCACTCGTGCATGCTCTCGCGGGCGACCGGTACGGCAACCTCGTCTTCAACAAGGCCGCTCGCAACTTCAATCCGCTCGCCGCGATGGCCGGCCGCATCTGCATCGCCCAGGTCGAGCACCTGGTGGAACCCGGAGACCTCGACCCCGACCGGATCCACCTGCCCGGTGTCTTCGTGCACCGGGTCGTCGAGGTCGGCGCCGACGCACCCAAGCGCATCGAACGGCGCACCGTCGCCGCGGAAGGATCCTGACATGGCGCTCACCCGTGACCAGATGGCGGCACGCGCGGCGGCCGAACTGCAGGACGGCTCGTACGTCAACCTCGGGATCGGACTGCCGACGCTCGTTCCGAATCACGTGCCGGCCGGCGTGACTGTGGTGCTCCAGTCCGAGAACGGCATCCTGGGCGTCGGGCCGTATCCGCGCGAGGAGGCCGTGGACCCGGACCTGATCAACGCCGGCAAGGAGACGGTCACGGTCCTGCCGGGAGCTGCGTTCTTCGACTCCGCGACGAGCTTCGGCATGATCAGGGGCGGCAAGATCGACGCCGCGATCCTCGGCGCGATGCAGGTCTCGGCGAGGGGCGACCTCGCGAACTGGATGATTCCCGGCAAGATGGTCAAGGGGCCGGGCGGAGCGATGGATCTGGTGCACGGAGCCGCGCGGGTGATCGTGCTCATGGAGCACGTGGCCAAGGACGGCTCGGCGAAGATCGTGGACGAGTGCTCGCTGCCCCTCACCGGCCGAGGTGTCGTGGACCGGATCATCACAGACCTGGCCGTGATCGATGTGACAGAGCACGGTCTCGTGCTCGTCGAGGTGGCACCCGGGGCCAGCATCGACCAGATCGTGGCGGCGACCGAACCGCCACTGATCGTCGCCGACGGATTGAAGAACTGATGGACGACCGAAGCGAGGACCGCGAGATGAGTATCACCCCCCAGATCACCGACCAGGACATCGTCATCGTCGCGGCCGCGCGCACCCCGCAGGGCCGACTGAAGGGACAGCTGGCGAGCTTCACCGCGCCGCAGCTCGGAGCCTTGGCCATCCGCGGTGCGCTCGAGCAGGGGTCCGTGGATCCCGAGGTCGTCGATGCAGTGATCGTGGGACAGGTGCTCTCCGCCGGATCCGGTCAGAATTCCGCCAGGCAGGCGGCGATCGGCGCGGGTATCGGATGGGACGTGCCGGCGCACTCGGTGAACAAGGTCTGCCTGTCAGGGCTGACCGCGATCATCGACGCCGCGAGGATGATCCGCACCGGCGACGCCGAGGTCGTGGTGGCGGCCGGGATGGAGTCGATGACGCGCGCGCCGCACCTGCTGATGGGGTCGCGTGACGGATGGACCTACGGCAGCGTCGAGGTCCTCGATCACATGGCCTACGACGGGCTCACCGACGCGTACGACCGGGAGAGCATGGGTGCGTCGACAGAGCGCCACAACGCCAGGTACGACCTGTCGAGGGCGGACCAGGATGAGGTCGCCGCACTCTCTCACCAGCGGGCCGCGGCCGCGCAGGCCGCCGGCGTCTTCGATGCCGAGATCGTCCCTGTCCTGGTGCCGCAGCGACGGGGCGAGCCCGTCGAGGTGAGCGCGGACGAGGGCATCCGGCCCGACACCACCGTCGAATCCCTCGGCGGTCTGCGTGCGGCCTTCGCGGAGGGCGGGTCGATCACGGCGGGGAATTCATCGCAGATCTCCGACGGTGCCTCGGCAGTCGTGGTGACGAGCCGCGGCACGGCGCTCGCGCACGGCTGGCCGGTGCTGGTCACCGTCGGCGCGAGCGGACAGACGGCGGGGCCGGACAACTCGCTGCAGGCGCAGCCCGCGCGGGCGATCGAACGGGCCTGCGAGAAGCAGGGCATCGTCCCCGCCGATCTCGACCTCGTGGAGATCAACGAGGCTTTCGGTGCCGTCGTCGCGCGCTCCCAGGTCGAGCTCGGACTGTCGAGCGACATCATGAACATCCATGGCGGCGGCATCGCGATCGGTCACCCGATCGGAGCATCCGGAGCACGACTCGTCGTGCACGCCGCGCACGAGCTCGCGCGCCGGGGGAGCGGCACTGCTGCGGTCGGACTCTGCGGCGGCGGCGGTCAGGGCGAGGCGCTCATCCTCACGCGCTGATCCTCACGCGCTGATCCTCACGCGTTGACGAACAGCCGGACGGGATCCGCGCGAACGATCAGCGCTTCAGCGGCTTGATGCCCTTGGACTGCTTCTTGGCTTCCTTCTCGTGCTCCTTCTGCTGCTTCGCGTAGACGGGCGAGTCAGGGGAGACGGGACGGCCCTGCTTGGCTCGGCGGGTGTCGATCACCGCGCCGATGGAGAGAGCGAGGGTGATGCCCCAGCTGAGCCAGGCGAGTGCCGAGCGCCACGTGAGCTTCGTGTCGCGTGAGCCACGCAGAAGAGTGACCCCGGTCATGATCGCGCCGACGATTCCGGTACCCGAGAGGTAGTTCATGCCCTCACGCTACCGGCAGCAGCTCGTGCGGCGCCCTGCCTTGACAAGCCTGTACGGGTTCTGTCAGGGCGCGAGGGCACCCAGGCGGTGCTCGGAGGGACGCGGTATCATGAGGGAGTCGCGGCTCGTCCGCGGCCGCAATCCGTGTATCTACCGGCCGTCGGCATTCCGGCGGACAGCGGCGGCACCCGACCCCGCGTCTGCGGACGCGCGAGAGCCATGTCACACGCACCCTCCACGCCACACGATCACGTCCCCGCGCCGACCACCGAGAGCGCAGGACTGCTCCGGATCGCCGGCCTTCCGTACTTCCTCATCGCCTTCATCGCCCGCCTTCCCTTCGCGATGATGGTCGTCGGCGTCCTCACCGTCGTCGTCTCCGCACGCGGCTCGCTCTCACTGGGCGGGCTCACGTCCGCCGCCGTCGGCCTCGGCACCGCCTGCTTCGGACCGCTGCTCGGCGCGGCCGCCGATCGGTTCGGGCAGCGGATGGTGCTGCTCGTCCTCGCGATCGCGAACGGCGCGATGCTGGTGCTCTTCACCCTCGTCGTCTACGCCGGCGGGGCTGACGCCCTCGTCCTCCTCTCGGCGGTCGGGATCGGTGCCACCGCACCACAGGTCGCCCCGATGTCGCGCTCGCGCCTCGTCACGATGATCACCGATCGGATGCCGGAATCCGTGCGCCCGCGCACGATCTCGGGCACCATGGCGTACGAGTCGGCCGCGGATGAGACGGTGTTCGTCTTCGGGCCCTTCCTCGTCGGAATCCTGGCCTCCGCGCTCGCGCCCTGGGCGCCGCTGATCGGTGCCGCCGTACTGACGGTGGTGTTCGTGGGGGCCTTCGCCCTGCATCCCAGCGCCCGTGCGGTGTCGATGCATCGCGACGGAGACGGCCGGGCGCCGTCGGCGGTGTCCGAGCTGTTCGCACCCGGTGTGCTCGTCGTCGTGGTCGGGATCCTCGGTGTGGGGATGTTCTTCGGGACCATGCTGACGTCGCTCACCTCGTTCATGGCCGACCGCGGCGCATCCGAGCAGGCGGGATTGCTCTACGGCGTCATGGGCGTCGGCTCGGCGATCCTCGCTCTCGGTGTCGCCTGGCTGCCCGTGCGGTTCTCGCTGCGGGCCCGCTGGCTGACGTTCTCGGCCATCCTGCTCGGGGGCAGCCTGCTCCTCCTGCTCGTCGACAGCCCGGCGACGATGATGATCGCCCTCGCGATCATGGGTATCGGCATCGGTCCGACTCTGGTCACGCAGTACAGTTTCGGCGCGGCGCGCAGCCCGCTCGGTCGCTCGGCGACGGTCATGACGATGCTGGGCTCCGGCATCGTGGTCGGTCAGTCCCTCGGAGCGGCGGTGGCGGGGGACCTCGCCGAGAACGCGGGAACCGGGAGTGCGCTGGTCCTCCCGATCATCGCGGCGGCGGTAGCGTTCGCCGCAGGCCTTGTCAACTGGCGGCTGAGTACTGCACGACCTCGCGTAGCCTCGGTCTGAGCTTCTGTAGCCTGAGGAGCACCCCCACTGCCGCGTCAGGAGCATCCATTCATGTCACTCGCAGATTTCGTCGTCGTCGCCAACCGACTCCCCGTCGACCGGGTCGTGGGTCCTGACGGCGAAGACGAGTGGCGCACCTCGCCCGGTGGCCTCGTCGCGGCGCTCGAGCCCATGATGCGCAGCGCCCGCGGCGCCTGGGTCGGCTGGGCGGGCCAGCCCGACATCGAGCTCGACCGCTTCGAGATCAACGGGATCGACCTGATCCCCGTGCCTCTGAGCGGTGAAGAGGTCGCGGACTACTACGAGGGCTTCGCGAACGACACGATCTGGCCGCTCTACCACGACGTGATCGCCCCACCGCAGTATCACCGTGAATGGTGGGAGGCCTACGTGAAGGTCAACCGCCGCTTCGCCGAGGCCGCAGCCGAGGTCGTCGCCCCGAACGGCACGGTCTGGGTGCACGACTATCAGCTGCAGCTGGTCCCGCAGATGATCCGCGAGCTCCGTGACGACGTGACGATCGGATACTTCCACCACATCCCGTTCCCCGCGCACGGCCTGTATGCGCAGCTGCCCTGGCGGGATCAGGTGCTCAAGGGCCTCCTCGGCGCTGACGTCATCGGCTTCCAGCGCGCGCAGGACGCCACCTACTTCCTCACCGCCGTCCGACGCCGCCTCCGGCACGAGGTCAAGGGGTCGTCGGTGACCGTCCCGACCGCAGACGGCACCACCCGCACGGCGGTGGCGCGAGCGTTCCCGATCTCGATCGACACCGCTCCGTACCTTGAGCTCGCCGCCCGCCCCGAGGTCAGAGCGCGGGCCGCGGAGATCAGGGCCAGCCTGGGCAACCCCAAGAAGATCCTGCTCGGTGTCGACCGGCTCGACTACACCAAGGGCATCCGGCACCGCATCAAGGCGTATGGGGAGCTGCTCGAGGACGGCCGGCTGAACGTCGACGACGTCACCCTCGTGCAGGTCGCCAGCCCGAGCCGTGAGCGGGTCGACGCGTACGTCCATCTGCGCGATGAGATCGAGCTCGCGGTGGGGCGCATCAACGGCGACCACGACACGATGGGGCACACCGCGATCCGCTACCTGCACCAGGGGTATCCGCGCGAGGAGATGGTCGCGCTCTACCTCGCGGCCGACGTGATGCTGGTCACCGCGCTGCGGGACGGCATGAACCTCGTCGCGAAGGAGTACGTGGCGACGCGCGCCGACAACCGCGGAGTGCTCGTGCTCAGCGAGTTCACGGGAGCTGCCGACGAGCTCCGGCAGGCCGTGCGGGTGAACCCGCACGACATCGCCGGTCTCAAGGACGCGATCATGACCGCGGTCGAGATGACCCCCGCGGAGCAGGGCAAGCGGATGCGCTCGCTGCGCCGCCGGGTGCTGGAGAACGACGTGAACGCATGGTCCTCGTCGTTCCTGCGCGCTCTCGACGACGTCCGTCGGCGCTGACGGAGGCGGCCATACTGGAGGGGAACCCGCCTCGATTGGAGACCCCGTGACCCGCACCTGGACGCCCGGAGACGCAGACGCAGCATTGAGCGCGATCGCCGCCACCCCGAGGCTCGTGGTCGCCCTCGACTTCGACGGCACGGCGTCGCCGCTCGTGCCAGACCCGATGGCCGCGCGGGCGCTTCCCGAAGTGGCCGAGCAGGTGGCGCGCCTCGCCGCGCTGCCGGACACGGTCGTGGCGTATGTGTCAGGGCGCAGCATGGACGATCTGCGTGTCATCACCGAGCACACGGACGATGCCCTGATCGCGTTGGCCGGCTCGCATGGCGCGCAGTACTGGTACCCGGGGGTCGGCGCCGCCGAGCCCGATGCCACCGGCACCGCCGAGGGTTCCCGCGAAGAGCTCTGGGAGGCCGCGCGTCCGATCATCGATCGGTACGAGGGTGCCGAGCTGGAGCCCAAGACCTTCGGAATGGGTGTGCACACCCGCACCGCCACACCAGAGGTCGAGAAGGCCGTGTTCGCCGAGATCGACGCGCTGGTGGCCGAGCGCTTCCCGCACTGGCGTCGCCGCGCCGGCCACCGCGTGCTGGAGTTCTCCTCGCGGGCCGAGGGCAAGGACGCGGCGATGACCGCCCTCCGCGAGCACTTCGACGCGACTGCGATCCTCTTCGCGGGCGACGACGTCACGGATGAAGACGCGATGCGCGTGCTCAGCGGCGACGATCTGGGCGTCAGGGTCGGTCCGGGGGAGAGCGCGGCGGCGCTTCGTGTGGAGAGTCCACAACAGATCGCCCTGCTTCTGGAGACGCTCGCGGACGAGCGCGCCTCTCTGCGGGAATAGACTTCCGTCATGTCCTCGCATGATCCCTCCACCAGCGCGCCCATCGACATCAAGCCCCGCAGCCGCGTCGTCACCGACGGCATCGAGGCGACGACCTCCCGAGGCATGCTCCGTGCCGTCGGCATGGGAGACGCCGACTGGGACAAGCCGCAGATCGGCATCGCCTCGAGCTGGAACGAGATCACGCCCTGCAACCTGAGCCTGGATCGGCTGGCGCAGGGCGCGAAGGAGGGCGTGCACTCCGGTGGCGGCTACCCGCTGCAGTTCGGCACGATCTCCGTCTCGGACGGCATCTCGATGGGGCACGAGGGGATGCACTTCTCGCTCGTGTCGCGCGAGGTCATCGCCGACTCTGTCGAGACCGTGATGATGGCCGAGCGTCTGGACGGCTCCGTCCTGCTCGCAGGCTGTGACAAGTCGATCCCGGGCATGCTCATGGCCAGCGCCCGTCTCGACCTCTCGAGCGTCTTCCTGTACGCGGGATCGATCGCTCCCGGGTGGGTCAAGCTGTCGGACGGTACCGAGAAGGACGTCACGATCATCGACTCGTTCGAGGCCGTCGGCGCCTGCCGCGCCGGCCTCATGAGCGAAGAGGATCTCAAGCGCATCGAGTGCGCGATCGCTCCGGGTGAAGGCGCCTGCGGTGGCATGTACACCGCGAACACGATGGCATCCGTCGCCGAGGCACTCGGCCTCAGCCTTCCCGGCTCCGCCGCGCCGCCCGCAGCCGACCGTCGCCGCGACTACTTCGCGCACCGTTCGGGTGAAGCGGTCGTCAACCTGCTCCGTCAGGGCATCACGACCCGCGACATCCTCACCAAGGAGGCGTTCGAGAACGCGATCGCGCTCGCGATGGCCCTCGGCGGCTCGACCAACGTCGTGCTGCACCTCCTCGCCATCGCCCGCGAGGCCGAGGTGGAGCTGAGTCTGCACGACTTCAACCGCATCGGCGACAAGGTGCCGCACGTCGCGGACATGAAGCCCTTCGGCAAGTACGTCATGAATGACGTCGACCGCCACGGCGGCATCCCGGTGATCATGAAGGCCATGCTCGACGAGGGCCTGCTGCACGGCGATGCGCTCACCGTGACCGGCAAGACGCTCGCCGAGAACCTCGCCGAGCTCGACCCGCAGCCGATCGACGGCGAGGTCATCCACACGTTCGACAACCCGATCCACGCGACCGGCGGTCTCACGATCCTGCACGGCTCGCTCGCCCCCGAAGGCGCAGTGGTCAAGACGGCCGGATTCGACGCCGCCGTGTTCGAGGGTCCTGCGCGCGTGTTCGAGCGGGAGCGCGCGGCCATGGATGCCGTCGCCGAAGGCGAGATCGAGCCTGGCACCGTCATCGTCATCCGCTACGAGGGTCCGAAGGGCGGACCGGGTATGCGCGAGATGCTCGCCATCACCGCGGCCATCAAGGGCGCGGGGCTCGGAAAAGATGTACTACTCTTGACTGACGGACGATTCTCAGGCGGCACAACCGGCCTGTGCATCGGCCACATAGCACCCGAAGCGGTGGACGCAGGTCCTATCGCCTTCGTGCGCGATGGTGATCTGATACGGGTCGATATCGCAGCTCGCTCTCTCGACCTACTCGTCGACGAGGCGGAGCTCGCCTCCCGCCGCTCTGGCTGGGAGCCGCTACCCCCGCGCTATACCCGTGGCGTTCTTGCCAAGTACTCGCGTCTCGTGCGGTCAGCCGCCGAAGGCGCGACGACCGGCTGATCCCCGTCGGCTCCGGCCCACAGCCTCCGACGTCGCCAACAGACCATCAGAAGGAGTGTCATGACTGCTGACACCGTCTCGGCTGTGCCGAGGCCGCCCGCACCCAAGTCCGCCGCACCGGAGATCTCCGGAGCAGAGGCCGTGGTCCGCACGCTCGAGCTTCTCGGCGTCAAGGACGTCTTCGGTCTTCCCGGCGGCGCGATCCTGCCCGTCTACGACCCGCTCATGGACGCCTCGGAGCTCCGGCACATCCTCGTGCGTCACGAGCAGGGCGCCGGCCACGCGGCCGAGGGCTACGCGTCGTCGTCCGGCAAGGTCGGCGTGTGCATCGCGACCTCCGGCCCCGGTGCGACCAACCTGGTCACCGCGATCGCGGACGCCTACATGGACTCCGTGCCGCTGCTGGCCATCACCGGTCAGGTCTTCTCGACCCTGATGGGCACCGACGCGTTCCAGGAGGCCGACATCGTGGGCATCACGATGCCGGTGACGAAGCATTCGTTCCTCGTGAAGGATGCCTCCGAGATCCCCGGAGCGCTGGCTGCCGCCTACGAGATCGCGTCGACAGGCCGTCCCGGTCCGGTCCTCGTGGACATCACCAAGGATGCGCAGCAAGCCATGGCGCCGTTCATCTGGCCGGCGAAGTTCGACCTGCCCGGCTACCGGCCTGTCACCAAGGCCCACGGCAAGCAGATCCAGGCCGCAGCCGCCCTCCTCGCCGAGGCGAAGAAGCCGGTCCTGTACGTCGGCGGCGGAGTCATCCGTGGTCGGGCGTCCGCCGAGCTGCTGACCCTGGCCGAGACCACCAACGCCCCTGTCGTCACCACGCTGATGGCGCGGGGCGCGTTCCCGGACTCTCACCAGCAGCACCTCGGCATGCCGGGCATGCACGGAACCGTCCCCGCGGTCCTCGCGCTGCAGGAGGCCGACCTGATCGTCTCCCTCGGTGCGCGCTTCGACGACCGCGTGACCGGCAAGGCCGCGCTGTTCGCGCCGAATGCCAAGGTCGTGCACGTCGACATCGACCCGGCCGAGATCTCCAAGATCCGCACGGCGGATGTGCCGATCGTCGGCGACGTGCGCGACGTGCTGGTCGACCTCGAGTCCGCGTTCCGCACGGCCGTGAGCACGAAGCCGTCGGACACCGAGGAATGGTGGTCGTACCTCGACGGGCTCCGCAACGAGTTCCCGCTGGGCTACGCGCCGACCACGGACGGCCTGCTCGCGCCCCAGTACGTGATCCAGCGGATCGGCGAGCTGACCGGGCCGGAGGGCATCTACGCCGCCGGTGTCGGACAGCACCAGATGTGGGCCGCGCAGTTCATCAAGTACGAGCGTCCCAACGCCTGGCTGAACTCCGGGGGAGCGGGCACGATGGGCTACTCGGTCCCGGCGGCCATGGGCGCGAAGGTCGCAGAGCCCGACCGCGTGGTGTGGGCGATCGACGGTGACGGCTGCTTCCAGATGACCAATCAGGAGCTCGCCACCTGCACGATCAACAACATCCCGATCAAGGTCGCGATCATCAACAACTCCTCGCTGGGTATGGTGCGCCAGTGGCAGACGCTGTTCTACGACGGCCGCCACTCGAACACCGACCTCAACACCGGCCACGGCACCGTCCGGATCCCCGACTTCGTGAAGCTCGCGGAGGCGTACGGCTGCCTCGCGATCCGTGTGGAGAAGGAGGAGGAGGTGGATGCCGCGATCAAGCTCGCCCTCGAGACCAACGACCGTCCCGTGGTGATCGACTTCGTCGTGAGCGCCGACTCCATGGTGTGGCCGATGGTCCCCCAGGGCGTGAGCAACAGCTACGTCCAGTACGCCCGCGAGCACGCGCCCGCATTCGACGAGGAGGACTGACCATGTCGACTCACGTGCTGAGCCTCCTGGTGGAGAACACCCCTGGTCTGCTGACTCGCGTCGCCGGGCTCTTCGCCCGTCGCGGCTTCAACATCGACTCGCTTGCGGTGGGCGTCACAGAGGTGCCTGGCATCTCGCGCATCACCGTGGTCGTCGACCTCGAAGATCTGCCCCTGGAACAGGTGACCAAGCAGCTCAACAAGCTGATCAACGTCATCAAGATCGTCGAACTCGATTTCCCGACCTCCGTGCAGCGCGAGCACATGCTCGTCAAGGTCCGCACCGACAATGCGACCCGCTCGAACGTGATCGAGGTCGCCAACCTGTTCCGGGCCTCGGTCGTGGACTACGCCTCGGACGCGCTGGTGATCGAGGTCACCGGCGATCGGGGCAAGGTCGACGCCATGCTCCGCGCCCTCGAGCCGTTCGGCATCAAGGAGATCGCGCAGTCGGGCCTCCTCGCCATCGGCCGCGGCGGCAAGAGCATCACCGAGCGCGTCCTGCGCGGCTGACCAGACGTCACACACGTACACGAACACCAATCAAGGAGAGTAACCAGTGAGCACCGAGATCTTCTACGACGCAGACGCCGATCTGTCGATCATCCAGGGCAAGAAGGTCGCGATCGTCGGCTACGGCTCGCAGGGGCACGCGCACGCGCAGAACCTTCGCGACTCGGGCGTCGAGGTCGCCATCGCCCTCAAGGAGGGCTCGAAGTCGGCACCGAAGGCGGAAGAGGCCGGTTTCGCGGTCAAGACCGTCGCCGACGCCACCCAGTGGGCCGACCTCATCATGATCCTGGCGCCGGACCAGCACCAGCGCACCATCTACAGCGAGTCCATCGCCCCGAACCTCACCGAGGGCAAGACGCTCGCCTTCGCGCACGGCTTCAACATCCGGTTCGGCTACATCGACGCGCCCGAGGGTGTCGACGTGATCCTCGTCGCTCCGAAGGCGCCTGGTCACACCGTCCGTCGTGAGTTCGTCGCCGGCCGCGGCATCCCGGACATCATCGCCGTCGAGCGCGACGCATCGGGCAACGCGTGGGCGACCGCGCTGTCGTACGCGAAGGCCATCGGCGGAACGCGTGCGGGCGTCATCAAGACGACCTTCACCGAAGAGACCGAGACCGACCTGTTCGGCGAGCAGGCCGTGCTGTGCGGTGGCGTCAGCCACCTCGTGCAGGCCGGCTTCGAGACGCTGACGGAGGCGGGCTACCAGCCGCAGATCGCGTACTTCGAGGTGCTGCACGAACTGAAGCTCATCGTCGACCTCATGTGGGAGGGCGGCATCGCCAAGCAGCGCTGGTCGGTCTCCGACACGGCCGAGTACGGCGACTACGTCTCCGGCCCCCGCGTCGTGACGCCCGAGGTCAAGGAGTCGATGAAGGCGATCCTCGCCGACATCCAGAACGGCGCCTTCGCCAAGCGCTTCATCGACGACCAGGACAACGGTGCCGAGGAGTTCCTGGCGCTGCGCGCCAAGGAGGAGACGCACCCGATCGAGGCCACCGGCAAGGAGCTGCGCTCGCTCTTCGCATGGAAGCAGCAGGATGAGGATTACGTGGACGGCAGCGCTGCGCGCTGACGCACACGTAACCCTCGGAAGGGCTGTGCTGGTCGGGCCGCTGCCGCGGCCGCCGGCCCTTCGGGCCTGGGTGGACGGCAGCGCTGCGCGCTGACCTACACGACCTGATCATCGAAAGAACGGGCATCCCTTCGGGGATGCCCGTTCTTTCGTCAGGCGGCGAATCGTGGGTAGACATCCGATGTCTGTGCCAGGATGGAGGCATGCGACAGGACTGGTTCACCCTCGCCCGTTTCGGGATGTTCGTGCATTTCGGCCTCTACAGCGCGGCAGCGCGCCATGAGTGGGTGCAGAACTACGAGCGGCTGACGGATGCCGACTACCGGCAGTACTTCGAGCACTTCGACCCGGATCTCTTCGACGCCGCGGCGCTCGCGCGCACCGCGAAGGAGACCGGTATGGGCTATGTCGTGCTCACGACGAAGCACCATGACGGCTTCTGCCTCTGGGACTCTGCGCAGACCGACTTCACCTCCGTCGCAGCCACCGGGCGGGATCTCGTGCGCGAGTACGTCGACGCCCTCCGAGCGGAGGGTCTCAAGGTCGGCCTGTACCACTCGCTGATCGACTGGCATCACCCGCACTTCACGGTCGACTGGAATCATCCCCGTCGCGATGACGCCGACGCGCACGAGCTGAACGTCGGGCGGGACATGTCGGTCTACCGCGACTACCTGCACGCCCAGGTCCGCGAGCTGCTCACGCAGTTCGGGGAGATCGACTACCTGTTCTTCGACTTCACCTACCCGCAGGAGAAGGACGGCTGGGCGGGCAAGGGACCGGAGGACTGGGATGCCGCGGGGCTGCTCGCGCTGTGCCGTGAGCTCCAGCCCGACATGCTGGTCAACGATCGCCTGGGCATCCCTGCGGACTTCGTGACACCCGAGCAGTACCAGCCCACCGCGCCGCTCGTCCGCGACGGTGTGGCGTTGACGTGGGAAGCCTGTCAGACGCTCAACGGCTCGTGGGGATACCACCGCGACAACATGGACCAGAAGTCCGCGACGCTGCTCACGCAGATGCTCGTCGACTCGGTCTCGATGGACGGCAACATGCTCCTGAACATCGGTCCGGACGGCCGCGGAGCGATCGCGCCTCGCGACGCCGCGACGCTGGGGGAGATCGCCGAATGGATGCGGCTGCACCGCGATGCGGTGCTCGGCGCCGGTCACGCCGAGTTCGCTCCGCCCCGCGAGGGGGTGTACACGCGCCGGGGGAACCGCCTGTACCTCAGCCTCTTCTCCTGGCCCATGGGTTTCGTGCACCTTCCCGACCTCGCCGACAGAGTCGTGTACGCGCGTCTGCTGAACGACGGGTCCTGGCTGCGGACGAGCCGCTCCGACCCGGAGCAGGAAGCAGAGCTGATGACCCCGGCGGGGGAGGCGGAGGGGACGCTCACGGTGCACCTGCCTGTGCGCCGCCCCGAGGTGCTGATCCCGGTGATCGAGTTGACGCTCGCCGACGACTGAGCCCGAACGAGCTGAGGCCGGAACAGGCAGCGACGGGCCGGGGTGGCGGCTCAGGCCGGCGTCACCTCGCGCTCCTCGAGGGCGAGTCTGGCCGCGCCGTGCAGGATCGCGTCCGCCCCGGTGATCGCCGCTTCGATGCGCAGTCGCTGGGTCGCCAGCGGGTGGCAGGCCTCATACACGCGGCTGCGCACGGCGGCGATGAACGGCTCGGACGCGCTCATGCTCCCGGTGAGGAACACGGCGTGCGGGTTGAAGAAGTTGACCACCCCGGACAGCGCCTGACCGAGGTGCGTGCCCGCGGTGCGCACCAGGCTGGTCGCGAGGGGATCGGCGTCCCTGGCCAGCGTCAGCACATCGGAGGTGGTGCGCACCGCGTCGTTGCCGCGCTCGCGCATCTGCCTGACCAGACTCGCGCCGCTCGCGACGGTCTCGAGGCATCCGGTGTTCCCGCACGAGCAGGGGATGTCTCCGCTGCCGTCGATCCGGGTGTGCGTGATGTCGCCGGCGGCGCTCGTGGCGCCGCGATGGATCCGCCCGTCGACGACCACACCGCTGCCGATGGCGGTGCCCGCCTTCACGGTGATGCTGTGCTGAGTGTGTCCGAACTGCGCACGATGTTCGCCGAGGGCCGCGAGGTTGGCGTCGTTGTCGACGGCGACCGGCGCACCGAAGCGGGCAGCGAGGTGCTCCCCGACCCGGAATCCCGGCCACCCGGGCATCCGCGAGGGCTGATCCACGGAGCCGGTCGCGATGTCGACCGGGCCGGGAAGGCTGACGCCGATCGCGTGGATGCGTGCGTCGATGCCGAGGCGGTCGAAGACCACCGCGACGCGGTCCAGCGTCGCCTCAGGGCCCTCGGTGAGATCGATCGCGATCGACTCGGTGCCCTGCAGTGCACCGCTGAGCGAGTGCCGCCCGATCCGTGCGTGTCGACCGCCGAGATCGAGCGACAGCACGATGCCGTCGCCCGCGATCTGCAGGACGCGCGGGCGCCGTCCGCCGCGTGAGGTGCCGTCGCCGGCTTCCTGCAGCACTCCGGCATCCAGCAGCGCCTGCACCCGGAGTCCGACCGTCGAGGCGGCCACGCCGAGGAGTCCGGCGAGCTCGCTGCGGGAGCGGGCTTCGCCGCGCGCGACGAGATCGAGGATGCGCCGGGAGTGCAGGTCCTCGACGGCGAGGGGCGAGGTGTCGGGCATGAGGCTCCTTCGTGATCGAAGCAAGGTCAGCGTAGCGGGGCGATCGTGCGTTTCCGACAGATGACGAATTATCAAGCTCCGATAAACATCGGATGTTCGGCTTGCGGGGCGCTACGAAGTGTGACAGCCTCGCTTCATACGAAATCCTACTAGGTTCCTTCGATTCTCGAACTAACCTGATCCTTCCCGAGGAGGCATTCAATGAAGAAGTTGCGTGTGGGGGCAGCCGTCGCTGTCGCCGGCGTCGCTGTGGCGATGACCGGCTGTGCAAGTGGAGACGCCGGCGGTTCGGCCGACGGCGACACGATCGTCGTCGACATGTGGGCCGGCAGCGAGTCCGACGTCGACGCGCTGGAGGCGCAGGTCGCGTTCGCCCAGGAGCAGAACCCCGACATCAAGATCAAGCTGCAGACGTCGCCGTGGAGCGACTTCTTCACCAAGCTCACCACGAACATGGCCAGCGGCAACATGGCGTGCGTCACCGGCATGAGCGGCGCCCAGCTCGGCGGCTACACGCAGGGCTTCCGCGAGCTGAGTGAGAAGGACCTCGAGACCGCCGGGATCGACTGGTCGGAGTTCAACCCGAGCGCCGACGGCATCCTGAGCTTCGAGGGCAAGGTCTACGGCGTTCCGTTCGACGTCGCCACCATGCTCGTCTACTACAACCAGGACATGCTGACCTCCGCCGGGGCCGCGACCCCGGAGATCGGCTGGACGTTCGACGACTTCGACGCGATCGCCGCCGACGCCACGAAGGACGGCAAGTACGGATTCGCGATGGGCATGGGCGGCTATCAGTGGATGTCGATGCCCATCGCCTACTCGGCGACGCAGCCGGCCTCCGAGGACGGCACGCTGCACATCGATGACGAGGCGTTCGTCGATGCAGCGTCCTGGTACGCGGGTCTGGTCGACGAGAAGAAGGTCGCAGCCCCCGTGGCATCCGCCTCGGACACGGGCTGGGGCGAGAACCAGTACTCCGGCGGCAACGCCGCCATGGCCGTCGACGGCACCTGGAACGCCGTCACCTACCTGAAGAACGAGTCCGGCTTCGCAGCCGGGATGGCTCCGCTGCCCGCAGGCGTCGATGGCAACCCCGGCCCGATCCTGGGCTCCGGCTACGGCATCTCGGCGAACTGCGAGAACCCGGAAGCCGCTCTCAAGGTGATGGGGTCGCTCCTCGGCGAGGACGCTCAGGACTACATCGCTTCGTCCGGACGCTCGTACCCGGCCCGCGTCTCGTCGCAGCCGCTCTACTTCGAGTCGATCGACGAGGAGTACCGCGACCAGGTGCAGTCCGTCTTCGAGGCCGCCTTCGGCGACACCGTGCCGCTGTACATGACGAAGAACTGGCAGAAGCTCGACAGCTACATCCAGCCGAACCTCGTCAGCGTCTACAACGGCCAGATGACGATGGAAGAGCTCCTGTCGAACGCCCAGTCGCAGTTCGGCGAATGAGCCGTCCGCGGTCTCTGCAGCAGTAATCAAGGAAAGAAACTGAGATGACGATCACGACGAGACGTCGCGGATCGCTCGCCAAGGTCGAGGCCCGCCAGGCGCTGGGATTTGCAAGCCCAGCCCTGGTGGGGCTCGCCCTGTTCACGATCGTGCCCGTCGGGCTCTCGATCGTGATGAGCGTCTTCGACTGGCCGACCTTCGGCGAGCGCAGCTTCAACGGCGTGGACAACTACGTCAAGCTGTTCACCAGCAGCCCGGACTTCTGGCCGGCGCTGCGCAACTCGGCGCTGTACACCCTGCTCTACGTGCCGCTGAGCGTCGCTCTCTCGCTCGTGCTCGCCCTCGGCCTCGGGCCGCGTATCCGCGGTCGCGGTGCGCTCCGGGTGCTGTTCTTCATCCCGGTCGTGACGCCGATGGTCGCGAACGTGCTCGTGTGGAAGATGATGCTGCAGCCGCAGGGGCTCTTCAACGGGCTCTCCGAGACGTGGTTCGGCATCCAGCTCCCGAACTTCCTCGCCGATCCATCGTGGGCCATGGTCATGGTCGTCGCGATGAGCGTCTGGCAGGGGCTCGGCTACAACATGCTGATCTTCTCCGCCGCCCTCGAGCAGCTCCCGGAGAGCGTGCTGGAGGCCGCGAGCATCGACGGCGCACAGGGACTCCGTCGCGTGTGGAGCATCATCATCCCGATGATCTCGCCGTCGATCTTCTTCGCGACGATCATGACGATGATCACCTCGCTGCAGGTGTTCGTGCAGCCGCAGCTGCTGACCGGCGGCGGCCCCGGCAACTCCACGAAGCCGCTCGTCATGTTCATCTGGGAGCAGGGCTTCACCTTCGGCGACCTCGGGCTCGCCGCCGCCGCGGCCTGGATCCTCTTCGCGATCATCATCGCCATCACCGGACTGCAGTTCGCCGCACAGAAGAAGTGGGTGCACTATGAGCACTGAGACCCTCACCACCCCGACGTCGGCGCTGCGCACCCCGCGTGAGCTGCGACGTGCGCGCGGTGCGGCGACCACTCCGGCCGCCCGCGTCCGGCTCGTCATCGCACACGTCTGCATCTACCTCGCAGCCCTCGTGTTCGTCTCGCCGATCATCTACGCGTTCTTCTCGGCGCTGAAGCCCAACACCGAGATGTTCTCGATGCCGCCGACGCTCATCGGCTCGGAGCTCCGCTGGAGCAACTTCGTCGACGTGTTCTCCTACGGGCCCTTCGTCACGTACATCGCCAACTCGTTCCTCGTCGCGATCCTCGGCACCCTCGTCGTGCTGGTCGTGTCCACGACTGCCGGCTACGCCTTCGGCCGCCTGCGCTGGAAGGGCCGCGACGCCGTCTTCATCCTCTTCCTCGCGACGCTGATGGTCCCCGCAGAGGTCCTCGTGATCCCGATGTTCCAGGTCATGCAGTGGTTCAACTGGGTCGACACGTACCAGGCTCTCGTGCTGCCTTTCGCCTTCGGTGCGTTCGGGACGTTCCTGATGCGGCAGTTCTTCCGCGGCATCCCGTACGAGCTCGAAGAGGCCGCCCGCGTCGACGGGGCCGGTCCCATCCGCTCGTTCCTGCAGATCATCCTCCCGCTGTCGAAATCGGCTGTGGCCGTGCTCGCCGTGTTCACGTTCCTGACGTTCTGGAACAGCTATCTGTGGCCGCTCATCGTCACCGTCGACTACGACGCGCACGGCACGCTCCCGGTGGGACTCGCCAGCTTCGCCGGACTGACCGGCACGCGCTGGGACCTGCAGATGGCGGCGGCGATCATCTCGATGATCCCCACCACGCTGCTCGTGATCATCCTGCAGAAGCACCTGGTCAAGGGCATCGCGATGGCTGGACTCGGCGGACGTTGACGATGGGGGAGACACAGCAGAGGGCGACCCTGCCCGCGGACGGCATCGTCGGCATCGACATCGGCGGGACCAAGATATCGGGACTCGTCGTAGACGCGGCGGACGGGCTCGTCCGCGGAAGCGTCCCGGCTCCTGCCGGCGTCGGCGGGTGGGCGATGGCGGATGCCGCCGCCGACCTCGCACGGGACCTCGCCCTTCGCGCCGGAGTGCCGTTCGTCGCGGTCGGCGTCGGGGCGGCCGGCGTGATCGACCACGAGACGGGCACGGTGAGAGCCGCTTCCGCCACCTTCGTCGACTGGGCGGGCTTCCCGCTCGGCGACGAGCTGCATGCCCGACTGGGCGTGCCGGTCAGCGTCGAGAATGACGTCAACGCCTTCCTGCTCGGCGAGGTCGCCGGCACCGAGAGTGTCGAGCAGGACGTGCTCGGCGTCATGCTCGGCACCGGGGTCGGGGGCGCCGTCATGATCGGCGGTGCACTGAGGCACGGTCCGAACGGGGCGGCGGGGGAGATCGGCCACACCCCGGGGTACAGCGAGCTGGTGTGTACGTGCGGTCAGCGCGGGCATCTCGAGACGCTCGCATCCGGAACCTCGATCGGCCTCCGCTACGAGGCCCGCACCGGCACCGCAGGACTCGGGGCGCGCGAGATCGCGCTGCTGGCACGGGGCGGCGATGCGGATGCCGTCGCGGTCTTCGACGCCGCGGGCCGAGCGCTTGCTCTCGCGTGCGCCAGCGCCGCGACGCTGCTGGACCTGCCGCGGGCGATCGTCGGCGGGGGAGTGGCGCACGCCTGGGACCTCCTGGAACCGGCGATCATGCGGACCCTCGTGACCGATGCCCCGGTATCTGGGCTCCCCCTGCTCATCACACCGGCGACGCAGGGCGCCGACGCCGTCGCCCTCGGCGCGATCGAGGCGGTGCGCCGTTCTCTCGAGCCGGTGGGGGCGTACCGGTGAGGACCGACACCATGACAGAGGAGCACGAAGTGACCGCAGTCCCCGAGGCCAGCGAGATCTGGATGGGGGCACTGCCTCCGGTCGCGGATGGCGGTGTGCAGAGACCCCGCATCGGCATCGGGGGCATCTCGATCGAGTCGAGCACCTTCTCGCCGCACATCTCCGGCGACGAGGCGTTCACGATCCGCAGCGGAGCGGAACTGCGCGCATACTATCCATTCCTCGACGACGGGCGAGAGCTCGCAGAGGCCGCGGACTGGGTCCCGCTCACGCATGGCCGCTCGCTTCCCGGCGGTGCGGTGGACCCCGAGACCTATCGCCGTATGAAGCAGGCGATCGTCGACGGCATCCGCCTCCACGGTCCGTTCGACGGCTTCTTCTTCGACATCCACGGCGCGATGAGCGTGGTCGGGATGGAGGATGCCGAAGGAGACCTCGCCGTCGCGGTGCGCGAGGCGCTGGGGCCGGACACGCTGGTGTCCACGTCGATGGATCTGCACGGCAACGTCTCCGAGACGCTGCGGGACGCCGTCGACCTGCTCACCTGCTATCGGATGGCGCCGCACGAGGACTGGCTGAACACGAAGGAGCGGGCGGTGTGGAACCTGCTCGCCCGTCTGCGCGGCGAGCACGGAGGTGATGTCCTGCGCCGGCGTCCCTACACCGCGTGGGTCGGGGTGCCCGTGCTGCTTCCGGGCGAGAAGACCAGCACCCGCCTCGAGCCCGCTCGAGGGATCTACGCCGAGCTGCCGAGGATCGAGGCGCTTCCCGGCGTCGTCGATGCCTCGGTGTGGATCGGATACGCATGGGCGGACGAGCCGCGCTGCCAGGCGTACGTCGTGGTCACGGGCGATGACCGCGAGCTCATCGCCCGCGAGGCGGAGCGCGTCGCTCGGAGGTTCTGGGAGGCGCGCGAGGAGTTCGTCTTCGTCGCCCGGACGGGGTCGCTCGATGAGGCGGTCGAGCGTGCGCTGGCTCCTGATGCGCGGCATCCGTACCTGATCTCGGACTCCGGAGACAATCCCACCGCGGGCGGTGCCGGGGACGTCACCTGGACCCTCGCGCATCTGCTCGAGCGCGCAGAGCTGACCGGATCCGAGCGCACGACGCTCGTCGCCTCGATCTTCGACCCGGCGGCGGTCGCCGCAGCGGTCGCCGCCGGCGTCGGGGCATCCGTCACCGTCTCGGCGGGAGCGGGAGTCGACGACGGTCCGCACGGTCCCGTCCGGATCTCGGGGACCGTGTTCTCGATCACCCACGGAGACCCGGATGCCGGCACCCAGGTCGTCCTCGCGGTCGGCGGATTGCATGCCGTCATCACCGAACGCCGAAAGCCGTTCCACCACCTGCAGGACTTCCGGATGCTGGGACTGGAGCCGACGACCGCGGACATCGTCGTCGTCAAGATCGGCTACCTCGAACCCGAGCTCTACGACCTCGCAGCCGACTGGACGCTGGCACTCACCCCTGGCGGCGTCGATCAGGACCTGCTGCGTCTCGGACACCGTCGACTGCGACCCGGCGTGTACCCGTTCGATTCCTCGGGCACGCCAGAGCTGACCGCCGTCGTCGTGCGACGCGGCGAGGAGGAGAGCCTCTCATGATGAACTTCGAGACTCGCACCGGGCCTGATCTGGGTACGGCGACCCCTGAATACCCGGGCAACGGGGTGCCAGAGTGGTACCGCGATGCCAAGCTCGGGTTCTTCGTGCACTGGGGCCTGTACTCGGTGCCGGCCTGGGCTGTGCAGCACGGGAAGGGCGTTCACATCCCCACCGAGGACGCCTACGCCTGGCATCAGTACGCGGAGTGGTACGGCAACACGGTGCGCATCGCCGGGAGCCCCACCTGGGAGCGGCATCAGCGCCTGTACGGCCCCGGAACCTCCTACGAGGACCTCGCAGACCGATGGACGGCCGACGCGTTCGATGCCGACGCATTCGTCGGCGAGCTGGTGGATGCGGGCGCCCGGTATGTGGTGCCGACGACGAAGCACCACGAGGGGTTCTGCCTCTGGGACACGGCGACGACCCGGTTCAACGCCGCCGCGCGCGGCCCTCGACGTGACCTGATCTCGGAGTTCCACGACGCGACCCGCCGAGCGGGCGCACGGTTCGGCGTCTACTACTCGGGTGCGCTGGACTGGCATGTCAGCGACTTCCCCCCGATCGAGTCGGACACGGACCTGTTCCGGCACCGTCGCAACGATGCCCATTTCGCCCGCTACTCGGCCGCGCAGCTCGAGGAGCTCGTCGAGCGCTTCTCGCCCGACCTCCTCTGGAACGACATCGACTGGCCGGACGGCGGCAAGGGCGCCGAGGAGTTCGGCGTCGCCGCGCTGCTCGCCCGCTACTTCGACGCGGTGCCGGACGGTGTGGTGAACGACCGCTGGGGAGTGCCGTACCACGGCTTCCTCACCAGGGAGTACACGAACGTGGACGAGTCGCAGGCGCACCCGTGGGAGTCGACGCGCGGGCTCGGGTACTCGTTCGGCTACAACAGCGCCGAGGATGCCTCGCAGACCCTGTCCGGCCCCGACCTGATCCGGATGCTCGTCGATGTCGTCTCCAAGAACGGCAATCTGCTGATCAACGTCGGCCCGGACGCCTCCGGGCGGATCCCCGAGTTGCAGCGGAACACGATGCGGGAACTGGGCGCCTGGCTCCACGCGCACGGCACGACGATCTACGGCACTCGCCCGTGGCTGCGCCACGGCGAGGCGCACGGCGAACCCCGTCGCTACACGCAGTCGGGCGGTGACGTGCACGTGCATGCGCTGGATCCGAGCCTCGGCCGGATCACCCTGCCCGCTGAACTGGAGCACGGGCGGGCCCGCTGGTCCGACGGGTCTGACGCAGAGGCGATGCGCACCGTTGACGGCACTGTCACCGTGCGCATTCCGGATGCACTCGGCTCTGCGGCTGTCGCGACCCTCACCGTGACGCCGTGACAGACCGGACAGCGCTCGAGATCGCCGTGCAGGATGCCGCGGGTGTGCTCCTCGCGCTCCGCGCCGGCGCGGATCGGGTCGAGCTCTGTCAGGCGCTGTCCGCCACGGGTGGACTCACCCCGTCCGGTGCGACGGTCGACGCGGTATGCGCCGTGGCAGAGCATCCTGCCGCTGTCGCAGTGCTCATCAGACCGCGTCCCGGAGGATTCGTCTACGACGAGGACGAGGTCGCCGTCGTCGCGGCCGACGTCGCCGACGCGGTGCGGCGGGGCGTCGGCTCGGTCGTGGTCGGCGCGCTGACCGCAGACGGCACGGTTGATCGCCGTGCCCTCGATGTCTGGCGGAGCGCTGCGGGCGACGCCGACGTCGTGTTCCACCGCGCGATCGACACCGTGCCGGAACCGAGCGCGCTGATCGACGACCTGGTCGAGTGCGGCGTGCGTCGGGTGCTCACGAGCGGCGGCGCCGCGCGGAGCGTGGACGGTGCTGCGACTCTCGCACGCATGGTCGCCGCGGCCGACGGGCGCCTGCAGGTCATGGCCGGCGGTGGTGTGCGGCCCGACGACATCCCGGCCCTGCTCGCCGCGGGCGTGGATGCCGTGCACCTGTCCGCGCGTCGGCCGTCGGGGGATCCGTCGTCCACAGGTCCCGGGGGAGGAGAGCCCGGCTGGGACGTCACCGACCCGGGGATCGTGGCACTCGCCGCCGTCGCACTCGACCGGTATCGATCGGTCCGCTGAGTCCCGGCACCGCCCCATCCATCCCGGCACTGCCCCATCCACTCCGGCACCGGCTCCGACCGCCCCCGCATGACGAACGCGGGCGCCCCCGGTGGGGCGCCCGCGTCATCTGGACGTGCGGAACGTCACTCGGCCGGTGCGTCCTCGACCTCGATCGGCGCGTCACCATCGGCCCACACCGGAGCGGGAAGGAGGGTGTCGGTGGCGCCGCCCTGGATCGAGCGCAGCGCCTCCTCGATCTCCTCGGCGTTCTCGGGAACCGCGAGGCCGCAGGTGCGCAGCTCCGAGGCGAACTTCAGGGTCAGGCGGCTCTTACCCGCCTCCACGGCCTGAGCCGTCGTCCCGGTGCGCTTCTCGCTGCCGGTCTGGATGTCGGAGACCTCGTCGCACACGTGGTAGACGGCGCCGCCGTCGACCCAGACGACCTCGTCGGCGCCGAGCAGCTGGATGACGGCCGACTGGTCGGCGGTGTACTTCTCGACCGAGGGCGGGTTGAAGTCGACGCCGATCACGGCCGCCAGCAGCGCGAGGACGATGCCGACGATCCCGGCAGTGGTCTTCTGCCCCTTGCTCATGTCCTTGTTCAGGAAGATCAGGATGATGAGCGGCAGGAATGCGACGATCGCGATGATCGCGCCCAGCTGGTTCTGCACGAAGAAGCGCACCGTCTCGGACCTGCGGGCGGGGTCGAGACGATTCGCCTTCTTCCACAGCACCGAGCCCGTGATCGCGAGCGCGGCGATGACGACGAGCAGGATGAGGAGCGTGATGAACGCCCACTGCGGGAACTCCGCAACGACTCCTCGATCCTCGAGCAGCCCGGTGTCGGTGTTGCGGACGAGCTCGCCGTCCTCCCCGACGTACACGCGCTGGCGCAGGAGCCAGAAGATGGCGACGGCCTCGGCGGCGATGGCGAGCGCCCACAGCACTGCCGCGATCCAGCGGAACGTGGTGGCTTTCGACTTCGCCTCTGGGGTGGGCTTCCAGCCCGCTGCGGGCTCGTCGAGCGAACCGCTCGGCTCGACGTTCTGGTTCTGCTCGGCCACGGTGATCCTTCCCGGCAGGGCCCGGCGGGCCCAGATGCCCCCGAGCATAGTGGACGCCGTGTCCTACGCTGGAGGACATGACCTCCGACTCCGACGACGCCCTGAGCTGGGACGGTGACGACGGCGACAGCCCGACGCCGACCGCTCCGTCACCCGCAGAACGGAAGTCCGTGGCACCTGCGGACGCCACGCTTCCCGAGGGCTGGAATGCGGTGGGAAAGGGCAGCGGCGCTGTCGGCCGACCGGTGCCGGAGGAGAGCGACGATGCGGATGCCGATGCCGATGCCGATGCCGATGACACCGAGACGCCGGGGCTGAGCACCGCGATGCTGCTGATCCTCGGGGTCGTCGGGGGCATCTACCTCCTGTACAGCGTGGGCTGGGTCGTCGGCGGACTGCGCCTGAAGCCGCTCGCGAATTTTTTCGTCATCGACGCGATGTTCCTGCCCTGGTTCGTCCTTGCCGTGGCGGCGCCTTTGCTGTGGTTTCTGGCGAGTTGGGTGCTTACGCGCGGCAAGGCCGGCTGGATCCGGGTCTCCGCGCTCCTCCTCGGGGTCGTGCTCCTCGTGCCCTGGCCCTTCGTTACAGTGGGGGCGATCGGACTATGAGTGAGGCGCAGATGTCACAGTCAGCTTCGGCGGCGTCGCCTCGATGGCTCACCGGAGTCGTCCTCGGATTGGCGGGCCTCTTCTACGCCTACGCGATCTGGAACGCCGTGGCGCACCTGATAACCATGGGGCAGGTCGGACTGAGCGGTGCTGGCTGGGCCACGCTAATCTTCGGCGTCGTCTTCCCCGCGATCGTGTTCGTCTTCGCCTATCTGATCGGAAGGCGACGATCCGCAGGAGAGCTCGCACTCGTGCTCCTTACGGGCCTCGGCGTTGTCGCGGTGTTCTGGCTGAGTCTGCTCGCATACAGCCTGAGCCCGGCGGCGTCCTAGCGATTCCGCGCTCCGCGGCGTCACACGGCGCGGAGCAGCGGGAGCGCTCGGGTACAGTTGAGGTGATCGCGCCCCCACGGTGTGCGGCGCATCGGCCCCCTGTCGCGCTGCCCCGAAGGATCCCTGTGCCGAAGCCCGTCGTGCTCATCGCCGAAGTTCTCTCTCCCGCCACGATCGAGGCCCTCGGTCCCGATTTCGACGTGCGTCACGTCGACGGCACCGACCGCGAGGCGCTCTTCGCCTCGCTCGCGGATGCCGACGCGGTGCTCATCCGCTCGGCGACGCACATCGACGAGGAGGCGCTGACGCACGCGCCGAAGCTCAAGGTCGTCGCCCGTGCGGGCGTCGGGCTCGACAACGTCGACATCAAGGCGGCCACCGCGGCCGGCGTCATGGTCGTGAACGCACCGACCTCCAACATCGTCTCGGCCGCCGAGCTCACGGTCGGTCACATCCTCAGCCTCGCTCGTCGGATCCCCGCCGCGCACGCCTCCCTCGCCGCCGGGCAGTGGAAGCGCAGCTCCTTCACCGGTGCCGAGCTCTTCGAGAAGACCGTCGGGATCGTCGGACTCGGACGCATCGGCGCCCTGGTCGCAGCGCGCCTCGCCGCCTTCGACATGCGTGTCGTCGCCTACGACCCCTACGTCACCTCTGCTCGCGCTCAGCAGCTCGGTGTGCAGCTGCTCTCGCTCGACGAGCTCGTGGCCGAGGCGGACTTCCTCACGATCCACATGCCCAAGACGCCGGAGACGACCGGCATGATCGGTGCCGAGCAGTTCGCGGCCATGAAGCCGACCGCCTTCGTCGTCAACGTCGCGCGCGGTGGCCTGATCGACGAAGAGGCGCTTCATGCGGCTCTCGTCGCCGGAGAGATCGCCGGCGCCGGGCTCGACGTGTTCACGACCGAGCCCCCCGCCGAGGGCGGCACCGCTCGTCCGCTGCTCGACCTCCCGAACGTCGTCGTGACGCCGCACCTCGGTGCGAGCACCGAGGAGGCGCAGGAGAAGGCCGGTGTGTCCGTCGCCCGCTCCGTGCGCCTCGCTCTCGGAGGAGACCTGGTTCCGGATGCCGTCAACGTCGCCGGTGGCGTCATCGACCCGTACGTGCGCCCGGGCATCTCGCTCGTCGAGAAGCTCGGCCAGATCTTCGCCGCGCTCGCGACGTCGCCGCTCACCAGCCTCGACGTCGAGGTGCACGGCGAGCTCAACGACTACGACGTGAGCGTGCTGAAGCTCGCCGCACTCAAGGGCGTCTTCACGAACATCGTCAGCGAGACGGTCTCGTACGTGAACGCCCCGCTGCTCGCCGACCAGCGAGGCATCGCCGTCCGTCTGCTCAAGGACGACGTCAGCGAAGAGTACCGCAACGTGATCACGCTGGCCGGCGCCCTCTCCGACGGTACGCAGCTGTCGGTCTCCGGCACTCTCACGGGGCCGAAGCAGGCCGAGAAGCTCGTCGCGATCAACGACCACGCGCTCGAGCTGCCCATCGAGAAGCACCACGTCGTGATGCTCTACACCGATCGGCCCGGCATCGTCGCGGTCTACGGTCAGAAGTTCGGCGAGGCCGGCATCAACATCGCCGGCATGCAGATCTCGCGTCTCGGTGCCGGTGACCAGGCGCTCAGCGTGCTGACGCTCGACTCCCCGGTGCCGGACGAGCTGCTCGACGACCTTCGCGGTTCGATCGACGCCGACCTGTTCCGCCAGATCGAGATCACCGAGGTCTGACCGGCTCTCGAACCGGAAAGCGGGAGGGGCGACCATCGGGTCGTCCCTCCCGCTTCGTCATTCGGGGCGGACGCCGAGCCGAGGTCAGGGGGCGGTCGCGCGCAGCACCAGCGCGATGAGCTCTGCCAGCTCCTGCCGGTGCGGGACGAGGCGCTGCTCCCCGTTCACGTCGAGCGAGTTGTTGAAGTAGAGCCCGTCGCTGAGCAGCATGACGAGATCGAGACTGGCCCGGTCGCGCACGTGGGGACGGATCATCTCCTCCCAGCGGTGCCGGACTGTGCGCAGCGCCTCACCGGCGGCGAGTGATCCGCCCTGCGCGAGCCGGGAAGTGGCGATGAGGGCACGATCCAGAGCATCGTCCTCCATGACCGAGGTGCGGATGTAATAGGCGACGGGGCCGTCATCGTCTGCGGCCATGCGCTCGAGGTCGATCGTGGTCAGCGCATCCAGGCGCTCCAGGATGCCGGCGGCCAGGTCGTCCTTGGATCCGAAATGATAGAGGAGTCCGCCCTTGGAGACACCGGCGGCCTTTGCCGTGGCATCCAGTGTCGCCGCTCTCTCGCCGTCGTTGATGACGATGTTCTCGAAGGCATCGAGAACGCGTTCTCGGGCCAGGGGAGGTCGGGGCATCGGGGTCCTCTGTTCGTCTCGCATCACAGTATCGCGGCCGTGTGACGACTCTGTTACTATACCAGCTGGACGGTTTAGTAATGTGAGCCGCCATTCTTCTGAGAGGTGTTCCCATGACCCGTACTGCGTCGATTCCGACGACAGAGACGGATGCGCCCCGCGTCGGGCCCCGAGGCTGGGCGGCGCTCGTCGTCCTCATGCTGCCGGTGCTGCTCGTGTCGGTGGACAACACGGTGCTGAGCTTCGCGCTGCCCGAGATCTCCATCGCGCTGGCCCCCACCGGGGCCGAGCAGCTGTGGATCATCGACGTGTACCCGCTCGTGCTCGCGGGGCTGCTCGTCACCATGGGAACCCTCGGCGACCGATTCGGCCGTCGCCGGATGCTGCTGATCGGCGCGACCGGCTTCGCCGCCGCCTCCGCCCTCGCCGCCTTCGCACCCTCGGCCGCACTCCTCATCGCGGCGAGGGCGCTGCTCGGGCTCTTCGGTGCGATGCTCATGCCGTCCACCCTCTCGCTGCTGCGGTCGATCTTCCGAAACCGCGATCAGCGTCGACTGGCGATCGCCGTGTGGGCGTCGGCCTTCTCGGCTGGATCCGCCCTCGGTCCGATCGTCGGCGGCTTCCTCCTCGAGCACTTCGCCTGGGGTGCCGTCTTCCTCGTCGCCGTGCCGGTGCTCATCCCGCTGCTCGTCGCCGCACCGCTGCTGGTGCCGGAGAGTCGGGACCCGAACCCCGGCCGCATCGACCTCGTCAGCATCGTCCTGTCGATGGCCGCGATGATCCCGGTCGTCTATGCGATCAAGTCCCTCGCGGTCGACGGCCCGAGCCTCAGCGCGGGAGCGTGGGCGCTGCTCGGCATCGTGATGGGCACGCTGTTCGTGCGCCGCCAGCTCGTCGCGGAGGTGCCGATGCTCGACATGGCGCTGTTCCGCCGAGGGTCCTTCTCCGGAGCGATCCTCGTCAACCTCCTCAGCGTCGTCGCCCTCGTCGGCTTCCTCTACTTCGTCTCGCAGCACTTGCAGCTGGTCCTCGGCCTGTCGCCGATGACCGCGGGTGTGGCGCTCGTCCCCGGGATGCTGGCGATGATCGTCGCGGGCCTCTCGGTCGTGCCGATCTCCCGGCGAGTGCGTCCGCACGTGCTGGTCCCTGCCGCGCTGGTGTTCTCGGTGGCCGGGTACCTGCTGGTCGCCTTCACGACCTCCGATCACGGCGTCGCGCCGCTGATCGTCGCGTTCGTCGTGCTGGGCATCGGCATCGGGGCGGCGGAGACGATCTCCAACGAGCTCATCCTCTCCAGTGCCCCGGCCGAGAAGGCGGGAGCGGCGAGTGCCGTGTCCGAGACGGCTTACGAGCTCGGAGCCGTCCTCGGCACCGCAGTGCTCGGCGGACTCATCACGGCGTTCTATCGCGGGGCGCTCGTGGTGCCGGATGGCATCCCCGCGGAGGCCGCCCACGCGGCGAAGGAGACCCTCGCCGGTGCCTACACGGCCGCTCAAGATCTTCCCACCGAGATCGGCGACGTGCTCTGGCATGCGGCGTCAGCGGCGTTCGGATCCGGTGTGCTGGTCACCTCCCTGATCGGTGCGGCTTTGGTCGTCCTCGCGGGCGTGATCGCGGCCGTCACACTGCGCAAGACCCCCACGCACTGACCAGTACGCTGGGAGGACCGGCGCGCTCGGCATCCGTGCGAGCGCGGCCGGTCCATCCCGATGCAAGGAGTGTCATGTCGCGTGTCGTGAAGCTGGCCCTGATCCCCGGTGACGGGATCGGTCCCGAGGTCGTCGCCGAAGCCGAGAAGGTCCTCGACGCGGTCACCGCGGACGCGGACGTCACCTTCGACAAGACCCGCTTCTCGCTGGGAGCCGCCCGGTACCTGGAGACCGGCGACACGCTCACCGACGACGACCTGCAGGCGATCGCCGCGCACGACGCGATCCTGCTGGGCGCGGTCGGCGGCACACCGGGGGACCCGCGGCTGAAGGACGCGAACATCGAGCGCGGCCTGCTGCTGAAGCTCCGCTTCACGCTCGACCACTACGTCAACCTCCGCCCGTCGAAGCTGTTCGCCGGCGCTCCCGGTCCGCTCGCGAACCCCGGGGACATCGACTTCGTCGTGGTGCGCGAAGGGACAGAGGGACCGTACGTCGGCAACGGCGGAGCCATCCGCAAGGGAACCCCGCACGAGGTCGCGAACGAGACGTCGGTGAACACGGCTTTCGGAGTGGAGCGCGTCGTACGCTACGCCTTCGATCTCGCGGAGCGGCGCGGCAAGAAGGTGACGCTGGTGCACAAGACCAACGTGCTCGTGCACGCGGGGGCGATCTGGCAGCGCATCGTCGACGAGGTCGCCGCCGAGCATCCTGACGTCGCCGTCGACTACCTGCACGTCGATGCCGCCACGATCTTCCTCGTCACCGACCCGTCGCGCTTCGACGTGATCGTCACCGACAACCTGTTCGGCGACATCCTCACGGACCTG
Organism: Microbacterium hydrocarbonoxydans; assembly: GCF_900105205.1. Classification (NCBI taxonomy): domain Bacteria; kingdom Bacillati; phylum Actinomycetota; class Actinomycetes; order Micrococcales; family Microbacteriaceae; genus Microbacterium; species Microbacterium hydrocarbonoxydans. The sequence goes on along the minus strand of NZ_FNSQ01000005.1, from coordinate 2,241,353 downwards.
GCCGGCGCGGTGACGGGTGGCATCGGACTCGCAGCCTCGGGCAACATCAACCCCGACGGCACCTTCCCCTCGATGTTCGAGCCGGTGCACGGCTCGGCTCCGGACATCGCCGGTCAGCAGAAGGCCGATCCCACCGCGGCGATCCTGTCGGTGGCCCTGCTGCTCGACCACCTCGGATTCGGTGCGGAGGCCGCTCGCGTGAGCGCCGCCGTCGAGTCCGACATCGCCGCCCGTGCGGGCGCGCGTACGACGGCGGAGATCGGCTCCGCCATCACCGCCCTGCTCTGAGCTCTCACCGCTCTGCTCAGGGCGACAGGCGTAGGCTGAGACGGCGCGAGGATGCGCGCCGCATGAGGAATGGATGACGAGATGACGACCATCGACGCCGAGACCACCGTGGCTCCACTGGAGTTCGCCGTGACCAAGAACCTGAACGCCGCGACGAACGCTCGCGTCGCCGAGGTGCATGAGAACCCCGGCTTCGGCGTGGTCTTCACGGACCACATGGTCGACATCTGCTGGTCGACCAAGGGCGGCTGGCACCGTCCGCGTGTACAGCCCTATGGACCGATCCCGCTCGACCCGGCAGCCTCCGTGCTGCACTACGCCCAGGAGATCTTCGAGGGGATCAAGGCCTACCGCCACGCCGACGGCTCGATCCACACCTTCCGTCCCGACCGCAACGCCGCGCGCCTGCAGGCCAGCGCCCGCCGTCTCGCGCTGCCGGAGCTGCCGACGGAGTACTTCATCCAGTCGCTGCGCGAGATCGTCGCAGTCGACGCACGCTGGGTGCCCTCCGGTGCCGACCAGAGCCTGTACCTGCGCCCGTTCATGTTCGCGAAGGAGGCCTTCCTCGGCGTCCGGGCCGCGCAGAAGGTCGCCTACTACGTCATCGCGAGTCCGGCCGGCGCGTACTTCACCGGGGGAGTGAAGCCGGTGCGCATCTGGCTCTCCGAGGACTATGCCCGAGCCGGCAAGGGCGGCACGGGCAAGGCGAAGACCGGCGGCAACTACGCCTCGAGCCTCCTCGCTCAGAGCGAGGCCAGCGCCCGGGGCTGCGACCAGGTCGTGTTCCTCAACGAGCAGCGCAACGTCGAGGAGCTCGGCGGCATGAACGTCGTGTTCGTCTTCAAGGACGGCCGCGTGGTCACCCCGGAATCCGACAGCATCCTCGAGGGCATCACGCGGGACTCGCTGCTGCAGCTTGCCGAAGACCGCGGCTACACGGTCGAGAAGCGTCCGATCTCGATCGACGAATGGCGCGAGGGCGTGGCATCCGGTGACATCGTCGAGGTCTTCGCCTGCGGCACCGCCGCCGTCGTCACCCCGATCGGCGCGCTCGTGGGAGAGGGCTTCGACGAGCCGCAGCCGTTGGGGGAGCTCGCGCTGTCGCTGCGTGAAGAGCTCACGGACATCCAGTACGGCCGCCGCGAAGGCAAGCACGGCTGGCTGCTGCGCCTCGACGCCTGAGCTCGACGCCTGAGCTCGTCGAGCGTCAGAGCCGAACCACCGAGACCCCGCCGTGCGCTCCGCACGGCGGGGTCTCGTCGTCCGGGACGCTGGCTAGGCTGGATGCCATGAAGATCGCCCGATTCAGCCATGACGACGCCATCCTCTTCGGGATCGTCGACGACACCGACCTCGTCGTCCTCTCGGGCGACCCGCTCTTCGCCGGCTACGAGCCCACGGGTGATCGCGTCCCGATCGCGGACGCCGTGATCCTCGCCCCGGTGATCCCGCGGTCCAAGATCGTCTGCGTCGGCAAGAACTATCACGACCATGCCGCCGAGATGGGGGGAGCGGCGCCCGAGGAGCCGCTGCTGTTCCTCAAGCCGAACACGGCGGTGATCGGGCCCGGCGACGCGATCGTGCGCCCGACGATCTCGGAGCAGACCGAGTACGAGGGCGAGCTCGCGGTGGTGATCGGCAAGGTGGCGAAGAACGTGAAGGCCGCGGATGCGCTCGACCACGTGCTCGGCTACACGATCGCGAACGACGTCACCGCTCGCGATCTGCAGCGCAAGGACGGTCAGTGGGCTCGCGCGAAGGGGTTCGACACCTTCTGCCCGCTCGGCCCGACCATCAGCACCGATTTCGATCCAGCCGAGGCCACGATCCAGGCGCGGGTGAACGGCGAGGTGCGTCAGCAGGCGCCGCTCACGGACATGATCCACTCCGTCGAGTCGATCATCGAGTACGCCTCGGCGGTGTTCACCCTGCTCCCCGGAGATGTCATCCTCACGGGCACGCCTGCGGGCGTCGGCACGTTCGTCGCCGGCGATACGGTCGAGGTCGAGATCACCGGGCTGGGGATCCTGCGCAACAGCGTGCGTGACGCCGTGCGCGCATCATGAGCGTCGTCGCCCTGACGGCGGCTCAGCAGGCGGCGGTGCAGCGCAGGACCGTGTTGGTGCTCTCGCTGGGCCAGGTGCTCGGCGGCATCGCCTTCGGGGCGACCGTGTCGCTCGGCGCGCTGCTGGCGGCCGACATCTCGGGCAACGATGCCCTGTCGGGCCTCGCGACCGCATCCGTGACTCTCGGCGCGGCGCTCTGCGCCATCCCGCTGGCCCGCCTGGCGGCGAGGGTGGGCCGTCGCCGCGCCCTCACACTCGGCAACCTCTTCGCACTGGTGGGGATTGCGGTGGTGATCCTCGCGGCATCCCTCCGGGTGTTCCCGCTGCTGCTCGTCGGGATCCTGATGATCGGCGCCGGGAACGCCGGAAACCTCCAGTCCCGTTTCGCCGCCACCGATCTCGCGGCGGCGCAGCACCGCGGACGAGATCTCTCGATCGTCGTCTGGGCGACCACGATCGGCGGAGTGGCAGGACCACTGCTCCTCGGGCCCGGTGAGCTGGTCGGAGCCGCGATCGGCATGCCGCCGCAGACCGGCTCGTACGCATTCTCCTTCGTCGCCCAGTGCGCGGCCCTCGTGCTGTATCTCGTCGCCCTGCGCCCCGACCCGCTGCTGGCGGCGCAGCGGCTGGCCAAGGAAGCGGTCGCGGCGACCGGGGCGGCGATGGCCGACCGACCGGTCATCGCACGGTACGCGATCTTCGCGGTCGCCGGATCGCACGTCGTGATGGCATCGGTCATGGCCATGACCCCCGTGCACCTCGCGCACATGGCGCACGGCGCGCACGGGATGGCGCCGACCCCGGCCGATGTCTCGGCGCTCGTCGGCATCACGATCGCCCTGCACGTCGGCGGCATGTACGCGTTGTCGCCGCTCTTCGGCATCCTGGCCGACCGGTGGGGCAGACTGCGCGTCGTCCTGCTCGGGCAGGTGCTGCTGGGCGGTGCACTCGCCTTCGCCGTCTTCGCGAACGACCGGGAGTGGGGCGTCATGGTCGCCCTCATCCTGCTCGGACTCGGCTGGAGCGCGGCGACGGTCGCGGGCGCGGCACTGCTCACCGAATCGAGTGCGCCCGAGGTCCGCACGCGCAGACAGGGGCGCAGCGACTCCCTGATGAGTCTGTCGGCAGCAGCCGGTGCCGTGCTCGCCGGAGTCGTGCTCTCGAACTTCCAGTACGCGGGGCTGGGCATCGCCGCGTCGGTGATCGTCCTGGCGATCGTCGCGCTCTCGCCGCTCGGGCGCGCGAAGCGATGAAGGACTGGGCGGGTACGGGGCGTGCCTATGCGGACTCCTACGCCTCGCTCTGCGTCGGCACTGCGGATGCACTGCGCGACGCACTCGGCGCACCTGCAGACCGGACACTGCTCGATGTGGGGTCGGGCACAGGGCTGCTCACCGCTGCGCTCGCCCAGGACGGCTGGGAGACGAGCGGATGCGAGCCGGAGCCGACCATGCGGGAGATCGCGCAGCGGGAGCATCCACTGATCCCCGTCCACGACGGCTCACTGCCGTCGCTGCCGTTCGCTGCGGGAGCCTTCGATGCGGTCGTGGCGAACTTCGTCCTCAATCACGTGAGCGATCCCCGAGGCGCGGCGCGCGAGCTGCTGCGTGTGTCGAGAGAACGGGTGGCGGCGACGATCTGGACCGACTCGCCCAGCTGGCTGTGGCGCGAGGTGTCCGAACGGGCGGGAGTCGCCCCCGCGACGGGGGAGCGGCTCCCGCCCGAACGGGACTTCGAGCGCTCGGTGGAGGGATTCGGGCGGATGCTGGCCGACGGCGGCTGGCCGCGACCCCAAGTCGTGGAGGTCACCTGGACCTGGCATGCGAGACCCGTCGAGCTCTGGGCGTCGGCCGAAGGCGGGGTCGGAGCGGCGGGACAGACGTTCCGCTCGCTCGGTGACTCCGACCGCTCATCCTTCCGCGCCGCGTTCGATCTCGTGTGTGCGGAGAGGTCGACGGACGGTCGGCTTCCGCTGCAGCACTCCGCCGCGGTCGCCGTCGCTCAGGTGTACCAGGTCGGCTCCGGCACCTCGTTGCGCAGCACGTAGTCGCCGACCTCGCGCTTCTTGTACGCGATCGGATCGTGCAGGCTGTGCGTGCGCAGGTTGCGCCAGAAGATGTCGAGGCCGACCGAGCTCGCCGACGCCCGTGCACCCGTGAGCTCGTAGACCTTCGTGGCGACCGTCAGCCCGTCGTCGACGATACGCAGCTTTCCCGCCGCGACGCGCACGGCGATCTCGCCGCGACGGCGAGCGGTCAGCTCTTCCCTCGGGGCATGCAGCACCGCGCTGATCTCGGCGCCGACGGCATCCAGAAGCGCTTCATCCGCCCAGAGCCGAGAGGCCAGCTCCCCATACCCCGCCAGCAGGTACCACTCGTCGGTCGCGTGCTGCTTGTCGTCGCCGCCGTACGGCCAGGGGCGTGTGGTGGTGCGCGTGTAGGCGGAGGCCGTCTCGAGCGCGCCCTGCGCGATGCCGAGATAGAAGTTCGCGAACACGAGCTGGATCGCCGGCACGTTGAGGGTGTTGTAGGTGAGCGGCTGGAAGACCCTGTCGACGAAGCCCGCTGCTGCGGCCCACGGGACACGGACGTCGCGGATCTCCACCGAGCCGGACTCGGTCAGGCGCTGGCCGAGGCTGTCCCAGTCGTCCGCGAACACGATGCCGTCCTGTGCGGTGGGGACGATCGCGAAGATGTGCGTGTCCGTGCCCTCGAGGACGCCTTCGAGCACGGTGAGATCCGAGATCTGGCCGCCGGTGGAGAACGACTTGCGTCCGGAGAAGACGAGCTCATCCCCGTCCTCCCGGATCACGAGGTCGGAATCGCGCGGATTGACCGCCCCGCCGAAGACGAAGGCATTCGAGGTGTACAGCTCCTCGACGGCCGCGATCTGCTCCTCCGTCGCCACGAGACGTGCGGCCCACGCCCAGAGATAGTGGTAGCCCAGGACCTGCCCGATCGATCCGTCGCCGCGGGCGACAGTCCTGATGACCTTGTACGCCGTGTCCCACGTCTCGCCGGCGCCGCCGTACGCGCGGGGACCCAGCAGCGTGACCAGGCCGGAGTCCTTCAGCAGCTGCACCTCGGCGTGCGGTGTCTTGTTCGCGCGGTCGCGCTCGACGGCGTCGACGGCGAGGATGTCCGCCACCTCCTGCGCGCGGTCGAGCCACTCGAGGCTGGTCTCAGGTCGCGCTGCTTCTCGCCAGCGGTCGGTGAGGCCGGTCGTTCCTGCATCCGTGATGGTCATGTCATCACCCTTCTGTTCGGTCGATGCGGCAACGATAGGAGCAGGATGCCGTTGAGCCGCGGTTGTTTCCCAAGGTGAGTGACTGTTACCCACGGTGACCCCTGGTGCCCGGTGGATGAGCGCCGAGGAGCGGGCAGGTCGCGGCAGCACCCGACAACTAGAATCGAAGGGCTATGGCTACTCCTCACCCCCTCACCACGACCGCCGCCGGTGCCGACGTCCGCGTCCGCTTCTGCCCCTCGCCGACCGGGCTGCCGCATGTCGGCATGGTCCGCACCGCGCTCTTCAACTGGGCCTACGCCCGCCACACGGGCGGGAAGATGGTGTTCCGCATCGAGGACACCGACGCCGCCAGGGACAGCGAGGAGAGCTTCCGCCAGTTGGTCGACGCGCTCACCTGGCTCAAGATCGACTGGGACGAGGGAGTAGAGGTCGGTGGCCCGCACGCCCCGTACCGCCAGTCCGAGCGGCACGACATCTACCGCGGCGTGATCGACAAGCTCCTCGCGACCGGCGCTCTCTACGAGAGCTACTCGAACGCCGAGGAGATCGACGCCCGCAACGAGGCGAACGGCCGTGCGAAGCAGCTCGGCTACGACAACTTCGATCGCACTCTCAGCGACGAGCAGAAGGAGGCCTTCCGCGCGGAGGGCCGCCAGCCCGCGCTCCGACTCCGAGTGCCCGACGAAGACCTCACCTACGTCGACCTGATCCGCGGCGAGGTCACCTTCCCCGCCGGTTCCTTCCCGGACTTCGTGGTCGTGCGTCCGAACGGCATCCCGCTCTACACTTTCGTCAACCCGGTGGACGACGCTCTGATGGGCATCACCCACGTACTGCGCGGTGAAGACCTCATGCCGTCGACCGCGCGTCAGCTCGCGCTGTACGCCGCATTGATCGACGCGGGCGTCACGACGTTCGTGCCGCGTTTCGCGCACATGCCGCTGGTGCTGGGGGAGACCGGCAACAAGAAGCTCTCCAAGCGCGACCCGCAGGCCGACCTGTTCCTGCACCGCGACCGAGGCTTCATCCACGAGGGCCTGCTGAACTACCTGGCGCTGCTCGGCTGGTCGATCGGCCACGATCGCGACGTCTTCTCGCTCGAGGAGTTCACCGAGGCGTTCGACATCGTCGACGTCAACCCGAACCCGGCCCGCTTCGATCAGAAGAAGGCCGAGTCCATCAACGGCGACCACATCCGCAGGCTCGCCGAGAAGGACTTCGCCGAGCGGACCATCCCGTACCTCGCTGCGGCCGGTCTGTTCGACGAGCCCACGCATGAGCAGCTCGTGCTGGCGTTTCGGGTCGCGCCGCTGGTGCAGGAGCGCGTCCAGCTGCTGGGCGAGGTGCCGGGCATGGTCGGCTTCCTGTTCACCGACGACGTCTCGTACGACGCCGACGCCCTCAAGGGACTGCCGGCGAACGCCGCCGAGGTGCTGGATGCGTGCGCTGCGGCGCTCGAGCCGGTGACGGAGTTCACCCCGGAGAAGATCCAGGAGGCCCTCGCCGAAGCGCTCGTCGAGAAGCTGGAGCTCAAGCCGCGCATCGCCTACGGTCCGCCGCGCGTCGCGATCACCGGGCGCCGGGTCTCGCCGCCGCTGTTCGAGTCGATGGAGCTGCTCGGCAAGGACGAGTCGCTGCGCCGTCTCCGGGCGCTCTCGGAGTTCCTCGCCGCGTGAGGTGACTGAACGAGAGGGAGGGCGTCCATCGGACGCCCTCCCTCTCGCGTGTCAGGACGCTTGTCGAGCTGCGTCGCAAGCTCGCTTCCCGGGGATCGGAGAGCGACTCGCCCGGCCGGGGCACGGCGTTTTGGCATTAGCGGCGCGGCTCAGGTAGGCTTGACTCTCGGTGCGAGACTCCGGTTTCGCCCTTGGGGTATGGTGTAATTGGCAACACGGCGGTTTCTGGTTCCGTTGTTCTTGGTTCGAGTCCAGGTACCCCAGCAAGACGAAGACCCCCGCTCAGGCGGGGGTTTCGTCGTTTCTGGAGTCGAACGATCAGCGAAGGCTTCGCGGCCCGGCATCGACTCGAATCGCTGGAAGTCTGGCAGGCTGCGAGCATGCAGGTCACGATCACGTCTAGACGCCCGTCGCTCTGGAATCGCTACCGCGAGCTTCGCCTCGCATCCCTTGCAGAGTCGCCCGCGATGTTCGGCTCGAGCTGGGAGCGGGAGAGCACGTTCGGAGAGGATGTCTGGCGTGGTCGGGCGTCGCACCCCGGGGCCTTCATCGCGAGCATCGATGACGCGGATGTGGGCATCGGGGGCGTCTATGAGATCGACGGCCGGTGGTCGATCAACGGCGTCTGGGTGTCACCCGCGCACCGCGGTCAGGGTGTGGTGGACGCGCTCGTCGAGGCGTGCGCCGAGTTCGTCGTCGCGCGCGGAGCAGACGCTGTCCACCTCGGTGTGATCGACAGCAATGCTCGGGGCGTCGCGGCGTACACGAGGCTCGGTTTCGTCCCCGACGGGACGAGCGTGACGCTGCCGGACGGGCGCGTGGAGATCATGATGACCCGCTCGCTGAGCGGCGAGGGCGGGCAGCCCCGGGCGGGCCGCTGACGTCTCGCGCTCGTGCGACGGGGCGATGCGCTCCCTTACTCGCACTCCCCGATGAACTCCAGGTAGCACACGGCCTCGTGCGTGACGGCGGGCTTGTAGTCGTCGTTCGAGACCTGCCTGGTGTCGATCTCCGGTGTCTGGTGCAGAGTGCCGTAGGTGCCGAGGGTGGCCACGTAGTAGCCGTCGCCGTCCTGCGCCTTCATCTCGGCGATCGCATCGCTGTAGTCGGTGCAGAGCAGGCTCGCCGTCTCGGTCAGCTCCACGTCGGCGCAGGCCGCCGTGTATGTCGCGACCATGAGGTTCGTGCAGTCTGTCCAGTCCTGATTGACCGTGCACGGGTTCACCTTGTCCATGGTGACGTCGTAGCGACCGGTCTCGTACTCCTCGCTGTGGAAGGTCTCCGGCTGCTCCGGGACATCGGTCTTCGTCCAGTGTCGCGCCGTGGCGAAGGCGAACACGACGACGATCGCAGCGATGAGCAGCAGAGCGCCCACGATCGAGAGCGTCACCCACAGACCGACACGCTTCTTGCGAGGAGCCTCGCCACCCACTGCTGCGCCGGGGTCGGGATACGCGGCGAACGCGCCCGGCTGCCCCTCGTATCCGGGGTAGGCCGCCGTCGCAGCGTATGCCGGATCCGCCGGGGCGGTCGCGGGGGCGCTGACGCCCTCGGGGAGCACTGCGGTCTCCTGAGCGTCGGAGGCCGAAGCCGCCGGATGGGCCTGCTCCGACGCCGCATATGCGGGCGGCGGTGCGTCGTAGGCCGGACCGGCCGGCGGCGGCGGTGCGTCGTAGTCCGGACCGGCGGGCGGCGGCGGAGTCGGCTGCGTCGAGAGCCAGTAGGAGTACCAGCTCTGCGTGGAGGAGGAGTCGTCCGCGACCTGCTGGGCCTCGACGTCGGTCAGGGGCAATCCCAGCGCGCCGCGCCGCTCCGCGCTCGACAGGGACGCGCGGAACTCCTCGAGTGACATCGTCATAATCAAGAGGATGGCAGACCATCGGCCCACCGGACAATCCGGCACGGGCCGCGCGAGGCGCGGATCCATGCCGATGTCGGCGGTCTGCGCCAGAATCGACGGATGACCGGCATCCGCACCTTCTGGCGAGCGCTCCCACGAGAGGGGCGCTGGCTGCTGTCGACGGTGGTCGTGCAGACCTTCGGTCGCGGAATGACGCTGCCCTTCACGATCATCTATCTGCACGAGGTGCGGGGCTTCGACCTCGGGCTCTCCGGCGCTCTGATGAGCCTCATCGCGATCACCGGGCTGCTCGTCACGGGCCCTGGCGGCACGCTGATAGACCGGTACGGCGCGCGGCGGGTGCTGCTGATCGGTCTGCTGTCGATGATCGCGGGATGCACCCTCCTCGCGTTCGCCACGCACCCCGCTGTGGCTGCGGTGGCCGTGATGCTCATCGGCGTCAACTTCGGGGTGTCGTGGCCCGGCTTCAACGCGCTCATCGCGAGCGTCGTTGACGGTGAGGTGCGTCAGCAGTACTTCGGCGTGAACTTCGCCCTGGTCAACCTCGGCATCGGTGTCGGAGGCATCATCGGGGGTTTCTTCGTCGACGTGCACGACCCTGGCACGTTCACGACGATCTTCCTGATCGACGCGGCCACGAGCCTGATCCCGATGGCTCTGCTGCTCGGCCCCCTGCGTCACGTCCGCACGCAGGCGGACGCTGACGCTCCCGCCGACGACGGGGGCGGGTCATATCGAGCGATCCTCCGACAGCCCGCGGTGCGCTGGCTCACCCTCCTCACGTTCCTCGCGGTCTTCATCGGGTACGGGCAGCTGGAGGCGGGATTCCCCGCGTTCGCACGCCAGGTCTCGGGTGTATCGACGCAGGTCGTCGGCATCGCGTTCGCGGTCAACACCGCGGTCATCGTGCTGCTGCAGTTCACGGTGCTTCGTCTCATCGCGGGGCGTAGACGCACGCGGGTGATGCAGGTGATGGCCCTCATCTGGGCGGTGTCCTGGGTGATCCTCGGTCTCACCGGGCTCCTCCCGGCATCGCTCGCGGCGGCGATCGGGGTGATCGCGTACATGGGCGTGTTCGCGTTCGGCGAGACCATGCTGCAGCCCACGGTTCCGGCGATCTACAACGATCTCGCGAGCGATCGGACCCGAGGACGCTACAACGCGGTCAACTCGGCGGCGTTCCAGGGTGGAGCGATCACCGGGCCGCTCGTGGCCGGCGTGATGCTCGGCGAGGGTCTGACGATCTGGTTCGTCTCCGCGATGGTGGCGGGCAGCGTCGCGGTCGGGGTGATCGCGATCGTCCTCGAGCGGGTGCTCAGCCCCGTGGCGAACGGCGTGATCGACACGCCGGCGCCGCTCGTCGATCCGCGCTGAGACCGCGTCGCCATCTAGCAGGAGGACGGCTGCAAAGCCATGCCCTTCACGCGATCGACCGTCGACGGCATCGTTGTCGACGATTCACCACGCGAGGCAGGGAGAGGACGAGGATGGCGCTCACACGAGTCGTCCCGGGGGAGACGCCGGGGATCCGGCGGCTGCGATCAGGATCGGGATTCCGCTACGTCGACGCAGGGAACAGTCCCGTCTCGGAGGCGGATCGTGAACGCATCCGGGATCTGGCGATCCCGCCGGCGTGGAAGGACGTATGGATCGCCGCCGACCCGCTCGCGCACATCCAGGCGGTGGGCACCGACGATGCGGGGCGCCGGCAGTACCTGTACCACCCGCTGTGGCGCACGGGCAGAGACCAGCGGAAGTTCGCGCGCGCCCTCGATCTGGCAGCCGCTCTGCCTGCCGCGCGCGCCAAGGTGACCCGCGCGATCGGCGAGCCAGGCCTCACGAGGGAGCGGGCCCTGGCGGTCTCCTTCCGACTGCTCGACGATGCGGCGCTGCGCATCGGGTCGGAGCGCTACCTCGTGAAGCACGGCAGCAGGGGGCTCAGCACGCTCCGTCGCCGGGATGTGCGGGTCGACGGCAGCACCGTCGCCCTGAGCTTCCCAGCGAAGAGCAAGCAGCTGGCATCCATCGAGATCACCGACGCTCCGCTCGCGGAGGCGCTGTCCGAGTTCGCCGTCGGGTCGCCCCGCGCCCCTCTGCTCGCCTACCGCAAGGGCAGGCGGCGCGTGCGTCTGACCTCGAGCGAGGTCAACGACTACCTGCGCACAGTCGCCGGCGCATCCTTCACGGCGAAGGACTTCCGGACCCTGCACGGCACGATCCTCGCGGCCGATGCACTCGCGCGAATCGGTCGGCTCGAGACGCAGACCGAGCGACGCCGTGCCGAGCGCCTCGCCGTGCAGGCCACGGCGTCGGCGCTCGGCAACACCCTCGCGGTCGCGCGGGGGAGCTACATCGACCCCCGGGTGTTCCGCCTCTACGCCCGCGGGCGTCTCCTGGATCTCTCGGTCTCGCCGGAGACGGCGATCCGCAAGCTCATCAAGGGATGACGGATCAGCTCTCGCGCGGGTACGTGTAGAAGCCCTCGCCCGTGGCGACGCCGAGCTTGCCCTTGTCGATGTACTCGTCCTTGAGGAGAGCTGCGAAGCGCTGCTGCTGCTCGCCGCCCATGCGAGAGATGTTGTACGCGGTCTCCAGCCCGACGATGTCGTAGATCTCGAACGGGCCGGCAGGGGCCCCGGTGCCGATCCGCCAGGTGGCGTCGATCGCCTCGGGCTCGGCGATCCCGTCGACGAGGAGCCCTGCACCCGCTTCGAGGAACGGCACGAGCAGCGAGTTGAGCAGGTAGCCGGCCTTCTCCTTCTTGATCTGGATCGGCACCATGCCGATCTGCGAGGCGAACTCGACCACCGTGTCGTACACGGCGGGGTCGGTGGCGGGAGTCCCCATGACCTCGGCGGTGTTGTGCGACCAGATCTCGTTCGCGAAGTGCAGAGCGAGGAACCTGTCGGGGCGCCCGGTCGAATCGGCGAGGGCGCTCGGCAGCAGGGTCGACGAGTTCGTCGCGAAGATCGTGGTCGCGGGCGCGACGTCTGCGAGGGTGCGATAGATGCCCTGCTTGAGCTCGAGGCTCTCGGGCACCGCCTCGATGATGAGCTGTGCGTCGCGGGCCGCGTCTGCGAGGTCGGTCGTCAGGCGGATGCGCCCGATGGCCGCCTCCGCGCCGCCGTCGGCCGCGTTCGCGACGCCGTCGGCGACATACCGGGCGGCGAGACGCTCGAACCGCTCGGCCGCGCGGTCGAGCGCCGGCTGGTCGATGTCGTAGGCGACGACGTCGAATCCGTGGAAGGCGGTCTGGAACGCGATCTGCGAACCGAGCACGCCGGTGCCGAGAACAGTGATGTTCTTCATTTTCTCTTCTTCCTCTGGAGGCCTCGTGGGCCGTGGTCAGGATTCTGCGGAGCCGCGATCGAACCGGTGGAGGTCGTGCGCGAAACGCGCGACCTCGGCGTCCGTCCACTCCGACAGGTGCGTGTCGATCGCCTGCTGCAGTGTGCGCAGCGTCGTACGGAACGCCGTATCGCCCTCCGTGGTCAGTGCGAGGGGCCGGCCGCGACCCGATGCCGCAGGCAGCTCCTGGACGAGCCCAAGGCCGATGAGCGAGGACAGCTGCCGCGACACCGTGGAGCGGTTCAAGCGGAACATCCTCGCGATGTCGGTGGAGCGGATGCCCGGCTCCTCGGCGATCGCCATGACGATCGACTGGTCGGTGAAGGAGAGCTGCGTGTCACCGGCGCGGGCGTCCACGAGGCCGCGGCGGGTGATGGCGAGGAGCGACCGCAGCACGAGGGCGCCGTCGTCGCTCCGGGAGGCGGACCGTTCGCTCTGTTGCATAGCGCAACTCTACGCCCGAACGTTGCGTTACGCAACAAAGGTGAGCGGGCAGGTCGCCTCGGCGACGGAGGCGACAGATGGAAGGATGGAGGCATGGACACAGCCAACCTCTCCCGGGAGGAGACCGCCGCGCGATCCGCCGCCGTCTCCGTCCGCAGCATCCGCGTCGAGCTCGATCTCACGGGTGCGCCCGAGCGGGCACGCAGCGGCTTCCCGACCGTCACGACCCTGGAGTTCGGGTCCACTCAGGACGGGACCTGGCTCGACTTCATCGGAGAGAGCGTCGACCGTGTGATCGTCAACGGCGCCGAGCAGGAGGTCGTCTACGACGGTGCCCGCATCGTACTTCAGGGACTCGCAGCGGAGAACGTGGTGCGCGTCGAGGGCGTCGGCTCGTACAGCCGATCCGGCGAGGGGCTGCACCGCTTCCATGACCCGGCCGACGAGCGCACCTACCTGTATACGCAGTACGAACCGGCCGACTCGCGCCGGGTCATGGCGTGCTTCGAGCAGCCTGACATGAAGGCGTCCTACACGTTCGTGATCGATGCGCCAGCGGGGTGGGAGGTGCTCTCGAACCAGTCGGCGGCGAAGGTCGACGCCGGGGTGGGCGTCCAGCGCGTCGAGTTCGCGCCCACGCTCCCGATCTCGAGCTACATCACCGCTGTCGCTGCAGGCCCGTACCAGCGGGTCGCGGGGGAGTGGAGCCGCGACGATCAGCACATCGCCCTCGGCGTGCTCGTCCGGCAGTCTCTCGCACAGCACCTCGAATCGGATGAGATCCTCGAGGTCACGCGTCAGGGACTGGATTTCTTCACCGACGCGTTCGCCTACCCCTACCCGTGGGGCAAGTACGACCAGATCTTCGTCCCGGAGTACAACCTCGGAGCGATGGAGAACCCCGGTCTCGTGACCTTCACCGAGGCCTACCTGTCGCGCGGCGCCGCCACCGACGCGCAGCGTGCCGCGCGCGCGAACACGATCCTGCACGAGATGGCGCACATGTGGTTCGGTGACCTCGTCACCATGAAGTGGTGGGACGACCTGTGGCTCAAGGAGTCGTTCGCCGACTACATGGGATCGCACGCATCTGCAGTGGCCACGCGCTTCCACGACGCGTGGGTGAAGTTCGCCGCCAACCGCAAGGCGTGGGCGTATCAGCAGGACCAGCTGCCCACGACGCATCCGATCGTCGCCGACATCACCGACCTCGAGGCCGCCAAGCTGAACTTCGACGGCATCACCTACGCGAAGGGCGCGGCGGTGCTCAAGCAGCTCGTCGCCTTCGTCGGTGACGAGGCCTTCTTCGAGGGCGCGAGGCGCTACTTCGCGCAGAACGCGTTCGGCAACACGACGCTCGACGACTTCCTGGTGGAGCTGAGCGCCGTGTCGGGCCGCGACATGTCCGAGTGGTCCGAGGCATGGCTGCAGACGACGGGGTTGTCGACGATCCGACTCGAGAAGGACGAGGAGGGCCGCAGCGTCCTCGTGCAGAGCGACCCGCGACCGCACCGGCTGCGCATCGGACTCTACGACCGGGTCGACGACCGGGTCGTCCGGCGTGACCAGATCGCGCTCGACATCGTCGACGAGCGGACCTCGCTGGAGCTGCCGGATGCCGACCTCGTGCTCCTCAACGACGACGACCTCACCTATGCGAAGGTGCGCCTGGATGAGGCGTCCTTGACGACCGTCGAGCAGTCGCTGTCCTCGATCGAGGATCCGCTGGCGCGAGCGGTCGTGTGGTCATCGCTGTGGAACGCGACCCGCGACGGCGAGCTCTCGGCGACGCGCTACACCTCCATCGTCCGCACCCACGCGCCGGGTGAGACGAACATCGGGCTGCTGGTCGGCATCCTCGCGAATGCGCTGTTCTCGATCCGTCACTACGTGAGCGCGACCCGACGGCAGGAGGAGCAGCGGGCGTGGGTGGAGACCGCATGGACTGCGCTGCAGGCCGCGGATGCCGGCAGCGACGCCCAGCTGTCGTGGGCCCGGGCTCTCGCCACCGCCTCGGCGTTCGACGACGTGCGCGCGGACGACGTGCGTGCTCTGCTCGACGGCCAGGTGCCCGAGGGCCTCGTGATCGATCCCGACCTCCGCTGGCAGCTGCTCACGGCTCTCGTCACGACCGGGCATGCCGGAGCGGACGATATCGTCGCCGAGCAGGAGCGCGATGACACAGGGAGCGGCCGGACTGCAGCACGCCGTGCCCTCGCCTCGCGCCCAGAGGCCTCCGTGCGAGCGGAAGCGTGGGACCGTGCGTGGAACGACACCTCTCTCAGCAACGATCATCTGGATGCGGAGATCGGCGGGTTCAGGGCCGGAGGCCGGCGCGACCTCGTCGACGGCTTCGACGGGGAGTACTTCGCACGCATCCGGGATGCGTGGACGACGCGGAGTATCGAGCTGGCTCAGCGTCTGGTCGTCGGCCTCTTCCCCGCGTCGTCGGACCTCACGCTCGTCGATGCCTGGATCGCCGAGAACGAGTCGGCGCCGGCGGCCCTGCGCCGCATCGTCGTGGAGCAGCGCGATCACCTCGCCCGCGATCTCCGCGTGCAGGCAACTCAGGACTGATCCGCCTCGATCGCCTCAGCGGTGCTCGCCCCGACCGCTCGATAGTCGGGTCGGTCGTCGCTCTGTGTCAGCAGCACCGAGGCGATGTACGCGGCCCAGGCGCGAGCGCGCACCCACGTCGCGTCGTCGTAGCGCTTGTCGGTCGCCGCGCGGAACGCCTTGCGGCCCGCGGCATCGAACAGCATCCAGGATGAGGCCAGGTCGTACGCCGGGTCGCCGGCCGTGACGTCGCCGAAGTCGATGAGCGCCGCGAGCCGTCCGTCCTCGACCAGCAGGTTGCCGGGGTGGAGGTCGCCGTGGATCCACACGCGTTCGTCGGCTCGCGGGGCGGAGAGTCCCGCCGACCAGGCCTGGTGGAGGGACGAGTGCTGTGCGAGCGTCTGCAGACGGTCTCGCATCGCCTCGTCCCGCGTGCGGAGCGCGCGTCCTCGCACGGGATTGTCGGCGACGTCCCTCGGCGCGTCGATGTGCACGCGGCGCAGCGCTTCGGCGAGCTGAGGGGCCCAGAGCGAGTTCTCGGAGCGGGGGAGCCCGAGCGCGGTCGAGCCCTCGATCCAGGGCACCACAGACCACGGCCAGGGGAAGTCGGCGGTCGGGTGCCCCACGAGCACCGGGACCGGGGTGCGTATGCCGATGGCCGCCAGCGCGGGTTCTATCGCCGGGAGGGCGCGCTGTTCGTTCGCGATGAGGGGCACTGCCACCGCCCGGCGCGGCAGTCGGACGAGCAGGTCCGGTCCGAGGCGCCACAGCGCGTTGTCCCAGCCCTCCGCGAAGCGCGCGAGGGGGAGTCCGGCCCACTCCGGCGCGGCCTCCTGCAGCATCCGCCGGATGTCGTCGGCAGTGGCCCGATGCTCGGCGGCGGGGGAGTCCGGCACGCTCAGACGTCGAGCGACTCGCCGGGCTCCAGCACGACGAACTCGCCGCCGCCCTGCTCGGTCGCCCACTGGAGTCGCTGCCGGTGCATGGTCTTGCCCGCGACCGAGAGCGTCATGTCGTGAGTGCCGAAGGCGCGGCGGGGCTTCACCGCGAGGACGTAGTCCATGGCCTCGCCGATCTTGAGCCAGGGGGCCCCGAGCGGAGCGGCGAGCGTGCCGACCTCGACGCCCTCGGGGACCGCGTAGGAGTCGCCGGGGTAGTAGAACTCGTCGTTCACCAGGAGGCCCACATTGTCGATCACCGGGAGCGAGGAGTGGATGACCTCGTGGGTGCCGCCGAAGAAGCGGAGGGTGAATCCGCCAGCGGTCACGACGTCGCCGGGGGCGACGACGGAGATCTCGTACCCGTCTGCGGCTCGAGCGACTCCCGCCGGGCCGTAGACAGGCGTTCCGGGTGCCGCGCGCAGGATCCGATCCAGGTGCTCCGGCGTCCAATGGTCGGGGTGCTCGTGGGTGAGCACCACGGCGACGAGGCCGGACAGATCGTCGAGGGGCGCGGTGAACGACCCCGGGTCGACCAGCAGGACGTCCTCGCCCTGCTGGATGCGCAGAGCGGCATGTTCGAACTTCGTGACTCGCATGGCACGAGTCAACTCCTTCGCGGCCCCGCTGGCAAACCTCACTGCGGCGCGCCACGCCCGGGAATCGAGCACTGCTCCGCTCGATTTGCCGACGTGAGAATCGTCATGGCATACTTGAACAGTTGTCGCGGGACGGAAACGTTCCCCCAGACGGCCCCATCGTATAGCGGCCTAGTACGCTGCCCTCTCACGGCGGTAACGCGGGTTCGAATCCCGCTGGGGTCACACAACACGCGAAGGCCCCCGGTTCTCCGGGGGCCTTCGTCGTTCCCGAGACAGGTGGGATCCCGCCGCGTCACACGCGCGCTCGATGAACGGACCCGGTCAGCCAGACGGCGGCAGCCGTGCCTGCCAGCGCGATCGCCGCGAGCGGGAAGTCCAGTCCGTACGCCGTGATGGCGATGACCGGCGTGACGAAGAGCAGGACTGCGACCGTCGTCGCGGCACCCGTGGAGAAACGCGCGATCCCGAGTGCCGGGCTCTTCTCGAACCGGACCAGCCAGAGCGAGAGCAGCCAGACGACGCCGAGGACGACGACGAGGAACACCGGTCGCGTCCACCACCACACGGCGCTCCCCGGGGCGGGCAGCGGCAGCGGCAGGACGAGCTGGATGCCCGTGAGCACCATGATGACCGGGAGGTGCCATAGGTAGACGGTCATCAGGCGGGACCCGATCAGGAAGACGGTGCCCTGCGCGATCCTGCTCCGCATCAGCCGGGTGAGCGGTGCGTGCAGCAGCGTGAGGCCCGCCGCCTGCACCACCGCGAGAAGCACCATCGCGGTCGTCGGCGGCCATTGGTTGCCGAGCATGTTCCAGGAGTACCCGCCGAGCGACACCAGGCCCCACAGCGCGGCGTAGCCGGCGGCGATCAGCAGGCCGAGCTGCCACCAGCGCCGTGTTGCGAACCAGCCGTCGTAGAGGAAGAACCCGAGCTGCTGAGCGAACAGCCACACGAAGACGATGTTGGGGATGCCGAAGAGCTCCTGGCCGAGTCCGTACCCCGTGCCGACGACGGGCTGGATGTCGAGCATCCCGCCGATGACCGTGAACCGCAGGAAGTCGACCGCCACCGCACCGCCCAGCAGCACCAGCAGGACCCGCCCGCCGAACCGCTCGTGCCAGCGCATCATCGCGGGCGCCAGCGCCTGCACGATCATGTAGGCCGCGAGGAACCAGAGCGGCGAGCCGACCCCGATGGCCACGGTGTCGACGAGCGCAGGATCGACGCCGATCAGGCGGGTGGCGCCGAGAGCGATCGCGAGGAAGGCGAAGAGGGGGAGAGCCGGACGAGCCAGCCGCACGAGACGGACCCGCACGAAGTCGTCTGCGGAGTCGCCCCTCGCGACGGCCGATCGCCACCCTGCACGGGCGGCGTACCCGCCGACGACGAAGAAGAGCGGCATGATGTTGGCGATCCAGGATGCCGCGGTGAACCACGTCTGCGCCTCCACGGTGCGCTCGATCAGGAGCGAGCCGTCTGCGGCGCGACCGACACCCGTGAAGAGGATGTGCACGAAGACGACGAGGATCACGCACGACACCCTCGCCAGATCGAGCGTCAGGTCGCGGTCGACCGGGACCACGCGGGACGGGGAACTGGTGGCAGCGCTGCTCATGCCGACGACTCTAGCGGCGAGCCAGGCTCAGACGCCGGAACTCCGGACTGCTCAGCGGCACGATCATCAGCGCCATCATGGCGGTACCGAAGACGGCGAAGGGCACCCACACGGCGGTCGCCGAGGCGAGCATCCCGAACCCCGCCATCGCGAGGGGCATCAGGCAGTCGTCCCCGAGACGCGTGATCGACCCCATCCGGCCGAGGAACGCCGTGTCGACCGTCGCCGAGAAGATCGCACTGAGAAGCACGGAGGCGTAGCCGGCGGTGACGCCGATGACGAACGCGGAAGCCGCCACCGTCCACACCGGTCCCCAGCCGAGCGCGGCGATTCCCGCCCCCTGCACGACCAAGGCCCCGAAGCCCGCTCGCGCCTCGAGGCGGGGCCGCCATCGGGCCACGGACACGGCGCCGAGCGCCGCTCCTGCCCCGAGCAGCGCCTCGAACAGTCCGACGGCGGGCGCACCCCAGCCCTCGTCCTGAGCGCGCAGGACGAGCCCGATGCCGACGGCGGGTCCGACGGCGAGGTTGAGGCCGGACAGGGCGAGGACCAGGGTGCGCGTCGTGGGGTGGGTCCGCAGGTGCCCGAAGCCGCGTGCGATGCCGCGGAGGGTGGACTCACGGTCCGCGCGACGGAGCAGGAACCGCGGTCGGAGCCAGAGCGCGACGAAGGCGAACACGATGGTGAACGTCACGGCATTGACGGCTGCGCTCCCGGCGATCCCGGTGACTGCGACGAGGACGCCGCCGAGTGCGGCTCCCATCATGGTGCCCAGGCGAGACGCCGTCTGCGCCAGCGCACCGTATGAGGGCAGGTCGCTCGTGCGGACGAGCTGCCTGGCGACCGTGCCGGCGGAGGGCTCGTAGAACGCATCGCAGACACCGAAGGCGATCGCGGCGAAGAGGAGCAACGCAAGGGTGGGAGGCGTCGCGAGCACCCAGAGCGAGACCGCCCCGAGAACGCCGACGCGGAGGATCGTGAAGAGCATCATCACTCGGCGTGCGTCCGAGCGGTCGGCGATCACGCCGCCGAACAGCAGCACCACGGCGCGAGGCACAGTGCCGGCGGCGACGACGAGTCCTGCGACGGCGGGAGTGGCGATCTGCACCGCGGTCCAGGCCAGCGCGATCGTCCACACGGCATCGCCTGCGTCCGATGCCGCCTTGACCGCGATCCAGGCATGCACACGGCGGTCACGTCGGAAGGGCGGAGGCTCCTCGACCAGCACAGATTCGTGCGTGATGTTCATGGCGCAGTCGGGAACGCGTGGGCGAAGAAGAAGACCGGGGTGCGCTCCTGCCCGTCGTCGAGATCGACACTGTCGCGCCAGTCCGTCAGTGCGGCGAGCACCCGCGCGGACAGGTCGCGCAGCTCATCGGGGGTCGCCCAGGCCATCGTCTCGGTGTTCGAGGCGTCGTACTCGGCGAAGGCGGGGTCGTCGTGGCGCCGCTGCCAGCGCTGGAGCCGCTCGATCTGCATCCGGATGCCCTGGCGCTGCGCTTCTCTGGCCAGCATCGCGTCAGCGGGGGAGTCCGAGAAGTCGTCCACCGACCAGGTGAGCCCGCGCCGGGCGATGCGCCACCAGCTCGTGCGGCGGTCCCCGGCGGGATCCGCCTCGCGCTGGACGAGGCCGGCGCGCTCCAGCATCCGCAGATGGTGACTGACGCTGCCGACCTGACTCTCCAGTGCGCGGGCGAGCGCCGTGACCTGCGTCGTCCCGTACAGCAGCAGGTGGTCGTAGATGCGTCGGCGCAGCGGGTGGCTGATGGCCGTGATCACCGAGATGTCTTCCATGGCAGCAACCGTAAGGTCGTGCGCCGAGTCCCACAAGACTTCTTGTATACCCCGGAAACACAACGAAGTACTGCCCACCACCTGATGGGCAGCACGTCGCTGGTCGGCCGATCAGTCGTTCGCCGCGGTCTCCGTCGTCACACGCTGCGACCGCGCGCGGCGCATGCGCCGTGACCGACGGATCGTCCACACCACGAGCAGGACCACCCCCGCCAGCACGATCCAGGGCAGCAGGAATCCGACCGCGATGACCACGGCGTTCAGCGACACCACGAGCCCGTTCCACCCCGCGAGCAGTCCATCGCCGAAGCCCGCGGGGTCGGCACTGCTCGGTGCCGCAGCACGCGTCAGCTCGACCCGCAGGCTCGACATCGCCACCTGGTCTTCGAGGGCCGCGAGCTGCTGCTCGTACGACTCGAGCTGGGCCTGGCGATCGGTGAGGGCGACCTCCGCCTCGATGAGCTCCGCGACGGTGCCGGTCTGCGACATCAGCTCCGTGAGTCGCGTGACGGATGCCTTCGTCGCCTCGACCCTGGCGCGCAGATCGATCGCCGTCGACGTGACGTCCTGCTGGGACACGGACGAGGAGAGCACCTCACCCGTGTCGGAGAGTCGGTCGATGACCTCGGTGAGGTCGGCCGACGGCACCCGGATGCTGATCCAGCCGTAACCGGAGTTCGAGGGAGCGGGTGCCGACGTGTCGTCGACCGCGAGGTCCTTGCCGATCTCGGTGCTCTCGACGTAGCCGTCATGTGCGGCCGCGAGCGCGCCGATCTCGGACGCGGCATCGGAGATGTCCTCGACCTGCACGGTGGCTGCTGCCGTCGCGATGATCTCGCGCTCGCTGTCGCCCACGTCGCCCGCGACAGCTCCGGATTCCGTGGAATCGGTGATCGCCCCCGGTGCGCTCTGGTCCGCCGACCCGCCACCGGAGTCCTGAGCGACTCCATTCGCCGGCATGCCTCCGCTCTCGGCCGTGCTCATCGCGCCGCCGCCGTCGACCGCGGTGAGGATCGGCGGTGTCACGAGCACCCCGACGACGAACGCCGCGGCGATCCCTGCCCCGGTGAGCCACCGGCGGCGGCGCGAGCGCGCGGTCCCCGCGACCGGCGCGGGGCGTGGACGCTCGGCGTCGATCTCGGCGAACACCGCGCTCTCGATGCGCGACACCGCGGCGTCGGAGAGTTCGGGAAGGTCGTCTGTCGTGCTGTGATCGTTCATGTCTCGCTCGCTTCCTTCACGGCACCGCGCAGTCGGGTGCGCACTCGGGAGAGACGGTTCCGGACGATCGCGTGACTCACGCCGAGCTCGTCGGCGGCCGCCTGATAGGCATAGCCCTCGGCGGCGCACAGGCGGAAGATTTCCTGATCGAGTTCGCTGAGCGTGCCCACCTCCTCAGCGATCCGCGCTGCCAGGGCCTCGGTGATGACCTGCTCCTCGACGCTGATCGTCGAGGCGAGGGTCTCCTCTGCGGCATCCGTCGTGTGTGCCAGATCCCGCCGACGCTGACGCAGGCGATTCGCGGCCTGGAAACGGCAGATCGTCGCGAGCCAGGGCAGGATCGACTCGCCCTGCAGTTCGAACCCGGTCAGCTTCCGCCACGCGGTGACGAACGTCTCCTGGGTCACGTCCTCAGCATCCGCGGCCGAGCCGAGGATGCCGTGGGCGATCCAGTAGACCGGGCGCACGTGCGCCCGGTAGAGCTCCCTGAAGGCGCTCTGGTCACCGGCCGCGGCCTGAGCCGCCCATCTCTGATCACTCGTCTGCACGGCCATCCTGATTCCGTTCGGTGTCTCTCACCTGGGAAGTGTCGAGGGATGCCCCATCGTCTCAGATCAGTGCGTCGTCTGAGCCTGCGCCGTCGTCGGCGTTCGCCGGATGACGACCGCGGCGGCTCGGCTCCGCTAGAATCGGTGTCGCGAGAGGGAGTATCCCGCAAGCGCATCCACCGTCATCACGAGCATCGACATCGCTGCTCCGGTCGTGCGGCGCACTCAGTGCGTGGGAGAGACTTTCGGCGTTCTTCCGACCCCTCCCGAAAGGTGCAGTGCACCCTTGGAAATCCCTGTCTGGTTCGAGATCACCTCGATGGTCGTCCTCACGATCATCCTGATCGGCGACCTGCTGCTCATCCGCCTCCGCCCGCACATCCCGTCCACGAAGGAGTCCACGCTCTGGGTCGTGTTCTACGTGGGGCTCGCCCTGCTCTTCGCGGTCCTCCTGGGGAACGTGGCCGGCTGGCGCAACGCGGGCGACTTCATCACAGGATGGGCGCTCGAGTACAGCCTCTCGATCGACAACCTGTTCGTCTTCGTGCTGATCATGGCTCAGTTCGCTGTGCCCCGGCGGCTGCAGCAGCAGGTGCTCATGGTCGGCATCATCATCGCCCTGATCCTCCGCGGCGCCTTCATCCTCGTCGGCGTCACGATCGTCGAGCACTTCTCCCCGATCTTCTACATCTTCGGAGCCTTCCTCATCTGGACGGCGATCCGCCAGGCGATGCCGGACGGCGATCACGAGGGAGAGGTGCAGCGCGAGAACTTCGTGGTGCGACTTCTCCGTCGTCGCATCGACATCAGCGAGGAGTACGACGGGTCGAAGCTCCGCACGACCGTCGACGGCAAGCGCATGTGGACGCCCATGGTGATCGTGTTCATCACGATCGGCGTCACCGACCTGATCTTCGCGATCGACTCGATCCCCGCGATCTTCGAGATCACCACCAACGGATTCCTCGTGTTCGCCGCGAACATCTTCGCGCTGATGGGTCTCCGCCAGCTGTACTTCCTGCTCGGCGACCTGCTCGATCGCCTCCGCTACCTCCACTACGGCATCGCGGTGATCCTCGGCTTCATCGGTGTGAAGCTGATCCTGCACGCCCTGCACGAGAACGAGCTGCCGTTCATCAACGGCGGCCAGCACGTCGAGTGGGTGCCGGACATCGACAACATGGTGTCGCTCGGCGTCATCGTCGTGTCGATGGGCGTCGCGACGATCGCGAGCCTGATCGCGTCGTCGCGGGAGAAGCGCGCACAGCGGGTCGGTCCGACGGTCGAGTGAAGGCCGGCGCGCTCTCAGTCGACTGACATCAGCCTGCCGACCACAGGGACTCGGCCTCGAGAGTGAGGTCGATGACCTGGCCGAGCAGGGCGCCGACGCTGGTCGACCGCAGGAGCGTGTAGCGGTCGTACTCGCCGAGCGGTGCGATCGCGGCGAGCTGCCACGCAGCGGCGAGCGGATCGTCGGACAGCTCAGTGTCGGCGTCCCACGGGGAGTCCGCACGCGCGAGGACGCGCCGGACGATCGCCTCCGCCTCGGTACGCAGCGGGCTGAGCGCCTCGTTCCAGGTCAGATCGGGGAGCGGGGTGGCCTCGGCGCGGGGATAGGGCGCATCGTCGACCCACTCGTCGATGGTGAAGCGCGACGTGCCGACCGCGACGATGTGCAGCACCTCGGCGTCGGGAGACACGCTCACGAGACGCGCCATCGCCCCGACTCCACTGCGCCGGTCGCCGCCTCCGACCTCGTGACCGCGCTCGATGAGCACGACGCCGAACTCCGGGTCGTCCTCGTCGAGGAGACGCCCGATCATCGTGAGGTAGCGGGGCTCGAAGACGCGCAGCAGCAGTGGAGTGTACGGGAACAGCACCGAACCGAGCGGGAACATCGGAGTTGCGGTCATGACCCCAGTCAACACCGCGCGACGTACAGTGAACAGATGCGCAGACCTGCCCCCGAAGTTCCCGCTGCCGGCCAGGAATCCGTCTGGGACTACCCACGGCCGCCGAGGGTCGAGCGGGTGCCCGAACGCCTCACCATCCGTCTCGGCGGAGAGATCGTCGCTGACACCACGGACGCGGTGCGGGTGCTCGAGACGAGTCATCCTCCGGTGTACTACCTTCCGATCGCGGACTTCGTCGACGGAGCGCTCTCGGATGCGCCAGGTTCGTCGTTCTGCGAGTTCAAGGGCGCCGCACGGTACCTCGACGTACGAGGCGGGGGGATCGTCGCCGCCGGAGCGGCATGGAACTACCCCCAGCCGTCACTGGGATTCGAGATGCTGGCCGACCGAGTGGCGGTGTACGCAGGGCCGATGGACGAGTGCACTGTCGGCGATGAGGTCGTCGTTCCGCAGCCCGGCGGGTTCTACGGCGGCTGGGTCACGTCGTCGGTCGCCGGGCCGTTCAAGGGCGTCCCCGGTTCGATGGGCTGGTAGCCCGCGATTCTCGCCTCGTTCAGAACGCGCGGAGATTGGCCTGCAGGCCGCCCTCGTCGTACTCACGGCGGAGTATCCCGCGGCGTCGCAGGACGGGAACGAGCTCGTCGAGAGTCCGGTGCAGGGTCACGGGGTGGAAGTCGCCCCACAGCAGCACGCCGTCGTTGCCCCAGTCCCCGAGCTCCTCGATCAGGTCGGCCAACTCCTCCGCCGTGCCGACGAACCCGGAGCGGTCGGTGATGCGACCGGTTCGGGCGAGGGCTGTGAGGTGCGCGCGCAGAGGGACGTCCTCGCCGCGATCACCGATCAGACGCTGGATGCTGCCGCGCGACACATGATCGCCGAAGATCGTGATGTCGAGCGGCCGATCGAGATCGAGCGAGGTCAGATCGGTCTCCAGATCGCTGGACTGCTTCCGGGCGATCTGCACGAGGGCGGCGTCGTCGGGATGCGCGGATGCGGCGACGATCCGATCCGCTTCCTCTGCCGATGAGGTGATCACGGGCTGGATGGCGAAGAGGATCTTGATATCGGCAGGGGAGCGACCGGCGGCGATCGCGGCGTCTTGGATCTTCGCTCGGTACGCACGTACCGATGCCTCATCCAGAGGGGCGAGCGCGAGCTGGACGTCGGAGTGCGCACCCGCGAAGCCGAGTCCGCGTCCTGAGCCACCAGGGGAGACGATCGCAGGTTCGCCGTCTGTGAAGGGGATGGCGTTCAGGGGGCCGTCGAACGCGAAGTGGGCGCCGCGGTGCCGCACGGGTTGCAGCTTGGACCCGTCGGCGAAGACGCCCGTGTCGGGGTCGCGGACGAGCGTGCCCTCCTCCCAGCTGCGCCAGAGCGAGCGGATGCCGGTGAGCCACTCTTCTGCGCGGTCGTAGGCGGCGTCGTGCCCGAGCTGCGCAGAGTCGGAGAAGTGCCTCGCGCTTCCGGTGTCGGTCACCACATTGAGCCCGAGCCGGTGGCCGCTCAGATGCTGCAGCGTGGAGAACTGTCGCGCCGCTGTATAGGGGAGGTAGGCCGCAGGGTTGACCGTCGGCACCACCCCGAGGTGACGGGTCGCCTGGAAGAGATAGGGCGCGAGCAGCAGCGGGTCGTGCTTCGGGCCCCCGAAGGCGTGCCGCACGCGCAGGTCGATCGTGTCGGCGGATCCGAGGGAGGGGGCGTCCTCGATGATGACGAGGTCGAAGCCGGCCTGCTCCAGAGTGCGGGCGGCCTCCTGATAGATCTCGGGCCGGGTCCAGTCGTAGTCCCAGTCCAGTGAGGGATAGCCCCAGCCCTGCGGGCCGAAGCCTCGGGCGAGGAACCAGCCGAAGTGCTGCGGCCTGCTCATGCGACGGCCTCCCGTGCGCGTTCCAGCACACGGCTGAGATCGCCGATGAGGTCGGCGACGTCTTCGATCCCGATCGACAGGCGCAGTGTGCCGGGGCTGATTCCGAGCACAGCGCGCTCTTCCGGCGAGCGATGCGAGTGGCTGGTGGTCCCCGGATGCAGCACCAGCGAGCGGACGTCCCCGATGTGCGTCATGTGTGTGAAGACCTCGACCCCCTCGACGAAGTCACGGGCGGCGTCGAGACCCCCGCGGAGGGTGAAGGTGAAGATCGAGCCGTACCCGCCGTGGAGGTAGGTCGCCGCGAGGCGATGGTCGGGATGGCTCTCGAGGCCCACGTAGTCGACGCTCTCCACCGCGTCCTGCGCAGAGAGCCACCGAGCGACCTCGAGCGCATTGCGCGACTGGCGCTCGACGCGCAGGCCGAGCGTCTCGGCGCCCTGGCCGATGAGGAAGGCATTGAGCGGCGAGGGGGAGGCGCCGAAGCGCGGCGCGACGGACTCCCGGGCGTAGGCGATGCGTGCTGCTCCGCCGTGTCTCGCCGCCACGCTCGCCACGCCGCCGCGGCCGGGGAGCACGAGGTGAGGCGCATTGTGACCTGCCCTGGCCGCGTCGAATCGTCCGTCGTCGGCGATCACACCGCCGAGCACCGAGCCGTGCCCCGCCAGGAACTTCGAGGCGGAGTGCACGACCATCGCGGCGCCATGCTCGAGCGGGCGCAGCAGGAAGGGCGTCGCCAATGTGTTGTCGACGATGAGCGGAAGCGCGAACTCGTCGGCGACCGCGCTCACCGCGGCGATGTCGAGGATGTCGTTGCGGGCGTTGGCGATCGACTCGCCGAACAGCGCCCTGGTGTCAGGGCGGATCGCCTGCCGCCAGGCATCCGGGTCGGCGATGTCGTCGATGAACGTCGTCTCGATGCCGAGGCGCGCGAGGTTGTCGAGGAGGAGGCCGCGTGTCCCTCGTAGATGTGGGCGGAGGAGACGATGTGATCTCCCGCTCCCGCCACGGTCAGCAACGCCGTGACGACTGCGGCCTGACCGCTCGCGACGAGGACGGCATCCGCAGCGGATTCGAGTGCGGCGAGCTGTCGCTCCACCGCGCGCACCGTGGGGTTGCCAGTGCGGGTGTAGCCGAACCCCGCTCCGGTGCCGAAGTGCTCGGCCGCGTGGTCGAAGTCGTCGAACTCGAAGCCGGCCGTGAGGTAGATCGGGGTCGCTCGCGACGACGCGGAGCCCTGATTCCGGGCGGCGTGCACCGCTGTGGTGGCGAAACCGGGGGAGTCGACGGTCATTCGGGAACCTCTCGAGGATGCGGACGACCTCAGCGTGTCACGCGGCGACTCGGCCCGCTGAAGCGGTGGTAATCTGACGTCATGCGGATCGTGCTCCTTCTTAGCGGCCGCGACGAGACCTCGTTCTGAGCCCCTCCTCGTCGCGGAGTCCACGGTGGGCCGAACCGCCAGCTTCAGGAGATACGCAATGAACACCCTCACAGCAGACTCTGTTCCCGCACGGCCCCGCACCCTCGCCGAGAAGGTCTGGGACGACCATCTCGTCGTGAAGGGCGAGAACGGCGAGCCGGACCTGATCTACATCGATCTGCACCTCGTGCATGAGGTCACCAGCCCGCAGGCCTTCGACGGCCTGCGTTCCGAGGGCCGTCCGCTGCGCCGGCTCGACCTGACCATCGCGACGGAAGATCACAACACCCCGACCTGGGACATCGACAAGCCGATCGCCGACCTGACCAGCCGGACGCAGATCGAGACCCTCCGGCGCAACGCCGAGGAGTTCGGGGTGCGCCTGCATTCGCTCGGCGATGCCGAGCAGGGCATCGTGCACGTGGTGGGCCCGCAGCTCGGTCTGACGATGCCGGGCATCACCGTGGTCTGCGGCGATTCGCACACTTCCACTCACGGCGCGTTCGGGGCGATGGCATTCGGCATCGGCACCAGCGAGGTCGAGCACGTCATGGCCACCCAGACGCTGCCCCTGAAGCCCTTCAAGACGATGGCGATCACCGTCGAGGGCACGCTGCGCCCCGGGGTCACCGCGAAGGACATCATCCTGGCGGTGATCGCGAAGATCACCACCGGAGGCGGCCAGGGATACGTCCTGGAGTTCCGCGGCAGCGCGATCCGCGCCCTGTCGATGGAGGGCCGGATGACGATCTGCAACATGTCGATCGAGGCCGGTGCGCGCGCGGGCATGGTCGCCCCGGACGAGACCACCTTCGAGTACCTCAAGGGCCGCCCGCACGCGCCGAAGGGGCAGGACTGGGACGACGCGGTCGCCTACTGGCGCACTCTCCCCACCGACGAGGGCGCCGTGTTCGACGCGGAGGTCTTCATCGACGCCGACGAACTCGAGCCTTTCGTGACGTGGGGGACGAACCCCGGCCAGGGCAGCTCGCTGTCCGCCTCGGTGCCCGACCCGGCTGACATCGCCGACGCCAGTGAGCGCATCGCGGCCGAGCGCGCGCTGGAGTACATGGACCTCACTCCCGGCACCCCCTTGAAGGAGGTTCCGGTCGACGCGGTGTTCATGGGCTCCTGCACCAACAGCCGCATCGAGGACCTGCGTGCCTTCGCCTCGATCATCAAGGGCAAGAAGAAGGCGGACGGCGTCCGCGTCATGGTGGTGCCCGGCTCCGCCAGAGTGAGGCTCGAGGCGGAGGCGGAGGGCCTGGACCAGGTCATCAAGGACTTCGGCGCCGAATGGCGCTTCGCCGGATGCTCCATGTGCCTGGGTATGAACCCCGACCAGCTCGCCCCCGGTGAGCGGTGCGCCTCGACCTCGAACCGCAACTTCGAAGGCCGACAGGGCAAGGGCGGCCGCACGCACCTCGTGTCGCCGCTCGTCGCCGCAGCGACAGCGATCCGCGGCACCCTGTCCAGCCCCGGCGACCTGGTCGAGGCGGTCTCTGCGACCGTCCCCGCCGCCGCGACGAACGGAGCCGTCTGATGGAGAAGTTCCGCACCCACACCGGCATCGCAGCTCCCCTCAAGCGCTCGAACGTCGACACCGATCAGATCATCCCCGCCGTGTTCCTCAAGCGGGTCACGAAGACCGGTTTCGAGGATGCGCTGTTCCACGGCTGGCGGCAGGATCCCGACTTCGTGCTGAACCAGCCGGCGTTCCAGGGCGCGTCCGTCCTCGTCGCCGGCCCGGACTTCGGCACCGGATCGAGCCGCGAGCACGCGGTCTGGGCACTTCGCGACTTCGGCTTCTCGGTCGTCCTCAGCCCCCGCTTCGCAGACATCTTCCGGGGCAACTCGGGCAAGCAGGGCCTGCTCGCCGCGACGGTGTCGGACGAGGATCTGGAGCGCATCTGGGCCGAGATCGACCGGAATCCCGGGGTTTCGATCACGGTCGACCTCGAGGCGCGAACCGCCTCGATCGGCGACGTCCAGGCCGACATCGGGATCGACGATTACACTAGATGGCGGCTCCTCGAAGGGCTCGATGACATCGGGCTCACGCTGCGCAACGAAGACAAGATCGCGCAGTTCGAGGCCCGTCGCGAGTCGTGGCGGCCCCGTACCCTTCCTGTTCAGTGAACGACGGGGTGGGGGAGCCGAGGGCGACCCCGCCCCGAGATCCGTTGAATGAAGTGAGGCTCCGAATGACGACACCTGTGCGCGACGCTCTCCCGGACGGAGTTCCCCCTCTCACCGGAGACGTCCTCGCCATTCGAGGCGGACGCCCGCTGCGCGGGCGCGTCGACGTCAAGGGCGCGAAGAACCTCGCGACCAAGGCGATGGTGGCCTCGCTGCTCGGCGAGACGGTCAGCGTCCTGCGTGACGTGCCGGCCATCAGTGATGTCGCGGTCGTGCGGTCGCTGCTCGAGGTGCACGGCGTGCGCGTGTCGGACGGCGACGAGCCCGGCGCTCTCGTCTTCGACCCGAGCGACGTCGAGTCCGCTCACTTCGAGGAGATCGACGCCCACGCCGGTGCCTCCCGCATCCCGATCCTGTTCTGCGGTCCGCTGCTGCATCGCCTGGGACAGGCCTTCATTCCCGACCTCGGCGGCTGCCGCATCGGCGACCGTCCCATCGACTTCCACCTCGACGCGCTGCGCAAGTTCGGGGCGATCGTCGAGAAGCTGCCGAGCGGCATCCGCCTCTCCACCGGCGGCGCTCGTCTGCACGGCGCCAACATCCACCTGCCGTACCCGAGCGTGGGCGCGACCGAGCAGGTGCTGCTGACGGCCGTGCGCGCAGAGGGCACCACCGAGCTGCGCAACGCGGCCATCGAGCCCGAGATCATGGATCTGATCGCGGTGCTGCAGAAGATGGGCGCCATCATCAGCTACGAGCCGAACCGCGTCATCCTCATCGAGGGTGTCGAGAAGCTGCGCGGCTACGACCACCGTTCGATCTTCGACCGCAACGAGGCCGCATCCTGGGCGTCCGCCGCGCTGGCCACCGACGGCGAGATCTTCGTCGGCGGAGCGAAGCAGCAGGAGATGCTCACGTTCCTCAACATCTTCCGCAAGGCCGGCGGCTGGTTCGACATCCAGGAGGACGGCATCCTCTTCCGCCGCGACGGCGAGCTCAAGCCCGTCGTCGTCGAGACCGACGTGCACCCCGGATTCATGACCGACTGGCAGCAGCCGCTCGTCGTGGCGCTGACGCAGGCCAACGGCCGGTCCGTGGTCCACGAGACCGTCTACGAGAACCGCCTGGGGTTCACCGAGGCGCTCGTGAAGATGGGCGCAGACATCGTCGTGCACCCGCGCGGTCTGCAGGACGGACCGCGCCGCGTCCCACGCCGCGATCTCGAGCAGGCTGCCGTCATCACCGGTCCCACCCCGCTGCACGCCGCCGACATCGTCGTGCCCGACCTGCGCGGTGGCTACAGCCACGTGATCGCGGCGCTGACCGCCGAGGGCGAGTCGAAGGTGTCGGGTGTCGACATCCTCAGCAGGGGCTACGAGAAGTTCCTCGCCAAGCTCGACGCCGTGGGTGCCGACTTCGACGTCCTCGGGTGAGCGCGATGGGTTCCCGTTCGACGGAGACCACGCGGCCCAGCGCGTTCTGGCCGGTCGCGGCGATCGCCGTTCCGCTGATCTCGCTGCTCGCGAAGCTCCGCATCAGGGGCAGCGAGAAGCTGCCGCGTGAAGGTGCCTTCGTGCTCGCACCGAACCACTACTCCGAGTTCGACCCGCTCGTGGTCGCCCTCGCGGTGTGGCGCATCGGCCGGGCGCCGCGCTTCATGGCCAAGGAGAGCCTGTTCAGGGTGCCCGTGCTCGGGTGGATCCTCCGCAGCACCGGCATGGTCCCCGTCGCGCGCTCCTCGTCGGCATCCGCAGCCAAGCAGACCCTCATGCAGTCGGCGGAGCTGGTGAAGCACGGGCGCGGCGTGATCGTGTACCCGGAAGGGACGCTGACCAGGGATCCGGACATGTGGCCGATGCGCGGCAAGTCCGGCGCGGTCCGCCTCGCGTTGGCAGACGGCATCCCGCTGATCCCGATGGCGCACTGGGGCACGCAGGAGATCATGGGTCGCTACCAGAAGGGCCTGAGCCTGTGGCCGCTGCGCAAGCCAGTGGACGTCGTCATCGGAGATCCCGTCGATGTGTCGGATCTCCGCGGTCGCGCGGGCGAGGCGTCGGCGCTGAATGAGGCCACCGACCGACTGATGAAAGCGATCACCGCTCTGCTCGAGGACCTGCGCGACGAGAAGGCTCCGGCGGAGCGCTGGAATCCGTCCGCACACGGACAGAAGGAGACGGGTCGCCTTGACTCCTAAGCGCAACGAACCCGCGGGCCCTCGCGTCGCGGTCATCGGTGCCGGCAGCTGGGGCACGACCTTCGGCAAGATCCTCGCCGACGGCGGCGCCCAGGTCACCATGTGGGCCCGCCGCGCCGAGCTCGCGCACGAGATCGATGAAGCCAAGCGCAACTCCCGCTATCTGCCGGGCATCAACCTGCCGCGCACGATGGCGGCGACGCACGAGCTGGCGATCGCGCTGCGCGACGTCGACCAGGTCTACCTGTCCGTGCCGAGCCAGTCGCTCCGCGAGAACCTCAAGGCTCTGCGTCCGCTGCTCGCCGACAACGAGGCCAAGATCGTCAGCCTGATGAAGGGCGTCGAGCGCACCAGCGGCCTCCGCATGAGTCAGGTGATCGAGCAGGAGCTGCGCTGCGATCCCGACCGGATCGCCGTCGCCTCAGGGCCCAACCTCGCGCTCGAGATCGCCCGCGAGCAGCCGACGGCAGCCGTCATCTCCTCACGCAGCCGGGAGACCGCCGAAGAGGTGGCGCGTGCTGCGCGCAACAGCTACTTCCGCACGTTCGTGAACACCGATGTGATCGGCACGGAGTTCGGCGGAGTGCTGAAGAACCTCATCGCCGTGGCGATCGGCATCGTCGACGGCGTCGGGTACGGCGAGAACACCAAGGCATCGATCATCACCAGAGGGCTCGTGGAGATGACGGACTTCGCCGTGGCCAACGGCGCGCACCCCGAGACCCTCCAGGGGCTCGCAGGACTCGGCGACCTGATCGCGACCTGCCAGTCACCGCTCAGCCGCAACAACACCGCCGGGCGCCTGCTCGGTCAGGGGTACAGCTTCCAGGACGTCGTCAAGCAGATGCAGCAGACCGCCGAGGGCCTCGCGTCCGTGGCCCCCGTCCTGCAGCTCGCGCGCGAGTCCGAGGTGCACATGCCCATCGTCGAGCAGGTGAAGATGGTGCTCGACGGCAAGATGAACCCGCGCGACATCGCACCCCACCTGACGACGGACGACGACACCCCGCAGGGTGAGAGGACCAACCATGGACAAGCAGACGGTGGTGGTGCTCTTCGGAGGGCGCTCCAGCGAGCATTCGATCAGTTCCGCAACGGCGGGCGGGGTCCTGGGCGCGATTGATCGCGACCGCTATGCGGTGATCCCCGTCGGGATCACGCGCGAGGGGGCATTCGTCCTCGAGGACGACGATCCCGCGAAGTTCCCGCTCGACGCCGCCCACCTGCCCGAGGTCGCCGACAACGGCACCAGGGTGCTGTGGCCGGAGCCGGGTGGAGACCGGACGCTGCGCGTCGTGCGTCCAGACGGGACGACGGACGGCCTCGGCGAGATCGACATCGTGCTGCCGATCCTGCACGGACCCCATGGCGAGGACGGCACGATCCAGGGGTACTTCGACACGCTCGAGGTCCCCTACGCCGGCGGCGGGGTGCTCGATTCCGCCCTCTGCATGGACAAGCACTTCATGAAGATCGCCCTGCAGGCGGCGGGCATCGCGGTCGCGCCGTGGATCACCGTGCGTGCTCGCCAGTGGAGCCAGGATGCCGAGGCGGTCCGCGCCTCCGCGGCCGAGCTCGGCCTGCCCCTGTTCGTCAAGCCGGCCCGTGCGGGGTCGAGTGTCGGGGTGTCGAAGGTCGAGAAGCCCGAGGAGCTCGATGCGGCTCTCGCGATCGCCTTCGCCGAAGACGACAAGGTGCTGATCGAGGTCGGCGTCTCCGGCCGGGAGATCGAGGTCGCGGTGCTCGAGGGCGTCGACGGCGTCCGGGCGTCCCTGCCCGGCGAGATCGTGCTCACCTCGCGCGGCTTCTACGACTTCGAGGGCAAGTACCTCGGTGGCGACGGCGTGGACGTCGTGTGCCCTGCGGAGCTCGAGCAGCACGAGGTCGCGGCGATCCAGGATGCGGGCATCCGCGCGTTCGAGGCGGTCGACGGTCGTGGTCTCGCGAGGGTCGACATGTTCCTCACACCGAGCGGGGAGCTCGTCGTCAACGAGCTGAACACGATGCCGGGCTTCACGCCGATCTCCATGTTCCCGAAGTGCTGGGTCGCGTCCGGTCTCAGCTACGGCGACCTGATCTCGGAGCTGATCGAAGCGGGGCTTCGGCGCTGATCGAGTGCCAGGCGATCGTCAGCCGGCGTGCGGCGGGTACGTCGTGTCCGCTGACGCCTGCTGCGGCGGGTACGTCGTCGCGTCCGGTGCCGAATCGGCAGATGCACCGCTCGCGGCGCCGTATCCGATCGCGGCCGGCGCCGAGCGGTGGATCAGCGTCGCGACGAGGGCGGTCAGCCATCCCCAGGTGAGTCCCCACGAGGCGCTCGCGGTCACGGCCTGGAACGTCTGGATCATGAGGATCTCGGACTGCTCTGCCGGGATGCCCAGCGCAGCGACGGCCAGCGGCGCCCGCACCAGCCCGGCGATGCAGGATGCGACGACCACGGCACCCCAGGTGCCGAAGAAGACGGCGGATCCGCGCCCCGGCAGCGCGCCTCGCACGACGAGTCGGACGAAGAGCCAGGTGAGTCCGATCAGGACGACGAGGGCCAGCAGCATCGCCACGACGGCGAGCGGGAGAGCGTTCGGACGCAGAGCGAAGCCGATCGGATCCTGCAGGATGAACAGCCGCGGGACGTTCGGCACTCCCCACAGCAGGAAGAAGTAGCCGAGGATGCTGCTGAGCAGCGCTCCCGCTCCGACCAGGATCGCTGCGACGATGGACGCTCTGCCTGCGGGGGTGCGGTTCATGCCGCGAGTCTAGAGGGGCTTCGCGAAGCGGGTCGAGCCGACAGCCCTGTCCGTGCTCTCTCAGCCCTCTTCGGTCGGAGGCTCGGTCGCCGTCGGCACTCGATCGGTGCAGTGCGCCGTGGCGGGCGCCAGTCCGGACTGGATGCTGGTCGAGAGCTTCTCGACGACCGTGCGGAAGTCGATCTCCTCACCGCGTCGGATGACGACCTCGATCGCGGGCTCGCGGCCGTACGTCACGAGCCGCTGGCGCTCCTCCTCCTGATCGAGGACGAGCCAGTCGACCCCGCCGATCGTGGTGCACACCTCGGTCGAGGGAGCCGGAGGTTCGACGCCGCACCGCAGGACGACGGTCGGGTCGCCCCAGGCGCCGGTCGCCTGGGCATCCGTCCAGACCCGGTCGAGGTCCACGACGGAGTCGGGCAGCAGCACGGACACCTCGGCGCACGCGGGATCATTGGCGTCGTCGGCAGGTTCGAGGTGCACGGTCGTCGAGCAGCCCGCGAGGGCTGCGGCGAGGGTCAGAGCGCCCGCGGCGACGGCGAGGAGGCGGAAGCGGGGCATGCTTCCAGGCTACCTTTGACTGCATGCACTCCCGACCTCGCGACGACGATCCGCGCCTCGGCGACCTCTCCGAGGGTGAGATCCTGCGAGCGATCCTGAACCGCACGGCGCGCGGTGCGCACACCGTGATCGGACCGGGGGACGACGCCGCCGTGATCGCCGCTCCGTCGGGGTCGGTGGTCGCGACGACCGACACCCTCGTGCACGGACCGGACTTCCGCATGGCGTGGTCGTCGGGATTCGACCTCGGCTGGAAGTCCGCCGCGGTCAACCTCGCCGACATCGCGGCGATGGGAGCTCGCCCCACCGCACTGCTCGTCGCCCTCGCCGTGCCGCGGGATCTGCGCCTGTCCTTCGTGGAGAGCCTGGCCGACGGCTTCCGGGAGGCCTGCGCGGCACTGGCGCCGGGGTGTGCCGTCGTCGGAGGTGACCTCACCGTCTCCGATGTGCTGACCGTGGCCGTGACCGCACTCGGCGACCTCGAGGGCCGTCAGGCGGTGACGCGGTCCGGCGCGCGAGTGGGAGACGTGGTGGCCGTGGCCGGCGAGCTCGGCCACGCCGCGCTCGGGCTGTCGGTGCTGTTCGGACGGTTCCGGGACGGCGACACGCCTGTTCCGATCGATCGGGCTGCGCTGGGCGCGGGCGAGAGGGCGGCACTCGACGCGCAGCTGCGGCCGTCGCCGCCGATCGGCCTCGGTCCGTTCGCCGCGATCGCCGGGGCCACCGCGATGATGGACATCTCGGACGGACTCGCCCTCGACGCGCGGCGACTGGCCGCGGCATCCGAGGTGACGATCGCGCTCGACGGCGGCGCTCTGGGGGAGAACGTCGAACGCGCCCTGGGCGGGGGAGAGGACCATGCGCTCCTCGCGACCTTCCCGCCCGGCATCCCTCCCGCCGGCTTCCGCGCCATCGGCGAGGTCGTGGCACGAGGAGAGGATGCTCTGCTCGTCGACGGCGCTCCGGTCGAGGCCTCGGGGTGGGATCCCTATCGCGACTGGGACTCGGCGTCCGGCTGAAGGTCATCCCTATCCTCGGGCTCCGCCCACCACAGCGTGGTGTCGCCGTAGTTGCGCTCGCGGACGAGCACCAGGCCGGCCGCGGCGAGGTCGGGAGGGGTGGAGCGACGCGCCCGTTCGATCACGACGAGCGCGTCCGGTGCGAGGAGCGGCGCGAGCGCGACGAGATCCGCGGTCATCGCGGCATCGTCGAGGTCGTACGGCGGGTCCGAGAACACGAGGTCGTACGGACCGGTGGCCCGCTGTAGGAACGCCCGTACCGCACTCTGATGCACCCGCGCCGCGGGAGCGCCGGCCTTCGCGACGGTCGCCGCGTTCCTGCGCACGATGTCTGCGGCCGCGCGACCCTGCTCGACGAGATCAGCCGCAGACGCCCCACGACTCAGGGTCTCGAGTCCGAGTGCGCCGGAGCCGGCGTACAGGTCGAGCACGCGTCCGCCGACGATCGCGTCGGCGGACTCGAGCGCTCCGAAGAGGGACTCCCGCACGCGGTCGCTGGTGGGCCGGGTTCCGGCTGATGGCACGTCCAGTCGTGCGCCGCGCGCCTGTCCTGCGATGATCCTCGTCACACGTTCACGATACGACAGCGCCGCAGCTCGCCGTGTCGGCGCCGCCTTCTAGACTCGGAGCATGTCGCTCACGCTGGATTCGCCGCTCGAGGAGGCGCTGGGCGCCACCCCCGCGAAGTCTCTCGATCGCGCGTTCGGCATGAAGAGCGTCGGCGATCTGGTCTCGCACTACCCGCGCCGGTACGCCGATCCGGGCGAGCTCACCCCCATCCGCGAACTTCCCCTCGGCGAGACCGTGACGATCGTCGCCGAGGTGCTCTCCTCCAGCGCCAGGGCGATGCGCAATCGTCGCGGCGCGATGGTGGACGTCGTGATCGGCGACGGCATCGGCAAGATGTCGCTCACCTTCTTCGCGAAGAACCTCGGAGCGGCGAAGTGGCGCTCCGAGGACCTTGCGGTCGGTCGGCGGGGGGTCTTCTCCGGCAAGGTCGGCGAGTTCAACGGGATGACGCAGTTCGCGCATCCGGAGTACGAGCTGTTCGATGACGAGGACGCGGCCCGTCGGCGGGCGGATGCTCGCGCTGCCGTGCTCATCCCGATCTACCCGGCGACGTCGACCCTGCAGACCTGGCAGATCGCGAAGTTCATCACGCGCGTGCTCGACGACCTCGGGGAGGTGCCGGAGCCGCTGGCTGCGGAGGTGCGGGCCCGCGAGGAGCTGCTGACGGCGCGGGAGGCGCTCGATCAGATCCATCGGCCCAAGACCCGCAACGACATCGACCCCGCAGTGCGCACCCTCCGGATGCATGAGGCGCTGACTCTGCAGACCGCTCTCCTGCAGCAGCGCGACGCCGTGCGCGCACTTGCGGCGACGCCGCGCCCCGCGAAGCCGGGCGGACTCCTCGAGCGATTCGACGCCTCGCTGCCCTACGAGCTCACGCCCGACCAGCAGACGGTCGGAGATCAGGTCGCGAAGGACCTGATCGGCGCGTGGCCGATGAATCGGCTCGTTCAAGGCGAGGTCGGCTCGGGGAAGACGCTGGTCGCGCTGCGCGCGATGCTTCAGGTGGCGGAGTCCGGAGGACAGGCGGCGCTGATCGCGCCGACCGAGGTCTTGGCGGGCCAGCACCTGCGCTCGATCGCGAAGATGCTCGGCCCGCAGCTGGCGCCGCTCGTCATGCCGACGCTGCTGACGGGGCAGATGCCAGCGGCCGAGCGTCGCAAGGCCGCGCTGCGGGTCGCATCGGGTCAGGCGCTGATCGTCGTCGGCACGCACGCGCTCCTGGGCGAGAAGACGACCTTCGCAGACCTCGGACTCGTGGTGGTCGACGAGCAGCATCGATTCGGGGTCGAGCAGCGCGAGGCGCTGCGGGCCAAGGGGTCGAGTCCGCATGCGCTCGTGCTCACGGCGACACCCATCCCACGCACAGTCGCCATGACGGTGTTCGGCGACCTCGACACCTCGGTCATCCGCACGATGCCCCGGGGACGCGCGGGGATCGAGTCGTTCGTCGCCCCTCTCGCCGAGCACCCCGGTTGGTTCAACCGCGTGTGGGAGCGCGCAGCGGAGGAGATCGCGCAGGGGCGCCAGGTCTTCGCGGTCTGCGCGGCGATCGACACGACCAAGAAGACCGCTGAGGCGGGGGAGGCGACGCTCCTGCAGCCGGAGGGGGCGTCCGGTCCCCGATGGGGTGTCGTGCAGCTCGATGAGGCGCTCGCGACGCATCCGAAGCTCGGCGGCCTGCGTCGAGCCGTCCTGCACGGCAAGATGCCGTCAGATGAGAAGGATGCGGTCATGCAGGCGTTCTCCCGCGGCGAGATCGATCTGCTGCTGGCCACTACGGTGATCGAGGTCGGTGTGGACGTCCCGAACGCGTCGACGATGATCGTGCTCGACGCCGACCGGTTCGGCGTCTCGCAGCTGCATCAGCTGCGTGGGCGAGTCGGTCGAGGTGGGGTCCCTGGTCTCTGTCTTCTCGTGACCGAGGCCGAGGCCGGTTCCGTGGCAAGGGAACGCGTGGAGGCGGTCGCTGCGACGCTCGACGGCTTCGCGCTGGCCGAGGTCGACCTCGAGCTGCGCGGCGAAGGCGACGTGCTGGGGGCCGCGCAGGCCGGCGTGCGCTCGTCGCTCAAGCTCCTCCGGGTCGTCAAGGACTCCGGTCTCATCGTCAGGGCACGCGAGCTCGCCGAGAGCATCCTCGCCGCCGATCCCGATCTCGAGTCGAACCCGGGCCTCAGGGCGGCCATCGAGCGACGGGTGAGCGATGATGACCGCGCTGCCCTGGCGAAGAACTGACCCTCTCGGCGTGTGCCTTAGGCTGGTGACATGAGCAGCCGGATCGCCGTCGTCCCGGGTTCCTTCGACCCGCCGACCCTGGGCCACCTCGACGTGATCCGTCGTGCGGCCAAGCTGTACGACGAGCTGCACGTGCTCGTGGTGCACAATCCCGGCAAGGAGGCGATGCTGCCGATCGCGGCCCGCATGTCGCTGATCGAGCAGTCGATCGCCGACGAGGGCATGGACGGCAACGTCATCGTCGGATCGTGGAGCATGGGCCTCCTGGTCGACTATGCGCGGGACGTGGGTGCCGGGGTGCTGGTCAAGGGCATCCGTTCGCAGATCGACGTCGCCTACGAATCGCCGATGGCGATCGTCAACCGTCACCTCGCGGACATCGAGACCGTCTTCCTCCTGCCCGATCCCGCGCACGCGCTGGTCTCCAGCTCCCTGGTGCGTCAGGTCGCGAGCCTCGGGGGCGATGTCTCGCCCTTCGTCCCGCCGGCCGTCGCCGCCTTCCTCGACACCGGCGCCCGAGGGATCTGACCGGCACGCTCGGCGCGTCGCGCTCAGCCCGGAACCAGCCTCCTGCGCCGCAGAGCCGGTACCATTGCGGGGTGCGTTCCCGAATGAATGGTCCTTTCGTCCTTCCTGCCCGCGACATCGTCCGCAAGCCGGGCGAGATGCGCGAGCACGAGTTCTCGGTGACCCTGAAAGACGCGTGGGGAGAAGGGATCGTCTCGTACGAGGCGGGCTCGGAGCTCGACCTGGACGTCCGTCTGGAGTCGGTCCACGAGGGCATCCTCGTGTCCGGAACCGTCGACGCCGAGTACTCCGGAGTGTGCGGTCGATGCCTCATCGACATCGCTCGGCCCGTCGAAGTCGAGTTCCAGGAGCTTTTCGCGTATCCTGGTGAGGAAGAAACTGACTTCGAGGTTCAAGACGACCACGTGGATCTTGAAACTCTAGTCAGGGATGCGGCCGTATTGTCGCTTCCATTTCAGCCGGTGTGTCAGCCGGATTGCCCCGGGCTCGACCCGGAGACGGGCGAGAGGCTGACCGCGAGCACCGGTAAGGAGCAGGTGGCTCCCATCGATCCTCGGTGGAGCGCGCTCCAGCAGATCACAGACCAAGACGGTGAGGCACACAGCCGAGCCGCCGAGAAAGAAGAGAGCTAGTCATGGCTGGTAACCCCCCGAAGCGCAAGGTATCCCGTTCGAACACCCGCTCGCGCCGCGCGCAGTGGAAGGCGGCGCCCGTCGCACTCGTCAAGACCATCGAGAACGGCCAGGTCGTCTACAGCCGTCCTCACCAGGCCAAGGTCGTCACCGACTCGCAGGGCACCGAGCTGTTCCTCGAGTACAAGGGTCGCAAGGTCGCCGACGTCTGAGTCGCGACTTCACGACTGTGACTGAGGTCCCTGGGGGGACGAGACCTCTCCCAGAGAAGCTCCGCGTCGATATCGACGCGGAGCTTCTGGAGTTGGCGCTCACCCATCGCTCCTACGCGTACGAACACGGCGGGATCCCGCATAACGAGCGCCTGGAGTTCCTCGGCGACTCTGTGCTCGGCCAGGCCGTCACCGTGATGCTGTTCACGACGCATCCCGGTCTCGACGAGGGCGAACTCGCCAAGCGGCGAGCGAGCGTCGTGTCGACCGTCGCTCTCGCCGAGGTCGCTCGTGCCATCGACCTGGGCAGCCATCTGCTGCTCGGCCGAGGTGAGGAGCAGACCGGCGGTCGCGACAAGGACTCGATCCTCGCCGACACGATGGAAGCCGTGATCGGCGCGACGTATCTGTCCGCAGGTCCCGAGGCCGCCACCGAACTCGTGCTGCGGCTCACCGCGCCCCTGCTCGCCGACCCTGAACGCTACGG
Source organism: Microbacterium hydrocarbonoxydans (assembly GCF_900105205.1). Taxonomy (NCBI): domain Bacteria; kingdom Bacillati; phylum Actinomycetota; class Actinomycetes; order Micrococcales; family Microbacteriaceae; genus Microbacterium; species Microbacterium hydrocarbonoxydans. Next base: position 2,200,626 of record NZ_FNSQ01000005.1, on the reverse strand, counting down.
CGCAGCGATGGATCCGAAGACGAGTCTGCAGGAGCTGGCGGCTCGCGCCGGATCCACGCCGCCGGTGTACTCGGTCGAGGCCAGCGGCCCCGATCACGATCGCCGCTTCACCGCGACGGTCGTCGTCGGCGATGTGGCGATGACGGGCAAGGGCAGCAGCAAGAAGACGGCCGAGATGGCCGCCGCGCTCAGCGCCTGGCGCCTGCTCAACGAGCGTGCCTGAGCTCCCCGAGGTCGAGGTCGTCAGAGCCGGGCTCGCGCCGGCGGCCATCGGCTCCCTGATCACCGCGGTGACGGTGTGGGACGAGCGGGCACTGACGCGACACGCCTCCGGTGCCGCCGACTTCGTCGCGCGTCTCGAGGGACGGACGTTCGCGGGCGCGGAACGCCGAGGCAAGTTCCTGTGGCTGCCGCTCGCCTCGGGCGAGGACGCTCTGATCGCCCACCTCGGAATGAGTGGCCAGATGCTGCTCCGCACGCCGGATGCCCCCGCCGAGCGCCACGAGCGGATCCGCATCGACGTCGAGCACGCGCATCACGGCGAGCTGGCGATCGTCTTCGCGGACCAGCGCACGTTCGGCTCGCTCGCGGTCGACGATCTCGTGGCGGACGGCCCTTCGCGCATCCCGACCCAGGTCGTGCACATCGCCCGGGACCCGATCGACCCCTTCTTCGACGACCGGGCGTTCGTGCTGGCCGTGCGCAGGCGCAACAGCGCCATCAAGAGGATCCTGCTCGACCAGCAGGTGATCAGCGGGGTCGGCAACATCTACGCCGATGAATCGCTGTGGGCCGCCCGCATCCACCCCGAGACGGCCGGACGGACGCTGTCGGCGCAGGCGGTGGCGCGGCTGCTCGCCGAGATACGCACTGTCCTCGCGAAGGCTCTCGCCGAGGGCGGCACGAGCTTCGACGCCCAGTACGTCAACGTGAACGGCCAGGCGGGGTACTTCGCGCACTCGCTCAACGCCTATGGCCGAGGCGGCCAGCCGTGCCCACGCTGCGGCGGACTGATCCGCCGTGAGGCGTTCATGAACCGCTCGAGCCACTACTGCCCCCGGTGCCAGCGCCGCCGCTGAGGCACTCCAGGCCGCTCAGGAGGCCGCTCACGCGGCGTGGAACGAGCGGGCGAGCAGCGGCCGGGTGGCTCGGGTGCTCGCCCACACCACGGCGATCCCGGTCGCGACGACGACGCCGATCGTGAGAAGGGACTCCGGCGCGGTGATCAGTGCGATCCCGAGCAGCGGGAACACGAGCACACCCGCCGTGAGCGCTGATCCGATCGCTGTCACGAGCAGTGGCGACATGATCGCCCGGCGTCGCGCCGTGTCGACCGTGTCGAGGGGGACGCCGAGCTGGTGCAGGCTCACGTGCAGGTCACGCTGGTCGAGCACGGATGCCGCCTGGTTCACACCCACCGACGCCGCGACCATCAGGAACGAGGCGATCAGCGTGATGACGAGGCCCGTGCGCATGTCGACGGCCAGCGCCGCATCCGCGGAGGAGACGTCGCCGCTGTTCATCACGTTCATCAGCGAGACGCCCGTGCCTGCGAACACGGCCATGAAACTCGCCATCGCGATGCCGCTGACCTGCCGCCACGCGGCCTTCGGCGAATCGAGCACCATCCGGGCGGCGAGGAGCCGATCGGGGACCTCGGCACGGCGGAGCTGACGGGACGCCGCGACTTTCAGCACCCAGGGCCCGATCACGTTGAGCACGGCGAGGGCGACGGCGAACAGCACAGCGAGGGTCACGATGGTCATCGCAAGCCCCGCGATGGACGGGAAGATCTTCACCAGCACGAAGACCATGGCCAGCACCGAGACAGCGATGATGGCGCGGAACCAGTGCACGGGTGCGGCTGTCGTGCGCATCCGGACGCCCAGCGGCGACACGATCACGCGGCGGAGTCCGAGCACAGCGCTTCCGGCCGCGACGAGCAGCACGCCGGCGACCACTCCGAGGATCGCCAACGGGGAGAGGACGACGGCCTCGACGCCGAGAGCGGTACCGCGGAACGGGATCAATCCGATGAGAGGGGATGCCGCGAGGTAGACGAGCACTCCGGCGAGGGCGCCCACGGCGGCGACGAGCACGGACTCGATCACCGTGGCGACACTCACGCCCATCGGTGTGACCCCGAGCAGGCGGAGTGTCGACAGACGCTCATCCCGCCGCCGCGCCGAGAGGCGGGCGGCCGCACCGCCGAGGTTCATCAGCGGGACGACGAGCAGCACCAGCGCGATCGCGGCGAGGGCCTGGTACACCGGAGCGTAGTCGTCGGTCCACGACCAGAACGACTGCGCGCCGCCGACCACGGTCAGCACGAGCGCCGTGACCACGCCGAAGGCGATGATCGGAAGCGCCAGAACGGCGTTCTGCCCGGGCGCGGGGCGCAGGAGCAGTGTCAGGACGCGCGCGTTCATGCCGACACCGCCGAGGAGATGATCCGGCCGTCGCGCACAGCGACGACCCGTGAGCAGCGAGCCGCGACGTCGGGGTCGTGGGTGACGACGAGGAGAGTGCGTCCCTGGCCGGTGGTCGACCAGAGCAAGGCGTTCATGACCTCCTGCGACGTCTGCGAGTCCAGTGCGCCGGTCGGCTCGTCCGCGAAGACGAGGTCCGCTCCGGTCGCCTGGGCGCGGGCGATCGCGACGCGCTGCGCCTGTCCACCCGACAGCTCTCCGATGCGGCGGTCCTCCATCCCGGCGAGGCCCAGGGCAGCGAGCCAGGATGCGGCGTGCGCCGTGGCATCCGCCCGCTTGACGCCGTTGATCATGGAGGCGAGCGCGACGTTCTCCACAGCGGTGAGCTCGGGGATGAGCAATCCCTGCTGGAAGACGAATCCGAACCGCTCCCTGCGCAGTCGGGACCGCGCGGCTTCGCTGAGCCCTGCGAGCTCGGCAGGCGTCCCGGTCGAGGGCTGGAACGACACGGTCCCGGTGTCGGGGGTGATGATGCCGGCGAGCACATGCAGCAGGGTGGTCTTGCCCGAGCCGGACGCGCCCATGATCGCGACGGACTCGCCGCGGTGGATCGTCAGATCCACTCCGGCGAGTGCGCGCGTGCTGCCGTAGGACTTGGTGAGAGAGCGGGCTTCGAGGACGGAGTCGTTCATGTCTCCCAGCCTCGCGCGGAGCATCCGATCGGTGCATCGGTCAGGCGGATGATCCGCCGCGCGCCGCGTACACCGATCGGATGACTCTCAGATCCGCTTCTGCCAGGCGCCCGCGTACGAGACGGCAACGAAGCCGATGGCCTCGTTGATCCCCAGCATCGGACGATTCTCCTCGGCGTTGAAGGTCGAGACCGTCGGCGACGTCGGCACGAGTTCGCGCCAGCTCAGCAGATTGGCGCACTTCACCACGGTGCCGAGGCGGTGACCGCGATGATCGCCCGAGACGAGGGTTCCCAGCTGGTGGGTCACTCCACGGGGATCCGCACCGACGAGCAGCTCGTTGTACGCCACGAGGTCTCCGCTGGGCACGTGCTCGACGACGACGACGGACAGCGTCTGTCCGGCGCTGGTGAGACGCCTCTCGCGGCGGACGACGCGATCGGCATCCCACTCCTCGGCTGCGAAGTCCATGTCGCCACTGGGCGCATCCGTCGAGAGACGGGCGAGGATCGCGGCGTAGCCCGCTCGGAACTCCGCCGGTGTGGGCGCCAGCCACTGGTGCACCCGATAGTCGGGTCCGGCGGCGGCGGTCGCGGCACCGAGCATCGCTCGGAGCGCGGTCGGATCGGAGCGCAGATCGAACTCGCTGTTCCGCTCGACCTGCTCGAAGGCGTACCCGCGAGCACTGAGGGCGTCGGACAGCGCGGTGGCAGGGATGCGACCCCACCCGGTGTTCGGCACGATCATCCGGTCGCTCTCGATCGGCCGGTGCAGCGTCCAGGTCTGGAGCAGCGACCTGCCATGCGCCCGAGCCTCCGTCTCGGCGAGCGCGAGGAGTGCGTCCTCGACTCCTCGACCCCAGTGCTCCTGCGGGACGAGCAGATCCACCTCGGCGGCATGCGCGTCCTCCTCCTGCGGGTACGAGATCGTGATCATGCCGACGATGTCGTCGCCCGCTCGCGCCACGAAGCCGGTCTGCAGCGTGTCGGTGCCGTCCTGCCAGGCGGCCAGCATCTGAGCGGCGTCCGGAGCGATGTCGGGCAGGCCGACGGCCTCGTCGCAGATGAACCTGTTCAACTCTCCGTACGCGCGGAAGTCGGCGGCGTCATCGGCGTCCAGCGACGCCGGGACGGTCAGCGCACTGATCGTCAGGGTGAGTGTCGTCATGTCAGTTCCTTCTTCCAGGCGCCTTCGTACGCGATGGGGACGAAGCCCATGGCCTCGTTGATGGAGAGCATCGGCCGGTTCTCCTCGGCGTTGTATGTGATCAGGTCGGGGGAGTCCGGTGCGACATCCCTCCAGGAGAGGAGGGCTGCGCTCTTCACGAGCTGGCCGAGACGGTGCCCTCGATGCTCCTTCAACACGAGCGTGTCGTGCTGATGAGTGGTGCCATGGAAGTCCGGCCCGATGCCGAGCTCGGTGAACGCGGTGAGCTCGCCCGTCGCGATGTGCTCGGCGGCCGTCACCTGCACGGTCTGCCCCATCTCGGCGATGCGCTTCTCGGCGGCGATGAGCCGGTCGGCATCCCAGGTCTCCTCGTCGGTCTCCAGGTCAGCCGACGGCGCATCGGTCGACATACGCGATTTGAGCCATGCGTAGCCGTCGAGGTGCTCCGCCGGTGTCGGCACCATCCACTGCAGGACGCGGTAGTCGGTCGAGAACCCCTCGGCCTCTCTCAGCAGTGCCTCGGCGCGCTCGACGGCGCTCGGAGCCATGTCCAGCCGGCTCACGCGATAGACCTGCTCCAGGCTGAACCCCTGTCGGGCCAGGAACCGGGCGACGTGGTCGTCCGGAACGCTCCCGAACCCGGTGCGCGCCTGGAGCCGCCGACCGTCGCTCGCCTGCTGCTCCGTCCAGTTCTGGATGACGGTGCGGCCGTGCTGTCGGACGACGGCCTCGATGTGCGGGGCGACGGCGCGGCCGATGCCGCGTCCCCAGACGCGCGGGAGGATCTCGACGGAGGCGATGGCCACCCTCGATCCCTCCTCGTGCGGGATGTCGACGACGGCGCGGCCGACGATATCGCCGTCGACACGCACCGCCCAGACGACGGTGGTCCTCTCCGGGCGCGAACGCAGCAGAGGCAGCAGCGCCTCGGGCGTGAGGTCCTGCTCGCTGCGGCCGGTGAGTTCCCGGTACACGGCGTTGCGGACGCGGGAGAGCTCACGGAACTCTCCCGCGTCCGCTGCATCCGCTCGCGCAGGCAGCACGAGCGGATGCAGTGAGGCACCTGAGGTGAGTGCGATGCTCATTCGGATCTCCGGGTCAGCGCAGCTGACGCTGCAGGTCGTACGTGAGCAGGGCGTAGGTCTCGGCGGCGGTGCGGTTCCGTCGCTCGAGGTGCAGTGCGTCCACTCCGTCGGCCGCAGTGATGCGACGGGCAGGGCGAGGACGCTGAGCTCGCTGGAGCAGCCAGAGGCCGATCCGGAGCGAGAGACGATCGGACAGCGCCAGGCGCTGCAGCTCGTCGGGTGCAGGGATGTGGAGGACCTGTCGGCCCTCGGTATCCGGTGGGTGAGTGGTGCTGCGATACAGCGTGGTGTTCACGATGGTTCCTTCGAGATGAACGGTGTGGATGGATGCGGAGATCGCCGTCGACGGCGCCATGAAGGCGGCCGTCTGAGGGCGGAGGGAGTCGAGGGTCCGGGGTCGCGAGAAGGCGACCGCCGGAATCGGCGGGATCCGTGACCCGAGGGCGGGTCAGCGGATGGGGCGCGCGAGCGCGGCGAAGAGGACGCCCGTCACCGGGCAGAGTCCTCGTGCGACGGTTCTACGACAGCGCGGTGAATCGGACGCCGGCGGTTACCGAGTGCGCAAGGCGCGGCGCGAATGGCGCGGCGAGGCCTGTGGCCTGTGCGTTGAGCTGAGTGATCATCGGTAACCTCCTTTCGAGTGGCGATCCGGAGGTTACGGTAGCGAATCCCGGGCGTGTCCGTCAAGGATGCCCGGCGCGTACCGGCGTGTCGCCCGTCATGTCGGTTCGCCCGCATCCCGCGCGGGATGCCGGTTCTGAGCCGTCATTCCGGTAGCGTATGGGCGTGATTCACCCCGGAAGCGCGGTCCGCGCATGCATCTGAAGAGCCTGACCCTCAAGGGGTTCAAGTCCTTCGCGCAGCCGACGAGTTTCGTCTTCGAACCGGGGGTCACCTGCATCGTCGGTCCGAACGGGTCGGGCAAGTCCAACGTCGTCGACGCTCTCGCCTGGGTGATGGGCGAGCAGGGCGCGAAGACGCTGCGCGGCGGCAAGATGGAGGACGTCATCTTCGCCGGCACCTCCACGCGAGGTCCCCTCGGACGCGCCGAGGTGCAGCTCACGATCGACAACAGCGACGGAGCGCTGCCGATCGAGTTCGCCGAGGTGACGATCAGCCGGACGCTGTTCCGCAACGGCTCGAGCGAGTACGCGATCAACGGCGAGAACTGCCGTCTGCTCGACCTGCAGGAACTGCTCAGCGACTCGGGACTCGGCCGCGAGATGCACGTCATCGTCGGACAGGGTCGCCTGGACACGGTGCTGCAGGCGTCGCCGGAGGACCGTCGAGGCTTCATCGAAGAGGCGGCCGGCATCCTCAAGCACCGCCGTCGCAAGGAGAAGACCCTCCGCAAGCTCGACGCGATGGAGACCAACCTCACTCGGCTCAGCGATCTGGCCGGTGAGATCCGACGCCAGCTCAAGCCGTTGGGGCGGCAGGCCGAGATCGCCCGCGAGGCGCAGACGATCGCCGCCGTGGTCCGCGACGCCAAGGCCAGGATCTTCGCCGACGACGTCGTCGCACTGCGCACCGCCCTCGCCGACCACACCAGGACCGAGCACGAGCGCCACACCGAGCGCCTCGTGCTGTCGGATCAGGCCGAGGCGGTACGAGGGAGCATCGCTCGCCTCGAGCAGGACCAGAACTCGGTCGCGGTCGATCAGGCGCGCGGAGTCGCCTTCGGTCTCGAGCAGGTGCAGGAGAGAATGCGAGGCCTGTACACGCTAGCCAACCAGCGTCTCGCGCTGCTCGGCTCGGAGGAGGACGACGCCGCGGTGACCGCCGTGACCGTGACGCAGAGCACGATCGACGAGGCGAAAGACGAGATCACCGAGATCTCCGCAGGCCTCGGCGATGCTCAGGATGCGGCCACGGTCGCGAGCCGCGAGGTCGTGCACGCGAGAGCCGAGCTCGACACCCTCGACGTCGACATCGCCGAGCAGAGCGCGCTGGTCTCGGAGTACGACATGCGCCTCAGTGCGCTGCGAGGCACGGCCGAGGCCGCGTCCTCCGCCCTCGCCGCGGTCCGCGGCGCGGTTCTGCGAGCCGAGAACGCCCTGGAGGCGGCGAACAGCCGACGCCGTGAGGCCGCCGACGCCCTCGAGGCCATCGATGACGCGGAGGCACCCGAAGGAACGGCGGCGGAGTACTCCGCCGCGTACGAGAGCGCACAGCGCGTGGCGACAGCGGCGGAGGCCGAGCGTGAGACGCTGCGCGAGCGTCTTCATGCCGCCGAGCGTGAGGTCGATTCGCTCACCGCGAAGTCGGCGGCCCTCGGCAGCGCCCTCGCGATCTCGGGCGGCGCGGCAGAGATCGTGAAGGCGGGGGGTGCAGGCATCCGCGGTCTCGTCGGCGACTCGGTGCAGGTCAGGGCAGGCTTCGAGGCCGCGATCGCCGCCGTCCTGGGGTCTCTCGCCGAAGGCGTCCTCGTCGAGCGCTCGACTGACGCCTTCGCTCTCGCCCGTGACGCCGCGGAGAATCGCAGGGGAGTGGTCGACTTCGTCGTCGCCGATGCGGCGCGGCCGTCCGTGCAGCTTCCGGCGCTCGAGGGCGTGACACCGGCCGTCGACACCGTCACCGCGCCGGATGGAGTCCTCGGCGTCCTCTCGCACGTGCTGATCGCGGACGATCTCGATGCGGCGCGCTCAGCGCGAGCTGCCCTCGACGGGGCCGGTGACACGACGACGACGATCGTCACCACCGGCGGTGACGTGGTCACCGCCCAGACGCTGCGCACCGGTTCCGGCGGCGAACGATCCCGTCTGGAGCTCGCGGCCGAGCGGGATGCGGCGGTCGAGCGACTGGCCGAGGTGCAGGTCATCGTCGATTCGCTCCGTGAAGCCCGGGAAGACGCGAACGAGGCGGTGGAGACATCCAGACGCCACGCCAAGGAGACGCTCCGTGCGCTGCGAGAGCATGATGCGGCACTCGCGAGTCACGCCGAGCAGGTGAACCGCATCACGGTGACGCACGAGTCCGCCGTCGCCGAGTGCGAGCGGCTCGAGGCAGGGCTCGCACAGGCGCAGAGCGCGGTCCAGGATGCCGAGGCCAAGGCGGAGGCGGCGAGGGCCGAGCTGGATGCCGCTGTGGCGGCGCCCCGGCCCGTGCTCGATGCCTCAGCGCGTGACGGTCTGCTCGAAGCGCTCGAACTCGCGAGAGAGAACGAGGTGAGGTCGCGCCTCGAGATCGAGACGCTGCGCGAGCGCGTCCGCTCCGCCCAGGCGCGAGTGGCGAGTCTCGAGCGACAGCGGGAGCAGGAGCGGGATGCTGCGGCCGAGGCGGCACGACGCGCGGTGATCCGACGTGCGCAGCGGAAGGCGGCATCCGGTGTCGCCGAGGAGCTGCCGCGCATCCTGGACTCGATCGATCGCTCGGTGACCGAAGCCCGCGTCGCTCTCGCCGAGGCCGAGGCCGCCCGGTCCGCGCAGAACGAGGAGCTGACGGCGCTGCGTGCGCAGGAGACGTCGCTTCGCGAGCGGCTTGCCGGCCTGACCGAGAGCGTGCACGGACTCGAGCTGCAGATTCACGAGAAGAAGCTCCACCTCAACAGCCTGCTGGAGCGAGTCTCATCGGAGCTCGCACTCGACGAAGATATTCTCATTGCGGAATATGGCCCTGACCAGCTCGTTCCGCGCGATCCGCTGTCTGAGCCCGCCGATGGAGAGCTCGTCGACGACACCGCGATCCCCTTCGACAGACGCATCCAGCAGCGCCGGCTCGCGGATGCCGAGCGCAAGCTCGCTCAGCTGGGACGGGTCAACCCGCTCGCGCTGGAGGAGTTCGCCGCTCTCGAGCAGCGTCATGCCTTCCTGACCGAGCAGCTCGCCGACCTCACGCAGACGCGGCAGGACCTGCTGACGATCATCGCCGACCTCGACGAGCGGATGCAGACGATCTTCGCGAGCGCCTTCGAGGACACCAGGACGGCGTTCGGCGAGGTCTTCCCGCTGCTGTTCCCCGGAGGCTCAGGCAGCATCTCGCTGACGGACCCCGAGAACATGCTCACGACGGGTATCGAGGTGTCGGTGCGTCCCGTCGGCAAGAAGATCGAGAGGCTGTCGCTGCTGTCCGGAGGGGAGCGTTCACTCGCCGCAGTCGCTCTGCTCGTCGCGATCTTCAAGGCGCGGCCGAGTCCGTTCTACATCCTCGACGAGGTGGAGGCGGCGCTGGACGACGCGAACCTCGGGCGGCTGCTGACGGTGTTCGAGCAGCTGCGCGAGAGCTCGCAGCTGCTGATCATCACGCACCAGAAGCGCACGATGGAGATCGCGGACGCGCTCTACGGTGTCTCGATGCGGCAGGACGGGGTGTCCGCCGTCGTCGGTCAGCGCGTAGGCGATCGCGCCGCAGAGCGCGCGGTGGCCGCAGGCTGACCCGCGGGGCACGGCTCGCCCCCCCCCGAACGGGCACGGCTTCGGAGATCGTCGAGGACGCGCCGGGCCGCCATGCTCGCCGCCCCGCGTGGCGTCTGCCGTCTCCGAAGTTGTGCTCAGAGCGTAGGTGTCGATGCAAGGCGTCGGTACGCGACCCGTAGGCTGGAGTCATGGCGGAGAAGTCCTGGTCCCTCACCCGTGCACTGCGCGGGATGTTCGTCAAGCCCACGATCGACGAGACGACGTGGGAAGACCTCGAGACGGCGCTCATCACGGCCGATTTCGGTCCAGACATCAGCGAGCGCGTCGTGGAGGAGCTCCGAGAGAAGGTCGAGCGTTTTCGGACGACCGACCCTCAGGACCTGCAGCGGATGCTCCGCGAGACGCTGGAGGAGCACTTCGCCAAGTTCGACACCACCCTCAAGCTGACCGAGCGTCCGGCCGTGGTGTTGGTCGTCGGCGTCAACGGCGTGGGCAAGACCACAACCATCGGCAAGTTCACCAAGTTCCTCCGCGGTTTCCAGCGCAGTGTCGTCGTCGGCGCTGCCGACACCTTCCGCGCTGCCGCGGTCGATCAGCTCGCCACCTGGGCGCAGCGCGGGGGAGCGGCGATCGTCCGTCCCCAGCAGGAGGGACAGGATCCCGCGTCCGTCGCGTATCAGACGATCGAGTTCGCTCAGCGCGAGGGCATCGAGATCGCGATCATCGACACCGCCGGCCGCCTGCACACCAAGGGCGGGCTGATGGACGAGCTCTCCAAGATCCGTCGCGTGATCGAGAAACAGGCTCCCATCAGCGAGGTGCTGCTGGTGCTCGACGCCACCACCGGACAGAACGGCGTGATGCAGGCCGAGGCCTTCCTCGAGCACGCGGGCGTCACGGGGCTCGTCCTGACCAAGCTCGACGGTTCCGCCAAGGGCGGTTTCGTCCTTGCGGTGCAGGAGCGCACCGGCATCCCCGTCAAGCTCCTCGGACAGGGCGAGGGCATCGATGATCTGACCGGTTTCACCCCCCATGTCTTCGTCCAGTCCCTCGTCGGCTGAGGTCGGGACTACCGCCGCGAGCACGAGGCTGGTTTCATAGCGTTATGGCGATCGAACACGACTACTTCGGACTCCTGTCCTCGGGGCCGGACGGCTCGATCTTCTGGTCCGAGACGGTGGAGCTGGGTGACCAGAGCGTCACCGTCGACCTCACCGCGCCGGACCAGGACGACGTGTCGGCGGACGCGCTCGACATCGCGGCATCCCTCATCTCCGGCCTGGAGAACGTCGACGCCACTTCGCGCCGCGGGATGCTCTCCGAGGTGGACGATCGCACGAGCGAGGTGACCGAGTACATCCTGCAGCAGCAGGAGGCCTACGGGGACGAACTCGAAGACGTGCTGGTCGACGTGAGCGGCGACGCCGCCGTCGACATCATCCGCTCGCTGAGACTGATGAGCATGACGATCCTGGCGGATGAGCACGGAGGCTCGGAGCCGTTCGCGGTGCTCGAGTACGCTCTCGATGCCGCGACCACCGACGACGTGCTGCTCGTGAACCTCGGTTCCGACGGCAGCGTGCAGTCGGTGATGAGCGCCGACTGACGCTCATCATGGTCGTGCCTCAGACGGCCTGAGCGAAGCCGAGATCTGCGCTGTCGGCGATGTGCGCGAGGTGCGGCGGGATCTCGCGGCCCTTCGACAGCATCGACTGCGCCCACAGGCGCCCTGCACGATACGAGGAACGGACGAGCGGGCCCGCGAGGACGCCGAGGAATCCGATTCGCTCCGCCTCCTCCTTGAACTCCACGAACTCGGCCGGCTTCACCCACCGGGCCACCGGCAGGTGGCGAGGGGAGGGGCGCAGGTACTGCGTGATCGTGATGATGTCGCAGCCTGCCTCGTGCAGGTCGTTGAGGGCCTGCACCACCTCCTCCGGTTCCTCGCCCATACCCAGGATGAGGTTGGACTTGGTGATGAGTCCTGCATCGCGGCCCTGGGTGATGACATCGAGCGAGCGCTCATAGCGGAACGCAGGGCGGATGCGCTTGAAGATGCGAGGCACCGTCTCGACGTTGTGCGCGAACACCTCGGGGCGCGCATCGAAGATTTGGCCCAGGAACGCCGGATCCGCGTTGTGCTCGTTGGCGAGGAGCTCAACGCCCGTGTTCGGGTTCAGCTCATGGATCTTGCGCACCGTCTCGGCGTTGAGCCAGGCGCCGGTGTCCGGCAGATCGTCGCGGGCCACGCTGGTCACGGTCGCGTAGCGGAGGTTCATGCGCACGACGCTCTCGGCGACGCGGCGCGGCTCGTCCGTGTCGTAGGCATCGGGCTTCCCTGTGTCGATCTGGCAGAAGTCGCAGCGCCGCGTGCACTGCGAGCCGCCGATGAGGAACGTCGCCTCGCGGTCCTCCCAGCATTCGAAGATGTTGGGACAGCCGGCCTCCTGGCACACCGTGTGCAGGTCTTCGCTCTTTACGAGCGAGTGCAGCGCGGTGTACTCCGGACCCATCTTCGCCTTGGTCTTGATCCACTCGGGCTTGCGCTCGATCGGGGTCTCGGCGTTGCGGATCTCGAGACGGAGCAGCTTCCGTCCTTCGGGTGCGGCGGCGGTCATGCGTAGGCTCCTGCCTGCTCGGCGGTCGAGTAGTCGGCGACGAAGGCGGCCGACACGGATTCGAGGATGTCGGAGGGGGAGATGTCGGCCCCGACGATCTCACTGACAGTGGTGACGCCGGCGTCGGTGATCCCACACGGGATGATGCCGCCGAAGCCGGCGAGGCTGTTGTCGCAGTTGATCGCGAAGCCGTGCATGGTCACTCCCTGCTGCACGCGGACCCCGATGGCGGCGACCTTGTCCTCGGAGAGGGGGCGGCGGACCCAGACTCCACTGCGTCCGTCGATCTGGCGGCCGTCGACGCCGAAGGGGCGCAGCACGTCGATCAGGATGCGCTCCAGGCGACGCACGTGGGCGACGACATCCATCGGCTCCGGGAGGCGGACGATCGGATAGCCGACGAGCTGGCCGGGTCCGTGCCACGTGATCTTTCCGCCCCGGTCCACGTCGATGACCGGGGTGCCGTCCTGCGGACGCTCCTGAGGCTCGGTCCGTTTGCCTGCCGTGTAGACGGCTTCGTGCTCGAGGAGGATCAACGTGTCAGGACGAGTGCCGTCGACCACGTCCGCGTGGATCCGACGCTGGAGCTCCCAGCCGTCCGAGTACGGGACGTACGCGGGGGCGAGGCCGGGGGTGAGGATGTCGAGCATGAGCGACCCGCTCTCGGTCAATAGATGGATTGGGTCTAAGAATACTCCTCTTCGACTCGGGACGCGCCACGAACCGTCGCGCGGTAGCGTGTGAGGATGAGCAGTCCCAGCCGAGCCGGACGTCCCAAGGCGTCCTCCCGAGAGACCCTCGCGGAAGCCGCCTGCGAGCTCTTCCTGGAACGCGGCTACGACTCGACCTCCGTCGCCGACATCACGCAGCGGGCCGGCGTCAGCCGATCGAGCTTCTTCAACTACTTCTCCTCGAAGAGCGACGTGCTGTGGTCGGGGCTCGACGATCGCATCGATCGCGCTGTCGACGACCTCGTCTCCGTCCCCGAGGATCGTGCGGGCACCGAGGTCAGGCGCATCCTCACCTCCCTCGTCGACGGCTTCGCGCCCGACAGCCTCGCCCTCGCGATGACGAACTCCTCGGCCATGGGCCTGGATGACGAACTCGAACGCGACGCCGCCCTGCGACAGGCCAGGCTCGCAGCCGCACTGGCCGACCTCGCGCACCGTTCGGGTGTCTCCGCGTTGGCAGCCGACATCGTGGCTGCGACCTGGGCCGCCGCGGTGATCGCCGCGATACGCGCCTGGGCCGAGAGCGGCGCCGGTCGGGGGTCGGTGGCTGACCGCTTCGACGACGCGATGAGTGCAATCGGACGACTGCCGTGGAGTGCTCCGACGAACTGACCGGCTCCGCGGACGAGAACGCGTGAGCCGGGCAGGTCTGGGATGAGACGCCATTCCCGAGCTGCTCCGGGACGACCTCGTGGTCGTGGCCTCGCCGAGCGCGGAAAAGGTCGCCGGTTTCGCGTAAACTCGGTGTCACCATGGCTACCTTTGGCACGCTCTCCGATCGGCTCACCGAGACCTTCCGCAACCTTCGCACGAAGGGAAAGCTCACCGCGGCCGACGTCGACGGCACCGTGCGTGAGATCCGTCGCGCTCTGCTCGACGCCGACGTCGCGCTCACCGTCGTCAAGGAGTTCACCGCGAAGGTGCGCGAGCGCGCACTCGGCGACGAGGTCAACAAGGCGCTGAACCCGGCTCAGCAGGTCGTGCAGATCGTCAACGAGGAGCTGGTCCAGATCCTCGGCGGCGAGCAGCGCCGACTGCAGTTCGCGAAGACGGCCCCGACGGTCATCATGCTCGCGGGGCTGCAGGGTTCGGGTAAGACGACCTTCGCCGGCAAGCTCGCGAAGCAGCTCGAGGGCGAGGGGCACACCCCGCTGCTCGTCGCCGCCGACCTACAGCGCCCGAACGCCGTGAATCAGCTCCAGGTCGTCGCCGAGCAGGCGGGCGCGACTGTCTACGCCCCTGAGCCGGGGAACGGCGTGGGCGACCCCGTGAAGGTCTCCCGTGACGGCGTCGAGCACGCACGTCGCCACCAGCACGACGTGGTCATCATCGACACCGCCGGTCGTCTGGGTGTCGATGCGGAGCTCATGAAGCAGGCTTCGGACATCCGCAAGGCGACCGACCCTGACGAGGTCCTCTTCGTCATCGACGCGATGATCGGTCAGGATGCGGTGAACACCGCGCGCGCCTTCCAGGAAGGCGTTGACTTCACCGGCGTCGTGCTGTCCAAGCTCGACGGCGACGCCCGCGGTGGCGCGGCCCTCTCCGTCGCCTCCGTCACCGGCCGTCCCATCATCTTCGCCTCCACGGGCGAGCGTCTCGAGGACCTCGAGCCCTTCCACCCCGATCGCATGGCGAGCCGGATCCTCGACCTCGGTGACATCCTCACCCTCATCGAACAGGCCCAGCAGGCCTTCGACGAGGAAGAGGCCGTCAAGATGGCCGAGAAGCTCGCGACCGAGCAGTTCACCCTCGAGGACTTCCTCGACCAGCTTCAGCAGATGAAGAAGATGGGCTCGATGAAGAAGATGCTGGGGATGCTCCCCGGCATGGGTCAGATGAAGCAGCAGCTCGAGGACTTCGACGAGCGAGAGATCGATCGCACCGAGGCGATCATCCGCTCCATGACTCCCGGCGAGCGTCGCAACCCGAAGGTCCTCAACGGCTCCCGCCGCCTGCGGATCGCGCGCGGATCCGGCATGACCGTGACCGACGTGAACCAGCT
The DNA here is from genome assembly GCF_900105205.1 of Microbacterium hydrocarbonoxydans. Classification (NCBI taxonomy): domain Bacteria; kingdom Bacillati; phylum Actinomycetota; class Actinomycetes; order Micrococcales; family Microbacteriaceae; genus Microbacterium; species Microbacterium hydrocarbonoxydans. The sequence goes on along the minus strand of NZ_FNSQ01000005.1, from coordinate 2,185,544 downwards.
GGTCGCTCGATTCGACCAGGCCGCGAAGATGATGAAGACCGTCGCCAGAGGTGGCACCCCGAACATCCCCGGGATGGGAGCCATGCCCGGTCTCGGCAAGCCGGGCGCGTCCTCCAAGCGCGGCAAGAAGGGCAAGTCGTCCGGTGGATCGCGCTCGGGCAACCCCGCGAAGCGTGCCGCAGAGAACGCCGGCCTCGCCGCGGCCTCGACGCCCACTGGATCCGGTTTCGGCCTGGGCGGCGCGAAGGCGCCGAGCGAGGCCGACCTCGCGGAGATCCAGAAGCTCTTCGGCAAGAACTGACGCCCGTCGGCAGCGCGCAGCGGATCGTTCGACGGTCGGACCGGGCGGCTGACCTCGACAGGACAGACAAAGCGGGTCCGGAGTAACACTCCGGACCCGCTTCTTCAGGAGACTGAGGTCACTTCACGTCCTCATCGACCCAGTCCATCGACTTGCTGACAGCCTTGCGCCACAGGCGCAGCTGACGGTCGCGCTCCGCGTCCTCCATCGACGGCTCCCAACGACGGTCCTCCTGCCAGTTGGCGGAGAGGTCGTCCAGGCCGTTCCAGAATCCGACGGCGAGTCCCGCAGCGTACGCGGCGCCGAGGGCGGTGGTCTCGGCGACGACCGGTCGGACGACCGGAACGCCGAGCACATCGGCCTGGAACTGCATCAGAGCGTCGTTGGCGACCATTCCGCCGTCGACCTTGAGCTCGGTGAGGTCGACACCGGCATCGGCGTTGACCGCGTCGAGCACGTCGCGCGTCTGGAATGCGACGGCCTCGAGCGCTGCGCGGGCGATGTGGTTCTTGTTCGCGTAGCGGGTGAGTCCGACGATCGCACCGCGGGCGTCCGGACGCCAGTACGGCGCGAACAGGCCCGAGAACGCCGGCACGATGTACACGCCACCGTTGTCATCGACCTGCTTGGCGAGCTCCTCCACCTCGGGGGCGGAGCCGATGATGCCGAGCTGGTCACGCAGCCACTGGATCAGCGATCCGGTGACGGCGATCGAACCCTCGAGCGCGTAGTGCGTCGGGCCGTCACCGAGCTTGTAGCCGACCGTGGTCAGCAGCCCGTTCTTGGAGTGGACGATCTCCTCACCCGTGTTGAAGATGAGGAAGCAGCCGGTGCCGTAGGTGTTCTTGCTCTCACCCTGGTTGAAGGCGGCCTGGCCGAAGGTCGCGGCCTGCTGGTCACCGAGGATGCCGGCGATCGGCGTCTCGCGCAGCAGCGACGAGTCCTCGGCTGCGCCGTATACCTCGGAGGAGGAGCGGATCTCCGGCATCATCGAGCGAGGGACGCCGAACGCCTCGAGGATGTCGTCGCGCCACTCGAGCGTCTCGAGATCCATGAACATCGTGCGCGACGCGTTGGTGACGTCCGTCACGTGCACGCCACCGTCGACGCCACCGGTGAGGTTCCAGAGAACCCAGCTGTCAGTGGTGCCGAAGACCAGGTCACCGGCATCCGCCTTCTCGCGCGCGCCCTCGACGTTCTCGAGGATCCAGGCGATCTTGGTGCCCGAGAAGTAGGTGGCGAGAGGGAGTCCGACGACCGGCTTGAACCGCTCGACGCCGCCGTCGGCCGCGAGGCGGTCGACGATCTCCTGCGTGCGGGTGTCCTGCCAGACGATCGCGTTGTAGACGGCCTTGCCGGTCGTCTTGTCCCAGACCACCGCGGTCTCGCGCTGATTGGTGATGCCGACGGCGGCGATGTCGTGGCGCGTCAGGTCGGCGCGGCTCAGGGCGAGACCGATGACCTCCTGCACGTTGCGCCAGATCTCGGCGGGATCGTGCTCGACCCAGCCCGCCTTCGGCAGGATCTGCTCGTGCTCCTTCTGACCCGTCGCGACGATGCTGCCCTTCTTGTCGAAGATGATCGCGCGGCTGGAGGTGGTGCCCTGATCGATGGCGATGATGTAGTCGGCCATTGTGTTCTCCTTTGAAGTCAGGTTCGGGTCAGGCGAGGTTGAGCAGCGCGGGCGCTGCGAGGGCGGCGAGGACACCACCGACGAGGGGGCCGACCACCGGCACCCAGGAGTACGACCAGTCGCTGGAGCCCTTGCCCTTGATCGGCAGGATCGCGTGAGCGATACGCGGGCCGAGGTCACGGGCGGGGTTGATCGCGTAACCGGTCGGTCCACCGAGGGAGGCACCGATCGCGACCACGACGAGGGCGACCGGGAGCGCGCTGAGCGGTCCGAGGCCTCCGGGGACGCCGATCTCGATGTCGCCGTAGTCCGCGAATGCGAAGACCGCGAACACCAGGACGAACGTACCGATGACCTCCGTGACGAGGTTCCAACCGTACGAGCGGATCGCAGGACCCGTCGAGAACACGCCGAGCTTGTTGGCCGGGTCCGGCTCCTCGTCGAAGTGCTGCTTGTAGGCGAGCCACGTGAGGATCGCACCGACGATGGCTCCGAGCAGCTCCGCGCCGGTGGCGACGGCGAACTGCGAGAAGTCGATCTTGTTGGCGACCAGGAGGCCGATACCGACGGCGGGGTTCAGGATGGCTCCGGAGTAGGCCGAGGCGAGGACACCCACGAAGACCGCGAGACCCCATCCCCAGTTGACCATCAGGAAGCCGCCGCCGAAGCCCTTGTTCTTCGCGAGCGCGACGTTTGCGACCACACCACATCCGAGGAGGATCAGCAGCGCAGTGCCGACGAACTCCGACAGGAAGTAGAGACCGAGATTCACTTCAGTCATGTCTTCATTGACCTTTCTTGAGTGCCAGGGCCCCTTAGCCCTGGCACTTGTTGGGAGTTACGCCGCGTGGAGGGCGGCGTTCGGATCTCTCGTCAGCCGCGTGCGCGGGACGAGATCTGGAGTCCATGGCGCTCGTTGAGCAGCTCTCGCGTCTGCTCGAGCTCGGCATCGTGTCGTGCACGGTCCCAGTGGAGCAGAGGAGCCAGCGCATCGGCAAGCTCTTCGAGCACATCCGCGTCCGCATTGCCGGTGAAAGCGATGCTGGTGCGACGCAGTACGACGTCCTGCAGGCGCGCGACCATCTCGTTCTCGACCATCCAGGCCAGTTCCCTGGTCGACAGGTCGCCGCCGACGAGGGGCGCGTCATCGCCCTGCTCGACGTAGGCCCAGACCTGTGCGGCGCGGGTGCCGTAGCGGGCGAGCAGGCGCTCTGCACGGTCTCCGGCGCCGGGAAGGTTCTCCTGGATCCAGATCCGACGGGCCTTCTCGGTGCGCGGGAAGTCGCGGCCACCGCCGATGGCACGACCGGCGGTCGAGACCGTGCGGGTGCGGCCGATCAGACCGAGCACGACATCCGACAGCGACTCGCCGAGCGCGCGGAACGTGGTCCACTTGCCGCCGACGAGGCTGACGAGGGGCGCTGCACCCTTCTCGTCGACCTCGATGCGGTAGTCGCGAGAGACGAATCCGGGTGCCGTGTCCTCGTGACGGGGGAGGGGGCGGATGCCGGAGAAGTTGAAGACGATCTGCTCTCGTGTCACATCGATCTGCGGGAACACATGGTGGATGAGGTCGAAGAAGTAGTCGATCTCCTCCTCCGTGCATACCGGAACCTCGCGGGGGTCTGCGTCGATGTCCGTGGTCCCTACGAGCACGCGGCCCTTGAGCGGGTAGATGAGGACGATGCGACCATCGGAGTGCTCGAAGAAGATCTCGCGTCCACGGGTGGCCTCGAGGAGCTCGGGGTGGTCGAGTACGATGTGCGATCCCTTGGTGCCGCCCATGAACCGGGTGTCGGTGCCGAGGGCGTCGTTGGTCAGGTCGGTCCAGGGGCCGGACGCGTTGACGACGACGTCTGCGGTGACGGAGAACTCGGTCCCGCTCTCGCGGTCTCGCAGCACGACCTTCTCGCCGTCCCGGGAGATCGCCTCGACGTAGTTGAGTGCGATGGCGCCGGGGTGCGCGGCGCGGCCGTCCTGCAGAACGTCCAGAGCCAGACGCTCGGGGTCGTGCATGGATGCGTCGTAGTAGGTCGCCGTGTACTTGATGTTCGGGTCGAGCGAGGGGAGCTCCGCGAGCGAGCGCTTGCGGCCGAGGAACCGGTGACGCGGGACCATGCCGCCGTCGCGCGAGAACGTGTCGTAGATGGTCAGACCGACCTTGATGAGGAAGGCGCCGCGTTCCTGGGGCTTGCCGCTCTTGTGCGTGAGGAAGCGCAGCGGCGCGGAGAGGATGCCGGAGAACGTCGAGTAGATCGGGATGGTGGTCTCGAGCGGCTTGACGTAATGCGGGGCGATCTTCAGAAGACCGTTGCGTTCTTCGACGGACTCGCGCACGAGACGGAACTCGCCGTTCTCGAGGTACCGGATGCCGCCGTGGATCATGTGGCTCGACGCGGCGGACGCACCGGATGCGAAGTCGCCTCGTTCGACCAGCAGGACGTCCACGCCCTGAAGGGCGAGGTCACGGAAGGTGGAGATCCCGTTGATCCCTGCTCCGATGACGAGGACGCTCGTGCGTCCGGACTCGCGGACCGCGCGGACGTCAGCGCGTTCCGGTGATGAGTGTGTCGACTCGATCATCTTCGACCTCTCTCTGTTCTTGCCCCCAGCATCGACCTCCACGGGCGTCACGCGCAAGCCCGCTGCACATATGTGCAAAGATCGGGGGGAGGAGGTCGTCATGGCTCAGTCCGACGCGGGATCCCGCGATGCGAAGCTGATCGCGGCGCTCACCGCCGCGCAGCTCTACTACATGCAGGACAAGACCATGGAGGTCATCGCGCAGGAGCTGAAGACCTCGAGGTCGTCGGTGTCTCGGCTTCTCAGCTTCGCCCGCGAGAGCGGGCTGGTCGACATCCGCATCAACTCGCCCCTCGAACGGCTCGGGATGCTGGAGCAGCGCATCCGTGATCGTTACCGCGTGGTGGCGCACGTCGTGCCCATCCCCGAGATCGTCAGCGAGGTCGAGCGCCTCGAGCGGGTCGCGCTCACCGCCGGGCGGCTGCTGTCGCAGTTCGTGGACTCCAACATGATCGTCGGAGTCGCCTGGGGCTCCACGATCAGTGCCGTGAGTCGGGGGCTCACGCAGAAGGAGACCCACAACACGACCTTCGTGCAGCTGAACGGTGCCGGTAACACACAGACCAGTGGCGTCGAGTACTCCAGCGACATCCTCCAGCGCTTCGGCAGCGCCTTCGGCGCACAGGTGCAGCAGTTCCCGGTGCCGGCATTCTTCGACGACCCCTCCACCCGCGAGGCCATGTGGCGCGAGCGCAGCACGCGGCGCGTGCTCGATCTGCAGTCCAAGATGGACATCGCCGTCTTCAGTCTCGGGTCCCCGGCCGCCGAGGTCCCGAGCCGCGTGTATGTCGGGGGGTATCTGAGCCGGGACGACTACCGCAGTCTGCGCGAGGACCACGCCATCGGAGACGTCGCGACCGTGTTCTTCCGAGCAGACGGGACTTGGAAGGACATCAGGGTGAACGCCAGGGCCACTGGTCCCGGGCTCGACCGGCTCCGACGCGTGCCGCGTCGGGTCTGCGTGGTCTCGGGCGTGCCGAAGCTGGTCAGCCTGCGTGCGGCCATCGCCGCGGAGCTCATCACCGATGTGGTCCTCGACGAGGGGCTCGCGCGCCGACTCGTCGACGAGTGACTCCGCGCGTGATGTGCACCCGGTTCAGGGCTCCTCGGTCGAGGCCTCCGGGCCGGAGCGGAACTCGCGGATCAGGTGCTGCACGACCGCCGCGAGGTCTCCGCCCGTGGCGTTGGCGATGGTGAGCTGGCGCTCGTAGCTGGCGCCGTCCGTGAGGATCGTCCCGATGCTGGCGAACTCGCGGACGCAGCCGAGCTCCAGCGCCACCGGTGCGAGCTCCTCGATGATGTCGGCGAGATGGTCGCGCACCGGGCGCTGTGTGCCGGCCGCGTCGACGATGACCCGCGCATCCAGCCCGTAGCGGGCGGCCCGCCACTTGTTCTCGCGGTGGAACCATGCGGGCATCTCCGCCAGGTCCCGCCCCTTGTCGAGTTGGCGAGACAGGTGCTCGACGAGGACCTGCACGAGGGCGGCCATCGACGCCAGCTCCGGCAGGGTCGAGAGTCCGTCGCAGGCGCGGACCTCGATCGTGCCCCAGCGGGGCGCGGGACGGATGTCCCAGCGGACCTCCGTCGCATCCGCCATGACGCCGGTGCGCACCATGTCCTCGAGGTACGACTCGTACTGCGACCAGTCGCGGAGCGGCCAGGGGAGCCCGGCCGTCGGCAGCTGCTGGAAGACGAGGGCTCGGTTCGAGGCGTAGCCGGTGCGCTCGCCCGCCCAGAACGGGCTCGACGCCGCCAGTGCCTGCAGGTGCGGGAGGTAGGCGGCGAGAGCGTTGATGATCGGGATGACCTTGCGCTGGTCCTCCACGCCGATGTGGACGTGGATGCCCCAGATCATCATGTTGCGACCCCACCACTGGGTCCGCTCGATGAGCGTGTGGTAGCGAGTCTTGTCGGTCACCTCCTGGTCGAACCACTGCGCGAACGGGTGGCTCCCGGCGGAGAGCAGCTCGATGCCAGCGGGGTCGGTCGCCTCTCGCACCGCCGCGATGGCGTTCGCGATGTCATCGACGGCGTGCGCGACCGAGTCGCCGATCCCGCTGGTGACCTCGATGGTGTTGGTGAGAAGCTCTCCGGTGACCGTGTGGCGCTCCTCCTCGCTCTGCGCCTCGAGCGCCGCGAGGAGCTCGGGCGCGCGACCGACGAGATCACCGGTCGCCGGATCGGCGAGCATGATCTCCCACTCCAGGCCAACGGTGGACCGCGCCGACGGCGCGAAATCGAGCTTCACGAGCACAGTCTGACACGCGGTGTCCGCGACACGGCAACCCCCGAGTCGCCGCGTTTCGCGACTGGCGGGCGGATCTGGCAGAATAGAAGGTCGGACGACGTGCTCGACCCTCTATCCAGCACTCGTCCTCCCTATTTGAGCTTCCGCCGGGTGTGCACCCCACTCTCCAGGCGACCGGTTCGTTTCCTTCCACACAATTCAGGAGAATCGTGGCTGTCAAGATTCGTCTCAAGCGCATGGGCAAGATCCGTGCGCCGTTCTACCGCATCGTCGTCGCCGACTCGAAGACCAAGCGCGATGGTCGCGTGATCGAGGAGATCGGCAAGTACCACCCCACCGAGGAGCCCTCGTTCATCGAGATCGACTCCGAGCGTGCGCAGTACTGGCTCTCCGTCGGCGCGCAGCCGACCGAGCAGGTCGCCGCCCTCCTCAAGATCACGGGTGACTGGGGCAAGTTCAAGGGCGACAAGGACGCCAAGTCCACGCTCAAGGTCAAGGAGCCCAAGGTTCCGTTCGAGATCGACGCGTCCAAGAAGTCCGTCGTGAAGCCGAAGGCGGAGAAGAAGGAGGCTCCCGCTGCGGAGGCTCCCGCCGCTGCCGACGCGGAGGCCGCTGAGGCTCCCGCCGCCGACGCAGAGTAATCCGTCGTGCTCGCCGCCGCGCTCGAACACATCGTCAAGGGGATCGTGGATCACCCGGACGATGTGCGTATCAACGCCTCCACCACGCCGCGAGGCGACCTCCTCGAGGTGCGTGTGCACCCCGACGACCGTGGACGCGTGATCGGGCGCGGCGGCCGCACGGCCAAGGCACTGCGCACGCTCATCGCCGCACTGGCTGATGGGCGTCGCGTCCGCGTCGACGTCGCGGACGACTGACGTGGTGCCGAAAGACCGCAACCAGGGCAAGAACCAGCTGCGGGTGGGGCGCCTCGTCAAGGCCCATGGCCTCAAGGGCGCTCTCAAGCTGGAGCTCTACACCGACAACCCGGAGCGTCGTTTCACGACGGGTGCCGAGTTCACGTTGCAGGTGCCTGAGGCATCTCCGTGGCATGGCAAGACGGTGGTCGTGCGCGAGTACCGCGTGATGAACGGCAATCCTGTCGTGTTCCTCCAGGACGTGGACGACCGGGATGCCGCTGAGACCCTCGTCCGCGCGATCCTGTGGATCGACCAGGACGTCGACGAGGTCGAGGACGATGCGTGGTTCGACCACCAGCTCGTCGGCCTCGACGTCGTACGTGACGACCAGGTGATCGGCAAGGTCGTGCGTGTCGATCATTTCCCCGCCCAGGATCTGCTCATCGTCCGCGCCGGAGAGAACGAGGTCCTGGTGCCCTTCGTCAAGGCGATCGTTCCGACTGTGGACGTGAGCGCGGGACGCGTCATCGTGACGCCGCCTCCCGGACTCTTCGAGGAGCTCCCTGAGGCGTCTGACACCCCGGACGCGGGGGAGTCCTCGGACTCCGACGCCTCCGAGTGACCGCTGGTACGGTTCCTCCGTGCGCATCGACGTCCTCTCGATCTTCCCGTCGTACTTCGACGGGCTGACGCTCTCCCTGCTCGGTAAGGCGCGCAGCGCCGGCATCCTCGATCTGACCGTGCGGGATCTGCGGGACTGGACGTCGGATCGTCACCGCACGGTAGACGACACCCCGTACGGGGGTGGTGCCGGGATGGTGATGAAGCCGGAGCCGTGGGCGCTCGCGCTCGACGAGCTCGCCGCGCGGCCTGACGACGCTGCGCACGCGGGCGACGCCGAGCAGAACAGACCCACGATCATCTTCCCCTCGCCTGCCGGTGAGGTCTTCACGCAGGCCACGGCGCGGGATCTCAGCTCCCGCGAACACCTGATCTTCGGATGCGGCCGGTATGAGGGCATCGACGAGCGCGTGTTCGAGTACGCCGCTGCCCTCGGCGAGGTGCGCCTGATCAGCCTCGGCGACTACGTCCTCAACGGGGGAGAAGTCGCGACGATGGCGATGATCGAGGCCATCGGTCGGCTGATCCCCGGTGTGGTCGGCAATCCCGAGAGCCTCGTCGAGGAGTCTCACGAAGACGGGCTGCTGGAGTACCCGTCGTACACGAAGCCCTCGACGTGGCGCGAACGTCCGGTGCCCGAGGTGCTGCTGAGCGGCAATCACGCGGCGATCGCCGCGTGGCGTCGCGACCAGCAGATCGAGCGCACTCGTACTCGTCGCCCCGATCTGCTGCCGGGCGACGACTCCTAGAGGATCGTCTCCACCCCGTGGTCGATGTCGAACACGACGTCGTGGGGATGGCGCAGGCCGAGCGCGGACCCGATGTCAAGCCCTCTGAGTTCCGCGCGGACCATCCGGCCGATCATCTCGTGCGTCACGATCACCGGTGTCCCTGTGGCGGCCCACCCGCAGGCTGAGAGGGCTCGGCGTGCACGGGCCCTGGCCTGAGCGTAGCTCTCGCCCCCAGGGAACGCCCACCCGTACCGATTGGCCGCCCTCTCTTCCCGAGCGGCGGGGAACCGCTGGTCGACCTCGTCCCACGTCAGCCCTGCGAGGTCGCCGTGATGGACGTCGGCGAGTTCCGGCACCTCGATGAGCTCCGCACCGAGCAGGTCGGCGATGATGCGGGCCGTGCTCATCGCGCGTCCGAGCGGGCTCGAGCAGACTGTCATGATTCCGCGACCGTGGAGTCGTCGCGCGATGACGTTCGCCTGCCTGATTCCGTCCTCGGTGAGGGCGGAATCCAACTGACCGTGCAGGCGGTGCTCTCTCTCCCACTGTGTCTGGCCGTGTCGGACCAGCAGCAGACGCTCCGGTACGTGACGGTCCTGCGGGATCATGCCCCCAGGATGGCACAGCGGAGCCGCACCCGCCCCGGGGGAACCTCGTACGGCTGATAGCGTCTGAGCATGGTGGACGAGGTGCTGGCGAAGTCGTTCGAACAGATCGGCGCGGACTACGACCGCTATAGACCGGGGTTTCCCCCGGCCGCGGCCGAGCTGCTCGCCCCGGGGAACGTCGACGCGATCCTCGACCTCGGCGCCGGTACGGGCAAGTTCACCGAGCTGCTGACCGATCGCGCGGCGCACGTGATCGCCGTCGAGCCGTCCGAGGCGATGCTCGGCATCCTCCGGACGAAGCTGCCGCGGGTCGAGACTCTCCTCGGAACCGCGGAGAGCATTCCGATCGCCGACGCCGCAGTGGACGTCGTCTCGGTGGCACAGGCGTTCCATTGGTTCGACCGGGCGGCGGCCTGTGCAGAGATCGCGCGGGTGTTGAAGCCGGGAGGTGTGCTGGGCCTGCTCTGGAACCACTCCGATCCGACCAGCAGATGGGACAGGGCGGCGCATCGGATCGCTCACCCGGCGGTGGGGGAGTCGGATGGCACCACGACGAGTGCTGCGGACGAGCTCCCTGGTTTCGACCATGTCGGCGCGACCCAGCTGCGATGGACCGAGAGGATCCGACGAGTCGACTACCTGAAGCGCTGGATGACGGTGAGCACGTTCCTCGTCGCAGGCCACGACGAGCGGAACGCGATGCTCGCGGCGATCGAAGCCGTGCTCGACTCGGACCCGGAGACGCAGGGACGTGAGGCGTTCGACCTGCCGATCGTGACCGACGTGTTCGTCTACCGGCGCACATGAGGATCTGGTCCTTGCATCCGCGCTACCTGGACCGTCAGGGGCTCGTGGCCTGCTGGCGCGAGACGCTGCTGGCGCAGGCGGTGCTGGCCGGGCGCACCACGGGATACATGAACCATCCGCAGCTTCAACGATTCCGATCGGCCCCTGACCCTCTGGAGGCCGTCGGGTCGTACCTGCACGCGATAGCCGTCGAGGCCGAGGTGCGCAGCTACCGCTTCGACCGGGAGCGCATCGACAGGCGCGATGCGCGTGATGAAGCCATGCTGTCGGTGACCACCGGGCAGCTCGCCGCGGAATGGAGCCATCTCAGGGCGAAGCTGACCGTACGCAACCCCGATGTGCTCGCGCTCTGGGCGACCGTGACGGTGCCGGACCCGCATCCGCTCTTCCGCGTCCTCGAAGGGCCCGTCGCTTCTTGGGAACGGGCGACGCCGTCGGGGTGACGGCCGCCGCGGGACGATGGCTCTGCGTCAGTGGACGCCGAGGAACGAACGGTCGGTCAGGATGATCGGTCCGTCGGCCGTGACGGCCACGGTGTGCTCGGAGTGAGCGCCGCGTGAACCGTCGACGCTGCGCAGCGTCCATCCGTCCGGATCCGTGACGAGCTCGTCGGTCGTCTGCAGCAGCCAGGGTTCGAGGGCGAAGACGAGGCCCTCCCGAAGGGGGAATCCGCGACCGGCGCGGCCGTCGTTCGGCACGTGCGGGTCGCCGTGCATGATGCGTCCGACGCCGTGCCCGCCGAAGTCGGTGTTGATCGAATACCCCTCGCCGTGCGAGACGGCGGCGATCGCGGCGGAGATGTCACCGATCCGGTTGCCGACGGTCGCAGCGGCGATGGCGGCGTCGAGTGCGCGCTCGGTCGTCTCGATGAGCCGGAGGTCCTCGTCGCGCGGCGCGCCGACGACGAAAGAGACTGCGGAGTCGGCCACCCAGCCGTCGACCGAGACGGCGAAATCGAGCGATACCAGATCGCCGTCACGCAGGGTGTAGTCGTGGGGGAGACCGTGCAGGACCGCGTCATTGATCGAGGTGCAGATGACCTTCCCGAACGGACTGGCTCCGAAGGAGGGGTGGTAGTCGATGTAGCAGGACTCCGCACCGGCCTTGCGGATCATGTCGTGCGCGCGGCGATCGATCGACAGCAGATTCGTGCCGACCTTCGTCTCATCTCGCAGGGTCGCCAGCGTCTCGGCCACGAAGCGACCGGCGGCGCGCATCTCGTCGATCTCGGCAGGGGTGCGCAGTTCGATCATCGGGGTGTCCTCTCGTCCCCTCCATTCTCCCCGATGCCGCAGCGGCTCGGCGTCCGCTCGGCATCGGCGCAAGCGGCGAAGTGCTCACAGCGAACACTCTGACCTGTCGCATCGCCGAGTCGTACGATCGTCACATGTGGTTGCGTCAGGCCTTCTTCCGGTGGTTGATCCCCGCTGCGTTCCTGCTGCCACTGTGGCTGCTGATCGGCTGGGGCGTCTTCCAGGGCGGCTGGGCCATCCTCTGGGTGCTGTTCATCGCCATCCCCTCGGTCTTCGTGGGGCAGCTGCTTCTCACGCTGCTGACCCGTTCGCGCCCCTCGGTGCGCGCCGAACGCGCGGTCTCCTGGTGGGATGTCGGCGGTTTCGCGCTCTGGCACGGCCTGACCATCGCGGTCGGCTTCTTCCTCGACGGGGCTTTCGGCTGGCTGCTCGCCGCCGCTGTCGTCGTCGGGATCGGCCTGGTGTGGCTCCAGCTCTGGCAGCTGTGGAGCGAAGCGAAGGGCAGTGGAGCGCGGCTGCGCGAGACCATCTCCTGGTCGACGGTCCCCGGTGTCGACGAGCCGTCGGTGCCAACCCGCGCGCACGAGGTGATCGTCGTCCGCGAGAGCGACGCACGCGACTGAGCACGAGGCACCGCTCCGTTTTGGCGCGGCGGATCATCCGTGGCAGAATGGGTGTTTGTGCCGTGACCGGTTCTGCCTCAGGGGAACCCGCGGACGCTTCGGCGCCGTTCAGCACACACCTCCATCTTGTTCCTTCCTGAAATCATGCATCCGACCTGAGGCGAGTGCAGAGAGAGACGATCATGCAGATCCTCGACGCCGTCGACGCAGCATCCCTGCGCTCGGACGTTCCCGTCTTCCACCCCGGTGACACGGTCAACGTGCACGTCAACATCACCGAGGGCAGCCGCTCCCGTATCCAGGTCTTCAAGGGCGTCGTCATCGGCCGCCAGGGCGATGGTGTGCGCGAGACCTTCACCGTTCGCAAGATCAGCTTCCAGGTGGGCGTCGAGCGCACCTTCCCGGTGCACTCGCCGGTGATCGACCACATCGAGGTCGTCACCCGCGGCGACGTGCGTCGCGCGAAGCTCTACTACCTCCGCCAGCTGCGCGGCAAGAAGGCGAAGATCAAGGAGAAGCGCTTCAACTGACGCGCAGGTTCTCCACAGCACCCCGGGACACGATGTCCCGGGGTGCTGTGTTCTCCCCGGGGTGTGCGACCCTTGTTAGTGCCGTCTCCGAGCGGTGCGAGACTGTGAAGGAACCTTGATGACGACTGACTCCGCCGCCGCGCCCACGCCTCCGACCAAGCGGCGTCGAGGGTTTTTCATCTTCCTGCGGGACGTCCTCGTCATCATCGTGATCGCGGCGCTCGTCTCGTTCATCGTCAAGACGTTCATCGTGCGGTCGTTCTACATCCCCTCGGCGTCCATGGAGCGCACGCTCCTCGTCGACGACCGCATCCTCGTCGACGAACTGACGCCCCGATGGACCGGCTACGAGCGCGGCGACATCGTCGTCTTCAAGGATCCGGGCGGATGGCTCGATGCACAGCCGCAGGCCCCGGCGCAGCCACCCCTGATCCAGGCCGTCGACTGGGTGCTCACCGTCGTCGGGATCTCGGCGACGGACTCGCAGGACCACCTCGTCAAGCGCGTGATCGGACTCCCCGGCGACCACGTCGTGTGCTGCAACGCACTCGGTCAGATCACGGTGAACGATGCTCCGATCGATGAGCTCGACTATCTCAACCTGCCCGAGGGCGACACCGCAGCGTCGAACGATCCGTTCGACGTGGTCGTACCGGAGGGCTCGCTGTGGCTGATGGGCGATAACCGGGACCGCTCGCGTGACTCCCGAGCGCACCAGGACCTCCCCAGCGGAGGCTTCGTGCCGCTGGAGAACGTCGTCGGGAAGGCGTTCCTCACGACCTGGCCCTTCGATCGGATGGGGACCATCGACGGCCACCACGACAGCTTCAACGGCGTCCCGGATCCGAAATGACCGTCGTCGCGCCCAAGCTGACGCTGGAGCGGCGCCTCCTCGGCGAGTGCGACCTCATCATCTCCCTCGACGAGGTCGGTCGGGGCGCACTGGCGGGTCCGGTCGCCGTCGGTGCGGCGGTGATGGATGCCGCAGGCGCACGGCGCCGCGTGCCGGAGGGACTGAGGGACTCCAAGCTCGTCACCGAGCGGCGTCGACCCGAAGTGGCCGCACGAGCCGCTTCCTGGGTACAGGCCTCCGGCGTGGGGTGGGTCAGTGCGGCGGAGGTCGATGAGGTCGGCATCATGCGCGCTCTCGGTCTCGCGGCGTCCAGGGCCGTGCTCAGCGTCGTCGAGCAGGGGGTCTCGACCGCCGGCGCCCTCGTGCTGCTCGACGGCAATCACGATTACGTCTCGGCCGTCCATCCCGCGCCGTTGCGGGTCCGACCGGTGATCAAGGCCGACCGCGACTGCGCCTCGGTGTCCGCGGCGTCCGTGATCGCGAAGGTCGCCAGAGATGCGTACATGGGGGACCTCCATGAGGGGCATCCCGACTACCAGTGGAACCGCAACAAGGGCTATGCGAGCCTCGAGCACCGTGACGCGATCCGCAGCCTCGGGCTCTCGCCACATCATCGATCTTCGTGGGCGATCGCGGATGTCCCCACACTGTTCTGAGGCTCCGTGCGGCATCCGCCCACGGCCGACTCTAGGATGGAGTCATCATGGATGAGGAAGCCTTCGACGATTACGACCGCGAGCTTGAGCTCGCGTTGTTCCGCGAGTATCGCGATGTCGTCCTGCAGTTCCAGTACGTCGTCGAGACCGAGCGCCGGTTCTACCTGGCGAACGAGGTCAACGTCGTGCGCCGCGACACCGAGCACGACTTCTACTTCGAGATCTCGATGACAGACGTCTGGGTGTGGGACATCTACCGCGCCGACCGGTTCGTCAAGGCCGTGCGCGTGCTCACCTTCAAGGACGTGAACGTCGAGGAACTCCAGCGTCGCGAGTTCGAACTGCCGCAGGAGCTCTCGCTCGACGGCGAGTGACCCGTTCTGCACCGTTCGGCTCTCTGACGGACTCTGCACTCTCTGCGGACGATTCCGCGCCCCTGGCCTGCCGCAGCCTCGCGCAACGCGAAGCTGTGCGCATGGCAGCGAAAGACGATCTCGGCAGAGCCGGTGAAGACCGGGCGGTGCGGTACCTGAGCGACGCGGGGTACGAGGTGCTCGACCGCAACTGGCGGTGCGCGCAGGGCGAACTCGACATCGTCGCGCGCCGCGGCGAATGGCTTGCAGTCGTCGAGGTGAAGACCAGGCGGTCGCTGGCGTACGGGCATCCCCTCGAAGCAGTGGACGCGCGCAAGCGCCGTCGGCTGTGGCAGCTCGCCCATGCGTGGGTGCTCGATCATGGCGATCGTGTGCAGGGGCTGCGGATCCGCATCGATCCCATCGGCATCGTCGGGATGGATCCGGCGGTCGGTCACCTCGAACATCTCGAGGATCTCTCGTGAGCACGGCTCGCACCTGGGCGGTCGCGCTCACCGGGGTCGATGGTCACCTGGTCGAGGTCGAGGCCGACCTGTCCAACCAGACACCGGACTTCAAGATCATCGGACTGCCGGACAAATCGCTCGGAGAAGCCGTGCAGCGCGTGCACAACGCGTGCAAGAACACCGGGTTGGATCTCCCACGTCGGCGATTGACGGTCAACCTCTCGCCCGCCAGCCTTCCCAAGCAGGGCTCCGCATTCGATCTGAGCATCGCGGTCGCCGCGCTGGCCGCGGGCGGATCCCTGGCGCCGCGGTCGATCACGCGCACCGTGCACATCGGAGAGCTCGGGCTCGATGGGCGGTTGCGCCCGGTTCCGGGCGTTCTGCCGTCCGTCTTCGCGGCGGCGCGAGCGGGGTTCGAGGTGGTGGTCGTGCCGCAGGCGAACGCGGACGAGGCCCGCCTGGTGCCAGGGATCGACGTGCGCGCGGCCGCGACGCTCTCGCAGGTCGCGGTGTGGCACGGTGCCGACGTCGAGGTCCAGGAACTGGATGCTGTCGCGGTCTCTCCGGTGAGCTCGGCGCCGGCGGAGACGCTCGACCTGGCGGATGTCGTGGGGCAGGAGGACGCGGTGCAGGCGCTCGTCGTGGCCGCTGCCGGCGGCCATCACATGCTGCTCAGCGGTCCGCCCGGAGCGGGCAAGACCATGCTCGCGCGGCGGTTGGCCGGCATCCTCCCGCCGCTCACGGAGGAGGAGGCGCTCGAGGTCGCCTCGATCCGCTCGCTGTCGGGAGAATCAGTGCACCGCCTGGGAGCGATGCCGCCGACGGAGTCGCCGCATCACAGCGCCTCCATCGCAGCCCTCGTCGGCGGAGGATCCCGGACCGTCCGTCCCGGAGCCATCTCTCGAGCGCACCGCGGGGTGCTGTTCCTCGACGAAGCAAGAAATGTCTAATCTACAAAACAGGGCCGGTCATCGACCACCTGAGCGGGTCGTGGCGAGAAAGGTCCTCGGGTATAGATGATGGAACTATGCGCGAACTGCTCTCCATCTCCGAGTCTGCAAGGTTCCTTGGAGTCCAGGAGGCGCGCGTGAGAGTACTTGTGCGTGAAGGCCGGTTGAAACCCGTGACCGAGGTCGATCTTGCTGAACCTCAGTTCGCGCGCACCGAGATCGAGCGTTACGCAGATCAGCGCCGAGGTCGGTCCGTGGAGCGCAGTGCTCCGCGAGTTCGTACGGTCGAGCCACAGTTCGTTTCGGCGAACGATATTGCGAGATGGACGGGGCGCATCGCGCAAGACACCGCGCCGGAGCTGATCCGGCGGCTTCTTCGCGCCACGCGAGGAGTTTCCGGCATATCGGTCCGGGCTGGCGATGGTGTCGCGCTCGGGGGATGGGATGGCGTCGCGAAGAGCGATGGAAGTGCCGGGACGTTCTTGCCTGTAGGTGAGCTTGGTATCGAGATCGGCACGACGGGAGACGTCGCAGGAAAAGCGGAGAAAGACTTTCGTAACCGGTTGGCTATCCCAAAATCTGAGCGGGAGAACATTCACTTCGTCTTTGTAACGACGCGCCGGTGGCGCGACAAGGCCGCGTGGGCCGACGATAAGGCCGCCATCGGCGAGTTCGCAAGTGTGAGTGTCCTTGATGCGGATGACCTCGAAGGCTGGCTCCAAGCGGAACGAAACGTGCACATTTGGTTCTCTGAGTTGCTCGGAATGCAGCCACGCGACGTGCAGTCGCTAGAACGCTGGTGGTGCGAGTTCTCCCGCACAACGGACCCAGCGCTGCCCGAGGAACTATTCGATGTCCGCCCTTCACTACCCATAGAACTCGTGGAAGGGTTCTTGACCGGGGCATCAGTGGATGAGGTCTTGATTCTTCGCGGGACGTGGCGAGAACAGGTTCTGGCGACGATGTCTCGCGTATTCACCAAGAGCGATGAGAACGTCACGCCCGTAGTCGTGCGCTCCTCCAGCGCTTGGTCTCGGATGCTGGAGAATGGTTCTCCGCTCGTACTGATTCCACTGTTCGATGAACCAGAAGTCGGCGGCGCGCTGGCGGCAGGCCATCGGGTAGCTCTGATCGCGGGAGCGGACACGCAACTGAGGCAGGGAACGACGGTCATCGATGTGGAGCCGCTTGGGAGATTCGAAGCAGCGCGTGTTCTCGAAGCATCAGGACATAGCAGGATCCGCGCTGAAAGGCTCGCAGCCCTCTTCAGGCGCAGCCCGAAAGCGTTCGTGCGCTCCATCTCGCTCGATCCTCGTGTGCGATCGGCGCTACCGGGCGCGACCGCGGAGGAGAGCAGAATCGCGGCACGTCTCGCTCTCGCCGTGCAGTGGAGCGCCAGTACAGCAGATCGGCGTGTTCTTGAGCGCTTGACGGGGAGCAGCTGGGAGGAGCTGGAGCGTATTCTGTTGACCCAAGAGTCCAGCGACGATCCGATGTTCGTTCGGGCGGGAGAATCGTGGCGCGTTGCCGCACCGGTCGAGTCTTCGGCGGTCCAGTATCCGCGCATAACGACGCACGATCTAGAAATCTGGGTGGCCGAGCTTAGGGACGTGCTTCTAGCGTCACACCCCTTCGACGCGCTGGATCAGACGCAGAGACTGGTGGCTGAGCTTCGGGGAGAGGAACGTCCCCGCTCCAGGACACTCACAGACGGCTTCACGCACGGCTTAGCGTTGATGGCGTTGGTAGAGGAAGAAGTAGCAGGGAGGCGAGGAGAGGATGTCGCTGCAGGAGTCGTTCGCAGCGTCCTGCTTGACGAGGGAGACGTCATCGACTCAGCAGTCTGGCGACAGGTCGATTACGCACTGCCTCTTCTCGCGGAGGCGTCTCCCAATGTGTTCCTAGATGCGGTGCTCGACGATCTCTCTAGCGCGAAGCCAAGTCTTCTTGGGTTCTTCGCTGGCGCTGAGGAACGAGAAACAGACATCTTCTCGGCTACCTCACCTCATGTGTATCTGTTGTGGGCGCTTGAGGTACTCGCGGGCTCCGTCGAGTTCTTCGACGGAGCGATGCGCGCTCTTGCGGCTCTATGCGAGGCAACGCCGCGCAGTAAGTCGGGCAGTTCCGCGTTCGATAGCCTCGTGAACTACCTCTATCCCTGGCTGCGATATTCGGATGCGGGCGCCGAGGCGCAACATGCCGTCATCGACAGGATGATACGTAGACAGCCAGACGTCGCTTGGCGTGTCCTTGCGAGGATCGTTAACATCGGGGATTTCTTTTCGACACAACCAGCTCGCCCGCGATTCCGCGAATGGGGGAGCGGAGATCCGCTGATCCGAGAAGAGGCGTGGGTGCCGGTATTCGACGTTCTGATTAAGCGCACCGTCGAATTTGCTGGGAGCGATCTAGAGCGCTGGACAGATCTGGTTCCGACACTGGACCGCTTGAGCAGTCAGAACTTCGATCTGCTTCTGAGTGGCCTTGAGGACGCTGTTAATGCGGCAGGAACAGCGTCCGCCGCTGCACGTGTCCTCTGGCGTAAGTTGGACGCGGAGATTAGTCGGCACAGAGAACATAGCGAGCAGCATTGGTCTCTCACGGAGACGCAAGTGGAGCGACTCGGGCGCGTCCTCTCCGCTCTTCCCTTGCCGGGCATGGCATCCGAGACCTCGAAGCTTTTCGGTTGGTGGCCGCACATCGACGGAATCGACCGCACAAGCGAAGCTTTCCGTCCGGAATGGCGTCGACTGCAACTTGAAGCGATGGCGGCAGTTCTTGCATCTGGCGGGAGCGAGTTGGAGGAACTCGTCGGTCAAGCTGAAAACCCATACGGGGTTGGGTCAGTTCTTGCGGAGTGGCCAAGCGAAGCACACGACGCGATGATGCTCGGTTGGCTGGAGTCGACCACTGATTCGCACGCGCAGGCGAGTCGGGGATATCTGTCCTGGCGCGCAAATACGGAGGGTGGACGCGAATGGCTTTTGTCTACGATGCGGACGATAGAGTCAGAGCACGGCCAGTCGGCACTTCTCCTTCTCGCCGAACCCGCCGTCGCCATCGACTTGCTCGAGGATCTCGAACCGGAGCTTGCGGACGCCTACTGGCAGAACGTGAACCCCTGGCGGGTAGAGCCAGAGCAAGCCCGCCTCGTTTTCGAACGACTACTGTCGGCTGGTCGTTACGTAGCCGCGCTGCGCTTGCTTGAAATCGCCGACATGCGCGAGGCACAAGGAGGCCCGGTTGGTTTCGAGCTGGCGGATGCAGAGACCGGCCTGAGAGGCATCCTCCGCGGAGACAGCGAGGAGGTCTTGTCCGGTGATGCGCGGCACGTCATAGTTTCTGCCCTCGACTTCCTTCAGAAGCGTGGTGCCGAAGTAGACCTGCTGGCTCCTCTGGAGTTCGCGTTCTTCGCGGCTATCGAGCATTCGTCGCATCATCCTGCTGCGCTGTACCGCGCGCTGCGGGAACGACCGTCTGAGTTCGTGAGCTTGGTGAAAATCTCGACCAGAAGCACTCGCGACGACGACGAGTCGTCGGTGGACACGAGCGTCATTACCACGGCGTGGCGCGTGCTGTCGGAGTGGAATGAACTGCCCGGCACTGACGGAAGCAACTGGGATGCCCAGCCTGAGCAACTTCGCCAGTGGGTGAACACGGCGCGAGACATGCTCACGGCGTCGGGTCGGGCAAGGATCGGTGATGAGAAGGTGGGCGCGGTTCTGGCAACGGGTGCGGGTTCGGCCCAAGAAGGGTGGCCATGCCTAGCAGTTCGAGAGTTGCTAGAAGACCTCGGGTCGCGCGACGTCGAGCAGGGGTTCTACTCAAGCGCCCGCATGGCTCGCGGTATCTATACCAAGTCGGTCTACGAAGGCGGCGTGCAGGAGCGGGAGCTTGCTCAGCGTTTTCGTGACCGCGCCGAGGAATGTCGAGAGTGGCGGCGGACAAGCCGCCTTCTGCGAGCAATCGCTGACGCCTACGAGCGTGAAGCTCGGAGTCAGGACGCGTCCGCAAAATGGGACGAGGACGAACTCTGAGAAGCGGCGGCTTGCCTATCGACCGCGCGATGACACGACGCTCCCGGCGGCGGTTCGCCGGAAGGATGAGACGACCCAGGATGCGCGACGCCTCTGTACGGGCAAGTCACGCCTCGACGAGACATGGGTGGGCGGTTGTCTGGCCTGTCGATCCAGTCGAGATGTAGTGGGCCGCAGCGGCGACCTTGTCGAGGGCATATGCCGACGCCAGCAGTTCGCACGCCTCGACGAGGGTCACGAAGGAAGCTCCGGCGAGTTCAGGCGACTCGGCGAGCACGGAGTCGTATGTGTCGACGACCGGGTCCGGCCAGTGGGCAGGGTGCACAGGGGATGACAAGAGAGCCTCCTCAGAGGGTGTGTATAGCGGTGAGAATGAACTGATCGTGGGTCGGGGAAAGACAGAGTTCTGCGGGCGCGAGCAGGGAGAGGCTATGCCGCTCCGGGCTTTCGTCGGTGGGGTAGGGGGAGTCACCCCCAGGGGTCGACGGGCTGAGCGTCGAGGCGTGACGCAGATGCGCGCCCCGAGTAGGGGCCGCCGCCGACTCAGTAAGCTCATGGCGTGAACAGCTCCGAGCGAATCGAAGACAGTTTCAGTTGTGCGTACTGCGGCGTCGTTGCGCATCAGACGAAGGTCAGCCTCAAGGTCCTCACAGACAACTCCGGAAACTTCGAACCGATCGACCTATCTGACGAGCAAGACGCATACCAACTGACTCAGTGGGGCATGTTCGCTGGTGAGTTGGACACCACCGACGCATGGCGGGCCTATAGCGATGAATCCACATGGTGGGGATCGATCTGCGCCGCGTGTCGACGGCTAACGGTGTGGCGGCAGGATGAACGTCTTCACCCACGCGTGACTGCGGGAATCAAGCCGCCGCACCCGGAGATGCCGGACAAGGCGCGAGAGCTCTACGAGGAGGCGGCGGCTGTGCTGCCGACGTCACGCCGAGCCGCGGCCGCTCTCGCCCGAGCGTCAATGGAGGCGCTCCTCAAGGAGCTCGACGGAACGCCGGGGAGAAAGAACCTGCAGGATCGGCTGGGGGCTCTTCACTCCAAGGTCAGCCCGGAGCTATGGAAAATACTTACCGCGCTCCGAGTGGTCGGCAACGATGCCCTCCATGGCGATGACGATGAACTTGTGACGCTCTATCTCGTCGAAGAAGACTCGGGGGTGGTCCGTGCACTGTTCGCGGCCATTAATGAGGTGGTGCACGAGCTTGTCGCGCGGCCCCGCGAGTGGGAGGAGCTCTACGCCCTCATTCCTGAGAGCAAGCGCGAGGCCGCGGAGCGAGCCACACAGAAGCGCCAGTAAGCGTGTTGTCCAAGAGTCGCGCCCCCAGACGCCGCACGTGTACGAGGGCGGACGCGTCACCGTTGACCGAATCGCTCGGTTCGCCAACGCTCCGCAGGATGAGCAGGTCGCCGCGTTGGCCGAGCGGCCTTGGTCGCGCCGCCACGAGCTTCGGACGCTGGTCAGAGTGCGCAACAGAATCTACGGCTGGCTGACCTGCCCGTCGGTTCGTGGGAGTCGCTCGTCACACCCGAGACGTGGGCGGCTGCACGAGGCTTGCTCGCCGATCCCGTGCGTCGCTCGAACCCGGGCGCGATGCCGAAGTCGCTCCTCTCCGGCATTGCGACGTGCGGAGTGTGCGGCGGCGCGATGAAGGCGGGCGTCATTCGCGACATCCGCTCCTATCGATGCAGCGTGTCGCCGCATCTCAGCCGGAAGCGCGACGACGCCGATCACTTCATCACGCATGTCGTGCTCGACCGGCTGGCGCGACCCGACGCGGCTGAGATCCTTCGCCGAGACGATGCTCCGAACGTTGCGGAGCTCCGCGTGAAGATGCTCGCGAAGCAACAGGGCGAGGCGGACGTCCTCGCGCTCGTCGCGGGCGGGCACACGACGCTCGCAAAGGCCGAGGCCACGCTCCGCGACCTCCGAGCGGAGATGGGCACTCTCGAGGCGCAGATGAGCGACGCGGGGCGCGTGGACGTGCTCGGCGACGTCCTGGGGCGCGCGGAGGGCGCGGGCGACGCCTACGAAGCTCGCGGGACGGCTGTTGCGGAGGCGTGGGCCGCGCTGCACATGGATCGACAGCGGGCGATCGTGCGCGCTCTTCGCTCGATCGAGATGCGGTCGCCGGGGAAGGGGTCACGGGCACCTCGCGACGCTGCGGGGCGACTCGCACACACAGAGGCGACACTCGCACTGACGTGGCACCAGGCGATAGCCTCGGCTCATGTTTGAGACAGGACAAGTCGTCACCACGCCCGAAGGCAAGATCGGGCAGATCGCGCGCCCGCAATCCGGCTCGCGCTTCGACTACTACGACCTCAGCGACGGCGAGATGAATATCGCGGTATACGCAGTGATGCTCGACAGTGGCAAGGTGGAGCACTGGACTGAGGACGCACTCGCCGGCGAGGCGCGCATCCGGCGCTCTGGCTCGCTCGCCTAGGCGCGAGACGCTCTTCGCGTGGATGACTCGATTGCAAGCCTCGCCACATTCCTCTATGCCCTCGGCGCGGTGCTCGCGATAGCGGGACCGGCGATCGCCGCCTTCCGTCTCGTCGGGAAGTACCCCCTCTCGACGCGGTTCAACCGCCAGTCCACACCCGCAACAGGTAGCCGATGAAGCCGGCGATTGGCGTCGTGATCACTGCGACGATCGCTCCCGCACGGGCGTTCCGGAGGCGCTCTCTGACTTCGGACCGAGAGGCTTCTCGGAAACGAGCTCCGAACTCCTTCATTTTTGTCCGATCGCTCATGCGCCGGGCCAGAAGCACCGCACCGACCCACAGAGCTACCATGAGCGTCAGCGCGAATAGCACCGAGGCGAGATTCGCGGCGCTCGTGGCAAGCGCAACGAACCCAAGTGCAGTAGCGGCGACGGCGAACGCGATCGGAGCAACCGGTAGCACTCGCTGCCAAACGGGGCGCAGCCGCCCCGTCCCATTGAGGTGCCCGACCACTCGCGAAACCAACTCGCGGTCTACGTTGCGGCTGTCGACGCGGAGAGAAAAGTCGCTACGGAAGTCGATGCTGATGTACTGCTCATCTGGGTCGTAGTTCCGTGGCGTCTCTAGAAACAGGTACCGTCTCTCGTGGCCACTCAGCTGGTGAATGTCGTCGACGCTCACTGGGGAGTCGTCGGGCTCGGCGAGACCAGGTTCGAGGATTCGAATCTTGAGCCGAGGATCGAGGGTGCTCGGGCCAAGGCGAATCATCCGTTCGACGTCTTTGACGACATCGATGTCGAAGGTCATTGGGTGCAGGAGTGCCCCGTTCTCCCATCGCACGGTCTCACCGAACAGCCAGCGTATCGCCATTCCGTGATCCTATCGATGATGGAACCTATGTCTTAGACACTGCATTTGACTCGCGTGGACCATGGCGGACCTCGCGGGCGTCGACCGCCCCGGCCGCGATGAGGTCGGGCGCGCGCTGTTCCTGAGGAGAGGGTTCGCCTCGTGATCGCGGGACTCCGAACAGACCCGGTCGTGCGGGCTGCTCTGCACGAGACCCGCGCCACGGCGGACGTGGAGACCGATCTCGCACGGATCGCCTGGTCCGTGCTCGCTGAACCGGGAGATGGGGTGGCCGGTGCGTTGATCGCGGAGCTCGGTGCCATCGACGCGCTCAGTGTCGCGTGCGGCGACCTCGCTGGTGACGTCTCCGCGTCCGCTTGTGCACTGGCGGAAGGACGCTCCCGCTGGGCACGCGGGCTGATCCTCGCCGTGTGATCGATGCGGTCACCGCAGCGCGCGACGTCGGTGCGCGCCTGGTGCTCCCCGGCGATGCGGAATGGCCCCAGGCGCTCGACGACCTCGGTGCGCACGCGCCCACACTGCTCTGGGTACGCGGCGACACCTCGTTGCTCACGGCAGGACCGCGCGTCGCCATCGTCGGTGCGCGGGCCGCCAGCGAATACGGGGAGATGCTCGCAGCGGACTTCGCGGGTGATCTGGCGACCAACGGCGCTGTGATCGTGTCGGGCGGCTCCTACGGGATCGACGGAGCCGCTCACCGGGCAGCGATGAGCGTCGAAGGCAAGACCATCGCGTTCCTGGCCGGCGGCGTGGATCGCGCCTATCCTCAGGGACACCAGCAGCTGTTGCGCCGGATCGTCGACACCGGTGCGGTGGTCAGCGAGGTTCCCTGCGGTACGGCTCCGACCAAATGGCGCTCCTGTCGCAGAAGCTCAGATGGAAATCGGACTAGACCGCTTGCTCCCAGTCTGTCCCGTCACTGATGAGCGGGGCAAGTGCGGTCCAGGTGGAGCCGTTGGAGACACTGACCGGCACGGGTACCCAGACACACTTCCGCAAGAGATACAGGACCTGTTAAGGTCCACCCATGACTAAGCGTCTCGCAATCATCCTGGCCTCGGCGCTGGGTGCGCTTGTCATCGTGGCAACGGTCGTGATTGTCCTCGTCGTCAACGGTCTGAACGCCTCCACCCAGGAGGCGGACTACCGCGCGTGCCTGGCTAGCAAAGGCATCTACGACACGTCCGACACCAGCGACATGGCCGACATGGCGGCGAGCTGCTACGAAGCCGTCTATGGCCGCACGCCATAATGAGCGCATGACTGATGATCTCCGCACGCGCCTCCATGTCCTCCGCGCTCATCTCCGGCCTGATGGTCTGCTGTTGGTCCAAGGCGCTAACCCTGACTACTACCGGGTGATGGAAGCGGACTACATCAAGACGGTCTTCGGAGGTGAGGACGGGGTCAGCCTCGAAGAGGTGGAAGCCAATTACCTCCCGCTGTGAGCCAACAACAAAGCCCTAGAGTCAAGTCGTCCGCTCTAGGGCTTTGTCGTGCTTAGCCGGCTGTTTACCCTGAACTACTACCGCTTTGCCTTGCCTCGGTCGAGTGTGTTCAGCCAGTCGGTGTAGGCGTCAGCGCGAGTCTTGAAGATGCTTAGACCTTCTCGTACTTGCGTGCGGCTCGCGTCGGCCACGCGCCGGAGCTTTTCTGCCTGGTTTGTGTAGTCGTCGAAGTGGCCTGCTGCGGCATCGATCATGGCCTGAGTGCCGCTGGTGCGAGCGTCCGCGAGGTTCTGTTGCCACTTCTGCGCTCGCGCCTTAGTCAGGTCGTATTGGGTTTCATCGTGAAACGCTGAGTACCACCGGCTAGCGAGAGAGAAGGCCGTCACGTGGATGCCCCGGATTTGGGTTGTCTCGGGCACGCGGTCGGAGAGATTGTCCAAGGCCTTCACGTTCGCGTTGAAGTCGGCTGGCGGTGCAACCAGAGGCTGTCCTAGGTCGATGATGATAGAGAGCGGGCTAGTGGATTCGCGAAGGGCTTCGATTCGCCCTCGGATCTCGTCGCGGATCTCGCGTCGCCGCGCCTTCTCAGGTGCACCTTTCGCGAGGTAGTGCGCCCGCCAAGCAACAAGAAACGCCGCCAGTGCCACGACGAACGCGAACGGATCGAACTGAATCAGCATGGTCGAATCGTAGCGGTGGCGTAGCGGACTAGCCGATCTTGACTCGATCCAAACCACGTCCCTTATAGACCCGGGTGCTGAGGCGTCCCACTAGCGCCCGCTGAGCGTCCAGCTCCAGGCTCCGCATGTACTCGACCCAGGGCGTGAAGTCGATCTCGTAGGTACCGGCTCCAGGCATCTGAGCCGGGATCCCCTTGGCATAGTCGCGGGCGTACTCGACAAGATCCGCATAGACCCCGGACACGCGAGACTTACCCAGCTCGGCGGCTACCTCC
This sequence comes from Microbacterium hydrocarbonoxydans, assembly GCF_900105205.1. Taxonomy (NCBI): domain Bacteria; kingdom Bacillati; phylum Actinomycetota; class Actinomycetes; order Micrococcales; family Microbacteriaceae; genus Microbacterium; species Microbacterium hydrocarbonoxydans. The sequence continues at coordinate 2,159,691 of NZ_FNSQ01000005.1, read as the reverse complement.
TCACCGTCCTTCTGGAGGCGGACTAGCTCGGCCTCGATCTGCGGAGGTCTGCACCCGGCAGCGCGGCCACGCGGGTCCACCGTGACCTCTCCTCCTCGATCTCGCGGAGGCGTGCAGCGAGGGGAGCGGGAGCGTCGAAGGTGTCCGCCTCGTCCTCTTCCATGAGATCCGCGAAGAGGCGGATGAACACCCGGTTCTCCAGCGGCCGCGGGCGACGCTCGCGGGTGAGGGTGTCCGCGGTCGCGCGTCGTACTCGAACGCCGCGTCGCGGGTCGTCCGAGTGGCGGCTGCGGGCGCGGCGCGGCTGACCGGGTGCGACGGGGCGGTCCGGCATGCTGGACCCATGGAGTTCGCGGCTGCCGCCCAGGCGTTCGCCGAGCATTTGGAGAAGGTGCGTCGGCTCTCGCCGGCGACCGTGCGCGCATACCGATCCGACTTGCGGGACCTGGCCGGTACGGTGAGCGATCTTCCGCTGGAGGACATCGGCCTCGAGACGCTGCGCGACTGGCTGTGGCAGGCGACGCAGCGCGGCGATACCCGGTCCACCCTCGCCAGGCGCGCAGCGGCGGCCCGATCCTTCTTCAGCTGGGCTCAGGAGCAGGGGCTCATCACGCACGACCCGAGCCTGCGCCTGGTCGCCCCCAAGCGAGGACGCACACTTCCCGTCGTCGCCTCGCAGGACGCGATGACGACGCTGCTCGAATCGCAGCGACACGCGGCGGCCAGTGGCGAGCCGGCTGCCCTGCGTGACCATGCCATGCTCGAGCTGCTGTACGGCGCCGGGATCCGCGTCTCCGAACTGTGCGGGCTCGACATCGATGACGTCGATCTGGACCGCGGCACCGCGCGCGTGCTCGGGAAAGGCTCGAAAGAACGGGTGGTGCCGTTCGGAGCGCCGGCGCGTGACGCGATCGGCGGCTACCTCACACGCGGACGCCCCGCCCTCGCCGCCCGAGCGGCGCGGCCCGCGCCTGCATTCTTCCTCGGCAATCGCGGAGGACGGATCGGCCCGCGAGCGGTGTACACCCTGGTCGCCGAGGTCTTGGCGCCCTTCGTCGGGGCGGAGACGGTCGGACCGCACGCACTGCGCCATACTGCGGCGACGCACCTCCTCGACGGCGGTGCCGATCTCAGAGCCGTGCAGGAGATCCTCGGCCATGCCAGCCTCGGCACCACCCAGATCTACACGCACGTCTCGGCGGAGCGCCTCACCGCCACCTACCGCCTCGCGCATCCGCGAGCCTGACCAGCCGCAGCGCGATGAGCCGGCGCTCCGGTGCACCGCTCACAGAACTCGGCCGATCCGCAGCGATGCCTCGTCCACGAGGCTCATCGCATCACAACGGCAGACAGCAGGGGAGCAGCACTGCTCGACGCGTCTCCCCGAACAGGAGGAGCGGGTTGATGTAGTGCCCGTCGACGCGGACTCCCAGATGGATGGTCCCCGGGGGCGCATGCCCGCCCGCCGCAACCCGTCCGATCTCGTCTCCGGCCGACACGGTGTCGCCCGGAGACAGCGCGGACTCCAGCGGCTCGAAAGTCGAGACCGTTCCGCCCGCATGCTCGATCGTGAGGAGAGGGCGATCGACGACCGTCCCGGAGAAGGCGACGGTTCCCTCGGCCGGGGCGCGCACCACCGCGCCTGTCGTGGCGGTGAGGTCGACACCACCGGTGACCTGCGCCGTACTCGTGGGCGGGCGCACGGTATGCCGTCACCACCGCCCGCATGCCGTCGAGAGGCCACCGCCACAGCAGGCGGTGGTTTCCGCTGCCGACCGGCGCGGCGATCTCCTGTGCCGAGCTGCCCGCCGCGGTCGAGGAGACCGAGCCGCCAGGCACCGTCACCAGCACGACGCTCAGCACGAGGATGCCCCCGACCGAGCGGGCGGGGTTTGAGAGAGCACGGATCTTCATGCCGTGATCCTCCTCCCGCGCATCACGGTGCCGAACAGGCGAGGAAGCTCGTGCGCAGAGGTCGTGCAGAAGCCGTACCGGCGACTCCCGGTGCAGGGACAGTACGGCCGCGGCATCCTGTATGCTGAGAGAGCACCTCGATCTCGGGGTGACTACGCGTGCCCAGAGCGACTTCGGTCGTGGCATCCACTCCCACAGGTCCTGCTTCCGAGCGGGTGGGGTGTGCGCCGGGCACCAGGGAGTTCGATCGTCCGATCGACTTGACAACCTCAACGGCGCACAACCGCGTCAGAACAAGGAGATGACCATGGCTGTGGTCACCATTCGCCAGCTGCTCGACAGCGGCGTCCACTTCGGACACCAGACCCGTCGGTGGAACCCGAAGGTCAAGCGCTTCATCCTGACCGAGCGCAGCGGCATCCACATCATCGACCTGCAGCAGTCGCTCGGCTACATCGACAAGGCCTACGACTTCGTCAAGGAGACCGTCGCCCACGGTGGCACGATCCTCTTCGTCGGCACCAAGAAGCAGGCTCAGGAGATCCTCGCCGAGCAGGCGACGCGCGTGGGTCAGCCCTACGTCAACCAGCGCTGGCTCGGTGGACTCCTCACCAACTTCTCCACCATCGCGAAGCGTCTCGCTCGCATGAAGGAGCTCGAGGAGCTCGACTACGAGAACCCGGCAGCCTCCGGCTTCACCAAGAAGGAGCTCCTGCTCAAGAAGCGCGAGCTCGACAAGCTGCACAAGTCGCTCGGCGGTATCCGCAACCTCACCAAGACGCCGTCCGCCCTCTGGGTCGTCGACGCCAAGCGTGAGCACCTCGCGATCGACGAGGCCAAGAAGCTCGGCATCCCGGTGATCGGCATCCTCGACACCAACGCCGACCCTGACGACTTCCAGTACCCGATCCCCGGCAACGACGACGCGATCCGCTCCGTCTCGCTGCTCACCCGCATCGTCGCCGACGCCGCGGCCGAGGGCCTCCAGCAGAAGCACAACCCGGAGACGGGCGACGCCGAGCCGCTGGCCGACTGGGAGAAGGAGCTTCTCGAGGCCCCCGTCCAGGAGTCCGCTGACGCCGCCGCCGTCGAGACCGCTGCCGATGAGGCTGCTGTCGTCGAGACGCCTGCTGCCGACGAGACCCCGGCCGACGAGGCCGGCGCCGAGGCGCACGACGAGGCGATCGCTGACGCTTCCGGTGAGGAGACCTCTGAGGTCGCCGCCGCCGAGGCAGCAGACGCCAAGTAATTCCGCGACCACCACACACATCACGAAGCAAGGAGCCACCACACATGGCCAACTTCACCATCGCCGACCTCAAGGCGCTGCGTGAGCAGCTCGGCACGGGAATGGTCGACACCAAGAAGGCGCTCGAGGAGGCTGACGGAGACGTCGAGAAGGCCACCGAGATCCTGCGCCTGAAGGGTGCCAAGGGCAACGCCAAGCGCGCTGACCGTTCCACGAGCGAGGGACTCATCGTCGCTCGTGAGAACGACTCGGCCGTGACGCTCATCGAGCTCGCCTGCGAGACCGACTTCGTCGCGAAGAACGAGCGCTTCATCGCGCTGGCCGACAAGGTCGCCGACGCTGTCGCAGCCGTCAAGGCCGACTCGGTCGAGGCCGGCCTCGCCGCTCAGGCGGGCGACAAGAGCGTCGAGCAGGTCATCTCGGAAGAGGCCGCGATCATCGGCGAGAAGGTCGAGCTGCGTCGCGTTCGCACGATCACCGGCGACAACGTCGAGGTCTACCTGCACCGCACGAGCAAGGACCTGCCGCCGCAGATCGGTGTCGTCGTCGCCTACACGGGTGACAACGCCGAGACCGCTCGCAGCATCGCGCAGCACATCTCGTTCGCGAACCCGTCGTACCTGTCCCGTGAGGACGTCCCGGCTGACGCCGTGGAGAAGGAGCGCGAGATCGTGACCGAGATCTCCCGCAACGAGGGCAAGCCGGAAGCGGCTCTGCCCAAGATCGTCGAGGGCCGTGTCTCCGCGTTCATCAAGCAGGTCGCACTGCTCGAGCAGGACTACGCGAAGGACAACAAGCTCTCCGTCGCCCAGGTGGCGAAGGACGCCGGTATCACCGTGACGGACTTCGCGCGCTTCAAGGTCGGCGCGTAGCACCGTCGAAGGGGTTCGGATCACATGATCCGAACCCCTTCTTCATGCCCAGAAGGCACTATCTTGAATCGGGACGAGAGGAACACCCCCATGACCGAAGGCAACGGACGCCGTCGCGTTCTCCTGAAGCTCTCCGGTGAGGCGTTCGGCGCCGGACAGCTCGGCGTCAACCCCGACGTCGTCAGCCAGATCGCGCGCGACATCGCTGCGGCCGTCGACCGCGTCGAGATCGCGATCGTCGTCGGCGGCGGCAACTTCTTCCGCGGAGCGGAACTCAGCCAGCGCGGAATGGACCGAGGGCGCGCCGACTACATGGGCATGCTCGGCACGGTCATGAACGCACTCGCCCTGCAGGACTTCCTCGAGCAGGCGGGCGCGCCCACCCGCGTGCAGTCGGCGATCTCGATGACGCAGGTCGCCGAGCCGTACATCCCGCTGCGCGCCGAGCGCCACATGGAGAAGGGCCGCGTCGTCATCTTCGGCGCCGGTGCGGGCCTCCCGTACTTCTCCACCGACACGGTCGCCGCACAGCGTGCACTGGAGATCGGTGCACAGGAAGTGCTCGTCGCCAAGAACGGCGTCGACGCGATCTACACCGCGGACCCCAACAAGCATGCGGATGCCGAGCGCATCGAACGCGTGACCTACCGCGACGCTCTCCAGCGCGGGCTCAAGGTGGTCGACTCGACCGCGTTCAGCCTCTGCATGGACAACAACATGGACATGCGCGTCTTCGGCATGGAGCCGGCGGGCAACGTCACCAGGGCGCTCCTCGGCGAGCCCATCGGCACTCTCGTCACCGCCTGAGCGCCTGAGCGTTCTCGCGCGCCCGGCCCGATAGAATTTCAGAACACCCCGACGATAGGAGTCACCGTGATCGCGGATGTCCTCGCTGAAACCACCTCCCGTATGTCACGAGCGGTCGAGGCCGCCAAGGAGGACTTCTCCACGGTGCGCACCGGTCGCGCCAACCCGCAGCTGTTCCAGAAGGTCCTCATCGACTACTACGGAACGCCGACTCCGCTCGCTCAGCTCGCCTCTCTGGCCAACCAGGAAGCGCGCACGCTCATCATCACGCCGTACGACAAGTCGGCGCTGAAGGCGATCGAGCAGGCGATCAGGGATATGCCGAACCTGGGTGCGAACCCGACGAACGACGGCAACCTCGTGCGCGTCACGATGCCTGAGCTCACCGCAGAGCGCCGCAAGGAGTACGTCAAGCTCGTCAAGTCCAAGGGTGAGGACGCCAAGGTGCACGTGCGCGGCATCCGCCGCAAGGCGAAGGACGAGCTCGACGGCCTCAAGAGCGAACTCGGAGAAGATGAGATCGCCAGGGGCGAGAAGGAACTCGACGCCCTCACGCGCCAGCACGTCGATCTGATCGACGACGCTCTCAAGCGCAAAGAGGCCGAACTCCTCGAGGTGTAGGCGGTATGTCCGACGAATCCACCGGTGACGACACCGACAAGCCGCAGACGCGCCGCGAGGCGCGCGACTCGTCGACCTCGACCGGCGGCATCCCGCTGATCGACGATGCCTTCCCCGCGTTCGACTCGTCGAGCATCCCTCCGCGTCCGCCGCTGCCTGCGGAGAGCCCGGTGATCTCCGTGCCCAGCGCGGACGCCCCGGTGATCTCCACTGCCAGCCTCGACACGGCAGAGCACAATGCGATCCGGGAGCAGTGGCGGGCTGCGCGCGACGAGCTGGGAACCCACGTCTCGAACGCACGGGGCCAGCTCGACCAGGCCAACGAGCGCATCAAGGAGCGGACGGGTCGCGACCTGATCCTCGCGACGCTGATCGGGCTCGCCTTCGGCGCTGTTCTGCTGGCGTCCCTGATCTTCATCAAGGTCCTGTTCGTCCCGTTCGCCCTCGCAGCAGCCCTGCTGGGCGTCTACGAGCTGTCTCTCGCGCTGCGGGCATCGGGGCGCCGGATCGACGTCGTTCCGCAGTTCATCTCCGCTGCTCTGCTGGTCCTCTCGGCATACTTCCTCGATCTGTGGCTCGTCTGGGTCGTGCTGTTCCTGGCGGTCGCGTTCGTGATCGTCTGGCGACTCGTCGCCCAGATGGTCGCAGCGGACGGACGCACCTACGGCGACGTGCTCGCGGATGCCGTGATCGGCGGGTTCGTCCAGATCTACGTCCCGTTCCTCGCTGCGGTCGCTCTGCTCCTGCTCAAGCAGGAGGACGGGCAGTGGTGGGTGCTCAGCTTCATCGCGATCGCCGTCGTCGCCGACACCGGCGCCTACGCGGCCGGTCTCTCTTTCGGGCGTCATCCGATGGCGCCGAAGATCAGCCCGAAGAAGACCTGGGAGGGATTCGGCGGAGCCGTCGTCGGCTCCATCGCTGCGGGTGTTCTCCTCGCGATCTTCCTCCTTCATCTCCCGTGGTGGATCGGTGTCATCTTCGGCGTCGCGATCCTGCTCTCGGCGACACTGGGCGACCTCGGCGAGTCGATGCTGAAGCGGGACCTCGGCATCAAGGACATGAGCTCCTGGCTCCCCGGGCACGGCGGACTCCTCGACCGCCTCGACAGCATCCTTCCGTCGACCGTTCCCGCACTGTGCCTCTACTTCCTCTTCTCGTCCTGGGCGGTGCTGTGATGACTTCAGATGATGTGCAGGTCTCGGATGAGACGACCGAGGCGCCTCCAGCCTTCTCGCTGACCACGGGTCGCACTCAGGGATACCACCGAGCGGCGGTCGACACGTTCCTCGCCGCGGCCCGGACGGCGTTCGAGAGCGACGCGGACGACCTCACCGCGGCCGACGTGCGCGTCGCCTCGTTTCCGCTCGTCAAGGGCGGGTACGTCGTGGCCGAGGTCGACGCGGCACTCGGGCGGGTCGAAGACGCACTCGCAGCGCGTGCGCGCGAGCGCGCAGTCCGCTCCAACGGTGCCGGCGCATGGGTGGAACAGGCCAGGGACGATGCGCAGGTGATCCTCGATCACCTCGCGCGACCTCGTCGTCAGCGCTTCGCGCGCACCGGCTTCCTCACCTTCGGCTACCGCATCGACGAGGTGGATCACGTCAGCACCCGCATCGCCCGCTACCTGCGCGACGGCGAGCCGCTCACCGCCGAGCAGTTGCGCTCTGCGGCGTTCCGCATGCAGCGCGGCGGGTACCGGGAAGAGCAGGTCGATGCGCTCCTGGACGCCACGGTCGACGTCATCCTGGCCGTTCGCTGAGCGTTTCCGTGGCCGTCCGACGGCTCACCGGGTAGACTGCCTCCTATCGTGAACTCCCGAAACGACATCACCCCTCATCGAAACGACGTCACGCCGGTACCCGCATCGACGTCTCTTTCGGCGCGCACGGGCACTCGCCGCCGTGGCGTGGTGGGCTTCTTCGGAGCGTTGGCCGTCGTCGGATTCGCCGCCGCCATGGTCGCACCGACCGGCGTCGCGCTCGCTCAGCAGCCCGACGAGGAAGCGCCGGAGTCCGCATACTCCGCGGCGCTCACCGAGACGCAGAACCTCACCGTCACGGTCGAGGGCGCAACGATCGCCCCCGTCGAGCGCGGCACCTTCTCGGTCTACGTGAAGCCGAAGCCCAAGCCGAAGCCGAAGCCTGTGCAGGCCTCGACCGAGTCCTCGGATCAGTCCGCACCCAGCGGCCCGCTCTTCTACACCGGCGGCGGAGCGCCAGCCGAGTGGATGGCGGCAGCCGGTATCGCGGAGTCCGACTGGGGTTACGTCGACTACATCGTCTCGCGAGAGAGCGGCTGGAACCCGAACGCCACCAACGCGTCGTCCGGTGCCTGCGGTCTCGTCCAGGCGCTGCCATGCAGCAAGGTCCCGGGAAACGGATACGACCCGGTCGACAACCTCCGGTGGGCCACCGGATACGCCACCGGCCGTTACGGCAGCTGGGCAGGGGCCCACGCCTTCTGGACGAACAACCACTGGTGGTGAGCCGCCTCCATGGCTCGCTCCCGCAAGCGTCGTCCGACGCGCCCTGAGGCCGAGGATTCCCTCGATCGTCTGCTCGCGTCCTGGAAGCGCACCGAGGTGCGTCGCGGCGCGGAGTGGACGGTGCAACCCGTCTCTGCGGTCCAGGCGCAGAAGGAGTACACCTGCCCGGGCTGCGGTCGTTCGGTGACCCCCGGAACGGCCCATCTCGTCGTCTGGCGAGCCGACGGCGTTCTCGGCGATGCGGCGGACCTCGCCGCACGCCGTCACTGGCACACCCACTGTTGGAGGATTGCGTGAGCATTGAGATCCGTGGCCCGCTCGAGCTCCCGGCTCGACGCGAGGACATCGTCCTGACGACGGCAGACGATCTGTCCCTCGTCGGTGAGCTCGCTCTGCCGGAGGAGAAGGCGCCGGTCGCGACGCTCGTGACGCTGCATCCGCTGCCGACCGCCGGCGGCTTCATGGACTCGCACATCATCCGCAAGGCGGCTGCACGGCTGCCTGCGCTGGCCGATCTCGCCGTGCTGCGGTTCAACACCCGCGGGACCACCTCGGCGCGCGGCACGAGCGATGGAGCCTTCGATGGGGGAGCGGCCGAGCAGTTCGACGTGGCAGCTGCGATGGAACTCGTCCGCGACCGCGCTCTCCCGCGTCCGTGGCTGGTCGGATGGTCGTTCGGCACGGAGCTCGCGCTCAAGTACGGCAGGGAGCACGACGTCGAGGGGATCATCCTTCTGTCGCCTCCGCTGCATCGCGCGACCGAGGCCGAGGTGTCCGCCTGGGCCGAGTCGCCGGATGTCGAGGTCGTGGTGCTGGTTCCCGAACTCGACGACTATCTGCGACCGCCGGAGGCGCGGGAGCGGTTCTCCGCCATCCCGCATGCGACGCTCATCGCGGTCGAGGGAGGCAAGCACCTCTGGGTCGGGGAGAGTCAGACCCGTCGCGTGCTGACCGAGATCGTCGCCGCCGTGAACCCCGCAGCACTTCCGCTGCCGACGGAGTGGTCGACGGCTTAGAGCTCGTTCATCCTCGGGATCAGCACCTGGCGGTAGAGGATCAGGATGCTCGCGGCGACGGGGATCGCGATGAGGGCTCCTAGGAGTCCCAGCAGGCTGCCGCCGGCGAGAGCCGCGACGACCACGACCGCGCCGGGCACGGACACCGCCCTGCTCATGATCCTCGGCGAGATGATGTACGCCTCGATCTGCATGTACACGAGGTAGTAGATCGCCGCAGCGATGGCCGTCGCCGGCGAACCGAGGCCGGGGATCAGGCAGACGAGCACGATGATCGTGGAGCCGGTCAGCGTGCCGACCAGCGGGATCAGCGAGAAGAAGAACGCCACGACCGCCAGCACGGCGGGGAAGGGGGCGTCGATGATCGTGAGGAAGATCATGCTCAGGACGCCGTTGATCACGCCCTGCGAGACCTGGCCCATGACGTAGTAGCCGACCGAGTCGGTGATCTGCTCGGCGAGGTCGATGAACCGCTCGCGCTTCGACGCGGGGGCGAGCTGGTAGACGGCACGCTTGAGCGATGGGGTGGATGCCGTGAGATAGATCGTGAGGATGAGGATGATGAACGCCCCAAAGAGACCGCTCACGACCGCGCCTCCGGCGGCGAGCACGCCCTGGCCGATCGAGCCGCCGATCTGCGCGAGGTTGGTCTCGAGCCAGTCGGTGACGTACGCGAAGACCTCGTCGACCTTGAGGTTGGGGAAGGTGTCCACCATCCACTGACGAAGGTCGGGGAGGAGGGTGCCACGCTGGACGATGGCCGTGATCTGGGCGATCAACTGGGAGATCTGGTCGACGAGGACGGGGATGACGATCAGGATGATTCCGGCGAAGACGCCCATCACCGCCAGGATCGTGATGAGCACCGCGAGCCAACGGGGCAGGCGTTTGCGCTCGAGGAACGAGACGAGAGGGTCGAGTCCGAGGCTCAGGAAGAGCGCGGTTCCGACGTACAGGAGCACGGTCGAGAGGTTCTGCAGGCTCCCGATCAGCAGGATGCCCAGACCCACGCCGAGCGTCGCCACCAGGGCGGTGCGGAAGGGGTTGTGGATCTTCATCGGTACTCCTCGGAAGTGCTCGTGATGCCAGGGTATCGAGCGCGGTCGATGCCGGGGCGACGACGTGCCGCGTGCGGGAGAGTGCCCCTCGTGGGCAACACACAGCTGATTTCGATAGTCTGAAATGTCGAGTGTTCCGATCCTGGCGAGCGTCCGGATCGTGTGAGGAGACTATTCGTGCGTTTCGTATGGGCCGTCGTGGCCTTCGTGCTGGCTGCGGGACTGATCGCTGCGGGCATCGCCCAGCGGACGGTCTTCATGGGCCCTTCCACTCAGAAGGTGTCGGTGTCTGTGGACGAACCGGCACCCTACGTGCTGCTGGACGGCGACGTCCTCCGCGAGCATCCTGGAGAGCAGACGCTGATGGTGCGCGGGGATGGCGACATCTTCGCCGCCTACGGCCGCACCGCCGATATGGAGGCGTGGCTCTCCGACGCCTCGTACAACCATGTGTCGATGGGCGACAGCGGCAAGCTCGACGTCGAGCTGGTCGAACCGGACGCGGAAGGCGACGCAGAAGAGGGCGGCGAGGATCCTGCTGCCACTCCCTCCCCGACCGAGACTCCTGCCGCTGGTGACGCGGCGGCAGTACCGGGCCGCAGCCCCGTGGGCTCCGACCTCTGGCTGTTCTCGTACACCGACACCGATGCACTGATCGCCGACATGCAGCTGCCCGAGGGCATGAGCCTGATCATCGCCCACGACGGCACGGCGGATGCGCCGGACGACATCGTCGTGTCGTGGCCGCTCGACAACTCGACGCCCCTCGCGGGGCCCCTCATGGCGGCGGGCGCTGCGGTGCTCGTCGTCGGCCTGGTCCTCTACTTCCTCGGCATCCGGCACCAGCGCCGAGGCCGCGGCCCGCGCCGCAAGGGGCCGGGGCCGATGCCGGCGACCGAGCCGATCGATGTCGCTCAGCTGCCTCCGGCGGAGCGATCGGCGATCGAATCGGAGCAGACGGATGAGACGCCCGCTCGCGACGATGGCGCCGAGACCGGAGCGACCGAGGGAGACGGCGCACAGCCTGGCGAACCCACCGACCCCGTCGATGGCGCCGCCACCGACGACAGGAGGTCTGAGATGCGCACGCAGCGACCGGCTCGTCGACGTCGGATGCTCGCCTTCCCCGCGCTCGCGTTGACGGCGCTCCTGGCCAGCGGATGCTCGGCCGACTCGTGGCCGCAGTTCACGGCATCGAGCCCGACGCCCTCGCCCAGCGCGACGGTGATCGCTCCGGAGAACCAGAAGCCCCCGGCAGTGACCGAGGCACAGGCGAAGCGCATCCTGCAGAAGGTGTCGGCGACGATCGCCGATGCGGATGAGGCGATGGACATCGACCTCGCCGGCACTCGCCTGGACGGCCCCGCCCTCACGGCCCGCAAGACCGAGTACGCGCTGCGGACCGCGCTCCCCGACACCGCCGTTCCGGCCGCGATCCCGACCGACGACGTCGAGGTCGTGCTGCCAGAGGCATCCGACCGGTGGCCGCGCACCGTCCTCCTGCTGTCCAAGAGCGCGGGCGACGAGACGGTTCCGCCCGTGGTGCTGACGATGACGCAGCAGGACCCCTGGTCCAACTACAAGGTCACGAACATCGCGGAGATGTCCGCAGACGCGGTCTTCCCCGAGGTGGCCGCAGCCTGGCTCGGCACCTCTCTCGTGCCGGAGGACTCCGCCTTCCTCAGCATCGCGCCGGGCGACCTCGCCGGGATGTTCTCCGACGTCGTCGATGCGGGGGAGAAGAGCCCGTCTTACGGCATGTTCGATGACCTGAGCCTGAACCTCGCGCAGTCGATCCGCGACAGCCGGCAGGCCGTGGTGAAGAATCTGGCCGACAACGGGGCCGCGAAGACCTCGAAGACCGCGTTCGACATCGTCCCTGCCGACGAGCCGCCGGTCTCGCTGACGACGCTCGACAGCGGCGCCATCGTCGCCCTCTCGCTCGTCGACACCGAGACGGTGACGCCGACGACCAAGGACGCCGTCATCCGGTTCGGCGACAACGCCCAGGCGAAGGCGCTCACCGGTGTGACCGAGTCGGCCAAGGGCGTGACGACCAAGTACGAATTCCAGCTGTTCTTCTCCGTCCCCGCTCAGGGGTCCACCGAGCAGATCCGCCTCCTGGCCGTGCGTCAGGACCTTCTCTCCGTCGAGGTGATCAAGTGACCGATATCTCTCCCGCCGCTCTGCGCGGCGCCGTCGACCTGTCCAGCCTGCGCAACCGCCCGGTCGCGCCCGCCGCGGGTGCGCCGAGCGCTTCCGGAGCACCGTCGAACTCTCCGAGCGGCGGCATCGTCGATGTCGTCGTCGATGCGACGGACGAGACGTTCGGCCAGATCCTGGAGATCTCCCGCACTGTGCCGGTGGTCGTGGATCTCTGGGCCGAGTGGTGCGGACCCTGCAAGCAGCTGAGCCCGATCATCGAGAAGGTGACGCGGGAACTCGGCGGCAAGGTACTTCTCGCCAAGGTCGACGTCGATGCGAACCCGCAGCTCGCGCAGGGATTCAGGGCGCAGTCGATCCCCATGGTGGTCGCACTGATCGCCGGGCAGCCCGTACCGATGTTCACCGGTGCCGTGCCGGAGCAGCAGGTCCGCGAGGTCTTCGCGCAGCTGCTCCAGCTCGCGGCGCAGAACGGCGTCACCGGATCGCTCGACCTCGGCGCGCCCGCGGAGGCCGGTGCACCCGATGCGCCCGAGGAGCCGCCGCTGCCGCCCCTGCACGCCGAGGCGTTCGCCGCGATCGAGATCGGCGACTACGCCGCAGCGGTCACGGCCTACGAGAAGGCTCTCGCGGAGAACCCGCGCGACGAGGACGCGATCGCCGGCCTCGGCCAGGTGCGCCTGCTCGACCGGGTGCAGAAGCTCGACCTGCAGACGGCTCGGGCGGCCGCAGCAGCGGGCCCGCTCGATGTCCAGGCACAGTTCGACGTCGCCGACCTGGATCTCGCTGGAGGCCATGTCGACGACGCCTTCGGCCGACTTCTCGACCTCTTCGCTCAGCTGCCCGCCGCGGAGCGCACTCCCGTGCGCGAGCGCCTCGTCGAGCTGTTCGGGCTCATCGGCGCTGCGGACCCGAGGGTCATCTCCGCGCGCAACCGACTCTCTTCGCTGCTCTTCTGACCGGCGTCCCGACGCTCACCCGTGGGTGATCGTCGGGACGTGCGGCTCGCCCTCGAAGCGCAGCCAGATGGTCGACAGCGCGGGGAGCGTCATGGTCGCGGTCGCCGTTCCGCCGTCCTCGGCGTGAGCGACGACCACACCCAGGTTGCCCGAACCACGTCCGCCGTACTCCGCGGCATCCGTGTTGAGGATCTCCTGCCAGGTGCCGACGCCCGGAAGCGCCAGCCGATAGCCGCTGCGTTCCACGCCGGCGAAGTTGCTGATGACGACCAGGCGACCGCCGTGCGCATCGCGGCGCTCGAAGGCGATGACGTTCGGGTCCCAGCTCGGGGCGCCCAGTCGCGAGAAGGACGATCCGTCGCTGTCGCGCTCCCAGAGCGGAGCCTGGGCACGGTAGGTGCGGTTCAGCTCGCCCACGAAGCTCTGCAGCTGGGCGTGCGAGGGCTGATCGAGCAGCCACCAGTCGAGCTCTCGGGACTCTGACCATTCGGCGAGCTGACCGAACTCCTGTCCCATGAAGAGCAGCTTCTTACCGGGATGCCCCCACATGTACCCGAGGTACGCGCGCACGTTCGCGAGCTTGTGCCAGTGATCGCCGGGCATCTTCGACACGAGACTGCCCTTGCCGTGCACGACCTCGTCGTGACTGATGGGGAGCAGGTAGTTCTCCCCGAAGGCGTAGACGAACGAGAAGGTCATCTCACCCTCGTGGTGCGCGCGGTACATCGGGTCGCGTTCGATGTACTGGAGCGAGTCGTTCATCCAGCCCATGTTCCACTTGAACCCGAAGCCGAGCCCTGCATGATCGGTGGGGGCGGTGACACCGGGGAAGCTGGTCGACTCCTCGGCGATCATCAGCACGCCGGGATGCAGACGGTAGGCCGTCGCGTTGACCTCCTGCAGGAAGCGGATCGCCTCGAGGTTCTCCCTCCCGCCGTGGATGTTCGGCTCCCATTCGCCCTCACGGCGCGAGTAGTCGAGGTACAGCATCGAGGCGACCGCGTCCACACGCAGTCCGTCGACGTGGAACTCGCTCAGCCAGAACAGGGCGTTCGCGACGAGGAACCCACGGACCTCGGGGCGGCCGTAGTCGAAGATCAGCGTGCCCCAGTCCTGGTGCTCGCCTCTGCGGGGATCAGGATGCTCGTAGAGCGGCTGTCCGTCGAACCGTGCCAACGCGAATGCGTCCTTGGGGAAGTGCCCGGGCACCCAGTCCATGATGACGCCGATGCCCGCCTGGTGCAGCCGGTCGATCAGGTAGCGGAGGTCGTCCGGGCTGCCGAAACGGCTCGTCGCGGCGTAGTAGCCGCTGACCTGGTAGCCCCAAGAGCCCCCGAACGGATGCTCGGCGAGCGGCATGAACTCGACGTGCGTGAAGCCGGACTCGGTCACATGGGCGATGAGCGGTTCCGCCGCGTCGCGGTATCCGAGGCCTCCGCGCCACGACCCCAGGTGCACCTCGTACACCGACAGCGGCTGGGCCACTGCGTGGGTTGCCGCGCGTCGCGTCATCCAGGCTCCGTCCGACCACGCATAGGAGGAGCGGGTCACGACGGATGCGGTCTCGGGAGGCAGCTGCGCTGCCTGCGCCATGGGATCCGCCTTGAAGATCCACGAGCCCTCGCGGGTGCGGATCTGGTACTTGTAGGTCGAGCCGATCGCGAGGTCGGGGATGAAGAGCTCCCAGATCCCGCTCACGCCCATCGACCGCATCGCATGCGCCTCGCCGTTCCACCCGTTGTGGTCGCCCACCACGCGGACAGCGCTGGCGTTCGGCGCCCAGACGGCGAAGGCGACTCCCGCGTCGCCCTGCAGGAAGCGGGGGTGCGCACCCAGGACACGCCACAGCTGCTCGTGGCGACCCTCCGCGATCAGGTGCAGGTCGAGGTCCCCGAGCGTCGGCTGGTGACGGTAGGGGTCGCCGATGACGGTCTCCTCGTCATCGCCGTAGGCGGTCGCGAGTCGGTAGGGCACCGCAGGACCGTCATGCTGGGCCTCCCAGATGCCGTGCGCGACGTGGTGCAGCTCGAGTCTCGTCCCGTCGCCGAAGACAGCGGCCACGGAAGCGGCGAGCGGGCGCCTCGCCCTGATGACGGTGACCGTGCGATCGGTCGCATCCGCGTGCGAGTGCGCCCCCAGCACCGAATGGGGGTCGTGGTGCGACCCCGCGGCGACGGCAGCCCACTCGGACGAGGTCTTCGCATCTTCCACGTAGCTCATGATCGCTTCCTCACGTTCAGGATGTGCACCGGCTCGGCGAAGGCGTCGAGGCGCACGTAGTTGTGGTCGGACCAGGTCCAGACGGCTCCGGTGAGGAGGTCCTCCACCTCGAACTCCTCGCCGAGCGGGATGCCGAACACTGTGGTGTCGAGATGCACGGTGGTCTCACGCACGGAGTGCGGATCGACGTTGGCCACCACGAGGATCGTGTCCGCGGACCCCGTGCCGGTGAACGCGGCATCCAGGTGCTTCGAGTACACCAGGACCGCGTCGTCGTCGCTCCAGTGCACGGACAGGTTGCGCAACTGACCGAGGGCCGGATGCGCGCGCCGGATGCCGTTGAGTCGACGCAGCAGCGGAGCCAGCGAGTCGCCGGCCGCCTCGGCGCCCTCCCAGTCGCGGAGCTTGTACTCGTACTTCTCGTTGTCGATGTTCTCTTCAGAACCAGGACGGGCGACGTTCTCGAACAGCTCGTACCCCGCGTAGACGCCGTACACGGGAGCGGCGGTGGCTCCGATGCAGGCCCGGATCCGGTACGCCGCGCGGCCGCCGAACTGCAGATACTCCGTGAGGATGTCGTGCGTGTTCACGAAGAGGTTCGGCCGCATGTAGTCGCTGGTCTCGTGCGACACGCTCGTGAGGAACTCCTCCAGCTCCGCCTTGGTATTCCGCCAGGTGAAGTAGCTGTAGCTCTGCTGGAACCCGACCGCTGCCAGCGCCCGCATCACGGCGGGGCGGGTGAACGCCTCGGCGAGGAAGATGACGTCGGGGTCGGCCGCGTTCACGGTGGCGATGAGCCACTCCCAGAACTGCAGCGGCTTGGTGTGCGGATTGTCGACGCGGAAGATCTTGACGCCCTCGCGCACCCAGTGCTGCACGATGCGCAGCATCTCCTGGTAGATGCCCTCCGGGTCGTTGTCGAAGTTCAGCGGATAGATGTCCTGGTACTTCTTCGGCGGGTTCTCGGCGTACGCGATGGTCCCGTCGGGCAGCGTCGTGAACCACTCAGGATGTTCGGCGACCCAGGGGTGGTCCGGTGACGCCTGCAGGGCGAGGTCCAGGGCGACCTCGAGGCCTTCGCTGCGGGCCGCCCGGATGAAGGCGCGGAAGTCGGCCGCTTTCCCGAGCTCCGGGTGGATCGCGTCATGGCCGCCCTCGGCGGCACCGATCGCGTACGGAGACCCGGGGTCGGCGGGCTCGGCCGTGAGGGTGTTGTTGCGGCCCTTGCGGTTCGTCGTGCCGATCGGGTGGATCGGCACGAGGTAGATCACGTCGAACCCCATGGCGGCGACCGCCGGCAGACGCTTCGCCGCTGTGCGGAAGGTGCCGCTCCTGATCGTGCCGTCCTTGAGCCGCCTCGCGCCCTCGGAGCGGGGGAAGAACTCGTACCAGGCGCCGACGCCTGCGGCCGTGCGCTCCACCCGCAGCGGGTGGGTGCCGGACACGGAGCGGAGCGAGGTCAGCGGACGCTCGGCGAAGATCGTGGCGAGCTCCGGGTCCGTCGACAGGGCGGTCGTCGTGGCGGCGTCGCCGTCGCGCAGGGACTCTGCGGCGGCGGCGAGCCGACGGCGCTGGGGGAGCGGTCGGTCCTTCTCAGCCGCTGCGCGCACCAGCAGCTCCGCCCCGAGCGCTGCCATGACCGGCACATCGACGCCGGCCGCCACCTTCACCTCGGCGGCATGCGCCCAGGTCGCGAAATCGTCGGAGAAGGCCTCGAAGCGGAACGACCACTCGCCTTGCAGGTCGATCGCGAGCTCGGTGCGCCAGCGATCCGTACCGTCCAGGAGAGGTGTCAGACGGTGCAGCGACTCTTCGCCGCCGGGCGATGTCAGCCGAAGCTGCACTCCGATGAGGTCGTGGCCCTCGCGGAACGCGACGACGCTGAACGGCACGACCTCGCCCACGAACGCCTTCGGGGGAAAGCCCCCCGGTGCCTGCGGTGTGGCGTTCAGCAGCGGTATGCGCGTCGCCCGCAGGTCATCACCGTCCGACACGGCACCGAGGGGGCGCAGTGGGATCTGGGCGGGGCTCCGGAGAGCCTTCGGACGGGTACTGCTCGTGCGTGCGGCCACTCCCCGAATGTACCGTGAGCGCGGCATGGCGGGTAGCGCGCGGCGGCTGCGGCGCGCCGCCTCTCACTCCACCCGGAAGAGGCGCATCGAGGTGCCGGGGATCGGCAGGATGTCGCCTGGGGCGAACACCTCCCCGCCGTCGCCTGGTCGTTCGTCGGCACTCGACCAGAGAGAGACGAACCGGGTCGCGTCCTCGATCTCGTCCGGCAGCCGCACGTCGATCGGCGACTCCGTGCCGTGCACGATGAGCAGGATGCGGTTGGCCGCCTCACGGTCGGGAGTGGAAGCCGCGACGTACTGCAGCGTGCGGTTGCCGGGGTCAGCCCATTGCTCGCTCTCCATCGTCTCGCCGTTCTGGTCGAACCAGTCCATGACCGAGGCGTTGGGGATGTGCTCGCCGAGCCTCGCGTACCGGCTCGGCCGCAGCGCGGGGTTCTCGGAACGCAGGCGGATCAGCCGGGTGACGTGGGCGCGGAGATCGTCCTGCCACGGCTCGTTCTCCCAGCCGAGCCAGGTCATCGCCGAGTCCTGCGCGTAGGCGTTGTTGTTGCCGCGCTGGGTGCGACCGACCTCGTCCCCTGCCGTCATCATCGGGATGCCCGCCGAGAGCAGCAGAGTGCCGAGCAGGTTGCGCATCGCCTTGCGTCGGGCGGAGAGGATCGCGGGATCGTCGGTCGGGCCCTCCACGCCGTGGTTGAAGGCGCGGTTCATGTCGGCGCCGTCGCGGTTCTGCTCGCCGTTGGCCTCGTTGTGCTTGACGTCGTAGGAGACGAGGTCGTGCAGCGTGAATCCGTCGTGCGCCGTGACGAAGTTGATGCTCGCGAGCGGTCCCCGCTCGTCCGCGAAGGTGTTCGACGAGCCGGCCAGACGGGTCGCGAACCCGCCGATGCCGACCGGGGCGGAGGCGCGACGGGCATAGTCGATGTCGCTCAGCCAGAAGTTGCGGACGCGATCGCGGTAGCGGTCGTTCCACTCATGCCAGCCGTGCGGGAAGTTGCCGGTCTGCCAGCCGCCGAGTCCGACGTCCCACGGCTCGGCGATCAGCTTGGTCTCGCTCAGGACCGGATCGTTCGAGATCGCGGTCAGCAGCGGGTGCTCCGGCGTATAGGTGTGAGAGCCGTCGCGGGCGATGGCGGTCGCGAGATCGAAGCGGAAGCCGTCGATCTGCATCTCCTGCGCCCAATAGCGCAGCGAGTCGAGCACGAGCCGCGCACCGGCATCCGTCGAGGTGTCCAGCGTGTTGCCGCAGCCGGTCGTGTCGATGTATGCGCCCGATGCGTCCTGGCGGTAGTAGCTGGCGTTGTCGATGCCGCGCAGGCTCGACCGTGGGCCGCCGAGCCCTTCCTCCGACGTGTGGTTGTAGACGACGTCGAGGATCACCTCGAGACCCGCCTCGTGCAGGAGCCGGACCATGCCCTTGAACTCCGCGAGAACGGCCTCCGGTCCGCCCTTGCGGGCCTCCTCCGTGGCGTACGCGGTGTGCGGCGTGAAGAAGTTGAGCGTGTTGTAGCCCCAGTAGTTCGTGAGACCGCGCTCGAGAAGCCGGGGCTCAGGGACGAACGCGTGTACGGGCAGGAGCTCGATGGACGTGATGCCGAGCGAGTGGAAGTACTCGATCATGGCGGGGTGCGCGAGGCCCGCGTAGGTGCCGTGCAGTGCAGGAGGCACATCGGGCTGGCGTTTGGTGAGGCCCTTGAGGTGCCCCTCGTAGATCACGGTCCGGTCGAGAGGGATGCGCGGCTTGGCCGAATCGCCCCAGTCGAAGCCGTCGACGATCACGACCGCTCGCCATTCCTCGTAGCCGTCGCCCTGCGCGAGGCCGCGGGCGTACGGGTCGAGGAGCAGGGTCTGCGGGTTGAACGTGTTGCCGGGGCCGTGAGGGCCGCCGACGCGGATCGCGTAGCGGGTGCCGGGCTGCAGGAGAGGTGTCGTCACCTCCCAGACGCCTCCGGGAAGGCGCTCGAGGTCGGCTTGGTCGATGACCCAGTCGAGGTCGGTGGCATCGAAGACGACCAGCTCGATCGACGAGGCGTTCTGCGACCAGACGCGGAGTGTTCCGACGCCGTCGTGCAGGCGGACGCCGAGGTTGTCGAGTGCAGTACCGCCGGGCACGGTGATGTCTCGGATCGCGGGCATGAGTACACAATAGGGGGCTGCGCCCTGGTCTCAGGACACGTCGCACTCAGTTCCATGTGCGCCCGACACGCGCGAAATGGGGGAGAGTGGAAGGATGCAGCACTATCTCGATCACGCCGCCACGACGCCGCTGCGTCCAGAGGCCCGCGAGGCGTGGCTGACGGCGAGCGAGATCGTCGGGAACGCGTCGTCGACGCACGGCGCGGGTCAGGACGCCCGACGCCTGCTCGAGGAATCGCGCGAGCGCGCAGCGGCGGTCCTCGGATGCGATCCGATCGAGGTCGTCTTCACGTCCGGAGGCACGGAGTCCATCAACCTGGCGCTCCAGGGCCTGTGGAGCGCGCGCCCGCAGGGAACTGACGCGATCGTGATGCCGGATGCCGAGCACCACGCGACCATGGACACCGTCGCCGCGCTCATCGAGGCAGGGGCCGTCCTTCGTGCAGTGCCTGTCGCGCGTACCGCGGCGATCGACGTCGACGCCTTCGCTGCCAGCCTGCCCGGCGCGGCGCTGGCCACCGCGCTCGTCGCCAACAACGAAGCGGGAACCGTCAACGATGCGGCATCGCTGGCCCGAGTCGCAGCAGGAGCCCGAGTACCTCTTCACCTCGATGCGGTGTCTGCGCTCGGACATCTGCCGCTGTCGTTCCGCGCTCTGCGCGGTGAGGCTGCTACCGGTTCGGGACTCGTGGCGCTCAGCGTCGCCGGCCACAAGATCGGCGCCCCGGTCGGTATCGGGGCTCTCGTGACCGCCCGCACCGCTCGCCTCACCGGAATCCTGCGGGGAGGGGCGCAGCAGCGCGGCCTCCGTGCCGGCACCCAGGACGTCGCGGGTGCCGCCGCGTTCGCCACGGCTCTCGAGCTGGCGGAGGCGGAGCGTGCGACGGAGTCGTCGCGACTCGTGACGATGCGAGATCGTCTCGTCGACGGCATCCTGTCGCGGGTGCCGGCGGCCGAACTGCTCGGCGATCGCGCGAACAGGCTCCCTGGCAACGCGCATCTTCTGTTTCCGGACGCCGTGGGGGAGAGCCTGCTGTTCCTCCTCGACATGGCGGGGATCGCCGCGTCCACCGGCTCGGCGTGTCAGGCGGGTGTCGCCGAGCCATCCCACGTCGTGATGGCGATGGGACGCAGCGAGCAGGACGCCCGCAGCGTGCTGCGCTTCTCGCTCGGTCGTACATCCACCGATGCCGACGTCGATGCGGTCCTCGACGCGATCGCCGAGGCGTACGTCCGTGCATCCGGCTCCGGCTCAGCCTCGCGCTCGTAGACTGGAGCAATGAGAATCCTTGCGGCCATGAGCGGTGGAGTGGACTCCGCCGTCGCCGCCGCTCGCGCGGTCGACGCCGGCCACGACGTCGTCGGCGTGCACCTCGCTCTGTCCCGTGCCGGCGGGACGCTGCGCACCGGAAGCCGCGGCTGCTGCACGATCGAGGATGCGCTCGACGCGCGTCGCGCGGCCGACCTCCTCGGCATCCCCTTCTACGTGTGGGACTTCTCGGAGCGGTTCCGTGAAGACGTGATCGCAGACTTCGTCTCGGAGTACCAGGCAGGTCGCACCCCGAATCCGTGCATGCGCTGCAACGAGAAGATCAAGTTCGCGGCGCTCCTCGAGCGTGCGATCGAGCTGGGCTTCGATGCCGTCTGCACGGGGCACTACGCGACGCTCGTGCCGACCGACGCAGGGCTCGAGCTGCACCGCGCCGCCGACAACGCGAAAGACCAGTCCTACGTTCTCGGAGTCCTCACCGCCGAGCAGCTCGCCCACACCTACTTCCCGCTCGGCACCACGCCCTCGAAGGCCGTGGTGCGGGCAGAGGCTGCGGAGCGCGGGCTGACCGTCGCACAGAAGCCGGACAGTCACGACATCTGCTTCATCCCCGACGGCGACACGCGCGGTTGGCTCGCCGAGAAGGTGGGCACCGCCACCGGTGAGATCGTCGATCGCGAGGGAGCCGTCGTCGGATCGCACGAGGGAGCTCATGCGTTCACCGTCGGGCAGCGCCGCGGCCTCAAGCTGGGGGTACCGGCGGCAGACGGCAAGCCGCGGTTCGTCCTCGAGGTCCGCCCGGTGACCAACACGGTCGTCGTCGGTCCGAAGGAGGCGCTCGCGACGCGCGAGATCTCGGGCGCACGGTTCAGCTGGGCCGGTGCCGCGCCGATCGACGCCGAGTTCGAGTGCGAGGTGCAGATCCGCGCCCACTCCGAGCCTGAACGCGCGACGGCGTACGTGGAGCCCGACGGCGTCCGGGTGGTGCCGGAGCGGCCGCTCGACGGTGTCGCGCCCGGACAGACGGCCGTGCTCTACGTGGGGACACGGGTCCTCGGTCAGTTCACGATCGACCGCACGGTGTCCGCCGTGCCCGTCGACGCGTAGGGCGCTCCCACGCGATGTCGGCGCCCGCTCGTAGACTGGCGGGGTGCCGGAGAACATCTCGCTGGAAGACGCCCGTGTCGAGGCAGAAGAACTGACGACTCGCATCCTCGAGGCGAAGGACGCCTATTACGGACGCGACACGTCTCTCGTCGACGACTTCACGTACGACGGGTGGATGCACCGCCTCGAAGAGCTGGAGCGCCTGCATCCCGAGCTGCAGGGCCAGGATTCACCGACGCAGATGGTGGGAGCGGCTGAGGCCACGGGCCTCGCGACGATCGAGCACGCCGAGCGGATGCTGAGCCTCGACAACGTCTTCTCCCTCGAAGAGCTCACGGAGTGGGCGGCGAAGACGCGGGCGTCCGCGGGGCGCGACGTGGACTGGCTCACTGAGCTGAAGATCGACGGCCTCGCAATCAACCTGCGCTATGAGAACGGCCGGCTGACCTCCGCGGCGACACGGGGTGACGGCCGGGTCGGCGAGATCGTCACCGAGAATGCGCTGCGGCTGCCCGAGATCCCGCTCCAGCTCGACGGCACGGGCCACCCGCCGATCGTCGAGGTCCGCGGTGAGGTGTTCATCCCGGTCGCCGCCTTCGAACGCCTCAATGCCGCGCAGGCCGAGTTCCGCGAGCGGGCGTACGCCGACGCGCTCGACCGGTGGGAGAAGAGGGGCGGGGTCAAGAAGCCCTTCGAGGAGGAGAAGGCGCGATCCGCCGCGGCTCGACGGTTCCCCTCGTTCGCCAACCCGCGCAACGCCGCGAGTGGGGGCCTGCGACAGCAGATCGAGAAGAAGAACGGGCTCGAGCTCGAAGCGGGGATGCTGCGCATCGAGTCGCTCGCGCTCTACGTGCACGGCATCGGCGCCTGGGAGAACCCGCCGGTCGCGGCGCAGAGCCAGGTGTACGAGAAGCTGGCCGAGTGGGGACTGCCGACGAGTCCGCACACGAAGGTCTGCACGAGCATCGATGAGGTCGCAGCCTTCGTCGAGTACTACGGAGAGCATCGGCACGACATCGAGCACGAGCTCGACGGCATCGTCGTGAAGGTCGACGAGCTCTCGCTGCACGACGAGCTCGGAGCGACGAGTCGTGCCCCTCGGTGGGCGATCGCGTACAAGTACCCGCCCGAAGAGGTGCAGACGAAGCTCCTCGACATCGTCGTGTCCGTCGGCCGGACGGGGCGGGCCACGCCGTTCGCGGTGATGGCACCTGCTCAGGTCGCGGGATCCGTGGTGCGCCAGGCCACTCTGCACAACAAGGACGTCGTGAAGGCGAAGGGCGTGTTGATCGGCGACACCGTGGTCCTGCGCAAGGCGGGTGACGTCATCCCTGAGGTCCTCGGGCCGGTCGTCGAGAGGCGCGACGGCACCGAGCGCGAGTTCGTGATGCCCGAGGTATGCCCCGAGTGCGGCACACCGCTGCGGCCGATGAAGGAGGGGGACATCGACCTGCGCTGCCCCAATGCGCGCTCGTGCCCTGCGCAGGTGCGCGGTCGCGTCGAGCACATCGGCTCGCGCGGTGCTCTCGACATCGAGGCGCTGGGCGAGGTGACCGCCGCCGCGCTGACCCAGCCGACCACGCCGGCCGATCCGCCGCTCGAGACCGAAGCCGGGCTGTTCGCTCTGACACTCGAGGAGATCGTGCCGATCGAGGTGGTCGTGCGCGATGCCGAGACCGGTCTGCCGAAGGAAGACGACGACGGCGTCGTCAAGACGCGCGCGCCCTTCCGGCGCAACCCCACGGCTGCCGAGAAGAAGTCCGGCCTCGAAGGACCCCAGCCGTCATCTCAGGCGCTCACGCTGCTCGCCGAACTCGAAAAGGCGAAGACCAAAGACCTCTGGCGGCTGCTCGTCTCCCTCAACATCCGCCATGTCGGGCCCGTCGCCGCTCGCGCCCTCGCCCAGTGGTTCGGGTCGCTCGATGCGATCCGCCGCGCCTCGCGCGACGAGCTGGCCGCAGTCGAGGGGGTGGGCGGCATCATCGCCGATTCTCTCCTCGCGTGGTTCGAGGTCGATTGGCATCAGGAGATCGTGAGCCGGTGGGAAGCCGCGGGCGTGCAGTGGGCGACCCCCGGGCATCCGGGGCCAGGGGCCGCTGTCGTCGAGGGCGGAGTCCTCGACGGGCTCACGGTCGTCGCTACGGGGTCGCTCGAGGGGTACACCCGCGACGGCGCGCAGGAGGCGATCATCCAGGCGGGAGGCAAGGCCGCGTCCAGCGTCTCCAAGAAGACCGACTTCGTCGCGGCAGGGCCTGGTGCGGGTTCCAAGCTCGCCAAGGCGGAGGAGCTCGGCATCCGGATCCTCGACGCTGCGCAGTTCCACATCCTCGTGACCGAGGGGCCGGACGCTCTGGGATGAAGCGCTACGGACCGTTGATCGCCGTCCCGGGTGCCCTCGCCGTCGGCGACCCCGGTCGACACCATCTGAGACTCACGCCGGACGCCGTGCTCTTCAGACAGGGCGCGGAGAACGTCGGGATCGTGGCCTGGGCGCAGGTAGAGCGGATCCTCCTCGACGTCCCCACGACGCGGTTCCGGCTTCCCGGACTGGTCAGCACGATCCTGCTCGGTGCGCTGACGTTCGTGACGGTGTCGGACATCGATGCCGACCCCGATGACGGCTCGATCTCGATCGTCATCGACGGCGAACAGCGCACATCCCCGCTGAGCCGTCATCACGTCGGGGGCTATTGGGCCCCGACGGTAGAGGGCGCCCACCGGCTGCTGCAGCACCTGATCGATCATCCTGATCAGCGCAAGCTCCTCGCCAAGCCCGAGGCGCTGGTCGACGTCGCTGCCGCACTCGCCAGGGCGTGAGCGCGCAGCCCTTCCGAGGCTCTACTTCTCTGCGATGTACTGCAGGAGCGTCGCGGATCCTCTGAACCCCAGGCGCGTATAGACGGGTACGGCTCGCTCGCTCGAGTGCACGGTGATCCTCGTCGCGCCGGAGTCCAGTGCATGTCTGCGCGCCGCATCGATGAGCGCGGAGCCGAGCCCGGCATCGCGGTGCTCCGGCATGACGAAGACGCTCTGGATGTCCGCCGAAAGCCGAGGGCCCGTACCCGGACTCGGCGTTCGGTGCACCAACGCGACCCACGCAGCCCCGACGACCGTCGCGTCGTCAGAGCGGGCGACGAACGCGAAGTGCGTCTCCCGATGCGAGTCCCACCACGCGGAGAGGTCACCCTCGAAGGCAGCCAGAGCACGATCCGTCGCCGGGTCGGCTGAGCGATCGACCCACCTCAAGCGCGCCAGATCACGGATATCCGCTGATCCGGCGCGCTCGATCCGCACGTCGGATCAGGCCTTGTGGCGCGGCTTGCGGAAAGGCTTCTCGGACCGCTCGTCGTTGCGGGAAGGGCGATCGTCACGGTCCTGACGCGGACGCTCGTACCGGTCATCCCGGGAACCGGACTCCCGAGGCCCGCCGCTGCGTCGACCAGCGGGGCCACGGTCGGGCTTGATCTCGATCAGGCGACCAGAGATGCGAGTGTCCTTGAGCTTGTCCAGCACGGAGGAGTCGAGGTTCGCGGGCAGCTCGACGACCGTGAAGTCCGGGCGGATGTTGATCGCGCCGAAGTCGTCGCGCCCGAGGCCGCCCTCGTTCGCGAGTGCACCCACGATCTGACGGGGCTCGACGCGGTGACGGCGTCCTACCTCGATGCGGTACGGCTTGTAGTCGCCCCGACCGCGACGCTCACGCGGCTCGCGGGTCTCGCGACGGTCGCGAGTGCTGCTGTTGCTCTCTCGCGGCGGACGGTTGTCGTACTCGACAGCCTTCGACAGCGGGTCGTCTGCCGGGTCGAGCAGCAGGGGAGTGTCGCCCTGGGCGACGACGGCGAGCGCGGCAGCGACATCCGCCTCGGGGACGTCGTGATTGCGCACGTAGTGGTCGATGATGTCGCGGAACTTCTCGATACGCGAGGCATCACCCAGCGCGCCCGTGATGGCGTCGTCGAAACGGGCGAGACGCGTGGTGTTCACGTCGTCCAGGCTCGGCAGCTGCATCTGCGTGGGCGCCTGACGCGTCGCCTTCTCGATCGACTTGAGCAGGTAGCGCTCGCGCGGCGTGATGAAGCTGATCGCATCTCCGGTACGGCCGGCACGGCCCGTGCGACCGATGCGGTGCACGTACGACTCGGTGTCTGTGGGGATGTCGAAGTTGATGACGTGGCTGATGCGCTCGACGTCGAGGCCACGGGCCGCGACATCGGTCGCGACGAGGATGTCGAGCTTGCTCGCCTTGAGCTGGTTCACGCTGCGTTCGCGCTGCACCTGGGGCACGTCGCCGTTGATCGCCGCGGCCGAGTATCCGCGAGCCCGCAGCTTCTCAGCCAGGGTCTCGGTCTCGTTCTTCGTGCGGACGAACACGATCATCCCGTCGAAGTTCTCGACCTCGAGGATGCGGGTGAGGGCATCGACCTTCTGCGCGTACGAGACCACGAGGTAGCGCTGCGTGATGTTCGTGCCGGTGGCGGTCTTCGACTTGATGCTGATCTCTTCGGGCTCACGCAGGTACTTCTGCGCGAGGCGGCGGATCTGCGGCGGCATCGTGGCCGAGAACAGGGCGACCTGCTTCTCCTCCGGCGTCTGGGCGAGGATCTGCTCGACGTCTTCGGCGAAGCCCATCTTCAGCATCTCGTCGGCCTCGTCGAGGACCAGGTACTGCAGCTGTGAGAGATCGAGCGTGCCCTTGGCGAGGTGGTCCATGATGCGACCGGGGGTGCCCACGATCACGTGGACGCCGCGACGCAGCGCTGACAGCTGCACGCCGTAGCCCTGTCCGCCGTAGACGGGGAGAACGTGCACGCCCTTCATCTTCGAGGCGTACGACTCGAACGCCTCACAGACCTGCAGAGCGAGCTCGCGGGTCGGCGCGAGCACGAGGGCCTGCGGCGTCTTCTGCGAGACGTCGAGGCGCTCGAGGACGGGAAGAGCGAAGGCCGCGGTCTTTCCCGTGCCGGTCTGAGCCATGCCGACGACGTCCCGACCCGACAGGAGCGTCGGGATGGTGGCGGCCTGGATGGGGGAGGGGGTCTCGTAGCCGAGGTCCTTGATGGCCTTGAGGACGGGGCCGGTGATACCGAGCTCCTCGAATCCGGGGGTCTCGGGGGCGTCGGTGGGCACAGCGTCTTCAGGAGTCACCGACCAAGGGTAGCGCGTCGCGGGTCGCCCCGCCTGTGAGGGCGCCCTCAGGCGCCGGTGGTCAGAGCCAGCAGTCTGTCCTTCACCTGCCGCCTCAGCACCTTCCCGATCAGCGACTTGGGCAGCTCGTCGACGACGAAGATGCGTCGCGGGACCTTGTAGGGGGTCAGGATGCTGCGCGCGTACTCACGGATCGCCTCCACGTCGACGTCGGCGTCGCCGTCCACCACGATGGCGGCCACGACCTCTTCACCGGAGTGATCGCTCGGCAGGCCGACCACGGCGGCATCCGAGACCTGAGGATGCTGACGCAGCGCGCTCTCGACCTCGGTCGGTGCGACGTTGAAACCGCCCGTTATGATGAGCTCCTTGATGCGATCGACGATCCGGATGAAGCCGGCGTCGTCGACGGTCACGATGTCTCCGGTGCGGAACCACCCGTCCACGAAGACCGCCTCGGTCTCCTCCGGTTTCCCGTAGTACCCGCCGAAGACCTGTGGTCCGCGCACCAGCAGCTCGCCGGCAGAGCCCTCGGTGACGTCGACGGTCGGGTTCTCCGGGTCGACCACACGGCATTCGGTCCCGGGCAAGGGGAGGCCGACCGTGCCCGGGACCCGATTGTCGGCGACCGGATTGGCCATCAGCACGGGGGAGCACTCGCTCAGTCCGTAGCCCTCGACGAGGAAGCCGTGGGTCGCCGCCTCGAACGGCACGACCAGCTCGTGCGGCAGAGCCATCGCCCCGGAGATCGCCACCTCGATCCCTTCGAGCGACACGCCCTTCGCGTTCGCCGCTGCGAGGAGCCGATCGGCGATCGGCGGCACAAGGGGCAAGAACGTCGCGGGGTGCTTCTTCATCACGTCCAGGACGAGATCCGGATCGAACTTCGGGAAGAGCACGAGCCGGGCGCCCATCGACATCGCGAAGGTGAGGCAGAGCGTGAGGCCGTACGCATGGAACATCGGCAGCACCGCGTAGACCACGCAGCCCTTGCCGCGCTGGATCGAGGGCACCCACGCCTGGGCCTGAGCGGCGTTGGCGAGCAGATTGCGATGCGTGAGCGCGGCGCCCTTGGGAGTGCCCGTGGTGCCGGAGGTGTACTGGATGATCGCGAGGTCATCGGTGCCGGGGCTCGGGTGCGTCGTCGGGAGCGGAGCGCTCTGCACGAGCGACTCCCAGGTGATGGTGCCCCGGACTCGTTCCGTGAGCGCAGCCCGCGACTCGCGCGCCTTGGCCACCGGCAGACGCAGGGCCACCCTGGTCAGGAAGGGCATCGCGCGGGTGACATCGACCGAGACGAGTGTCGTCACGGCCAGGTCGGCGGGGAACTCTTGCACGGTGGCGACGACCTTGTTCCAGACGATCGCGTGCTTCGCGCCGTGG
Organism: Microbacterium hydrocarbonoxydans; assembly: GCF_900105205.1. Lineage (NCBI taxonomy): Bacteria > Bacillati > Actinomycetota > Actinomycetes > Micrococcales > Microbacteriaceae > Microbacterium > Microbacterium hydrocarbonoxydans. The sequence goes on along the minus strand of NZ_FNSQ01000005.1, from coordinate 2,131,214 downwards.
TCCTCGAACTGCTTGCGGAGCTCCCGCGGCGTGTACAGCGGGTTGTGCTCGACGACGACCGCCCCGAGCCGGAGCACGGCGTAGAAGGCGACGATGTGCTGCGGGCAGTTCGGCAGCACGATCGCCACGGGATCGCCCGGTCGGACGCCCTGTGCGCGCAGACCTGCGGCGGCACGGTCGATGGCCTCCTGCAGCTGCGCGTAGGTCGTCTCGCGACCGAAGAACTGCAGGGCGGGGGCATCCGGGTAGTCGCGCGCCGAGGCGGCGACGATGTCGATCAGTGATCCGGAGACGGGAGCGAGGTCCTGCGGCACGCCGTCGGCGTAGCTGGAGACCCACGGGCGAGGAGGCTGATACGAGCTCACCCGCCCAGCATAGGGCGGGGCGGTTCAGGCTGCGGGACGGAACGGGCACGGCAACTAGACTGGGGGCGTGTCTGAAATCACCCCTGATCTTGTGCGCCATCTCGGCGTGCTCGCGCGCATCCAGCTCAACGACGACGAGGTGACGAGGCTCACGGGCCAGCTCGACGCCATCGTCGACAACATCGCGAAGGTGTCTGAGGTCGCAAGTCCCGACGTCGCCGCGACGAGTCATCCGATCCCGCTGAGCAACGTCTACCGTCCCGATGTCGTGGGCGAGACGCTCACCCACGAGCAGGTGCTCCAGAACGCGCCGGACCAGGCGGACGGCCGGTTCCGCGTCACCGCGATCCTGGGAGAAGAGCAGTGAGCGACATCATCCGCATGACCGCGGCGGAGCTCGCCGACAAGCTCGCCAGCCGCGAGATCTCGAGCGTCGAGGCCACTCGCGCCCACCTCGACCGCATCGCCGCCGTCGACGGCGACGTGCACGCGTTCCTGCACGTGAACGAAGGCGCGCTCGATGCTGCGGCAGCCGTCGACGCACAGCGCGGGGCGGGGGAGCAGCTCGGCCCGATCGCCGGGGTGCCTCTCGCCATCAAGGACGTGCTGGTCACCACCGACCAGCCCACCACGAGCGGATCACGGATCCTCGAGGGGTACCGGTCGCCGTACGACGCCACGGTCGTCGCGCGATCCCGCGCTGCGGGGCTCATCCCGCTCGGCAAGACCAACATGGACGAGTTCGCCATGGGCTCCTCCACGGAGCACTCGGCGTACGGTCCCACCCGCAACCCGTGGGACCTCGACCGCATCCCCGGCGGATCCGGCGGAGGCTCCGCTGCAGCGGTCGCCGCCTTCGAAGCGCCGCTGGCCCTCGGTTCCGACACCGGCGGATCGATCCGCCAGCCCGCGCATGTCACGGGAACGGTAGGTGTGAAGCCGACCTACGGCGGCGTCAGCCGCTATGGCGCTATCGCGCTGGCCTCGAGCCTCGACCAGGTCGGTCCGGTCACGCGCACCGTGCTCGACGCCGGACTGCTGCACGACGCGATCGGCGGCCACGATCCGAAGGACTCCACGTCGCTGCGCGACCAGTGGCCCTCGTTCGCCGACGCCGCGCGAGAGGGCGCCCGCGGTGAGGTGCTCAAGGGGCTCAAGGTCGGAGTGATCCGCGAGCTCCCGGACAGCGGCTTCCAGCAGGGCGTCGCGGAGTCGTTCCGCAGTGCGCTCGCGCTCATGGAGGCGCAGGGTGCGGAGATCGTCGAGATCGGCGCCCCGCACTTCGAGTACGGCGTGGCTGCGTACTACCTGATCCTTCCTGCCGAGGCATCCAGCAACCTGGCGAAGTTCGACTCGGTGCGCTTCGGCCTCCGCGTCACGCCGGACGGCAACCCCACGGTCGAGGACGTCATGTCCGCGACGCGGGATGCCGGCTTCGGCGACGAGGTGAAGCGCCGCATCATCCTCGGCACGTACGCCCTGTCCGCCGGATACTACGACGCGTATTACGGCAGCGCGCAGAAGGTGCGCACCCTCATCCAGCAGGACTTCGCGAACGCCTTCGCCGACGTCGACGTCATCGCGACACCCTCGGCGCCGACGACCGCATTCAAGATCGGCGAGAAGATCGACGACCCGCTGCAGATGTACCTCAACGACATCACCACCATCCCGGTGAACCTCGCCGGCGTGCCCGGCATCTCGATCCCCAGCGGTCTGGCCGCGGAGGACGGGCTGCCTGTCGGCATCCAGTTCATCGCACCGGCACGGGAGGACGCGCGGCTCTACAAGGTCGGGGCGGCCGTCGAGACGCTGCTGGTCGATTCGTGGGGAGCGCCGCTCCTCACGCGTGCACCCCAGCTCGTGGGAGGGACCCGCTGATGGCCACCGCCAAGCTCATGGACTTCGACAAGGCGCTGGAGCTGTTCGAGCCCGTACTCGGGTTCGAGGTGCACGTCGAGCTCAACACCCACACGAAGATGTTCTCCGACGCGCCCAACCCGGCGCACGAGCTGTATCACGCAGCGGAGCCGAACACGTTGATCGCACCTGTGGACCTCGGACTGCCGGGTTCCCTGCCGGTGGTCAACGAGACCGCGATCCGCTCGTCGATCAGCCTCGGCCTCGCGCTCGGCTGCTCGATCGCCCCGTCGAGTCGCTTCGCGCGGAAGAACTACTTCTACCCGGACCTCGGCAAGAACTACCAGATCTCCCAGTACGACGAGCCGATCGCCTTCGAGGGCTCGGTCGAGGTCGAACTGGAAGACGGCACCATCGTGCAGATCCCGATCGAGCGGGCGCACATGGAGGAGGATGCGGGCAAGCTCACTCACATGGGCGGCGCGACCGGACGCATCCAGGGCGCGGAGTACTCGCTCGTCGACTACAACCGTGCGGGCGTCCCGCTCGTCGAGATCGTGACGAAGACGATCTTCGGGACCGAGCACCGGGCACCCGAGGTGGCCAAGGCGTACGTCGCGACCATCCGTGACATCGTGCGCAGCCTCGGGATCTCGGAGGCACGTCTCGAGCGCGGAAACCTCCGCTGCGACGCGAACGTCTCCCTCCGCCCTCGCGGCCAGGAGAAGCTCGGCACGCGCACCGAGACGAAGAACGTCAACTCGATGCGCTCCGTCGAGCGCGCGGTGCGGTACGAGATCCAGCGTCAGGCGCAGATCCTCGCCGACGGCGGCACCATCACGCAGGAGACCCGGCACTGGCACGAGGACACCGGCACGACCTCGCCGGGGCGTCCGAAGTCGGATGCCGATGACTACCGCTACTTCCCCGAGCCCGACCTGCTCCCGGTGGAGCCAGCGGCCGAGCTGATCGAGGAGCTGCGGGCGCAGCTTCCGGAGCAGCCCGTCGCTCGCCGTCGTCGGCTGATGACGGAGTGGGGATTCACCGACCTCGAGTTCCAGGACGTGCGCAACGGAGGCCTCCTCGACGTCGTCGAGGCGACCATCGTCGCCGGAGCCACGCCCGCGACCGCGCGCAAGTGGTGGACGGGTGAGATCACCCGCCTGGCGAACGCGCAGGAGAAGGATGCCACCGAGCTGGTGTCGCCCGAGAACGTCGCCGCGGTGCAGAAGCTCGTCGACGCCGGCACGCTGACCGACAAGCTCGCCCGACAGGTGCTCGAGGGGGTCATCGCCGGAGAGGGCACGCCTCAGGAGGTCGTGGACAGCCGCGGACTGGCCGTCGTCTCCGACGACGGCGCGCTGATCGCCGCCATCGACGACGCTCTCGCCGCACAGCCCGACGTGCTCGCGAAGATCAAGGACGGCAAGGTCCAGGCCGCCGGTGCCGTGATCGGCGCCGTGATGAAGGCCATGAAGGGTCAGGCGGACGCCGCTCGCGTCCGGGAGCTCGTGCTGGAGCGCGCTGCGCAGTGACAGCGTCCCCCTGGCCTCATGTCTGAGGCCGGGGGGACAATGGACTCATGGGACACGGTGACGGCAGAGGGCGCATCGTCTCGTCCGCCGATGCCGACGACACCGGCACCAGCATCCTGCATGTGGACATGGATGCGTTCTACGCGGCCGTCGAGGTGCTCGACGACCCGAGCCTGCGCGGACTCCCGCTGATCATCGGATCGCCCGACGGTCGGTCCGTGGTCTCGAGCGCCTCGTACGAGGCGCGGCGCTATGGGGTGCGTGCCGCGATGCCGGTCTCCCAGGCGAGGCGCCTGTGTCCATCGGCGCGTATCGTCCCTCCGCACTTCCACCGCTACCACGAGGTGTCCCGGCAGGTGATGGCGATCTTCGAGTCGTTCACGCCTCTCGTCGAGCCGCTGTCCGTCGATGAGGCGTTCCTCGACGTCCGTGGGGTACGGCGACTGTGGGGGAGCCCTGCCCGGATCGCGCAGCTCGTGCGCGAGCGGGTGCAGGACGAGGTCGGAATCACCTGCAGCGTCGGAGTGGCCGCGACCAAGCACGTGGCGAAGATGGCGTCGACCATCTCGAAGCCGGACGGGATGCTCGTCATCCCGGCATCCGACACTCAGGCGTTCCTCGACCCGCGACCGGTGCGCACGATGTGGGGCGTCGGTCCGAAGGCGGCCGAGGCGTTGGAGGGACGCGGCATCCGGACCATCCGCGACATCCGCACCTCGTCGCGCGAGATGCTCGATCGCGCCGTCGGACCGGCGCTCAGTGCGCGACTCGCCGAGCTCGCCCGTGGTGAAGACCCCCGAACGGTCGAGACGGAACGGGTCGAGAAGAGCATCGGCCACGAGGAGACCTTCGACACCGACGTCACCGACCGCACTTTTCTCCGCGCGGAGCTCCTGCGTCTCGCCGACCGCGTCGCCGCGCGGCTGCGCAGAGCGGAATGGGAGACGGCCACCGTGGCCATCAAGATCCGTTTCGACGACTTCCGCACACTCAGCCGCTCCCAGACGCTCCCCGAGCCGACAGCCGTGGGGCAGCGGATCGGCGAGGCCGCCCAGGCGCTGTTCGATCAGATCGACCGGCGCGACCCGGTGCGACTCGTGGGAGTGCGCGCCGAGAAGCTGCGCCCTGCCGGCGGTGGGGGTTTCGGGCTGTGGGACGACGACGAGGACTGGCGACGGGTGGAGGGCGCGGTGGACGACGCCGTCGCGCGGTTCGGCACCGCCACGATCAGTCGAGCCAGGCACATCGGCCGGGGCGAGGGGCGGGGGGCTGCACAGCATCCGAAGGCGCACGGACTGGATTGACCCGTCCCGCGGACGTTTCCTGGACTACCGTGGAGCCATGCCCAACATTGCACTGGAACTCGGAAAGCAGGCCGCGTCGTTCGGCGTGAAGAGCGCGTACGGAGAGCCGCAGGACGTCGACGGCGTGAGCATCACGCCGGTCGCCTTCACCTACTCGGGCTTCGGCGGAGGAAGCGGCGACGGAGCGGAAGGCGGAGGCGGCGGAGGTGTGTCCGTGCCCGTCGGCGTCTACGTGCGCCGCGAGGAGGGGCTGCGGTTCGAGCCGAACATCGTCACGCTGCTCGTGGTCGCGGTTCCGTTCATCTGGGTGGCCGGGCGAGCGCTCTCCCGCATCATCCGTGCCCTCAAGAAGTGACGACCCCGTCGCGGCAGCGCTCGAACGCGCCGCGACGCTGATCGTCGACGACGTCCACGCCCTCGCCGCCGCCAACCCCGTCGTGCTGATCGACGGGCGCAGCGGAGCCGGTAAGACGTCGCTCGCCCGGATGCTCGTCGAGCGCTGGCCGATCGCCGGCCGGGTGCAGTCGATCGCGCTCGATTCGATCTACCCCGGATGGGACGGACTGCATGACGGCGTCGAACGGGCGCTGGACGGCATCCTGCGTCCGCATGGACGGGGCCTGCTGGGGTACTGGCGGCGCTGGGATTGGGAGCGTGCCGCAGAGGCGGAGGTCCATGCCGTGGATCCTGCCCTGGGCGTGATCCTGGAGGGCAGCGGAGTGCTGACGCCGGCGACGGCGAAGATCGCGGACGTGCGGATCTGGCTCGAATCCGCCGAGGACGGACGCAAGGCACGCGCGCTGACGCGCGACGGAGACACTTACCGCCCGCACTGGGATCGCTGGGCTCGACAGGAGAGCGACCACCTGCTGCGCGACGACCCGCAGGCTCTGGCGACTCGGGTGATCGACGTCCCCTGAGGCTCAGATCACCTGATCCGCTGCGTCGATGAGCAGTTCGAGGCGGTATCCCAGCCAGTCGTAGACGCCGTATCGCGCGTCGTCCTCGTCGCGATCATCGTCGTCCTCGATCCCCAGGCGCGACGCGATGATCAGTCGGAGCGCGGTGAGGGTGCGCAGCCACGCGTCGATGTCCGGCAGGGGGATGGCGATCTCGTGCTCTGCGAATGCCTCCTCCTGGGACATCGAGGCGAGATCGCCGCGCAGAGCCGCGAGCGCGGCCCGGACGACATCGGCGTCGTGCGCACGCCGATCGAGCAGATCCTCCCGCGTCGCATCCCGGAAGGCCTGGGCGGCATCCTCGTCCTGCGGGTAGGCGTCGGGGACCAGACGTCCGATCGCCGGATCGCTGGGGTCGCGATCCGCCCCGACCAGCTCGCGGAGGTCGTCGACGAGCTGAGCGAGCTGCGCACCCTCCACCCTCGCCATCTTCAGCTGCACAGGCGTCTCCGTCATCGATCGCTCCTGCGCACCGTCGCCCAGAGGCCGTAGTCGTGCATGGCCTGCGCATGGACCTCCATGGTCTCGCGCGGACCGGTCGCGACGATCGCGTGTCCCTCGTGGTGCACGGCACGCATCAGCTGCGTGGCCCGTTCCAGCGAGTAGCCGAAGTAGGTGCGGAAGACGCGCACGACATAGCTCATGAGGTTCACCGGGTCGTTCCACACCACGACCTCCCAGGGTTCGAGCGGCGCCGCGGTCAGATCCGTGGCCTCGTCGAGATCGATGTCGGGAGAGGCGAGGGGAGTCATGCCCACCCCAGCTCGTGCAGCTGTCGGTCGTCGATGCCGTAGAAGTGGGCGATCTCGTGCACGAGGGTGGTGTGCACCTCGTCGCGCAGCTCATCGTCGCTCTCACAGGCGGCGAGATGCGGCTCGCGGTAGACGACGATGCGATCCGGCAGCTCGCCGGTCCCGTACTGCGTGCGTTCTGTGAGGGCGAGGCCGTCGTACAGACCCAGAAGATCGAGACTGCCGTCTTCGGGGCGATCCTCGACGACGAAGACCACGTTGTCGAGCCCGTCGACCATCTCGTCGGGCAGCCGGTCGAGCTCGTCGATCACGAGCTCCTCGAATGCTGCTGAATCCATCTCCATCGCTTCCAGCCTATTGCCGAGACGGGGTGCCCGCGTCAGTGCAGGAAGACAAGCAGGCCGGCGACGGCGATGAACAGGACGCCGAACACGCTGTTCAGCGTCCGCTGTCCCCTCGCCGATCGAGTGAGGCTGCGGAACGGGCGTGCCGCCGCGGCGAAGAAGCCCCACATCACGACGATGTCGACCACGATCACCGTCGCGATGAGCGTGAGGTACTGGGGAAGCTGCGGCTGGTCGAGGCGGATGAACTGGGGGATGAACGCGAGGAAGAAGACGATGGCCTTCGGGTTGAGCAGGTTCACCCAGAAGCCGCGACGGATCATCGACCAGTGGCCTTCGTGGAGGTCGATCGTCCTCTCGTCGTCGCTGCCGGTCATGACCGGCTTCGACAGGATGAGTCGGATGCCGAGGAACACCAGGTAGGCGGCGCCGGCGTAGCGGATCGCGTTGAACAGCAGCTCTGAGCGGGAGACGATCAATCCGAGCCCGGCCGCGACGATGGCGACGTGCACGATCAGTGCGAGTTGCTGGCCGATGATGCCCCAGATCGAGCGTCGCCATCCCTGACTGAGCGCGTTCGACATGGTGTTGATCGCTCCGGCACCGGGGGTGAAGCTGATGACCACGCAGGCGGCGAGGAGGGGGAACCAGACGGCGAGCGGCACCACGCAATCCTATGCCTGACCGCTCGCCGTCTGACGCCGCACTCAGACGAGCGACTGGGGACGCAGATCGATTCGGCGCAGGAGCTGCGCGTTGAGTGCGACGACGATCGTCGACAGCGACATCAGAATCGCACCCACCGACATCGGGAGGACGAAGCCCACCGGTGCGAGGATCCCCGCGGCGAGGGGGACGGAGAGCAGGTTGTATCCGGCAGCCCACCACAGGTTCTGCGTCATCTTGCGATAGCTCGATCCCGAGAGCTCGATGACCGACAGGACTGTGCGCGGGTCGTCGCTCGCGAGGATCACCCCGGCCGAGGCGATCGCCACATCCGTGCCGGCTCCGATCGCCAGCCCGACATCGGCCTGCGCGAGTGCGGGCGCGTCGTTCACTCCGTCGCCGACCATCGCGACGGTGCGCCCTTCCGCCTGCAACGACTGGACGCGCGAGGCTTTGTCCTCGGGACGGACTCCGGCGAAGACCCGGTCGATCCCGAGCTGTGCGGCGACCGATTCGGCGACGGCCGCAGCATCGCCGGTGACCATCACGACCTCGACCCCCAGAGAATGGAGCGCTCTCACCGCGTCGAAGGACTCGGGGCGCACCTCGTCAGCCAGGCGGAGCGCCCCGACGACGCGGTCGTCGACGACGACATGCAGGATGATCGCGCCCTCGGCGCGCCACTCATCCGCGATGGACAGCTCGGTGCCCGAGATGCCCGCGAGCAGGCGCGGACCGCCGACACTCACCCGACGACCCTCCACGGTGGCGCTGACGCCGGTGGCAGGGGAGGAGGTGAAGTCGGTCGCGACGGGGACGGCGAGTCCCTGTGATGCCGCGTGCGCCACGATCGCCTTCGCGAGCGGATGCTCCGAGTCGGCCTCTGCCGCGGCCGCCAGAGCGAGCAGCGTGTCCGAACCGAATCCGTCAGTGGCTTCGGTCGCGGTCACAGTCGGAGCGCCCTTCGTCAACGTCCCGGTCTTGTCGAAGAGGACGGTGTCGACGGTGCGCATCGTCTCGAGCGCGAGTCGATCCTTGACCAGCACACCGGCCCGTGCGGCCCGCTCGGTCGCGATCGAGACGACCAGGGGGATCGCCAGCCCGAGGGCATGCGGGCAGGCGATCACGAGCACGGTGATCGTGCGCACGACCGCTTCATCAGGCATGCCCACGAGAGACCACACGATCGCCGTGACGACCGCCGCGCCGAGCGCGAACCAGAAGAGCCACGCGGCGGCGCGGTCGGCGATCCGCTGCGCTCGGGAGGAGCTTGCCTGTGCATCCGCGACGAGCTTGCGGATACCCGCGAGAGCCGTGTCGGATCCGACGGCAGTGACCGCGACCCGCAGTCCCGAGTCCGTCGCGACGGTGCCTGCGACGACGACGTCGCCCACGGAGCGCCGAACGGTCCTCGACTCACCGGTGATCATCGACTCGTCGAGGTTCGCCGTACCTGTGGTGATCCGTCCGTCGGCGGGCAGTCGTCCGCCAGGGCGGATGACCACGACATCCCCGACGCGGAGTTCGTCGGGGGAGACGGAGACGGTCTCGCCGTCCTCCACCCGTTCCGCTTCGTCGGGGAGAAGCGCGGCGAGCGAATCGAGCGCGGACGTGGTCTGCGCCAGGGATCGCATCTCGATCCAGTGGCCGAGGAGCATGATGACGATCAGCAGCGCCAGCTCCCACCAGAACTCAAGTTCGTGATGCAGCAGACCGAGGCTCGCGCCCCACGACGCGAGGAAGGCGACGCTGATGGCGAGGGCGATCAGCAGCATCATCCCGGGCTTACGGCTGCGCAGTTCGCTCAGTGCGCCGGAGAGGAACGGCGCTCCACCCCAGATGAACATCACCGATCCGAGTGCGGGAGAGATCCATCGTGCCCACCCCGATACCTCGTAGCCCAGGATCATCGCGAACATCGGCGAGGCGAGGACGACCGGGACCGCGACGACGAGCATGATCCAGAACAGGCGCTGGAACTGACCTGTGTGCCCCGCGTGCCCGGTGTGGTCGGCATGATCCGCGTGGTCTGTATGCCCGGCGTGGGCTGCATGCTCGGTGTGGCCTGCATGCGCCGAGTGGGCTGATGGCGCGGCGTGGCGCTCGTGCGCGTGCTCGGCCTGCGCGTGATGTGCATTATCGGGGACGGTCATGATGACGCTCCTTCTGTGGTGTCACAGATCGTCAACATAGTACCCCCTGGGGGTATTCCGAACAGGGGAAACACAGAAGGTCCGAGTCTTTCGACTCGGACCTTCTGATTGGGGTGAGTAACGGGACTCGAACCCGCGACATCCGGCACCACAAGCCAGCGCTCTACCAGCTGAGCTATACCCACCATGTGCCGACGTGATCGGCAACCAGACGAGTCTATTACATGTTCGGAGTGAACTCTGACACGGTGCGGGCAGCGATGTCGCGGGCATCGTCGCTGGAGGGCCCTGGCTCGTCGACGAAGACCGCCTCGCGGTAGTACCGGAGCTCGCGGATCGACTCCAGGATGTCGGCTAGTGCGCGGTGGCCGCCGTCTTTGGCCGGCGCCTGGAAGAACACTCGCGGGTACCACCGGCGTGACAGCTCTTTGATGCTCGAGACATCGACGTTGCGGTAGTGGAGCCACTGATCGACTTGGGGCATGTACTTGGCGAGGAACATCCGATCGGTGCCGATGGTGTTGCCGGCAAGCGGTGCTTTGCGCTCAAGCGGTACGAAACGCCGGATGTACTCGAGCGTCTGGGCCTCTGCGTCGGCGAGCGAGACGCCCTCGGGGATCTCGGTGATCAGCCCCGAGGTCTCATGCATCTTCGTCACGAAGTCGTTCATGTGCGCGAGGGCCTCGTCGCTCGCACGGATCACCACCTGGAACCCGGGATCGATCGGTCGAAGCTCGAAGTCCGTGATGACGACTGCGATCTCGACGAGCTCGTCGACAGAGAGATCGAGACCGGTCATCTCACAGTCGATCCAGACGAGGCGGTCGTTCTCTGAGGCAGATACCATGTCGTCATCCTATCGACGGCTCCGACATCCGAACCGGCGCGGTACGGTAGATCTGTGCGCCTCCGTAGCTCAGGGGATAGAGCAGGAGCCTTCTAATCTCTTGGTCGCAGGTTCGAATCCTGCCGGGGGCACGATACCTCCAGGACTAGATCGTCACCCGGCGCGCAGCGCGGCCACAGCGTCATCCGCTCTCCAGAAGTCTCCGACGAGACGGAACGCCGCCGTGGCCAGATGCAGCCGCTCAGCGCGATAGCGCATGCCCAGCGGGTCGGGGACGAGTCGGAGGTGGCCGAGGACCCGGCCTCGTGCGTCCTGTACGCGCCAGAGGTGGGACGAGGCTCGGACGAGATGCTCTTTCGCCGTCGACAGCCGAGGAGTTGCATACGGGACCTCAGGCGAGGACGTGATCAGGGTGTCGGACATCGAATCTCCTTTCGTGATTCGAACGTATGACCTACCACCGACATTCGCTCCGACTGTTCACCACGACAAAGCCGTGACGTCTCCTGCACATGCGGGCGCCTGCCCGGGGTTGTGAACGATCTCCGGGTTCGCGTCCCTTCGCGCACCCCTCGAGGGCGCACTCTTGAGCGATCCGGACGGGTGCTCCGGGAACACGAGGAGAGAACATGCACGATGTAGTGACCATCGTCGGCAACGTCGCCACCGATCCCACTCAGGGACGCACGGCGAGCGGGGTGCCGGTGACCAACTTCCGTCTCGCGAGCACGCATCGCCGATTCGACGACGCCACGCAGACCTGGATCGATGTGTCGGCGAAGAGTCGTTATACGCTGTGCAAATGAAGGTTGCCATCTACACGCGAATCTCTCAGGACCGAGAGGGCACGGAAGTCGGCGTCCTGAACCAGGAAGTGACGTGCCGCGAGATCGCTGAGAGCCTTGGGGCGGAAGCGATCACTGTCTACCGCGACAACGACCGGGGGGCTAGTAGCCGGTCGAAAAAATCTCGACCGGACTTCCAGCGGATGCTTGAGGATGCGCACGCGGGGAAGTTCTCTGTCATCGTCGCCTATTCGATGTCGCGCCTGACTCGACGGCCACGAGAGTGGGAAGACCTGATTCAGGTGGCGGAGAAGAAGGGCATCCGGTACCTGTTCAAGGTGTCCCCGACCTACGACCTCACGACTGCCGATGGTAGGGCCACAGCACGCACTGTAGCGGCCTGGGACGCGGCTGAGGCAGAGCGTACGGGGGAGAGGGTTCAGCACGCTGTACAGGCCAAGCTCACACAGGGCCAGGACATGGGTGGTCCGCGACCATTCGGCTTCACTGTGGACCGGCAGAGCATCGTAGAAGAAGAGGCTGACGCCCTCCGATGGGCGTATGCGCAGATACTCGACGGACGCTCGCTTGTGTCGATTGCGAGAGAGTTCACTGAGCGGGGCATCCTCCGTGATCGAGCTAAAGAGAACTCGTGGAGGCCGCAGACGATTAGGAACATGCTGCTCCGTCCCCGCAACGTTGGGCGGTTGCAGGTCAAGGGCGTTCTCTACGCTGAAAACCTCCCGGCCATCATCGACGTGGAGACCCACGAAGCAGTGAAGGCGATTCTGGAGAATCCTTCACGGAAACCAACCAGAGGCCGGGAGCCTGTCAAGCAATCGCTGACAGGACTCGTGGCGTGCGGTGTCTGCGGGAACTATGTTCGTCTCGCCTCAAGCCGTGGACAGAGCTACCTGAAGTGCGCCGCAGACGGTAGGCCGATTTCCACAGCGAAGCTCAGGCATCCAACCATGCTGCTGGCGTCGGCAGAGATTGAAGTTCAAGAAACTGTGAAGGTCACCCTGATGACTTACGCGGCCTTGGACAAGGATTTCAGCACGTCGTCTGACACCAAGGATCTTCAACTGCGGATCGCAGAGCTTCGGCGGAGGCGTGACCTTACTCAGGATCTCCTCATCGAGCCGGGAATGAACGTTCCCAAGCTGAAGGCCGACATAGCCGGGCTGGGACTGGAGATTGATTCGCTTCAGCAGTCTTTTGATCAGGCGGTCGCGTCCAACGTCGGGGGAGTGGCCCTAGATGCCGCTGTGGATTTCATTCACCAAGTGGGCCAGGAGGGCGTAGGAAGCGCCTGGAGCGCCTTTTGGGACTCGGTCGATGTCGCACAGCGTAGGAGCCTCATCAGCGCTGTGATGCCTAACGCGAGGCTGATGCTGAGCAACGGGAAGCGTAGGCGGATCATCGCCGACGTACCCGACGCAGTGAAGGGGGCAGAACCCGTGGCGCTCCTTGCAGGGCTCGCTGAAGCGGCTGATTCTTCCGTAACCGGCGATGGGGCCTATCAAGGGGCGTCTGATCTCAACGGGTGAGCGGAGTACCGAGTGCCGCGCGGAAGCGTCGTCCGCGCGGCACGCTATCCTGCCGATGTGCCCGAGATACTGCTAACCGTCCCGTACGCCATCGTTACCTCCGACAACCTTCGGGATATCCGCGCCGCACTGACGCCTTTCACGCTCTGGCCGTACTACGAGACGCTCGCTGAGGAGCCCGACCCAGAGGAGTCCGAGTACCAGGAAGAGAACAATCAGTATCTCGCTACGCGTCAAGTCAACGCCCGCGCGGCGCTGGAAGCGGGCGGTCACATCTCGCTAGCTAACTTCTCGGTAACCTTGCGCGACTACACGGAGTTCAGCTGGCTCAATGACGAGAGCGCCCCACTTGAGCGCATAGATGATTGCTATAGCGCCCGAGTCCGGTTCGAGGATGAAGCCTCAAACCTCGCGGTCGACTTGGAGATCGACCCGAATTCTGTTCGGCTCAGGGTCAACACTGACTTTGAATCGTACGTTGGGGCTGTTGAACCGAAGGAGGGTTACGAGGCCTCCGCCATCGCGAACACAATCCGCGAGATCCTGGAACGCAACGTCAATGTCTCGCGCCTGAGCCATGAGACCCGTTCCTTCAAGGTATTCATCGGGCACGGTGGCGATACGAAATGGGAGGTCGTCCGGGACTTCATCGAGGCCGAGGGCTTTGATACGACCTACTTTGAGGGTGACGACCGGGTCGGACGGACAACCTTCGAAGTAGTCGAACAGATGATCTCTGAGGCCTCCGTTGCAGTCATAGTCATGACGGGGGTAGATGAGCTCCGTGACGGACGCAAACTCGCGCGACAGAACGTTATTCACGAACTTGGCTTCTCCCATGCACGGCTCGGACAGCGCAACACACTGATCCTCCTGGAAGCTGGTACGGATGAGCCCACCAACATCGCGGGCGTAACTCAGATTCGGTTCCCGAACGGTGACCTCAACCGCACTAAAATCGAGCTGCTGGCGGCTCTCGCCAATCGAAAACGAGAACGCGAATCGGGGCCTCAGCATGGGTTCCGATACTAGCCATGGTGAGAATCCGCACCTTCGATGAAGCTCTGGCACATGCTGAAGAACACACCGACGTGGCCTCTCTTCTACTCGGGAACGGGTTCAGCATCGACTACGCACCCGAGATCTTTCACTACGAGTCGCTTGCCGCCGAGGCCAGTTTGTCGGGCTTGTCCGTCACAAAGCAGGAACTTTTCGAGGCACTTGGGTCGTCTAACTTCGAGGTCGTGATCGACCGATTGAGGGCGGCAGCGGCGTTGGAGATCGTGTACGGCGGAAGTACAGAGCGGGCCAGCACAATGAAGGCCGACGCTCGCGTCGTGCGGAACGGCCTGGCGGACGTACTCGCGGATCGTCACCCCGCGAGAGCGCAACATCTTGAGGACGATGAGATCACCCATGCGCGGCTGTTCCTGTCACACTTCACGAACATCTTTACGCTGAACTACGACCTACTTCTCTATTGGGCTCTCATGGCTCGCGAGTATGGGTCGCGGGTGCCGACGAAGGATGGCTTCGGATGGGTTTCAGGCAGGGACCGGAGGCTCGTGTGGAGTTCGAATCCCTCTAGGACTCAGCGCGTCTTTTTCCTGCATGGAGCGCTGCACCTCTTTGTGGAAGATCACAGACTTTACAAGCTGTCGTACAACGAGAACGGCCCGATCATTCGATCGCTTCGGCAGCGTCTCAGTCGTGGCGAGTACCCGCTTGTGGTAACAGAGGGAACGCGCGAAGAGAAGGAAGCGCGCATCGGGAAAAGTGCATACTTACGCTTCGGAATCGCACGGTTCCGAGAACTTGGCGGTTCCCTCTTTATCCATGGCGCGTCCTTGAGCCCGAACGATGATCACATCATCGAGCACCTGGAGTCCGCGGAGAGCGACGTTGTCGCGCTGTACGTCGGGATCCACGGAGATCCGGAGGCGGGGGCCGCGCGAGAGGTAGTCGCTCGCGCCAAGGAGATCGTGAGGCGACGGAGAGCTGAGGGCGGTCGACGCCTGAAACTTAAGTTCTACGACGCCTCAAGCGCAAAGGTGTGGCGCGAAGGATAAGCGGGCGGCCAAGAGCGACTGAACTGCTTCGAGCTTTGGATCCGCCTCGGTAGGTCGGAACGATAGCGGGCGTCGGCCCGATTCTGCACTACTCCAGATACTTCCTCGCGGCTGCAGAGAAGGTTTCCTGAGCTTTCATGTACGACACGCTGACTGGGAGGTAGAGGTGGTCTACCTTCTCAACCCTGCCGAGGGGTACATGCGCTCCATTGTGCCGCTTGGAAACTCGCCAGAGTTCACCGCGGCGGACGGCCGTACACTCGACCGAGCGGCCGTCCTCCCAAACCAACTTGAAGACATGCCCATCGGGCAATACCAGCGCTTCTTCCTCGCTGATCGGCCGATCATCGGCGTCCAGGTACTCAGGCATGCGCACAGCGTACCCTTCCTCTCCCGTGGGGCGTAGCGCTCTAGAACTACATCGCGAGATCCCATATGTAATGGTCACCCTCGGAAGTGTAGACATCACAGATACACCGATACTCCGGGCCTGAACGGGGCACATACTTATGAGGTGTACGAGGCGGCGGATTCTTCGCTACTTCTTCGCGAGCGACTTTGATCGATGAGACTTGCCGATTCTTCGCTTTCGCCATGGCGCTCAGACTACGCCGATGACCGAGCAGCGAGCTCAGTTTGTTGTGCGCGTCGCGGAGCACTGGGCTACCCCCGACGAACCCCGGCAACGCGTCAACGCCGCGCGGTCAGGGCGTGCGATCAGAAGCGGGAGGAAGGTCGCCAACGCTGGTTCCGAACGGTTGCCCATCGAAGGAACGCGAAGTACAGACCCAAAAGGCCTACGAAGACAAAGACCGTCGGAAGACGTTGTTCGAACAGAACCGGCGAGCCGGACTTCGATTCCATCGGAGCGAAAGCCACTAGGGCGATCAGCGCAAGGAAGAGGCCAGTGAAAGCCATATAAACGATCTTGTTGCCCCGGTCGAGAGCACCGTCGATCCCGTTTCCAAGGTTGTATACGGGCCGTCGGCGGCGAACCTCTCTGACGCCAGCGATGCGCGCACTGACTCGTGGCGTCGGTTCCGGCCCGGCGCTGACAATCTGTAGGTCGAACAGGTCTTCAGAGTTCAGGAGGAACGGAGAAATCTCGATCGAAGACGAGCGTAAGACAGGCGCAGGAATCCGCAGTGTGCTCGGCCTCGCCGCGATCTGCCGGGCGGAGATCACCATAGACGCACCAAGATCGATCACAAGCGGACCATCCCACTCGGTGCGGAGTATGTCCTCGGTGCCCAGGTTGGCGACGCGCAAGATAGTAACCGAGGCCTGTTCGACCGAGTGACTATCTACCGTGACAGTTACGTTCACGCCGCGCGGTACGTGGAACAGAGTCTGCGTACCCTGGATGACGAAGTCCACGGATCTCTTCTTCGGCCTCCGGATGTTCGCGAGAAAGGGCGTGATGCAGCTCATGGCAGCAAAGATGAGGCCAAGTACGACCGGCGTTTCCATGAGGCGAGCCTACAGAGGCTACTACGGCGCGGTTGTTCCGTAGTCCGTCCCGCTAGAGAGTGTGGGCCGTCTCGCTGGTGACGATCGCCCACACGGTCGGCGGGTACAACTTGCCGCCTTTGGCAGTCGGCACGCTCTCATCGGTGAAGGTGCGGGCGCTGGCCTCGAGAAGCTTTGCCGAACTACTTGGTCCTTTCGAGTGCCCGGTAGATCGTAGGGCGGCTCACCTTGAAGTCTCCAGCAAGCTCTGTGATGGTCGAGCCGTCTTCGTAAGCCTTGCGGATGCGCTCGGCCTGCCTTGGCGTCAGGATGGCCTTCCTGCCGCCCTTTCTGCCTCGCGCGCGGGCGGCGGCGAGTCCATCCATTGTCCTAGCTCGGATCATGGAGTGTTCGAACTCTGCGAACGCGGCCACCATCGTGAAGAAGAGTTTGCCTTCCGGTGTGGTCGTGTCGATGCTCTGCTCTGTTGCCACGAGGTCGACCCCGCGCTCTTCGAGGTTTGAGGCGACTTGAAGAAGATCTTTCGCGCTTCGTCCGAGCCGATCCAGGCGGGTGATCACGAGAGTGTCACCCTTGCGAAGAATGCCAGGCGCATCGTCGGTACCGCGTACTCGATCCCAGACCGGGCGACTTGCCTTCGTGCCCGTGTACTTCTCGATGAAGACTAGATCGCAACCGGCCGTCACGAGCGCATCGTGCTGACTCTCGGGGTGCTGGTCTGTCGTGGAGACTCTGCCGTAGCCGATCCGCTGTGACGTCATCAACCCAGTGTAAATCAAACGGTGCTGAGAGTACATAGATAACGGACACGGTTTGTGAACGCGAGAATAGCGTGGTCCAGATGCGCAAACGAGCGCGCACCTAAACGATCGTTTGTGGACAGAGTGATGCCCTCCCCATTTGAAGTGGAAGAAGACAGGGGGAGGGCATCGGGCCGTGCGCCTCAGGTTTCGCACGGGGCTGGGGGTCAGCTTCTACGCTGACGCTCGTTCTGTTCTGCGATCATCCGGTCGATCCACTCACGCTCTGTGCCGTGGACACGCTCCACAAGCTCCGCTTCCTGCTCGGGAGTCCATTGGTGCGGCTTGTACGCCTGCTCAGCGGCCAATGCAGCATCTCGTACGGCATCCGGGCGGCTCGCGTCGTTCAGCATCGCCCTCAGTCGGGCGTCACCGTCAGCCATCAGTACGCGACCGATCGCTGTGTGCTCTGCGGACGACCATACTTGCGCTCGATGGCCTTGAACGCTTCCGCTCGCTCAACCGGATCGGTGAGCTTTCGGGCGGCGAAGACTGCGTTCTCGCGGCGACGATAGAGCACCGTCGAATCGTCGAAGCCGACTTCCATGCCGTCAGGGGCCGGACCCGTGCTGAACTTCTGGTGTCCCCAGCGAGCAACCTGTTCTTCCTCGGTGAGGTCCAGCCAACTCGCTCCACGCTTGTCCTTGGTGAACTCATACTGCTCTTCAGTGACTGTGAAGGTTTGGCCGCGATAGAGCACGTTCGCATCCCACTCGCCCAGTGTGACGGTGAGTCCTGATGTGAGCACGTGAAAGGTGCGGGGGTAGGTCTGGATAGTCATGTCAGTTCGCCTTCTGCGCCTTGAGCGCGGTCTTCAGGTGGTCATGTAGGTCTGCAAGTTCTTCGTGCTGTGAGAGGGCATCCAGCACGTCTTGAGGATGGGCTTTCGCCAACTGGGTGATGGTTCGCACCATTGGGCCAACGGCCTGGCTCAGTCGAGCTATCGCGGTGTCGTCAATGTTCAATCTGCTGAGCCTGTCGAGAACGGACAGCTCTGCCGCGATCACACGTGCACGAACTGCCGGGGATGCTGTCGCATCTGCGAGCTTTCGGGCCACCCTTGCGCTGTCGCTGAGGTCTAGAAGCCGACCAAGGATTTCCGTGGGGTCTGTACCGTCTTCATCGACTATTTGGCTCAGCACTCCCTTGCGGGACACGCGGAATCTAGAAATGGCACTCTCGCTGACGCCATATCTCCGTGCGAGTTCTACACCGGGCACACCGTTAGCGATTGCCTCGATGAGCCTCGCGCTCTCGGGGTGTCTCTCAATGCTTGATGGTGATGGCATGGTCATATCCTTGGTATTTAGTGGGAAAACCCGTGTCATGTCGTGGCAAGGAGTTGACCCACGCGGGTTTTCCCCTCCTAGTTCAAAGGGGAGCTAGATGAGTTAGGACTTTCCCTTCCCTATCTACTATCGTGCGTTCGAAGCGAGAGCGACGCGATTTGGCGAGATCTTTTTGGACTATTTTTGGCGCGGGGCGGTCATTATCGAGTAACCAGCGATTAGCGCACGACATACTCGGCAGGGGAGTATGAACGTCCGAACCGGGTACGTATTCTTGCCAGGACCGTTCTCTCAGTAGATGGAATTCGCCACATCTTGGGATCGGTGTGGAATCCCTTCCCGTGTAGTCGTGCGCTCAGGTAGTTGTCTGCGAACCACGCTCCATCTGGAGAGTCTGCATATCGGTAGAGGGTGGTGGGGAGGCGAGCTATTTCTAGAAAGTCGTACTCTTCGACGGCGTAGGTTAGGACTGGGTGTTTCCCCCTCCAATCGGCACCCATCACGACTAGGGAGACATCTAGTGGAGCTATCGTCTGTAGTGCCGCTAGATGGGCCTGTGTGATCTTCTGAGCGTGCTTGACGGCCAGGATGGCATCTACTGCGGGATCAGACGCCAAGGGCGTAGCATCCGCGCTTGAGAGGTCATTGAGCTTGATGATGGGTAGCAGCATTTTCTTCTTTCGCCTTCTCTAGCTCTTCATCCAGTGCAAGAAGATCCTTGAGTAGTGATGCGAGGTCTGGTGAGTGCATGTTTTTCCCTTGAGTAGATAAAGGATTCTCGTGAGAACCCCTCCCCAAAGAACCCCCGAACCAAATCACGTCAATATCGGATCGACCCAACACGAGTAGCGCTTTAACCGGAAGAGGCAAGCGCTAATGTCAGCTTCCTGAAGCCCACAGCTGTGATGGATCATGCCCAAGGAAGGCGGTCTCTACCAGCAAGAGACATTTAGACTGGTGGTCTATCGGTTTAACAGTGAAGACCTGTAGAAGCCTGTGGTGCGACCGAAGTTTTGAGGCTCTCGATCCAGCCTTACGTTTTTTACTATCGCTCTCTCATACGCATTGCGAGGGAAAAAACC